>CAYSVY010000013.1:0-84504 GCA_964434705.1 uncultured Flavobacteriaceae bacterium
TTTCTTTAAAGGGCCGTGGAAGATGACCACGTCGATAGGCTACAGGTGTAAAGGCAGTAATGTCACAGCCGAGTAGTACTAATAACCCGTAGGCTTATTGTACGCCTGTTCTTTTTCAAGTACAACATGTAACTTTTTCAATATGTCGACCTATACGGCCGAAGCGGCCGAAACAGCTTAAGGTGGTTATAGCGACGGGGCTCACCTCTTACCATTCCGAACAGAGAAGTTAAGCCCGTTTGCGCCGATGGTACTGCAATCCGTGGGAGAGTAGGTCGCCGCCTTTTTCAAAAGCCCTTGCTATCGCAAAGGGCTTTTTTTTGTTTACTATACAGGATATAACTCTAAGATTATTAGCCTATAAAGATCGATTAACATTATGGGGATAAATAAACCCTATAAAAAGTAGCAAGCAAATTATTGTTTATTGGAAGTGTTTTGTTTGAACATGCTATTGATTATAGTTATTATACCTTTAAACAATAACCCAATAGCAGTAAAGCATAGGATAATAGCTAAGACAAGTAATGGTATATATAAAGGTTTTTCGCTATTACTAAAGGTAATATGTAATAAGGTTGGGCCAAGAAACATTAGTAATAAACAAGCTCCAAGTGTTTTTATGCCCTTAACTAAAATTTCTTTATCTGTTCTTGGAGTTTCATTATTCTTCATAACTGATTATTACATTTCTTACGCTTCCGTATTTTAGCAATAAGCGTTTTGCTTTTTTTTCTGATATATTAAACTGGTTCATAATCATTTTTGTGCCACGGTTAACTAGTTTATCATTGCTGAGTTGCATATCTACCATTTTATTTCCTTTTACGTGTCCTAATTGAATCATTGTAGTGGTCGTAATCATATTTAGAACCAATTTTTGTGCTGTACCGGCTTTCATCCGGGAACTTCCTGTAATAAATTCTGGACCGACGACAACTTCGACAGGAAATTTTGCTGTTAATGATAACGGACTTCCAGCATTGCATGAGACACAACCAGTACTAATGGAATTTGCGTTACAATTTTTTAATGCATTTACTACATAAGGTGTTGTGCCTGAAGCCGCAATACCAATAACTATATCTTTATTATTAATATTGTATGATTTTAGGTCTTCCCAACCTTGTGTTTTAGAGTCTTCTGCAAATTCAACGGCTTCTCTTATGGCTTTGTCTCCGCCCGCAATTAACCCAATAACTAAACCATGCGAAACCCCAAATGTTGGCGGGCATTCTGATGCGTCTAAAATACCTAGTCTGCCACTTGTGCCTGCACCAATATAAAATAAACGTCCGCCATCTTTTAGTTTTGAAACTATTTGCTCAATGAGTTTTTCTATTTGGGGTAATGCTTTTTCAACAGCAAAGGGTACAGTTTTATCTTCGGTGTTGATATTGGCTATAATTTCTGGAATTGACATTTTTTCCAGATGGTTGTATTTGGAGTCTTGTTCAGTGGTTTTTGTAAATTCCATATCCAAATTTAGTAGTTTTTTTGCGTTAGCGATAGAAATGGCATCCTTTGTTGTGCTGAAATTTTGATTTTATGAGTAATCACTATTCAATAATGGTAAGTATATATTTATCTAAAGTACTAAAAGGTTCAGCACAGCAAAGATATAATGGATAGCGCGGGCCACGCTTTGGCGTGGCAACGCCATTATAATTATTGGATTGTGTACAGTACTTCATCTACTTCGGAAAGCCTAAAGTAACCAAAAGGGAAATTGTTTGGATTGGTTTGATTGACGCAGTTGCCACGAACGGTTGCAGGTTGTGTTTCGAATGGGCCACCGCTTTCTTCGCTACCTTGCTGTAAGAGTGTGAACATGAATTGGTAAAATTGTTCCGAGATGCCGTAGTTTCTGATGGTAACTTGGTCTCCAGTTTCTAGATCTTCTTCGGTGTAGAAGCCAAAAATTTGGTTGCCGTCCGTGAAACGGTCTTCATAGACTTCTAAGGTCGGAATTACAGCAACATCACTTATAAATTCGAAAAAATAATAGTTTTCTTCATCTGCTGGATCTGTGTAGAAGGCTTTTAGTTCAATATCTTCGCCAAGAAAACCGCCATCGTTATTTTGTTCAATAAAATCTATTGTTACAACGGATTTAAGGGTTTCGGTTGCTGTGTAGAGTTCGTTTTCATAAAATACGGAAAGTATATACGTGCGGCCAATTTGTGGTATAAAGCTTGATGTTCTGTAAATGCCTGTGTTGCCGTCTTCTGGAAAATTAAAGGTATTTCCGTCTGTATCCTGAATTGAAACTATTGCACCGTTTGCTGGTGCAACATCATCGTCAAAAAATGGTGCAGTTAGCGAAAGCCTAATTTCTTGTTGATTTCCTGATGTGTTTTTAAACCATTTTATGCCTGCATCTATTACCAGTGTTGGTTCGGTTTCGTTTAAATCTACGTCTATAACGTCTTCACACCCTAAAACCGAAATTGCTATTGTTATGGCAAAAAATATCTTTTTCATTTTTAAAATTTAAAATTATATGTTACCGATGGTACTATGCCAAAAATTGCTAACCGAGTAGCTTCATTTGCACCTGTCATTCTATTTTCACGGAATGTAATGCTTGCGGCGTTTCTTCTGTTGTAAAGATTGTATACACTAAAAACCCACTCGCTTTTAAATCTTTTTTCAGAATTAGGCTTTGGTTTATAAATTACCGACGCATCTAGCCTGTTGTAGTCTGGCAAACGGCTTGAGTTTCTTGCCTCGTAAACGGGTATGGTTAATCCGTTAAACTGGTATTGTCCGTTTGGAAAGGTTGCTGGTATGCCTGTCTGGTATAAAAAATTGGTGTTGACAGACCATTTATTATTAATTTCATAACTGCCCGTTAGAGTTATATCGTGGGTTTTGTCCCATGGCGTTGCGTACCAATCACCATTGTTTATTCCGGTTTCAAACGGTGTTCTGCCTGGTGTGCGTTGTTCGGACTTTGATAGGGTGTAGGCTAGCCAACCTTTTAATCTACCTTCGTTTTTTCTGAGTAGTACTTCTAGACCGTAGGCTCTTGCTTCTCCATTTAGTATAACTTGCTCTATGGCGTCATTGGCAATTAAATCTGCTCCGTCAATATAATCTATTCTGTTTTGAATGTCTTTGTAAAACGTTTCAACTTCTAAGGAGTACGCATTATCGTTTATACTTTTGAAATAGCCAATGGCAAACTGATCTAGTATTTGTGGCTCAATAAATGTACCGCTTGGTGTCCAAACATCTAGCGGTGTTGGTGAGCTTGTATTTGATAATAGATGCAGGTACTGCGTCATACGGTTGTAACTGGCTTTAAACGAAGATGTTTCGTTTAGCTGGTACGCCAATGAAGCTCTGGGTTCAATATTTATAAATGATTCTAAAACATCGCTTCTACTAAATGAAGCCGTACCTATTGGATCTGCTTTTTGATAAACCTGTAATTCTTGGTTGAAAACTACCGGATTGTTGTCTTGGTATATGTTTAGCTCGTCTTGACCCAAACGGTGAAACGTACTAAGTCTGGCACCATAGGCCAAGGACAGTTTATCGGAAATCTTGTGTTCTGCATCAATATAAACAGCATTTTCAAAAGCATATTTATCTATGAGCTTATCTGGGTTGATGCCAGAATTTTCATCAATCGGTTGTATTTCGCCCGGATTGAATTTGTAGTAAATACTATTTAAGCCATATTCCAATTTAAAATTTTCATTGATGTAATGTTTCAAATCGTACTTCAGGTTAAAGTTACGAATTCCAGATTCCCAATCAAAGCCAACAAAATTTAGAGTTAGTCCATAATAATAATCGGAATAAATTAAGGACAGGTTTGAAAATAGTTTATCAGAAAACAAATGGTTCCATCTAAAATTAACTACGCTATTGCCGTAAGTGTTTGAGAAACTATCGCCTAAGCTAAAGACATCACGACCAAAATAACCAGAAAGGTAAATACTATTTTTCTCATTTAAACGATAACTTAATTTGGTGTTTAAGTCATAAAAATAAGCCACATTATCTAAGTCAAATAATGGTAAAAAAAGGTGTGCGTAACTACTTCTGCCTCCAAGCAAAAACGAACCTTTACCTTTTTTAATTGGACCTTCAGCAAGCAAACGACTGGAAACTAAACCAATACCACCATTCATTCTAAACTGCTCATTATTGCCCTCTTTTTGATAAATATCCAACACAGAAGACACTCGGCCACCGTACTTAGCTGGAATGCCACCTTTGTACAACTTAATATCCTTTATAGCATCTGGATTAAACACCGAGAAAAAACCAAACAAATGTGATGAGTTAAAAATGGTAGCTTCATCCAAAAGAATAAGGTTTTGGTCAGCAGAGCCACCACGAACGTTAAAACCAGAAGAACCTTCACTAGCATTGGTAACACCTGGTAATAAGGTGATGGATTTTATAACGTCAACTTCTCCCAAAACAACGGGTAATTGTTTAATGGTTTTAATAGACAAGCTGTTAACGCTCATCTGCGGTTTGCGGATGTTTATTTTTTCAACATTTTCTTTAATAACAACTTCGTCAAGGCTTTCGGCAGATTCTTCTAATTTAAAGTTGAGGGTTTTGTCGGTATCCAAATCAACTTTTTGTGTAAAAGTTGCAAATCCTAAATAACTTATTTGAATTGTGTAAGTGCCTTCTTCCAATGTAATTGAGTAAAACCCGTATTCATTAGTCATAGCTCCAGCTTGCTTTTCAGGAATAACAACGTTGACACCAATTAAGGTTTCGGTGGTGTTTTTATCAGTAACAATGCCACTAATAGTAAACTTTTTTTGGGCATTCAATGAAAAAGTAAACACCAATAAAAGTGCTGTAAACCCTAAAAACGTTCTGTTCATTTGCTTTTTTTGTAAAAATAGAAAACCCACTACAGAACGAGGAGTTTTTTAGCATAAGTTTAATTTATTTCGGTATTCAAAATACTGTTTAACTTCCATAGTTTTAATTAGAGAAATTCAAAATGAATACCGATATTTGCAAAAATCAAAAAATATTAGTTTTATGACGAAAATAACCGTAGCTAAAGGAGATGGTATTGGACCAGAAATTATGGACGCCACCCTTAGAATATTGGAAGCCGCAGGAGCACAATTAGATATTGATGAAATTGATGTAGGAGAAAAGGTTTACTTGGCAGGTAATACTGCCGGAATTTCTAAAGAGGCATGGGAAACTATTAGAAGAAACAAAATCTTCTTAAAAGCGCCTATTACAACACCTCAAGGTGGTGGTTACAAAAGTTTAAATGTAACTACTCGTAAAACATTAGGGCTTTTTGCAAATGTTAGGCCATGCAAAAGTTTGCATCCATATATCTCTACAAAGCACCCAGAAATGGATGTTGTTATTGTTCGTGAAAATGAAGAAGATCTTTATGCTGGTATTGAGCACCAACAAACTGATGAAGTTGTTCAGTGTTTAAAATTAATCAGTAGACCTGGATGTGAAAAAATTATCACTTACGCTTTTGAATACGCTAAGAAGTTTGGAAGAAAGAAAGTAACGTGTTTCACAAAAGATAACATCATGAAGCAAACTGACGGTTTGTTCCACAAAGTCTTTGATGAGATCGCAGCTAAATACCCAGAAATTGAAAATGAGCATTGGATTATTGATATAGGTGCTGCAAAACTTGCGGATTCTCCGGAGGCATTTGATGTTATTGTTATGCCAAACCTTTATGGTGACGTACTATCTGATGTTGCTGCACAGATCACAGGTTCTGTTGGTTTAGCAGGTTCGTCAAATATTGGTCATGACCACGCCATGTTTGAAGCTATCCATGGTTCCGCACCAAGAAGAGCTGGGCAGAATATGGCAAATCCTTCGGGATTAATCCAAGGTGCCATCTTAATGTTACAACATATCGGACAGTCAGACATAGCAGCTAAAGTTCAGAATGCTTGGTTGAAAACTATGGAAGATGGTATTCATACTTATGATGTTTATGATGAAAAAGTGAGTACCGAAAAAGTAGGAACTGCAGAATTTGCAGATGCTGTAATTGCCAATTTAGGTCAGTTTCCATCTAAACTTAAAAAGGTAGAGCTCAAAAATACAGGTGCAATTGAAATACCAAAGCACACGCGTAAGCCTAGAGCCAAAAAAGTGCTCCAAGGTGTTGATGTATTTGTAGACTGGGAAGGCACAAATCCAGATATCATAGGAGAGAAAATGAGTTCTACAATGAATACAGAAGCTCTTAACCTTACAATGATCACAAATAGAGGTGTTAAAGTTTGGCCAAACGGATTTGACGAAACATTCTGTACGGATCACTGGAGATGTAGATTCAAGGCTGTTGACGGTAAAACGCCTACAAAGGCAGATATCCTAGAGGTTTTGAACAAAGCTATTGAAAATGATATTGATACCATTAAAACTGAAAACTTGTATGAGTTTGATGGCGTAAGAGGTTACTCTCTTGGGCAAGGACAATAGTATTGTATAGGCTTAAATATAAAAGACCAGTGAAAGCTGGTCTTTTTTTTGTAACATATTTAATCCAGGAGTAGGTAAAATAAAAAAGCCATATCATACAGCGAACTGTACTGACATGGCTTTCTCTCTGAGACTTTTTTTCGTTGTACCTATTTAGCTTTCACTAACTCAAGTTGGCGGTTTTAACACCACAATAACCCTTTTCGGTATTGACGCTTTTTGTCTCAATGTAATGTGCTCCAAACTTTCAAAATGTATTGACGTGTTTCAAACCCATTACGCTTGAAATTCTTTTTTTAAATCTTACTTCACAAAACCTTATTCGCATAATGCTCTGCATCAGAAGGATTTTTGCAAATTCCAGCACCGCAACACTAAGGTCACGTCACTTTCTTTTGCACTGTATCAAACTACTTTCAGCCCGAAAGCTTTCTAGTTGTTTGCCGGGATTCGTTTCGCTCGCTTACACAAGTCGCTCGGTTAACCCAAAAAAGAATTCAAAATTCAAAGAACGTTACTTTGTAACAAATTAACACAAATTCAAAATTTCTCTTAAAACCAAAACAAGTTTGTTGTTATTTGTTTAGCTAAATTATGTTTTAGTTTGAGAATTCCAAATTTTTTAACAAATTTGATATTCACAATTTATAAACCGTAGTTATTAACAAAAGTTAATAAACTAAAAAAGCCTCATCAAATGAGGCTTTATAATCGTTGTAAGTTGCCGTGTTATTTACGTACTTCTTTAATTCTTGCTTTTTTACCGGTAAGTCCTCTGAAGTAGAAAATACGTGCTCTTCTAACTTTACCTCTTTTATTGACTTCTATTTTTTGAAGCGCAGGTAAGTTTACCGGGAAGATTCTCTCTACACCAATAGTTCCTGACATTTTTCTGATGGTAAATGTTTCAGTGGCACCACTACCTTTTCTCTGGAGTACGACACCTCTAAAAAACTGGGTACGTGTTTTACTTCCTTCCTTAATCTCGTAGTATACAGTAACAGTGTCACCAGCTCCAAATTCAGGAAAGTCGTTTCGGGTTACAAATTCGTCTTGAACAAATTTTACTAAAGAATTCATTGTCTTTAATTTTAATGTGTATTTAAACCAACATTCACGATTCTCGCCAGAGGTTAATCTAAAATCGAGTGCAAAGATAACTAAAAAGTTAGAAGTTATAAGTTATAAGTGTAAAGTTTTAATGCATTTACCTACTTAAAATATCAGTCCGAGTAATATTTTTGACGTAAGGAAGAATTATTTTATAGAGAACACGTTTTTAAACTCATAAAATCCTTTCTCGATACTAATTTTGTTAATTGAATTCCCAAAATTCACTCGAATTGACGGATTTTAATCATCCAATAAATCTGGTCGTCTTTCCTTAGTGCGCTGGAGTGCTTGTTCTTCGCGCCATTTTTCAATAGCACCAAAATTACCACTAAATAATACTTCGGGTACTTTCATGCCGTCATATTCTCGAGGTCTTGTATAAATTGGTGGAGCCAACAATCCATCTTGAAAGCTATCCGTTAAAGCAGATGTTTCATTGCCTAAAACACCGGGAATTAAACGAATTACCGCATCGCATAATACAGCCGCGCTTAATTCGCCTCCGGAAAGCACATAATCGCCAATGGTTATTTCCTTGGTAATAAATCGGTCTCTAACGCGTTGGTCAACACCTTTGTAATGTCCACAGAGTATAATAATATTTTCCTGTAATGAAATTTGATTGGCCATGCTTTGGTTGAGGCTTTCACCATCTGGCGTCATGTATATAATTTCATCGTATTGGCGTTCTTTCTGTAATCCCGTGATGCATTTATCTATTGGTTCAATCATCATAACCATTCCGGAACCACCACCAAACTGGTAATCGTCTACCGACTTGTAGTTGTCCGTTGTATAATCCCTTAAATTATGAAAATGTACTTCTACCAAACCCGCATCAATGGCACGTTTTAAGATTGAGGCCTCAAATGGACTCTTTAATAATTCTGGTAAAACTGTGATAATGTCAATACGCATAATGCAAAGATGCGATTAATAAAGGAATTGCTGAAACCAAGTCATTTTAAATTCATTCCGTTTTGGGTGCATTCAATATTTATTTTGATTTACAAATTTCATTTTGTTCCAGCGGTTAAAAACGATATTGTTTTTATAAATTACTATGACTAGTTACTATCTTTCCAATAATATTTGCCTTTTTTTGTCTTTCGAATTCTCTATACCATAATACAATAAAAGATATTCGATTCAGAAACACTCCAAGTAGCCCAATTAACAAAACTAGTAACAACGAATCTGTAAGTTTATAACCAACGGATAAGGGTTGAATGATTCTCATAATTCCTGGTGTGTTTTCAAAAAATATCTCATATACAAGCATTAAAATTAAGCCTATACTCAATCCATACTTGAGCCCTTGCATTAATTCCTTTTCTTTTGAGTATCGAATAATTTTCCAATATTGAGTATAATTATTTAAGTTATGAAGTTTGGCAGTATCAATCAATGCAGGATTAACTGTTTTTAGTGAATAAATGATTTGACTTATGGTAAGTGGTAAAATCCCAGCCATTAAAAAAAAGAAAATACCTTTAAATCCTACGATTATACCTAATGAACTTAAAAATGGCAACCAAGCAATTGCAGGAATTGACCTTAAAGCATCAACAACAGAGTCTATTTTGTTGATGCGTGAATTATTTATATGTATTGCATATCCAATAATCAAGGACAAAAAGTACAATGTAATTCCTATGACAAAAACGCGAAACATAGTGTTGCCAATAAATAACCAATACGCCAAAGTATTTTTCAGTGGGGAAATTTTTTTCTTCCTTTCAAGATAATCTTCTGTTTCTTCGAATGGACTAATTTTGAATGTAATATCGTCATCTAAAGAAAGCCAATCAACAATATTAGAGTTGCTTAGATACTGGTCAATATAAATATATTCTCGAAAAGCACTTTCTGATAGACCTATTTTGACCAAGGCAAGCCCAATAAACAAAGCAAATATGATAATTAAATTTCTCAATTATAGTATTTTAAAATTTCTTGCGAACCGTTTATTCTATCCTGCTTTGACAAAGGATGGGATAAAATTATTTCTTTTTTAATTTCCCCATTATCTAGAATAAATATTTTATCTGAAAAGGAAACTGATTCTTCAATATGATGTGATATATTAATTATCAACTTGTTATTGTTAGTTGCCCATTTTCTTAGGTTTTCGATAGTTTTCAACCTTCTTCTATAATCTATTGCTACAAACCCTTCGTCAATTAACAAGATATCTGGATTATTAAACAACTCACGAATGAGAGCCAATTTTTGCTTCTGGCCAATACTTAATTTGTATGTTAATTTATTCCATTCTAAATCAAATTGAAATTTTTGACAAAGTTTGTAAGCATTGATGATAAGTTCAGAGTTGTAGCTGTTCATACTTTCTGGAAATATCACATTCTCTAACGGTGAAATCCAATCTAATAGAGAGTTAGCTGAATTTTGAATCACATATCCTACCTTATATTTATTACGATCGAAGCTTTTATTGTAAATACTATCTTTTTTCTTAAATCCTGCTATCCAATTTAAGAAAGTACTTTTTCCAGTAGCATTATCACCAAATAGACTTATAACTTTGCCAAATTCAAAGGTTGCACTGAAGTTTTTCAGTACTTGTTCTTCTACCTTGTCAACAGCTGAGTAGAACCCAATTGATAAATTATCAACAATTATATTACTCATAAATCAGGTCCTTAATAACTACTTGTTTATTAAAAAGTCCCCAAGAGTTGACTTGACTTTCAAAGCTTTTCAGATTTTCAGCAATTGCGTAGTTGTCAAAAATCGCTCCATCATAGGTAATTGAGTTTAATATACTTGCATCAATCGAAGTATACTTATCTAAATAGGGAACTGCATTGAATTTTTCATTGATTATAAGTTTCATAGATTGATTGTACGATTCAAGTATCTTCGGAACTGTTTCAGGTGCTTCTTTGATTAGCCTTTCAGAAACTGCTACGATACCACCGGGAAATGGTTTTTCGTCAAGTAGATATTTAGAAAATAAATTTTCATTAGAAAGATATCGACAAGTAGATGTTGAGACACCTTGTTTACCGATAGGTTCTAAGCTAAATAAAGCGTCAATACCATTATTTTTAAGTTCATTTAATTGTAATGGCGGTGGTAAAGGAACCAATGTAATTTGCGAAGTATTTACACCAGCTCTAATCAATGTTTCTTTCACATATTTCCCAAACATACTGCCAGGAAAAACACCAATAGATTTGCCTTGTAAATCTTCAAGGGTTTTGATTTTAGATGTATTGTTGACTATTAAACACGGGCTACTATGTAATACGCCAATTATTTTAAACGTGTTTGGGTAAATGTCATTTAACTGTAGCCCTTGTGCAATTCCACTTACTCCAACAACATCTATTTCTCCATTTTTTAGTGCATCGAATGTTTGGTCAGAGGTTTTATAAGAAATGAGGTTTGGTTCAATTCCATTTTCTAAGAAAATATCATTCTCAAAAGCAACAAAAGTTGGCAAACCTGATTGCACCTTTATAATTCCAATATTTAACTTTATCTCTTCATTAGTTAAATTTTTCCAAGTGAAATAGCCACCTAATGTTATAAGAACGCTCAGAAAAATTAGAAGTAAATATTTGTTTTTCATAGTTTTCTCACTTTGTAATTTAATTCCACATAGATTCACTCAATGCCGTTGATTGCTTCTTGACATTATTAATTCCGCTCACTGTACATTTGTTGTGACGGTTCAATGAAGGGTAATATTCAATTTCTGTATAATACCCATAAAATTCGTACCTGTCTTGGTTTAACCAACTTCTTTGGACTTCATTTGAAGGTGAAAATGCGTATATTTCGTTTTCAATGTTTTCAACAATTATTTCAATTTTGTCTGTTCCGTAATTTACTTTGATATTGTCATTTGTGCAGTCATAACTAAACCTAATTTGATATTTGCTATTAGGGTCGCTTACAAAGCCTGATTTAACATTCTTAAATGTTGGGTAAATATTGATCTTGAAACACTTTAAATCATCATCATTTTCTCCTTTATATGCTACATACTTAATTTTTTTATCACCATCACTTATAAACTGATTTTCCCATTTCAGATATTCATACTTGGTTAAGTCGATTTCTAAACCTTTATATTGTATTGTCAAATTTTCGTCAGATTGCTTAACACTAATTTCTTGACTTTGTATTGACAAAAAAAATGTAAGAGGTAGGAAGAGAAATGAAATAATAACAGCAATATTTGTCAAGGCTTGAATTTCGTTCCACTCATCTATTGATTTCCAACCTTCTTGTTTAATTTTTTTTATGCTTGCCCTTATTGATACAAATAGAATTAGTAGTAATGGAATAATAGCTACTCCTGCTATTAAGTACAATATTATTTTTGATATTTCACCCATTCTGTTTTAGTCTAATAAGGCATAATATGTAAATATGTCGTATTTACGCACTTTTTTATAAAGATAAAGTTTCTATGGTAATTCCATAAACACTTACCTAATTAAATTTATCTAGTCATCCACAGTCCAAAAAAAATGCAAATCACTATCCGGTTTAAAGCCTAAGCGTTGGTACAAGTGTTGTGCTGGATTGTCAAAAGCCGTTTGTATGGCTATACCTTTTTGATTGGTTTCTTTGGCTAAAGTTTTTGTAGCCTGTATCAAAGCTTCACCAATACCTTTACCACGGTAATTGGCATGGACATACAAATCATTCAACACATACATAGGTTGCATAGACACTGAGGAAAACAAATGAAAGAGTTGCGCAAAGCCAACAGGATGTCTATCGATATAAGCTATAAAAATGATGGAGTCGTTTTGCTCAAAGCGTTGTTTTAAAAAGGCTTTTGCGCCTTTTACATCAGATGTTTGTTTATAGAATTGTCGGTAGCCATCAAATAAAGGTACTACATCTTTTAAGTGTTTTATTGTAGCGCGTTCAACTTTCATTTTATACTCTAAATTTTGACCTCGTTTTACCTATGGTTTTCAAACAATTGGTAAGTATATCTAATAATACTGACGTGCTAAAAAGCTAAGGAAAATTTTAGAAAAATTTATTTTGAGATTCCTCACTGCGTTCGGAATGACAATCGGGTTGTGAATTATACTTAAATATTAACCAAACCCTATTTTGCCTTGGCTTTGTTCTTATTGATTTCGTCTTGCAGTTGACGGCGCACTTTCTGCTCGCGTTCCAACGCCACACGTCTGTGGTCTTCAAACTCGGTTTCTACTTCCTCTAATTTGCGCTTGGCTTCCTTTGTTGCGCTATTACTTCCTTTAAAGCGGACTATAAATACCAGTAAAAGTAAAGTAAGACCGCCAATAATACTCCATAATATCAGGTTATAACTGGTTTTGCTCATGGAAGCCCCAAACAGCGAAATCATATCTTTTTCCGCATTGGAATTGGATAAGGTGGTTTTGGTTTGTGTTAATTCAGCTTTTAGGTTATCTATTTCTGTAGTTTGTGTTGCAATAGTGGCATTGCTATCGGCCAAGCTTTTTTCAAGCACATTTAAAGAATCCAACGTATTTGCCTGCAACTCTGTTAACCAATGGCGTTGTACATTTTTATAAACTTTGCCATTGCCTTTATAAGTGTATGATTTTGAAATGACATAGTCAAACTGATCTTTTATTGAGCCTTCGTTGCGTTTTAATTGTTGGTCTTCAGGTTGTGTTTCCGCCTGTCCAAAGGCTGTGCTTGTAGTTAATAAGAAGCTAAAGGCTACAAGTATTTTTTTTACGTAGTCCATGTGTTTTTTGGTTAAGTTTGGTTAGTCGAAGATACTAATTTAATTGCCTTCTCCATTTATATTTTAAACAAATAGCCTAACAAAACTGCTAGGCTATTGAAATACGTTTCATTCTTTATTTTGGATGTAACACTATTAATAATAAGTGTATCGTCTTACTTTCGAAATATATTTTGCTAATCGAATCACTTGATGGCTGTAACCATATTCGTTGTCGTACCAAACATATAGAATGGCGTTTTTGCCATCGGCACGTACTATAGTAGCTTTACTATCATAAATTGATGGCGCTGAACTGCCAATAATATCGCTAGACACCAACTCGTCGCTCATTTCGTACTTTATCTGTTCTACCAAATCGCCTTCTAAGGCATATTTTTTCATGATGGTGTTTATGCCTTCAACGGAAGTTTTATTTTCCAATTCTAAATTTAGAATAGCCAATGAGCCATTTGGTACTGGAACTCTAATAGCGTTTGAAGTCAATTTACCTTCTAATGACGGTAAAGCCTTGCTCACGGCTTTTCCCGCACCAGTTTCAGTAATCACCATATTTAGCGCGGCAGCACGACCGCGACGGTATTTTTTATGAAAATTATCAACCAAGTTTTGGTCATTGGTGTAGGCGTGTATGGTTTCTAAATGACCATGCTTTAACCCAAAAGAATCTTCAACAGCTTTTAAAACTGGTGTTATGGCATTTGTTGTACAAGAAGCGGCGGAAAATATTTTGGTTTTGTCGGGGTTGTGCTCCAAATGGTTTACCCCATGAACGATATTTGGGATGCCTTTTCCTGGTGCTGTCAGTAATACTTTTTCCGCACCTTTGGCTATAAGGTGTCTGCTCAAGGCTTCTTTATCTCTGAACGCTCCAGTATTATCAATAATTAATGCATTGCTAATACCGTGACTTGTGTAGTCTATATCTTCAGGCGCATTCGCAGATATCATTTTAACGGTTGTGCCATTAATCACCAAAGCGTTGTTTGCCTCATCAATAACCACTGTTCCAAAAAAATCACCATGAACAGAATCGTTTTTTAGCAATGAGGCACGTTTTTCTAAAACCGTTTTATCAATTGTGCCTCGGGTTACAATGGCGCGCAAGCGCATTTGACTACCTTTGCCCGTTCTGGTCATTAACTCTCTTGCCAATAAACGCCCAATTCTACCGAAGCCATAAAGAACCACATCTTTTGGCTCAATACCATTACTTGATTCAGCGTCTTTTAATTTATTAGCTACAAAGTCAATGGCATTGCTGTATTTCTGATCTTCCAAATGGTACTCATAAGTGAGTTTGCCAATATCTAATTTTGCTGGTGGTAAATCTAATTGCTTAATGGCTTTTGCAATTTCTACGGAGTCGAAAATAGAAATGGGTTTTTGAACAAATTCTCCTGCGTACTCATGCAGATTGAGTATTTCGCTAATGTTTTTATCAATAAGCTGATTTCTGAAAATAACCAACTCAATAGATTTATCGTACCACAAGTCGCTGGCAATTTTTATAAATTCTACGGTTGCACGTCTGCGATCGGCTTGAAAAGCCAATTCTTTCTCGTAAGTTTCGCTAAAAGGCATGAAAGAGGTTTTAAAATTTTCGGCAAAAATAACATATTTCAAACGTTTTCGTAAACGATTTTATAAAAATAAAAAGCCTTCAAAATTTTAAATTTGAAGGCTTTGCTTGAAGCTTAATATTTTGGTGTTTATTATCTGAAAATTATCTCTTTCCTATCTAGGTTTCGGTCTAAAAACTCTATTCGGCTTAAGTTGTCCATGAAATCAGAACCATACTCTTTTTTTATGGCGTTAATGTCCTCAATAGTTTCTATCTGATAATCATTAATACCAGTTATAACATAATTTTCCTTAATACCAACTTTGTTTCTTAAAAAGGAGTTGTTGTTGCTGGTAATTATAACACCACCATTTGACAGTTCCGAAAACTTAACCTTTGCTTTTTCAGGGATTTCACGCAATTGCATATCCATAAACTCCACATAAACCGGTGCTCTTTTTGTGAGCGTTACCGGAAAAGCTTCTATGGTATTGCCTCTTAGAATTTCAACATTGACAACATCATTGGGGCTTTTGGTTTTTAAATATCCTGTAAGTTCGGAAAACTTGGTAATTTCAACTTTATCTAGCTTTTTAATGATATCACCTTCTTTTAAACCAGCATTGTATGCCCCTGAATTTTCTTCTACACTACTAATGTAAACACCTTCAATTTCGTTGACACCCAGTTTTTTGGCTTCTTCAGAATTTCGATTTAAAGCCGATATTCCCAGCATTACATCTTGTACGTCTCCAAACTCCATAATGTCTTCCACAATTTTACGGGCAATATTACTCGGTACTGCAAAGGCATAACCAACGTAAGACCCGGTTTGGGACGTAATTGCAGTATTGATTCCGACCAAATCTCCATTCGCATTGACCAAAGCACCACCTGAATTACCAGGGTTTACCGCGGCATCGGTTTGAATAAAGGATTGCCCACCAGAAAGATCTCTTGCTTTAGCACTGATAATACCTGCGGTTACAGTTGAGGTTAAATTAAACGGGTTACCAACCGCAAGTACCCATTCGCCAATTTCAGTAGCATCAGAGTCGCCAAAGGCAATAAACGGCAGATCGTCATCTGCATTAATTTTCAGTAAGGCGATATCGGTTTTTTCGTCCGTACCTACAATTTCTGCAATAAAGTTTTTGTTGTCATTTAATGTAATAGAAACTTCTTCTGCGCCTTTAATTACATGGTTATTGGTAATAATGTAGCCATCTGGAGAAATGATAACGCCAGAACCGGCACCAGCCAATTGTTTGCGCTCAACAGATCTGCCTCTAAACACATCGTCCCAAGACTGCGGACCTCTGCTTATTTGTGTGTTTTTAACATGCACTACAGCGTCTAGAGTTTTATTGGCCGCTATAACCAAGTTAGGTCGCTCACTATCTTTTAATATCGCATTTGTGGTATTGGCCAAATAAATGGGCATTTTTGGCTGTTGGACTTCAGTAGCTATGGGCTGTTTTTCTTCTTCTATAAAAAGTTTATAACTGCCAATGGCTATGAGTCCGCCAACAATTGAAACTCCGAGTAATGTCAATATCTTCTTCATCTTTTCCTTATTTAAATTCTACATTAATAACGATTAAAATTAAATATTTATTGAATTTTAAAATTCACTTTAACTACGATTTAACAAGGGTTTTTACCCGCTTTAATTGTTATATTTGCCTTGCTTTATGAAACATACATTTTACAAATACCAAGGCACTGGTAATGACTTTATAATTATAGATAATAGGTCGTTACAATTTGATAAACAAAACAGCAAAAATATTGCCAAATTATGTGACCGACGTTTTGGCATAGGTGCTGATGGACTTATATTGTTGGAAGATCATCCAAGTGTTGATTTTAAAATGGTTTACTTTAATGCAGATGGAAATGAAAGTAGTATGTGCGGCAATGGAGGAAGATGTATAACCGCATTTGCAAAGTTTATTGACCTTATTGACGAGTCAACAACATTTGAGGCTGTAGATGGCATGCATAAAGCTGAAATTGAAAACGGTATTGTTAAGCTGAAAATGCAAGATGTTGAAAGCGTAGAACAACATAAGGGTTATGTATTTTTAGATACTGGGTCGCCTCACCACGTTACTTTGTATGATGATTTGTCGAACTTAAATATTAAATCCGTTGGTTCGGAAATTAGATATGGTGCACCATATGGCGACGAAGGCGCAAACGTGAATTTTGTAAATCAACTGTCAGATAACGTTTTTAAAGTCCGTACCTATGAACGCGGTGTTGAAGACGAAACTTTGTCATGTGGTACTGGAGTAACCGCAGTAGCTTTAGCTATGGAAAGTATGGGCAAAACAACTTCAAATAAAATCAGTTTACAAACTGAAGGTGGACAACTTGAAGTCACTTTTACAAAAGGTGAAAACGACCGATATAATAATATTTGGCTAATTGGACCAGCTACACAAGTTTTTAAGGGCGAAATAGAATGCTAACACTTAAAGGCGAACATATTTATTTGCGTGCTTTGGAAGAAGAAGATTTGGATTTCATCTATAATTTGGAAAATGATGAAATGCACTGGCATTTGAGCAATACGCAAACTCCATATTCAAAGTCATTGCTTAAAGCCTATTTAAAAAATGCCCATCAAGATATTTATGAAGCTAAACAACTGCGATTGGTTATTTCAAATTATAAAAATGAAGCTTTGGGTCTGATAGATGTTTTTGATTTTGATTTCAAAAATAAGCGCGCAGGTATTGGAATTGTTATTGCAGATTCAAAAAATAGAGGCAAAGGTTATGGAAAAGAAGCCTTAAAACTACTTGTTAATTATTGCTTTGCAAAATTGAATTTACACCAGTTGTATTGCAATATTTCTGAATCTAATACTGAAAGCTTAAAACTTTTTAAAAACCAAGGTTTTGAAATAATTGGACTAAAAAAAGATTGGAACTATTATAATAAAAGCTTTTCAAACGAGTACTTATTACAAAACATAAATCGGTAACATGTATATTAAAAAAATTATTTGGGCCATAGTTTTAATAGGATTGGTGGCATGCGGTTATTTTGCATATTACGTATACAGTGCAATGTTTAGTCCAAATACTGCCTTCGAGAATAATGAAGCTTATGTTTACATCTCGTCAAACGATACCTATAAAGATGTACGTGAAACATTAGAGCCGTTACTTAAAGACATTAATAGTTTTGACGCTTTGGCAAGACAAAAAAAATACATTTCAAATGTTAAGCCGGGAAGATACCGTATTTCAAAAGGAATGAACAACAATGCCATAATCAACTCCATTAGGAGCAATAATATTCCCGTAAAGCTATCTTTCAATAATCAGAATAGTTTGGAAGCTTTGGCCGGACGCATTGCCTCACAAGTGGATGTGGATAGTCTTTCGCTTTTAAAAAAAATGACTGATTCTACATTTCTATCTAAAAGTGGTTTTAAACCTGAAACCGCTTTGGGTATGTACTTGCCAAACAGCTATGAGGTATTTTGGAATATATCTGCCGACCAACTGGTTAACCGTATGCTCAAAGAATACAACAGATTTTGGAATAAAGACAGAACTGCAAAAGCAGAAGCTATGAACTTGTCAAAAGATGAAGTAATGGCTTTGGCCTCTATTGTATATGAAGAATCCAAGCAAAAAACCGAACAGCCAAGAGTTGCTGGCGTTTATATAAACCGCCTAAAAATAGGTATGCCGTTACAGGCTGATCCAACCATTAAATTTGCAGCATACCAATTACCTAAATATAAAAATACCATCATTAAGCGTGTACTAAATGTTCATAAGGATATAAAATCACCTTACAACACTTATAAAAATGCAGGCTTGCCGCCAGGACTAATTGCTATGCCAGATCTTTCTGCAATTGATGCTGTTTTGAACTACGAAAAGCATAAATACTTTTACTTTGCGGCCGATCCTCAACGTATTGGTTATCACAGATTTGCAAAGACCCTAAGCCAGCATAATGCAAATGCAAGGCTATATCATAGATACTTAGACCAACAAGGTATACGCAAATAGAGTGAGATATTTTTTCGTCCTTATTATTATTTGTTCCTTTCAATGTAGCTTTGGGCAGTCAGGAATAAATGACTTTTTAAAACCTAGCGATACACTTAACAAAAAGCGAAGAAATGCAGTCGCCATTACCCAAGCTACTTTAGCAACTGCCACTTTAGTTGGGTTAGACAGGTTATGGTATTCGGATTTTGAACGCTCTGGCTTTAGAACCATTAATGATAATAGAGAATGGTTGCAGATGGACAAAATGGGTCACGTTTATGCAGGTTACCAATTGAGTAGGCTAGGAGCGAGCTCGCTAAATTGGGCAGGAGTTTCAAAAAAAGACCAATTGATTTATGGAGCCGGATTAGGCTATACCTTTTTAACTGCGGTTGAAGTCATGGATGGTTTCTCAACTGAATGGGGTTTCTCTTGGGGAGATATTGCGGCCAATACCTTAGGAACAGGTTTATATGTTGGACAAGAATTGCTATGGGATGAACAGCGCATTCTACTCAAGTATTCTTTTAGCCGAACAGCCTTTGCCTCTCAAAACCCTGACAAACTTGGTAATGGTTTGACAGAAGAATTTTTAAAAGATTATAACGGGCAGACGTATTGGTTGAGTTTCAATATCAATTCCTTTTTAAAAACAGATTTTATTCCGGATTGGCTCAACTTTTCTGTTGGTTATGGTGCTGATGGTATGTTAACAGGAGTCAACAATAATCCTGAATTTCCAAACCAGAACAGATATAGGCAGTATTACCTTAGTTTTGATATTGATCTTACTCGAATTAAAACAAATTCAAATTTCCTAAAAACACTTTTTGACCTTTTTAATACCTTGAAAGTGCCAATGCCAACTTTGCAGTTTAACCGAGAAAATGCTCCTAAAGCCTATTTATTCTACTTTTAGACGAGTTTAACGACTTGATTTTCAGAAGTTTTAAAAATTTCGTATCTTTGCAGCGAATTTTGAAAGACAGATAATATCTGATTTTATTAAAATTTTTAAAGATGAAAAATTTAGTTTCAAATATCATAATTCCTTTTGCGATCTGTGTTTTGATTGCTTTGGCATTATACCCTAATATTATTGATACTGAAAAATATTCAACAGATGGGCTTCAATTGGATTTTGAAGTTTCAAATGAGAAATTGGCTCAAGCTGATATGCCAAAAGCACAAGATAAAGCGGAAGTTTTTACACCACATTTAGGGAAATCTTTTGAGGGATTCAAAGAGGCATTGGCATTCAAAGAATCTCAGGGCAACTATTTTACAGTTAATACCTTCGGCTACATGGGAAAATACCAATTTGGAAAGGAAACTTTAAAAATGATAGGTATCTACAACACCGAACATTTCTTAAACACTCCTGCACTTCAGGAAAAGGCATTTATTGCTAATACAAAGCGCAACAAATGGATATTGAGAAAGGATATAAAGCGTTTTGTTGGTAAAACGATAAGTGGTGTTGAGGTTACTGAGTCCGGAATTTTAGCAGCCGCACATTTAGCTGGCCCAGGTAGCGTAAAAACTTTTTTACGAAGTAATGGTTCTAACAATTTCGCAGATGGTTTTGGTTCTACGGTTAAGTATTACATGAAACGTTTTGCAGGCTATAACACGTCTTTCATTAAGCCAGACCGCAAAGCAAAAGCAATTTAAAGTTAAGCCTTTTGTATAAGGAAAATTGCCGGACGTTTGTGGAAATCTTCAGTATTGGATTTCCATTCTTCAGATGTCTTTGTTTTGATATATTCTGTAGGTAGTGTCAAATCGCACGCTACACACAGAAGTGTTTTAGGGTGCAATACCTTGGTTAAACTATCCAACATTTGATTATTTCTGTATGGTGTTTCAATGAATAGTTGTGTTTGGTTTAATTCTTTCGATCTTTTTTCCAATAGTTTTATATGTTTTCGACGTTCTGCTTTATCGATAGGTAGGTAGCCGTTAAACGCAAAACTTTGGCCGTTAAGCCCAGAGCTCATGAGCGCTAAGATAATTGAGGATGGACCAACGATTGGAACTACTTTAATATCCTTTTGATGCGCCATAGCAACTATATCAGAGCCGGGATCAGCAACTGCTGGACAGCCCGCTTCGGATAGTAAACCCATGGATATTCCATTTAGGCACGGATCTAAATAAGTAGCTAGTTCTTCTTTCTGAGTGTATTTGTTTAAAGTCTTGAGCTGTAGCCCAGGTTGGGATTTCTCGGGTGATATTTTTTTTATAAACCGACGCGCTGTTTTTTCGTTTTCAACAATGTAAGCATCAACTTGCTCAATTACTTTTTTTATGGCCAACGGCAAAACCTCTAGTGGTGGATTATGCCCAAGTCTTGTTGGTATTAAATAGAGCTTGCCTTTGTGTTCCATAGTCATTCAAAGATAAAGAAATAAGAAGTATTTGTTTAATCTGAAGTGCCTTTGTTCAATTTATTTGAAATAATAGTACAAGTTTCATGGAGCATACTAAAGACATCTGTAAATCCGTCATTACCTCCATAATATGGATCTGGAACGTTTTTGATTTTTGAATTTGGATTTTCTTCAAGTATAAGTTTCACCTTTCCAATATCATTATTGTTTCGAGCCAATGAAATTATATCCGAATAATTACTATGATCCATGGCGTAAATTATATCAAATTTATCAAAATCCCCTACTGAAAACTGGCGGGCACGTTGACTTGTAATGTCAATAGTATTTTGTTTTGCTACCTCTATCGATCTCGGGTCAGGTTGGCTTCCAACATGATAACTGGCTGTTCCAGCCGAATCTACAAAATAGTCACTTTCTGGAAGCAGGGATTTTAGAATGCCATGGGCTAAAGGAGAACGGCATATGTTGCCCAAGCAAACCATTAAAATACGTGTTTTAAATGGTCGATTAGGCATTGAATAAACGTTATTAGAGTGTTAGTTTTTTCGCTAAATCCTCAACGTATTTTCTAAACTGCTTATCGGTAGATGATAGGTTGTCAACGGTTTTGCAAGCATGTAATACGGTTGCGTGGTCACGTTGGCCAATTTGAGAACCAATGCTTGCTAAAGACGCTTTGGTATATTTTTTGGCAAAGAACATGGCTAATTGCCTTGCTTGTACAATGTGCCTTTTACGTGTTTTAGATTGCAAGGTGCTAACGTCCATTTGGAAATAATCTGAAACTACTTTTTGGATGTAATCAATAGATACTTCTCGTTTTGTATTTTTTACAAATTTTTCAACAATATCCTTTGCAAGGTTGATTGTGATTTCCTTTTTGTTGAAAGAAGACTGAGCGATTAATGATATTATAGCACCTTCAAGTTCTCTAACATTGGATTTAATATGTTTAGCAACATATTCAATTATTTCTTCGGGCATCTCAACGCCATCACGGTAAAGTTTGTTTTTGAGTATGGAAACTCTAGTTTCAAAATCTGGGCTCTGCAATTCTGCAGACAGACCCCATTTAAAACGGGAAAGCAAGCGTTGCTCTATATCCTGCATGTCCACAGGTGCTTTATCGCTCGTTAAAATAACCTGCTTTCCATTTTGGTGCAAGTGATTGAAAATATGGAAAAACACATCTTGTGTTCCAGCCTTTCCAGAGAAAAATTGTACATCGTCAATAATTAGGACATCAATTATCTGATAGAAATGGATGAAATCATTTCTGTTATTCTTTTTTACTGCATCAATATATTGTTGTGTAAATTTTTCAGCAGAAATATATAATACTGTTTTCTCAGGATACTTGTCTTTAATATCAACGCCAATAGCATGTGCCAAATGTGTTTTACCAAGGCCAACACCACCAAAAACGAGAAGCGGATTAAAAGAAGTTCCACCAGGCTTATTGGCTACTGCAATCCCGGCATTTCTGGCTAAACGGTTAGAGTCACCTTCAAGAAAATTTTCAAAAGTATAGCTAGGGTTGAGTTGCGATTCAATTTTTACGTTTCTTATTCCTGGAATAACAAACGGATTTCTAAGCTCAGGGTTTTTATTGTTAAGCGGGACATCTACGTCTTGTGATTTGACAGCGCCACGGTTAGTACTCGGTATCTTTTCTGTGAATGGTTGCCTGTTGCCGTATGTGTTTTCCATTTTGATAACATAGACCAATTTAGCGTCCTTGCCCAGCTCTTTTGTGAGTGCTACTTTAAGTATTTTAACATAGTGTTCTTCAAGCCATTCGTAAAAGAATTTACTGGGCACTTGTATACTTAAGGCATCATTGGTGAGTTTTACAGCTACTATTGGCTCAAACCAAGTTTTGTAAGCTTGGGGTTGTATATTATCTTTTATAAAAGAGAGACAATTGCTCCAGACCGATTGAGCCGTTACATCCATGCTTAAAATTAAATTTATAAGTTTGTTAGTTAGTTGAGCAAAAAAAAGAGACTTAGTAAAGTACTCTTGTGTGTTTTTAGCTTGACAAATATGTGAACAAAAAAATTAAAAAAAAAATCAAATTGACTAGATTTTTAAGAAATTTTTCCTCATGTTTTTATCATGTTTAAAAGTACAAATTTTTTATTAAACAAAATGTCATTTAATGCATAAAAATATCATTCAAATTAGGGTGCGTTACGGAGAAACAGACCAGATGGGCGTTGTATACCATGCCAATTATGCAAGCTATTTTGAGGTTGGTAGAACAGAGTGGTTGCGACAGTACGGTATTACATACAAATCCATGGAGGAAAGTGGTATAATGTTGCCTGTAATTTCACTTAATATAAATTACAAAAATTCAGCGCGTTATGATGATTTAATTAAAGTTGAAACAACCTTGAAAAAGATGCCAACTGCTTCTATAGAATTTGACTACAAACTCATTGACGAGAATAACCAATTATTGGCTACCGCAAATACAAAATTGGCGTTTATTAATGCGTTAACAAACCGACCAACCCGTTGTCCAGATTATTTATTGGATAAGTTGTCAAAAATATAATCAAAGGCTCTTAATGGTAACACCATAAATTTGCTTAAATATATTGACTATAAATAAGCTTTTACTTTTTCTGACGGATATTTCCATCATGCAACTTAATTCCAAATTTTGATGCTTTATGTTTATGTCGTTTTCCTTCAGGATTCGCATAACTTGACTCATATGTTTGTACTCAAAGTTCAGTCTAAAGTTATCATCAATTGTTTTTTCAATAATTGTAGAAGCTAAAATAGCATTTTTGGCTGCCGTTCTGTAAGCATTGATTAAACCGCTAACACCAAGTTTAATACCGCCATAATAGCGTACAACTACTATCAGTATATTGGTAAGATTAAAAGATTGAATTTGTCCGTAAATTGGCTTACCTGCCGAATTACTGGGTTCGCCATCATCGTTCATACGGTATTTTGAATGATCGAATCCTATTTCATAGGCGTAGCACCAATGTCTTGCTTGGTGATGCTCTTTTTTTAACTGCTCTAAAAAATCTTTTATCTCGGTATCCTCTTTTATCGGATAGACGTAGCCAAAAAACTTACTGTTTTTATCCTTGAAAATTTCACCGTTTGCAGGTTTAGAAATAGTTTTATAAGTATCTTTTTTGTTCAAATCTATGCTAATGTTACTAAAATTATAGATATCAAGGCAATACAGATGCCAAACCAATTTTTTATTGAAATACGTTCTTTAAAAATGGCCAATCCTACTAAAGTGGATATTGCTACAATGGCAACATTGTTAATGGTAAAAAGTGCTGAGCTTTCCAAGCCATCTATCCTCAAAGCCTTTAGTAGAAAGTATATTGATGCATAATTAACAATGCCTAAAGTAACTCCCAATGGAACGCTTTTTAGTTTAAACCTGCTTTTTAATTTCAGCGATTTATAGATTAAAAAACAAAAGCCAATAATAAAAGCAAACCCAAAAATGCATGCAGAGAATAAAGGGATCTTATCATCCGGGGCAAAGTAATTGACGGATGTATCTATTATTCCTGAACCGAAAAATAAAATTAAAGGCAAATAGATAGATCTTGATAATGATATGTCTTCCTTTGATTTTACTGAAGTTAAGTAAACAGCTACCAGCGCCAATATAATGCCTATTATTTTTTGTACACCAACACCTTCATCAAAAACAATAATCCCAAAAACTATGGGTATAATAACACTCATTTTGCTTGCAACGGAAGCTACCGAAAGTCCATTTTTTTGCGCTGTAAGTGCCATAACGTTAAATATACTGATAAACAAAAAGCCTAAACCAAAAGCACCGTAAAACCAAGTTGTGTTCACAATACTGCTTATTTCAATTTGTCCTTCATGCAAGATCAAGCCACAAAGGCAAGCTGTTATGTAATTTACTACTATAGCCTGTAGCGTATTAATGTTGTATTTATTGAATAGTTTAAAAAGAACAAAAATACCTGTTGATGATAGAATGCTAAATAATAGATAAATCAAAATAGGTGATTATTGGTTTCAAAAAGTTGAATGACATCTTCTTTGGTTTCGTCTATGTTCCAAGTATATATACCGATTGATTTTGCCACATCGGTATTTTCCTTTGTATCATCAATAAAGAGACATTCTTCTGGTAAAAGCAAATTATTTTCTAATACAAATTTGAAAATTGAAGCGTTTGGTTTTCTTAAGCCTATTTCATGAGAAAGGTAAAACGCATCAAAACAATTTTTGAATTCTTCGTAGAACGAAACTTGATGTTTCACCAATTCAATATGCAATGCGTTGGTGTTGCTCAGTAAAATGAGCTTAAATTTATTTTGGGCTTTGATATTTTTTAAAAACTCCAACCTATATTTTGGAAAATCTTTAATGATATAGTTCCACGCGTTGATTATGGATTGCTCATTGATGTGTGGAAATCTTTGTGTGTAAACATTGATAAAGGTTTCAGTCGAAATATGGCCTGTTTCGTAATCGGTATTGATTTTCAGTAAATCCTCAGGAAATGTTTTCAGGCTAAACAAATCAAGTGCATTTTGCATAGCTCCTTTTTTATCCAAATTAATGAAGACATCACCAAAGTCGAAAATTAGGGCTTTTATCATTATAGGTATTCCGAACGAAATTGTTAATCGTCAAAAATGACGCTTTCATAAGCGCCAGAGTCTGGAGTGCTACCGCGAGAAACATTTAAAATATCAAATGGCACTTGATTTGAGAATAATGTGCTGCCGATACCGTTGGCGCCAGAGTCATCTCCAATTCGCATGAGGTTTTCAAACGGATCTTCAAAATCTGGATTAACATTAAAGACATTGCCTTCGTAAAAGTTGGTATCTGAGAACATATAGTTTGCCGTACCTTCTAAATTATTACTGTTGAAACGCAACAAGCAATTGTTGAATTTAAAATTGAAATCTTGATCATCACCAACCTGATCTAAAATAAACTCTACATTATCATTACCATAAATAATGCAATTATTGAAATTGGCTTCGGTTAAAGCGTTTGTAGCTATTGTAGTTTCATCGACCTGAGCAAAATCATTCAATAGCACTGATGGGAATTGTCTAAAACTATTGTTCCAGTAATTTGCAATGGTACAATGTGTGAAATTGTACTTTCCGCCAACGGTACCGGCAAATGAGGATTGCCCAGAATTGTTTATGACGACATTTTCTGCTGCAATTGAAGTGGCTCTACCCAATATACCGAAGGCGCTGGAGTTATATATTTGTGTGTTGTTGAGTTGCAATTTATCGGTTGGGGCATCATCGTTTCCTTCGGCAAGAAGCCCAATAGTTGCATTTTTAATTGTGGCGTAATTTAGGGTGTTATTAGCACTTTCATTAAATAACCAAATGGTACCCCATTGTCCTGGCACGTCCGAGAAAGCGGGTTCTAACCTGTCGCCTTCAAAAATAACTTCATTTTCAAGAAGTATAGGGTCAGTACTTGGCATTCCATCAACTACCAATGAGGCGCCATCGGTAATAAGCAAACCAGAATCTGCATGGAAATGTACACGTGCTCCAGCTTCAACAGTAAGTGTGCGTCCTTGGTCTACGGCGGCGTAACCATAAATCACATAAGGTTTTTCATTGGTAAAGGTAAGCTCGGTATCGTCCAAAAACCTGCCCTGAAGCGTAGTTTCGTCTGGTGTACCATCGCCATCTACATCAAGTGTTAGTGTTTCAAAAACATTATCACTATCACGGTTTGGATATATAAAAACAGCATCTTTTACAAGGGTCACAAGATCAACATCTTGTTGGTTTGCACCGGTATCAAACAAAATCCTATCCGTGTACAAAAATTCATTGTCCATGGCTGGAAGTGTGGCAATATCAATAGTAGTTTCAATAAAAATAAACATGCTATCGTTAGCCAATAGCTCTACATCTTCAAAAAACTTGCCTTGTTGCTCTCCGCTATTTCCTGTGCCGCCATCAACGTTCATTCTGTAAAATGATGCAATGCCACGTTCCATTTGTATGGTTGGGATTACTATATCTTCGTCACTACGGTTGTATACTTTAAGGTTGTAGGTGCTGGAGCCAATATTGTTAAACACCGTATCTAAATAAACGGTATCTCTGGCAAACTCCAAATTTCCTGTGCTTGGGGAAAATTCAAAATCATTGCGACAAGAACTCCAAAAAATTACAATCCCAAAACAAATAAAAAAGTAGAGTAGACGCTTCATAGACGTTGGCAATTAAAACTGGCTAAAAATATAACTTTTCAACTTATGTTTTAGTATAAGTACAAAAAAGAGTTTTAATCTTTGTTTGATTGTGATGTAATCTCAACTATAATCATAAACTCTTGAGCATATTGGGTGAATTTATCCAAAAGTTCCAATCGTTTATTATAGTTAAGACTATTTTCTGGAATTTGTTTGGCCTCACAAAATTCAAAAAATAAGGAATGGTATTGCTCTGGCATTAGCAAATCATTAACCAGCATTTTTTTATTGAAGAAGTTGTTGGTTTCCCATAGCAACTTTAACTGGTTGTATTTCAGGGTTTTTATTTCGGTCTTTTTCTTCTTTTTTAAAAGTCTTCCAATCCAATTTACCAATTGCACAAGGTCGGCGCCATATTTTGGTGTGCCGTTATTTATTGTTGTGCCATTATCTTTATCTAGCGCAATGATTTCCTTTAAATTCTCATTAAAGGCTTCTTCTTTGAAGAGCTTGGTTTTTGGTTGGTCTTTAATGAGAACTTCATCTAGCTCATTAACTATCTTTTTGAGTTCAAAAACATAAGTGCCTTTAAAAAAATCGTTCTCTACTATGCTGTATTGTGGATGGTGGAATAGCGACTCAAAATAAAGCGTGTCTTTGGGTTTTGCCGTAATTTGAAATTCACCATTATCATTGGTTATCGCACTTGCTTTTTGGGTAATATTAAGCACTTTTGCACCTTTTACTTTTGTTTCAGCATCGTAAATAATACCATTTACTGTTTGTGCATTAATGTGAAATGTTGCGCAACAACATAAAAGAAAAAGTAAGTAGCGAAGCACGATGAATTTTTTTGTTTTCAATAACGCTATTATTATGCCTTTTGGAAAAAAATTATACAAAAATTAACGTGCTGTTTATTAATTGAACAGGTTTTTAATCTCTGATGTAATTCGGGCTGGTCTTTTTGTTTCGTAGCTCATCAAGCACCATTTGGTTTCGGAAGTCATAATGAGTTTTTGCGAGGTTTCGTTAAATGCTTCAACATGTCTAATGGACGTTACACCATCGGATTTTGAAACATGGGTTTTTAGCGTTAGCACATCGTTCACTAATGCTTCACCTAAATAGTTTATAGTATGTTTCAGTAAAACCCAGAAGTAGCTGTCCAGTACTTCTTTTGGTGCGTTGGTTAGCCAATGCGCCTCAGCAATATCTTGCACCCATTGCACATAGCGCACGTTGTTTACATGGTTAAGTTGGTCTAAATCATTTTTAGACACTTTTATCTTTTTACTGTAAACCTGCAAGGTCTTGCTTTGGTGTTATTTTAAGTTCAAAAAGTTTGTCCCAACGTTTGCCAGTAACAAAAATAGTTTCCGTTTCCGGATTGTAGGCTATGCCGTTAAGGACGTTGTCGTCTTTTGTGAAGTTTGGTATTAGCTTTGTAAGCGCTGTTAAATCTGCAATGCCTTCAATTGATCCATTTTCAGGATTCACAATGATTATTAAATTGGTGGTGTATAAGTTGGCGTATATTTTTCCGTTTATCCATTCCAACTCATTTAATCTGCCAACTTTCCCTTTTTGTGTATAGATTTCAATTTTGTTTTCTTCGATTAGTGTTTCAGGATTGAGGGTCCAAATTTTTTCTGTGCCGTCAGATTTGTAGAGTGATTTGCCATCATTGCACAAACCCCATCCAACTTTACTCTTGTCGTAACGAAAAATTCCAAGTTGCTCAAATGTATTCAAATCATAAATAAAACCTGTATCGGCTTTCCAGGTCAGTTGATAAATCTTATCGTTTAAGATGGTAAGTCCTTCGCCAAAATAACCACCTTTTAAGTTTAGATTTTTTAGGACTTCGCCAGTTTTATAATCTACTTTTCTGAGCTTGGACTCATTGTATTGTCCAGTACTTTCGTATAACTCGCCTTTATGAAACTCCAAACCTTGAGTATATGAGGTTGGATCGTGTGGATAGGTATTTACAACTTCAATTACATACTTGGCATCCTTGTAATATTTACTGTCGGTAAATGCATAAAGTTCAGGTTCTTTGGTATCTAGCACCACAAGGTTGCTTTTGGCCTCAATAGTATCGTTTCCTGAAATTACTTTGGCAATTAAATCTTGCTTACCCAATTTTACATTGTTCAGTTTCAAGTTTTCGGTTATAGGTTTTCCATTCAATAGATAAGTAACTTTATCAATTGAAATATTATCCGGATTATTTAAAGATAGCTTTACGGTTTGGTTAAGTTTGGCGGTATTGTTCTTTGCCGATGTTAAGACGCTTAACTCTGGTTTTTTTGATGTACAACTGCACATTAACAAAACTATTAAGAGCGTATATAATTGAGGTGATTTAAGCATGAAATAAATTTAATTTTTCGGCAAGATATTTATAAAAAATAGGATTAAAAAATATTGCTTAAGTATTAAAAGGTTGTATCTTTGCAGCCGGCAAGTCCTACACAACCAGCTCCTGCTTAATCCTCCAGGTCGGGAACGAAGCAAAGGTACGCGGTCGTAGCGGTGTGATGTAGGTAGCTTGCCTTTTTTTATGGTCTATTTTTAATCCTTTCCAAAAGAAATGACCTTTAACTATCGCATATTTACTGTCTTAACTGTGAGCAAAATAATTAACAGTTGTAAGAAAGTAATCTCATTAGCTTCTTTTGAATACAAAATGAGTTAATTTGTTTTTTGGATTTTGTATTTTGAAATTTATGAAAAAAGTAGTTTTAATTACTGGCGGTTCTTCCGGAATTGGTAAATCTATTGGCGAATATTTATTAGAAAAAGGCTATACCGTATTGGGCACTAGTCGAAATCCTGAAAAATATAATGATAGCAAGTTGCCGCTTTTCGCTCTGGATTTGACCAAGTCTTATACCATAAAAAGTTGTATAGCGTCGGTTTTAGAGAAATATGAAAAAATTGATGTTTTGGTCAATAATGCAGGTGCTGGTATTACTGGACCGATGGAAGAAATTCCAGACGAAGAAATTGTACGCAATTTTGAAACCAATCTTTTTGGTCCCATAAAAGTTATCAAAGCTGTATTGCCCAGTATGCGGAAAAACAATAACGGATTAATCATAAATATTACATCCATAGCAGGTTATATGGGCTTGCCATACCGTGGCGTTTACAGTGCAAGTAAAGGTGCTTTGGAACTGGTTACCGAAGCATTCAGAATGGAGCTCAAACCGTTTGGTATAAAAATGACCAATGTGGCACCAGGAGATTTTGCTACAAATATTGCAGCAGGTCGTTATCACTCGCCTGTAATCAAGGGGTCGCCATATGAGGAATCTTATGGACATTCTTTAAAAACCATGGATGCTCATGTTGATGCTGGAGGTAACCCATTAGAGGTAGCCAAGGTTATCTATACAATAATAAACACACCAAATCCAAAGGTGCATTATAAGGTTGGTGCATTTATGCAAAAGTTCTCTATTTTTTTGAAACGAATACTTCCAGATAAGGCATACGAGAAATTACTTTCAAACCATTACGATTTATAACATTTTGGTATGTTTTTTGAGTAATAATTTACAAAAGTTATTACCATGAAAACACTACGCATACTTCCGTTTATTTTTCTTTTTATGAGTCTGTTTTCTTGTGAAGATGCACTTGAATGTGCTCTGGGAAGAAGACCAGAAATTAATGAAAAAATAATTTCAACTGCAGTTGTTGGCGAACCTTATTTACAACGTATCACAGCTGAGGTTAACAATGAGCCAAATGACAATGCCTACGATTACTTTTTTGAAGTATATGGCGATTTACCAGAAGGTATAGATATTCTGTTTTTTGCTAGAGAGTTGCGAATTGTTGGTACACCTGAAGAAGCTGGTGACTTTACCTTTACGGTGTATTTATGGGTAGAGCGTTTTGAAGACGGTTTCTATGACACCAGCCCAACCTGTGGTGATGAGGTAAGTAAAGATTTTACCTTGATTGTTAACCCTTAGTATTGTTAATATGTTTTGATAGATTTATTTAGGGCAATCTGCTATTAACATTAAATTTGCTCAACTTTTTAATCTATCACATATGAAATTTTTTATTGATACTGCAAACCTAGACCAAATCAAAGAAGCTCAAGATATGGGTATTTTAGATGGTGTTACAACCAATCCTTCCTTAATGGCAAAAGAAGGTATAACAGGTACGGACAACATCATGAAGCACTACGTCGATATTTGCAATATTGTTGATGGTGATGTTTCTGCTGAAGTTATATCTACTGATTTTGACGGTATGGTTAGAGAAGGTGAAGCACTTGCAGAATTGCATGACCAAATTGTGATAAAACTACCTATGATTAAAGATGGCGTTAAAGCCTGTAAATATTTTTCGGATAGAGGCATTAAAACAAACGTTACATTGGTATTCTCTGCTGGTCAAGCCTTATTAGCGGCTAAAGCAGGAGCTACTTACGTTTCACCTTTTATTGGCAGATTAGATGATATTTCTACCGATGGCCTAAACCTTATTTCGGAAATAAGGCACATTTATGATAACTATGGCTTCGATACTCAAATCCTAGCCGCTTCGGTAAGGCATACAATGCACGTTATTGATTGTGCTAAAATTGGCGCAGATGTTATGACTGGACCATTGAAATCTATTGCAGGTTTACTGAACCATCCTTTAACGGATATTGGTCTTGAAAAATTCTTGACAGATTATAAGAAAGGAAATTAAACTAACAAGTAGTTTAATTTATAGAAATACAAAACTAGAGTACAGGTTTCTTAACCTTAAGCAATTCACTCAGCGTAGTTTCAAAATCATCATTAAAAATATTGACGTTAGGGTGAATAATATTCGCTTCCTTGTCAACAATTATCACTTTGTATAAATAGTTGACCGCCAGTGTCTCTAGTGCATCCTTAGGATTTTTAAAACGGTATTCGTTATTTAAGTCAAACTTATAATTATTAATGGTTTCTTTCCAGTACTTATCAGGAGTATCATTGATGTTAATAGACATAAACTTAATGTCTGGAAATTTTTGCTTTAGCTCCTTTACTCTATAATGGCTATTCTTGTAATGCTTTTTAATATTTGAAGACCAGAAGTAAATTAATGTAGGTCTGTCAACCAACTCAGATATTTTATATTCCTTTTGGTTTACGGTTATAACTTCCAAATCGGGCAACCCTTTACCTGGCATAAGATTATCTAGTGATGCTACAAGACCGTTCATGTATTTTATATCGTCTTCATTGGTTGTTTTAGAAAGATAAACAGCCATAATATCATCAATCTCTTTCTTATTGTTGCAATTGCTTATAAACTCTCTTGTTTTATACTTAAGAAGACTGTTTTTAATCCTTTCGTTTTTAACAAGGCTATCAACCAAATTCAGTTTGGCCTTGTTATATGCCAATTGGTGACGGTTAAATTTACTATGATATTCGTTTTTGGAGTAGTAATCTGTTAATCCCAAATTATCAAAATGAAAAAACAAAAACCTATTATACGCAAAAATATCACCAAGCTCACTGGCATTATAGTTTATGTTATTTCTAAAAGCATAAAAATCTTCTGGTAAATCTTTTATATGCACCATTTTGTTTTCTCCAAAATAGGCGAAAGGATATATTTCTTTATCCGCGTAATTATGGTAATCAATATTGGCCTTTATTACTGTATTGGCAAATGATGATATAGACTTGTTTTCCTTAAATTTCTCAAATTCTTTAAGTTCGTTATTGTGTCTTTTGGTAATAAAAGCTTCAAAAGTTTCAGGATCTTTTTGACTGTAACTTACTAGATTTTGGGCTTTTTTCTCATTGCTGAGAAATGTTTTGATGAGGTAGTTGTTTTTATGGGCGCCTTTACCATTAAATACCAATGACTCGTCAAAATCATAAGTATTGAGCCTTATCATTATACTATCTTTTGGTTCAAGAATTATAAATTGAATCTCTCCACCATGTCTAAAGGTGTAAACACCAGCTTCAATGTCTGTAAACTTTTGTAAAAACCGATTGTTTTCATCAATATAAAGTGTATCGTTACTGACGCCATCTAAACCGTATAAAATTACGGTATCGCTTTTAGGGTTAACTATTTCTCCACCAAAATAGGTATCAGTAGTTGTATTCAAAGGCGAATTCTTACAACCGATAAAATTTAATAATCCTAAAAATATGATGGTTAAGTATCTCATTAATCTCTTGTGCTTAACTAAGTCTGGAAACAAAAATATAAGTTGAAATTATTTTGTCTTGTTAATAGGGCGTTAAATGTTGTTAAGACTGTATTTATTTCATTCCATGGCTAATATTTTCTACTTTTGCGCCAAAATTAAAACTATTACAATGCTTTCAGTTTCAAATTTATCGGTGCAATTTGGCAAACGTGTACTTTTTGATGAGGTAAATACAACATTTAACAATGGTAATTGCTATGGAATTATTGGTGCCAATGGTGCTGGCAAGTCCACTTTTTTAAAGATTTTGGCTGGTAAAATGGATCCAACTTCTGGTCATGTTCATCTTGAGGCTGGAAAGCGTATGTCTGTTTTAGAACAAAACCATAACAAGCACGATGATGATACAGTTCTTGAAACGGTTTTAAAAGGAAATAAGCCTTTATATGATTTGAAAACTCAAATTGATGCGCTTTACGCCGATTATACCGACGAAAATGCCGAGAAAATTGGCGAGCTCCAAGTGCAGTTTGAAGAAATGAACGGTTGGAACGCCGATAGTGATGCCGCCACAATGCTTTCAAACTTGGGCATAAAAGAAGATTTTCACTATAGCCAAATGGCAGATTTGGACGGAAAGCAAAAAGTAAGGGTATTGTTGGCGCAAGCTTTATTTGGAAATCCAGATGTGCTTATTATGGATGAGCCGACCAATGATTTAGATTATGAAACTATTTCATGGCTAGAAAATTTCTTGGCCAACTATGATAATTGTGTTATTGTAGTTTCTCACGACCGTCACTTTTTAGACGCCGTTTGTACACATATTTCTGATATTGATTTTGGAAAAATAAACCATTACTCAGGTAATTACTCTTTCTGGTACGAGTCTTCACAATTGGCTGCAAAGCAACGTGCGCAACAGAATAAAAAAGCTGAGGAAAAGAAAAAGGAACTTGAGGAATTTATTCGCCGCTTTTCGGCCAACGTGGCAAAATCAAAGCAAGCGACGAGTCGTAAAAAGATGATAGACAAGCTCAATATTTCAGATATCAAACCCTCTAGCCGTCGTTATCCTGCCATTATTTTTGAGCGCGATCGTGAAGCTGGAGATCAAATTCTTAATGTTGAAGGCTTGTCGGCCAGTTTGGATGGCGAAATCTTGTTTAGCAATATAGATATTAATTTGGCTAAAGGCGATAAAGTTGTAGTGTTTTCAAAAGACTCAAGAGCAACAACGGCATTTTATCAAATTATAAATGGCAAGGAAAAAGCGGATGCTGGCAAATATGCTTGGGGTGTTACAACGTCTCAATCCTATTTACCATTGGATAATAGTGAATATTTTGACAATAAACTAACCTTGGTAGATTGGTTGCGCCAATGGGCGACAACAGAAGAAGAGCGCGAAGAAGTCTATATCCGTGGATTCCTTGGGAAAATGATTTTTAGTGGAGAAGAAGCGCTAAAAACTGCTGATGTTTTGTCTGGTGGCGAAAAAGTACGCTGTATGTTGAGCCGAATGATGATGATGCGTGCCAATGTCGTTATGGTAGATGAGCCTACAAACCATTTGGATTTAGAAAGTATAACCGCTTTTAACAATGCGCTTAAAAACTTTAAAGGTACTGTATTGTTAACCACTCATGACCATGAATTTGCACAAACTGTTGGTAACCGAATTATCGAATTGACTCCAAATGGGGTTATTGACCGTTATATGACGTTTGACGAATATATGAGCGATAAAAGCATTAAAGAACAGCGTGAAAAAATGTATGCAGTTGGGGTTTGATTTGACTTTATCAAATCAAAGGTTTTGATATCGGTCTCCTTTTACCTTATTTAAATCTCAGCATTTATCCTATTAACGATTTCTGTAGCTTTTGTCAATTCGTCATTATTGACAAAAACTTCCTGAAAACCTTGTATTGATGCCCCAAAACCTGCCAGTCTACCAGATTCAGTTTCGTCTTTAATAATTGGGCTAATACCATTGTTTTCAAGTTCGCTAACTAATCGCTGTACAATAATAAAACTACCAGCATAAATCTTGGTGTACTCGGTATAGTTCATAACTTATGGGCTTTAATAATGTTCAACTTATAAGTTACGAAAATTTCAATTATGTTACAATAGTTTAATTAAGCATTAAAATATTTGCTATTCCAAATAGCGTGGTTAAAGTTTTTTCCGGCAGCAAAACCGTAATAGATAACCATAGCAGCAATGGATTTAAACATAAAAAAGAAAATCATTCCTGCATTTGACGCATTTGGAGTACTGGAAAAAATTCCTTCGGGAAATAATGCCGTAGCAACAAGGCTAACAATTAACGTAGTAAAAATAAGATTACCAAAATTTTTATAAGGCCACATCAAAAGCTTCCGAATTGGGCTTAAATCGTTTCCCCATTTGTGAATCAAATAATAATAGCCATTTCCGATTGGAGCAAAAAGTAGCGGGTCGTCAGCGTTTTCCAGTTTAAATAGTTTTGATGGGGCAATAATCTTAAATCCTTTAAGCTCTGTTTTATGTTGCTTTTCCAGAGCTTTGATTTTAGAAATAGCCTCGTACGGCAATTGGCCTTTAAAATATTTGGAGTCTAAAAACCGCAACCTGTAATCAATGCATATTTTTTTAATCTGATCAATGTGATAAATATTGTGGGTCTCCAATAGGTCAAAATCAAATGTATTTGTACCTAAACTTTTAGGAGCGTTAATATTGTCAATGACACGCTGATCTTCATTGTCATCATTTTTTAAAATAGTTGCAACGGCATTTAGAATGTCATTTTCAGTAGTCGTTTTATCCTTTAACCGTTGCAATTTCTCTTCAATATTTGTCCTTTTCAATAGCATAAACAGTTTTTTATTTTAAAAATACTATCTATTATCAATCTGTACAAGTCTTTAACAATACTGTTCAATAAAAACGGCTTATAAAGCTTAGAAAGCCTGTAAAGGTTAAACAAAATAATCGGATTGCCATTATTTAAAACAATTCTAAATAGATTGTCAATAGAGAATAACTATCAAAATATAATTTTATAATATTCATTATAAATTAGGTCAGGTACATATTTAATAACTTTATCATGAAAATTAGTATAACGAATTACATCATAGATTATGGACAACAAAGGAAATTATAACATTAACAGCAGTGATGCTAGTCAGTGTCCGTTTTTAAGCGGTACGCAAAAAAAATCAGCTGGTGGAGGAACTCAAAACCGTGATTGGTGGCCTAATGAATTGAAGTTAAACATTCTACGTCAACACGCACTAAAGAATGACCCAATGGGTGAAGATTTTGATTATGCCAAAGCATTCAACAGTATTAATTATGATGAATTAAAAAAGGATTTGACTAACCTCATGACCGATTCACAAGATTGGTGGCCGGCAGATTATGGCCATTATGGAGGTTTTATGATTCGTATGGCATGGCATAGTGCTGGTACCTACCGTGTTGGTGATGGACGTGGTGGCGCCGGAACAGGAACACATCGTTTTGCTCCATTAAACAGTTGGCCAGATAACGGAAACTTAGATAAAGCACGTTTATTGCTGTGGCCAATAAAAAAGAAATACGGTAAAAAGATTTCTTGGGCAGATTTAATGATTTTAGCAGGTAATGTGGCTTTGGAGTCCATGGGTTTCCCAACGTATGGATTTGCTGGTGGACGTGAGGATGTATATGAGCCAGAGCAAGATATTTACTGGGGAAGTGAAACAGGTTGGTTAGATAATGACGACCGTTATGATACTAGTGATGGCGAATTAGAAGGACATTTGGGTGCTGTACACATGGGACTAATTTATGTAAACCCTGAAGGCCCGAACGGCGAGCCAGATCCATTAAAATCTGCACACGATATTAAAATTACTTTTGGTCGTATGGCCATGAACGATGAAGAAACCGTTGCTTTAGTTGCAGGTGGTCATACTTTTGGGAAAGCCCACGGTGCGGCAGATGCTGAAAAATATGTTGGTGTTGAGCCTCACGGTGCTTCAATTGAAGAAATGAGTACAGGTTGGAAAAACACTTATGAAACAGGTGTTTTGCAACATGCTATTACAAGTGGTATTGAAGGAGCATGGACACCAAACCCAACCGAGTGGAATGCAGAGTATTTTGATGTGCTTTTAAACTACGATTGGGAATTGACCAAAAGTCCTGCAGGTGCACATCAATGGACGCCAACAGCAGAGTCAAATGCACGTATGGCGCCAACCGCTGATGGTAGTGGAACGCAAGCATTAATGATGACCACTGCCGACATGGCGTTAAAAATGGATCCGACTTACAGAGAAATTTCTGAGCGTTTCCATAAAGATCACAAGGCTTTTGAAGATGCCTTTGCGCGTGCTTGGTTTAAATTAACACACCGTGATATGGGGCCAAAAGACCGTTATTTAGGTCCCGAAGTGCCATCAGAAGAATTGATCTGGCAAGACCCAATTCCAAAAGTAGATTACACATTAAGCGATTCTGATATTGAATCTTTAAAGAAAATGGTATTGGCATCTGGTTTAAGTATTTCAGAATTGATTAAAACGGCTTGGGCTTCAGCATCGACGTTTAGAGGTTCAGATATGAGAGGCGGCGCAAATGGTGGGCGTTTAAGACTAGAACCACAGCGTAGTTGGGAAGTGAATAATCCTGAGGAATTAAACAAAGTTTTAAATGTTTTAGAAGGTATTCAAAATGAATTTTCCGGTGATGTTTCCATAGCAGATCTAATTGTATTGGCAGGAAATGCCGCAGTTGAAGAAGCAGCCAGACATGCCGGACACAATGTAACAGTTCCTTTTAGTCAAGGTAGAGGTGATGCCTCACAAGAGCAAACCGATTTAGAATCATTTGGATATTTAGAGCCATTAGCAGACGGATTCAGAAATTATATGAACGCTAAGCTAGACGTTGCAGCAGAAGATTTATTAGTGGATAGAGCTAATCTTTTGACACTTTCTATCCCTGAAATGACAGCTTTAGTTGGTGGATTGCGCGTGCTTGGAGCCAATTATGACAATTCTAATTTAGGAGTGTTTACAGATAATGTTGGGCATTTAACCAATGATTTCTTTACCAATATATTAGATTTTACCTACACTTGGAGTGCAACGTCTGAAGATGACACCATTTTTGAAGGTCGTGATCGCAGAACAGGTGTCGTAAAATTCACAGGAACACGTGCCGATTTAATTTTTGGATCAAACACTGAGCTTAGAGCAATTTGTGAAGTTTATGGAGCTGATGATGGGCAAGAAAAATTTGTCAATGACTTTGTTAAGGCATGGGCAAAAGTGATGGATTTAGATCGTTTTGATTTAAAATAAAACAAGACAATTATAATACTTACAATACGAAATTAAGAAAATGCGTCTTGGTGAAAGGCGCATTTCTTTTTAAATGTCAGGTCGAGCGCAGTCGAGACCTTAACTAAAATACCTCTCGACTGCGCTCGAGGAAACAAGAAGTTAAAATGAACGCTACAGAATTATTCTTCCAAACCATTCAATCTGGGAAGATTGAAAACATAAAACTTCAAATAGAAAACAATCCAAGTATTATCAATTCCAAAGACGCCAGAGACTTTACACCTTTAATATTTGCCACATATTTTGGACAAGATGCTATTGCAAAGGTTCTTGTTGAAAATAATGCAGGGCTCGATTCCAAAGACGCTTCAGGAAATACAGCGCTTATGGGCGTATGCTTTAAGGGCAATACTGATATAGCAAGTTATCTGATTTCAAAAGGTGCAGATGTAAATACCGTTAATAACAATGGCGTTACGCCTTTGATATTTTCTGCAATGTATAACCAAAAAGCATCTGTTGAATTATTGTTGAAAAACAAAGCTGACGTTTCAAGTAAAGATAATAGCGGCAAAACCGCATTGGATTATGCTCAAGAGAAAGGGTTTTCAGAAATAATAAGCTTGTTAAAGTAGCAACTATTTTCCACGTAGCATCTTTATTTTTATCCTGAATGCAGCAAATAATAAAGTGGTAAATGGACTTAGCCAATTAAACATAGCATAAGCAAAATACTCGCCTACGCCAACCCCAAGTACGCCACTTTGGTAAGCGCCACAGGTATTCCAAGGAATTAAAACTGAGGTTACTGTACCGGAATCTTCCAATGTGCGACTCAAATTTTCAGGTGCTAAACCTTTGTCTTCATAAGCTTGTTTAAACATTTTACCAGGAATGACAATAGCTAAATATTGGTCTGAAGCAACCACATTTAATCCTAAACAACTAACAACGGTACTGGCGAATAATCCAAAAATACTGCTTGCTATGGAAAGTAATGCCTTAGTGATTCTAGACAAAGCACCGATGCCATCCATAACACCGCCAAACACCATAGCGCAAAGAATAAGGTAAATAGTCCATAACATACCATTCATACCACCAGCACTGAATAATTCGTTAAGAGCTTCGTTATCTGTGGTAATGCTGGTGTCTGTTAAGACTGCATTAATTATTGCCGAGAATTTTGAACTTGATAAACCACCTAAAATTTCTGGTTGAAAAATAAAAGCGAAAATTGCAGCCAAAACCACACCACTAGCCAGAGCTATTAATGGTTTTGTTTTTAGTAATATTAGGACAATCACGGCAATTGGGACTAAAAATAACCAAGGGGAAATATGAAAGGTTTTGTCAATAGAGTCAAGTAAATTACTGATATCTGCATTGCCAGTAGGCTCAATTGAAAAACTTATAACCCCAAAAACTATCAAGGTTACAATAATAGTAGGTACGGTTGTAAATGCCATATATCTTATATGGGTAAATAAATCAGTGCATGCCATTGCAGGTGCAAGGTTTGTAGTGTCGCTCAAAGGCGACATTTTATCACCAAAATAAGCTCCTGAGATTACAGCGCCCGCAATCATACCGGGCGAAATCCCTAAAGCCGTGCCAATGCCAACTAGTGCAATACCAACAGTTGCCGAGGTCGTCCAGCTACTTCCCGTGGCAATAGAAATTACAGCAGCAATAATTACTGAAGCTGGTAAAAATATTTCAGGACTTAAAACTTGCAAGCCATAGTAAACCATAGCGGGAATGACGCCACTAACTAACCAAGTCCCAGCTAACGCGCCAACCAACAATAAAATTAATATAGGAGTAAAAACACTTTTAGTATTTTCCCAAACTTCCAGTAACATTGTTTTTATTGTTACTTTATTGAATAGACCTACAAGTGTAGCAACGCCACCACCAATAAGCAATATAATTTGATTTGTATAAGTACCAAACCACTCTTGACTCTCAACAAAAAAGATATTATAGGCCAACAAACCCATTAAGATGACTACCGGAATTAAGGCTTCAAAAAAGTTCAATTCCTTATTGTCCTTAATTTTTTGGTCATTGATTTCAATGTAAGAAATATTATCGTCGCCTTTCATGAAAGTTTCTTTAGTTCCGTAATGTTACGATTTTGTTATGCCATTCGCAAATCACTTAAAGTCGTACTTTGCATTTTTAAAATATGGATTCATTAACACAAATTGTTTTAGGTGCCGCATGCGGTGAAGTTGCATTGGGCAAAAAAATAGGCAACAAAGCATTGCTCTTTGGTGCTATTGGTGGCACTATTCCAGATTTGGATGTTTTTGTAGGCAATTGGTTGTACGGCAACGAAATCGATGCCATGTTGTTTCATCGCGGTTTTATGCATTCTATTGTGTTTTCGGTCTTTGGTGCATTTGCTTTTGGTTGGCTTGTTTTTAAGCTTTACGATACAGGTAAACGAAAACAGACTACGACATTGCAGGATTGGATTCTACTTTTCTTTTTGGCATTGTTTACACACCCCATTTTAGATGCTTTTACAGGTTACGGCACGCAGTTGTTTGCACCATTTTCCAATTACAGAATAGCTTTCAATAACATTGCTGTGGTAGATGTGTTTTACACATTGCCCTTTTTGATTTGTATAATTGTCCTCATGTTTTACAAGCGTCATAACCCGAAACGTAAAACTTGGCTAAAGCGTGGTTTGGTGATGAGTTCGGTATATATGCTATTGACCATCGGAAATAAATTTTACGTGAATTCCATTTTTGAGCAATCTATCAAAGACGAAGGAATTTCATATACTAGATTTCAAACCCAGCCTTCATTGTTCACTAATTTTTTGTGGTACGGAACAGTTGAAACCAAAGATGGTTACTACATGGGCTATTTTTCAAATTTTGATTCTGAACGCAGGATTGTAGAATGGCAAAAAATAGATAAGCAAAATCACGAATTTGCCAATGAAGCGGATATTAAAAGCCTACGCTGGTTCAGTAATGATTATTATAACATCTACGAAACAGATAATGAAAATGAATTTATTTATACAGATTTACGCTATCCGCTTTTAGATCCCAATGACCCAAAATCATCAGTTTTTAGTTTTCGGATTTTTAAAGACGATGACCGATGGAACATGAAGCCGTTTGAGTCACCAGCAGAAAATAAAGAACGTTCTTTAAGCGACGTTTTTGGCCCTATGTTCAAGCGCATGAAAGGGATTTAGTCTTGCCTTTGTTTAGGCTACTTCTGGTTGTAATACACCTACTTTTTCCATGCAATTTTTCATCATGTTAAAGGTGCGTTCAATATCGGCATCCAATCCAATGGAAAATCGTATCAACCCATCGCTTAAGCCCATTGCTTCTTGTTCACTTTCTGGAATCTCTGACGAAGTGGAACTTCCTGGCGCAGAGAACAAGGTTTTGTAAAAGCCTAAACTCACAGCCAAATAGCCCAAATTGTGTTCTTGCATCAGCTCCATTAATGCATTGGCTTTTTCCAAACTACCGACATCAATAGTAAGCATGCCACCATAACCATATTCATGGTTCATCATACTGTTGAACAATTGGTGCGATGGATGTGATTCCAAACCTGGATAAACCGTTTTTAATCCAATAGCTTCAAACTGTTGCGCCAAATACATTGCATTATAACTATGCTTTTGCATGCGTATATGAAGCGTTCTGAGGTTTTTTAAAACTGATGCTGCCCGAAGGCTATCCATGGTAGAACCCAATAACATAGCGGCACCATCATTAACATTGCGCAAGTCGTTAATAAAATCTTGAGTGCCACAAATGACACCACCAACAGTATCACTAGAGCCATTGATAAATTTTGTGAGGCTATGGATTACAACATCTGCGCCTAAAGCTTTTGGCGATATGGATAAAGGCGAAAACGTATTGTCTATAACCAGTTTGAGTTTGTGCTTTTGGGCAATTTTTGCCAACCCTTTAATATCTGCCACTTCGAGTAGCGGATTGCTTACAGATTCACAATAAATAACCTTTGTGCTTTTTGTTATTGAAGCTTCAACCTGTTTTAAGTCTGTGATGTCTACAAATGTGGTATCTAACCCAAAACGAGGCGTAAAATTTTTTAGGTAAGCATATGTGCCACCGTAAATAGTCCTGCTACTGACAATGTGGTCGCCTTTGCCACAAAGTTGCATCAAAACTGCAGTAATGGCGCCCATACCAGATGCTGTAACCGTTGCTGTTTCTGTGCCTTCCATGGCGGCTAAAGCTTGCCCTAAATACAAGTTTGATGGAGACGAATGGCGAGAATATAAATAGCAACCATCGGCATTGCCTTCAAAAGTATCAAACATGGTTTTTGCTGATAGAAAGGTGTATGTTGAGGAGTCTGATATGGAAGGATTAACACCTCCAAATTCTCCAAAATATTGTAAATCCTGAATATTGTTTGCGGGTTTAAAAGACATAATTTGTAAGTTTTTTGTAATGTAAATTTCTATAATATTAGAATATAAATCAATGATATATTCTATATTTAGAATATTATTCTATATTTATTTGGTTTAATAAAATTAAATTCTAAGTTTAATTGATTTTTCGATATCTTTAGCGAAAATATTTCATCGTGCAATTAGACGCTACAGACAAACACCTATTGAAACTTCTACAAACCGATAGTAAACAAACCACAAAAGCGTTGTCCAATGTTTTGGGGCTTTCTGTAACTGCGGTTTACGAGCGTATCAAAAAGCTGGAGCATAATAATGTAATTAGCAATTATGTGGCGTTGCTTAATAAAACGGCCATAAAGCGAGATTTTATGGTGTTTTGCCATGTAAAGTTGGTGCAACATTCTCAAGAATATGTGATGCGTTTTGAGCGAGAAGTCGCAAAAATCGATGAAATTTTAGAGTGCTATCACACCAGTGGCGACTACGATTATATTTTGAAGGTTATGGTTGAAGACATGAAAGCCTTTAGGGAATTTATGGTAAAAAAACTCACCAAAATAAATCATATTGGCAGTACACACAGTATGTTTGTAATAAATGAAGTGAAACATACCACCGAAATTGTATTGTAATGCTTAAAAGTACTTATTTCAAACGCATTGAACTTGCTGTATTGTTCGTGCTCATACCAATACTGTTAACGCTTAATTGGTCCATTAGGGGAAGAATTGGTATTGCCATATTGGGTTTTGTTTATGTGCTTATTTTGATGTTCACTATAGAACGACCACATTTTAAAAAAGTGTCGCGCAAGGTCATAGGGCAATTTATAAGAGTCACATTAGTGAAGTTTGTTTTTATAGCTATTGGACTTGTTGCGTTTATGTATGTGACTAATCCTGATAAGTTGTTTTATGTTGTGTTAGAGAGGCCAAAAGTTTGGCTGTTTTTTATTGGTGTTTACACTGTGTTTTCGGTAATCCCGCAAGAAATTTTATACCGAACGTTTTTCTTTCAGCGTTATGGAGCGCTTTTTAAAAACACCAAACTTCTTATCTTTTTCAATGCACTTATATTTTCTTTGGGGCATCTGTTTTTCGCAAATACTTTGGTAATGATCATTACATTTATTGGTGGGCTTTTATTTGCGTTAACTTACCAAAAAACAAAGTCCACGCTTTTGGTCATTGTTGAGCACACGATTTATGGGTGTTGGTTGTACACGGTTGGTATGGGACAAATACTAGGATTTCCGGCATAATTTTTTCGGGCAACCTTTTTCCGTTTTTTTGCGTCTATTATAATAACTTGTCAAAATGTTTCATGCAATTAAAATCCATCTGTTAAAGTGAAAAAAATTATACTCCTTCTATCATTGTTCGTTGTGGTTACTTCGTGTAAAAGTGTAGCTAACTATAATACGGCAGTTACAAAACTCCACACTGTTGAAGATGTAAAAGAGGACATCGATAAACTCTACAAGCAATTGCAAAAGCACCATCCAAGGTTGTACCAATATACCTCAAAGGAGCAGCTGGATTTTAAATTTGATAGTTTAAAACAATCTATCACGGCACCAATGACTAGCCGAGATTTTCATAAGCAGTTGGCACAGGTTACAAAGTATATTGGTCAAGGCCACATGTCGGTTTCGCCACCAGACAAGCGCTTTACCAGAAAGGAGCGCAAGGTTTTAAACAAAATGAAATTCGATATCAACAATATTGATACGGAGTATTTGGACGATAAATTGTTTATTAAAAATGCCCGTAACAAAGATTCGGTATTTATCAATGCCGAAATCATGACTGTCAATGGTAAAAAACCACAAACTTTAGTTAGTGAATACAAAAAAGGTGTAGCCTCTGATGGCTACAATTCAACATTTCAGCCACGTGTTGTGGGCGATAATTTTTTCTCCTTTTACAAAAAGGCCAATGGTAGGTTTGATAGTATAAGCCTAACCTTACGCAATGCAGATTCAACGTTTACAAAAATCTATAAGCGTGTCCCGAAAAATCTTGATAAAAAACCTAAAGATTCTATTACTGGAGATTCACTTCCAACTAAAAAAATTGAAAAGAAGCTTACGAAAGCAGAAAAGAAGGCCAAGAAAATCAAGTTCAAAAAAGAACGAAACGAGAAGCGTAAAAAAGCATTTGACTACACCCGAAAAGAATTCAGAAGAGAACTCACCTTTGTTGGGCAAGACAGTTCGGTGGGTTACTTAAAAATAAAGAGTTTTACAGGCTGGAAATACAAACCCTTTTATGACGAAGTGTTTAAAGCGCTGGATTCTTTGAAAACTGAAAATTTGGTTATAGACCTTCGGAATAACCTTGGTGGTAGCCTAAAGGAAATTACCTATTTATATTCCTATTTAACCGATAAAAATTTCACATTTATCAACCCGAGCGAAACCAATAGCCGTATTCCAATTATGAAATCGGCTATGAGCAATTCAACCAGTATTGGCACTAAAATTCTGGGAACAATTGGGTTTCCCGTAATTGCCACGATCAATCTTTTAAAAACCAAAAAAGAAGATGGTAAGTTGTATTATAAATTTAAGGCTTCAAAAGAGCACGAACCCAATCCGTTAAATTTTAAAGGCAAGCTGTATGTTATTATTAATGGCAATTCCTTTTCGGCATCGTCAATTTTATCTACCCAATTAAAAGGTACCAATCGGGCAACCTTTGCGGGTGAAGAAACCGGTGGCGCGTACAACGGTACCGTTGCTGGATATTACAAAGTCTATGAGTTGCCAAATACAAAGGTAAAGGCACGCATAGGTTTAATGCACATTGACTCCAAGTTTAAAACCACGCCAGATGGTTACGGTATAAAACCAGATGTTGAAATACTGCCAAGCTACCAAGACAGGCTCAATGGTGTTGATCCGGAATTGGAATGGATTTTAAATGATATTAAACAGAAAAGATAACCTAAACCTGTTTGAATTGTAGCCCGAAAAATTCGGGAATATAACTGCGATATTGTATTTTTGCATTCGTTTTTAACTTCAAAAAATAGTTTATATGAATTCATACGATGTGGTAATAATTGGTTCCGGACCTGGTGGCTATGTAGCGGCAATCCGTTGTGCGCAATTGGGCATGAAAACAGCAATTATTGAAAAATATCCAACCCTTGGTGGCACTTGTTTAAACGTAGGTTGTATTCCAAGTAAGGCATTGCTTAGCTCATCACATCATTATGAGGAAGCCACAAAACATTTTGAAGACCACGGCATTGAATTGGGCGATGTAAAGTTTAATCTCGAAAAAATGATAGCCCGCAAACAAGCCGTAGTGGACCAAACCGTTGGTGGCGTTAATTTTTTAATGAACAAAAATAACATTGACGTTTTTGAAGGTGTTGGCAGTTTCATTGATGCCACGCATATAAAAATTGAAGGTAAAGACGCTCAGGAAATTGAAGCCAAGCATACCATTATAGCAACAGGAAGCAAACCAAGCAATCTACCATTTATCAATATTGATAAAGAGCGCATAATAACATCAACCGAAGCTTTAGAACTTAAAGAAGTACCAAAGCACCTTATAATTATTGGTGGTGGCGTTATTGGTCTGGAATTAGGTCAAGTGTATTACAGATTGGGTGCTGAAGTTACCGTTATTGAATACCAAGACCGCATTCTGCCAACCATGGATGCCGGATTATCGAAGGAGTTGAACAAAGTCTTTAAAAAGGCGAAATGTAAAATGATGATGTCCCACAAGGTGCAATCTGTGGAGCGTAATGGCGATGAGATTACCGTTAAAGCGGAAAATAAAAAAGGCGAAACCGTTGAATTTAAAGGCGATTATTGTTTGGTGTCCGTTGGTCGTCGTCCGTATACAGATGGGCTTAATGCCGAAGCTGCAGGCGTAAAAATAAACGATAGAGGACAAGTTGAGGTGAACGAGCATTTGCAAACTGCCACATCAAATATTTATGCCATTGGAGATTGTGTCCGTGGTGCGATGCTAGCACACAAAGCGGAAGAAGAAGGCGTTTTTGTGGCTGAAACTTTAGCAGGGCAAAAACCGCATATCGATTACAATTTAATTCCGGGTGTGGTGTACACATGGCCAGAAGTGGCCGCGGTCGGTAAAACCGAAGAAGAATTGAAAGAAGCCGGAACCGAATACAAAGTAGGGCAGTTCCCGTTTAGAGCTTTAGGTCGTGCCCGTGCCAGTGGCGATATTGATGGCTTTGTGAAAATATTGGCAGATAAATCTACGGATGAAGTTCTCGGCGTACACATGATTGGTGCACGTTGTGCCGACTTAATTGCCGAAGCCGTGACCGCTATGGAGTTTAGAGCCTCTGCTGAAGATATTTCGCGTTACTCACATGCGCATCCAACCTTTGCCGAAGCCGTAAAAGAAGCCGCATTGGCTGCTACGGATAACCGTGCGTTACATGTATAAAAGCATACTGTCATTCTGAACTTGATTCAGAATCTCAGAATCTCAGAATCTATAAATATAAAGCGAGCCATTTGGCTCGCTTTTTTGTTTGCAAGTCAGTGTAGTTTTGTTTTGTAGGAAATCGTAAAATTTTTAAATTAGAAAAACATCTAAAGAGCAAAATTAAAACTGAATTTATTTTGGTGTTGTGTATAATATCTGTAAACCTACAATTTCAATGCTAGTTTATAAATATAGAAGCGGAGAAGATAGAGATATAAAAGCTCTTGAGAACAATCAATATTGGGCATCTTCTATTGAAGAATTAAATGATCCTTGTGAAGCAACTACGGATACAAAAAAAATCAAAAAAGTCCTAAACTACATTGGACAAAAAGTTGGAGCTAAAACAGGAGAAGATTTTGAGTTAATTAATAATAATACTGACGAAGTTTTGTCAATGGATAATAAAATGGGAATTTACTCTCTTTCTAAAACGCCATTAGATGAATTGCTCTGGGCTCATTATGCTAATTCTCATAAGGGATTCTGTATAGAATATGATTTAGAAGTTTTATTGAAAAACGACGGAAGTAATCATATCCATTCATTTCCTGTTTCATATTCCAAAAAACCACCAAGCATTGGTTTTTTGGATATTATCAGGGATGAACAAAATAGTATGATAAAAAAGTTCGCTTTTCATAAATCAAAAAGATGGGAGTATGAACAAGAACATAGAATTGTAACTAGTAAAAAAGGATTGAATTCTTATAATCCACAGGCATTAAAATCAATCTATTTTGGTTTAAAAATTAGCGAATCAGACAAAAATCAAATCATAAACCGACTTCAAAATAGAGGTATTCGTTTTTATCAAATCGGATTAGAAAGGAATAGTTATTCATTTAAAGCTACAGAAATTGAAATCAAAACAAGATTAGAATCCAATTATTTAAAACAATTGCCAACTTCTATTACTAATGGAAAAATTATAGAATTTAAAATCTTAAAACAAAATATTTTCAACTTTTCTGGAATTGGAGAATTTGAGATTATGTTGCAACAAGAGCTGAACAGGTCAGACATAGAAATTTTCATCATCTATATAAAAAGGAATTTATTTCGTAACGGAAAGACAATATTCTTTAAATTCTATACTGACTTAAACCAAATTGACAATTTACCTTGGGCTTCAGCATCATTAAAAAATAAAACAACTGAAATACAATTCAACTTTAAGAATTAACTACATACAACTATGATTATATGTAATTACTTGTTCTCATATACTTTAAAAACCCATAACTTCTTTACGATATTTTTTTAAGTGTACAGTATTCAAGCCAACAAACTACAAAACCTGAAACCCCAAAACTGTAACAAATCAATTCTGTTTGCATCATTAAGGTATCTAACTAACACTTACCATTATGAACAGAATTTTAGTATTGCTGCTAATTGTTGTAGCATTGGGTTGCAAATCAGAACCAAAACCAGTTGCACTATCTCCAGAGGCTTTATGGATTGAAGAAACGGTTTTAAAGCAAAAAGAATTGTTTGGTGCGCCTGGTATTGCCATTGGCATCATTAAAAACGACACCGTTATTTATTCCGATGCGCATGGCGTAAGAAGCGTAAATACTAGGGATACGCTCACAATACAGTCGTTATTCCATATGGCATCGGTTTCCAAACCTTTTGTAGCAAGCGCAATTGTGCAATTGGTAGAAAAAGGAAAAATAGATTTAAACGAAAAGTTAACCACCTATTTGCCGTATTATACTATGGCGGATGAGCGCTACAAAGACATTACCATAAAACAAATGTTGGCACATACATCGGGTATTCCCAATACGGGCGATTACGAGTGGGACAAACCCCAATATGATGATGGTGCGGCAGAACGTTATGCCAGAAGTCAAAGTGCCGAAGTGCTGGATTTTAAACCAGACACTGAATACAACTATAGTAATCCTGCCTTTGATATTTTGTGCGCTGTTATTGCCAAGGTTTCAGGTATGACCTTTGAAAATTACATGACGCGTCACATTTTTGAACCCATTGGGATGAAGAACAGCACCTTCTTTAAACCAGATGTTCCCAAAGAATTGGCTACACAACCACACATCATTGATGACAGTCTTAAAACTGCGGTCAGTGAAATTTACCCATACAATCGGCGCCATGCTGGAAGTTCTACATTGCATTCCAACGTTGAGGATATGTTGTTATGGGCAGAAGTTTATTTAAATAAAGGTGAGATTAACGGTAAGCGTATTTTTAGTGAAGCTTCCTATGAATTACTCACAACAGTACATACACCAGAAGGCCAAAGAAAAGTCTGTTTGAGTTGGTTTCCCGGTAGGATTGATGGGTCGCCCATTTACTATCATGGCGGTCAGGATACTGGGTTCAATAGTTTCTTCGGATTTATGCCAGAGAAAAATACAGCCATTGTTATGATGGCCAACACGGATTATTTTTGGCGGCAAGCTAACGCTGGCATTATACTGAAAACCATTATTTCAAAAGACACCATAAGCTCAAAGGCACCCATACATCTTAAATTAAAGGATTATGTGCTTACAGAAGGTATCGAAAAGGTCAAAGAAGTCTATTTTGAAGAAAAACAGAAAGCGCAACCGGATTACACATTTGATGATGGCGAACTAGACGATTTGGGCTATTGGTTAATGGACAGAAATCATTTGAAACCAGCTTTGGAGGTACTCTTATTTCAGACCGAAGTTGAGCCAGAAGATTCGGGTTGGGTTGACAGTGTTGGCGATGCTTATAAGGCCATGGATAGCATTGATTTGGCCATCAAATGGTACAAAAAAGCCTTAGAAATGAAACCCGACCAAGGTTTCACTATTGAGAAATTGAGCGAATTACTGAAGTGATATTTAAATTAAAATGGATTTAAGCGAGCTGAAAAGTTCGCTTTTTTGATTTCTCAAAAAAATTAAAACATTGTGTTGTAATAAAGTTTCATCATAATTTTTAATTTTAAAAGTTGGCTTATCAAAAAGTAATCAATGCTCATGAAAAATGCTATTTGTTTTATCGTCCTACTTGTTGTTCTTCAAAATACAATGTGTGGACAACATGAAAAGATTACCAGCAATTGGAAAACCAAGGTTGTCAATGACGATAGTTTGGGCGCGATTAATTACCACGTTTATAAAAATAAAATTAATGATCAAAAGCCTTTGATAGTTTATTTGCAGGGTTCAACAAACTTCCCTCTATTTTTTATAAATCCCAATGGTAGACGTTCAAGCGGTATAACGCTTAATGTTGGTTCAATGAGTAATGATTACCATATTGTACTTATAAGTAAACCAAATACACCATTTGTTGATAGTCTTAAAATAACACCATCTGGTAGAAAATACTATCCTATGCGAGAAGGATATCGGGAAAAGTACAGTTTGTATTGGAGAGCCAATGCCGCCAATTTGGTTATTGAAGACGTTTTAAAAAATTTTAATGTGGATAGTTCTAAGGTTATAGTTTGGGGACACTCTGAAGGTTCACAAGTGGCGCCGGCAGTTGCAGTAAAAAACAACAAGGTTACCCATGTTATTTCTTCTATGGGAAATGCGCTCAACCATTTATATGACTTTATACTCATGGAAAGAGTTGCCGCTTTTAATGGTGAAAAATCTAATGTAGAAGCACAGTCAAATATTGATTCTTTATATTCAGAATTTGAAAAAATATATAATGATCCAAAGTCTACAACCAAAGAATGGTTTGGTGAAACATATTATAAATGGAGCAGCTTTTCGCTAACTTCACCATTAGAGAATATGTTAAAGCTAAAAATCCCGATTCTCTATATTGCTGGTGGAGAAGACCGTCATAGTATATTGAATATGGATTATGCGAAACTGGAATTTCTACGAAAGGGAAAGACTAACCTTACCTACAAAGTATTTCCCAATTGTGATCATTTTTTTATGGAAACCAAGACAGATTCAACTGGAAAAAAAACAGTGGATAGATCATTTGAAAGAAGTCAATGCCTTTGCGTTGCAATGGGTTACTAAAAATTAATGATTAGTAATTTCTAAATTACGAGTCTCTCTTTTTTAATAAAACTTTTAGCTGGTCTTTTTTGTACAGTCCAGTATAAATGTAATTTTGCAAAAATTTCACTTTGGAACAACTCACGCTCACCACACCAGCTTTATTATTTTCGGCAATATCATTGATCATGTTAGCCTATACAAACAGATTTTTAGCTTACGCCGCTACAATAAGAAATTTAAAGGACAAATACTTAAAGCAACCTGAAGCCTCAATTATAAGGCAAATCAATAATTTGAAGTTACGTTTAGACTTAACGCGCTACATGCAAATTTGCGGTATTAGCAGTTTGCTACTGTGTGTGCTGACTATGTTCTTAACCTATGTAGATTATCATGTCATTGCCGTATACGTTTTTGGGTTTGGCTTAGTACTACTTATTATATCCTTAGCCTTTTTAATTTGGGAGATACAGATTTCTGCAAAAGCGCTTAACAACCATTTGAGCGATATTGAAGACGATCTAAAAAACAGAAAATAAAGAGTGACTTAAACACACTTCATGTGTCTTAATTACTAAAACCCCTAACAAACCCGGAATGACCAAAGAAGTGTCTGTCCATAAATTATCTGATGAAGAACTAGTTGAAGCCATCGTGAAAACGAATGACACGCTACTGTTCGAGGTGCTTTATGATAGATTCTCAAACATGGTATACAACAAGTGTTATGGGTTTGCAAATGGTGAAGATGAAGCCAAAGACCTAACGCAAGATGTATTTTTAAGGGTATTTGTGAAGCTGGCAAGTTTTAAGGGCAATTCAAAATTTTCAACATGGTTGTATGCGTTTACCTACAACCATTGTGTCAATTATGTGACCCGAAACACTGCCAAGAAGTTAGAGAAAAAGTCAGTAAGTTCAGAAAGTGTAGATATACAAAATATTGGTGAAGATGTGGATTACACGCTAGATTTTCAGGACATGCGTGTTGAAAAACTAAAAAAAGTGATGGAGCTGATTTCACCAGAAGAAAAAATGATTTTGTTACTAAAGTATCAAGATAGTTTAACCATCAAAGAACTGTCTGATGTTTTAGATATTGGCGAAAGCGCTGTAAAGATGCGTTTGAAACGAGCAAAAGATAAATTGGTAGATAAATACCGTAATTATATGAATGATGGAAAATAATCCATTTCAACAAATCAATCAGCCTCTAAAAGAGGTGCCAAAAGAGCTCAAAGCTAAGGTCATGCATGACATTGCCATGGCGAAGCTTATCATGGAAATTGCTGAGCTGTTTTCATATAATTTAGGTCATATTATTGATACAGTAACTAAAAGCAGAAACAAATAATACATACAAACCCTAACACAAAATCGTATGGAAAAAGTAACTGAATTTAAAGATATAGCGATGGAATCGTTAACGGCAATGTGGTTAGAAATAACCAAAATATTCCCAAATATTATAGGTGCACTAATAGTACTTATTATTGGTTGGATCATTACAAAAATATTGGTGAGAATCACTAGAAAGGTGTTGAAATTAGCCAAAGCCAATAAACTAGATGATAAGTTAAACGACATAGAAATTGTTGAAGGCAAAGAATTCAACTTCGATACCATTAAAATAGTTTCTAGTTTCGTAAAGTGGCTGATGTATATCATGCTCATGATCATGGCCTCTGATATTTTAGGTCTGGAAATTATTTCTACTCAAATCAGTGAATTGTTAGGCTATTTGCCTCAATTGTTTTCAGCCTTAATAATTTTTATTCTTGGTTTATTGTTTGCCAACTTTGTAAAAAAGGGATTGAAATCTCTTTTTGATTCCATGGATTTATCTGGCGGAAAATTATTGAGCCAAGTCGTATTTTTCTTGATTTTGACCTTCATTTCAGTAACAGCACTCAATCAGGCTGGCATAAATACTGAAATCATTACTGATAACATCAATATGATTATTGGTGCCTTTCTGGTAGCTTTTGCATTGGCATTTGGTTTTGGTGCAAAAGAGGTTGTAGTAAAACTGTTAAAAGGCTTTTATGCGCGTAAAACCTTTGAAATAGGTCAGAAAATTATTTTCAATAATACCGAATACGAAATAGATGCTGTTGAAGGTATTTCTATGATATTAAAAAATAAAGATGGCAAATTGGTAGTGCCAATCAATGATGTTATGGAAAGTCAAGTACAAATGCAGGATTAACTATAAGGTTAGGGTTATAGATTTTTATTTTTCATAATAAAAATGTTTAATCCTGCAGTACTTGATATTTTATAAAGCCTCATTAATTTGAGGCTTTTTTATTTGCGCTTTTTTTTATTCCGGCGATTGTAATTTTTATCACCGCGCGTTTTTGGTTTCTTGTATTTTTTAGCGTGTTCTCTTCGGTAAGAGCCACCAAGATTTACCTTTTTGTTTTTCGCCTTTTTTTCATGAAAGGCTTCGCCAACGCCATCATCATGGTTTCGTTTGGTAGGATTATTTCGTTCTTTAATAACGTCTCTTTCCTCAGGAATCAGTTCGGTGGATATCTCAACCGTAGCAGGTAGATTTAAAGTTGCAATGTTTAATTGCATTAAGGCTTCAATATCTTGCAGTGCCTCTTGTTCTTTTTCAGTACTAAATAAAATAGAATAGCCTTGTTTTTCAGCACGTCCGGTTCTACCAATGCGGTGCATGTAATTTTCAGGATATTTTGGCGTATCAAAATTAATCACATGCGAAATGTCTTCAATATCCAAACCGCGCGCCATGACATCGGTAGCCACCAAAATACGATGCTCGCCTTCACGAAACTGTTCAATACTTCGTAATCTGAAATTTTGTGTTTTATTAGAATGAATTACGGCAACATCCGATGAAAATCGTTCTTCTAAAAGCTCATAAAGCCTATCAGCAATACGTTTATTAGCTACAAACACTAATACTTTAGTGAGTGTTTCCGCATCTTGTAACAAGTGCACGAGTAAGTTGACCTTAGTATAAAAATTAGGAACGTTGTAGCGCGTTTGTTCAATATTTTCCAGTGGTGTTCCTGAAACGGCGATTTGTATTTTTTCTGGATTGATGAAAAAATCGGTAATCAGTGCATCCACATCTTCAGTCATTGTGGCTGAAAACATTATGTTTTGACGACGCTCAGGCAGTATATCAAAAATATTGAGTAGCTGATGTCTAAAACCCAAATCCAGCATTACATCAACCTCATCAATCACTAATTTCTGTATGGATTTTAATTGCAACACACGACTTACGGCCAAATCATACAAGCGTCCTGGTGTGGCTACCAAAATATCCAAACCTTGTGCCACTGCTTGTTTTTGAGTATTAATGTTTGTGCCACCATAAACACCTAAAACACGGTTATTGATATATGTTGAAAGCCTTTCGATTTCATTAACCACTTGCACCACAAGTTCGCGCGTAGGTACTAAGATTAAAACACGTGGATTATCTTGTCGTGAATACTTTAAATGTCGTAATATGGGTAGCATGTAGGCATAGGTTTTTCCCGTACCTGTTTGCGCAATACCAACCACATCTTTACCAGAAGCCACGATATTAAATGCTTCTGCTTGGATTGGAGTTGGTGTTGTAAAGCCCAAATCGTCCAAGGCGTTGTATAGAGGTGTATTTAAATTTAAATCTTGAAACGTCACATCAATTGATTATGGTACAAAGATACAGTTTCAAGTTTTGCATGTATTCTATTTTAAGGACTTTCTAAAATTCAGTAATTTGGCGTTTTTATTTATCCATTGCGTACAACTAAAACATTTAATCTCAAATCCATTTACCAATTTAAAACGCAACTATTGTGTTGGGCGCAACAGTATGATGATGTGGTTTGGTTGGACTCAAACGGTTATCATGACAGGTATGGCGCGTATGACGCCGTTTTAGCTGTCGATGCATTTACATCTATAAGAACAGATTATTACGATGCCTTTGATAAACTTCAAGAATATCAAAGCACCACAAAAGATTGGTTATTTGGCTATTTAAGTTATGATTTAAAAAATGATATCGAAGATTTAAAATCCGATAATTTTGATGGCTTTGATTTTCCGGATTTGTATTTTTTTCAGCCTAAGAAAGTATTTCTTATTAAGGATAACACTGTTGAAATCCATTACTTGAAACTAGTTGCTGATGAAATAGAAAGCGATTTGAAAGCCATTTCAAGATGTCACCTTGAGCGCAGTCGAAAGGTCTCAAATCCCGTTAAAATAAAACTCCGCATCCACAAAGACGCTTATTTTGAAAAAGTAGAGCAAATGCTGGGGCACATTCATCGTGGCGATATTTATGAAGCTAATTTTTGTCAAGAGTTTTATGCTGAGGATATTCAGATAGATCCATTACAGACTTACCTAAAACTCAATGTCATTTCAAAGCCACCTTTTGCTACATTTTTAAAATTAGACGACAAGTATTTATTGTCTGCCTCACCAGAACGTTACATAAAAAAAGAGGCGACCAAGGTCATCTCTCAACCTATCAAAGGAACGGCAAAGCGCTCTAAAAATCCTGAAATAGATAAACAATTGGCACTGGAATTATCTAAGGATGAAAAGGAACGAAGCGAAAACATTATGATTGTAGATTTGGTGCGTAACGACTTATCTCATACCGCTACAAAAGGCAGTGTTAAGGTGGAAGAGTTGTGTAAGGTTTATTCGTTTTTACAAGTGCATCAGATGATTTCTACCATTACCTCACAAGTTTCAAATGACACCACACCACTGCAGATTTTAAAAACAACATTCCCCATGGGAAGCATGACAGGTGCTCCAAAAATTTCAGCCATGCAGATTATTGAAAACCTCGAGGAAACTAAACGCGGACTGTATTCTGGAGCCGTTGGATACTTTACTCCAAATGGTAATTTTGACTTCAATGTGGTCATTAGAAGTATCTTGTATAATGCCAAAAACCAATACGTGTCTTACTCCGTAGGTAGTGCCATTACGGCAAAAAGCGATCCCATGAAAGAATATGAAGAGTGTTTGATTAAGGCTAAGGCTATGCGCGAGGTCTTGGAAGGTGAGTGAGACATCAAATCTTTGATTTGTGGAATCGAACGCATTCCGAACATGTTTAGGAATCTTATGGCATGGCTAAATGAAAAACCTAATATGAGATTTAGCTTTTATTCTTACATGGTCTATCGCCCTTATGTTTCATCATTTGGATAACAGGAACTAGTCCAGATGATATAAACATCACTATAAAAAGTACTATCATTTTAGTTTCCATTTGTTTGTATAGCGCCCAACATATTAGAACAATCCAAGCACTAATAATTCCTATGGCTACTGAGCGCTTTGCTTTATTTTGATTATTAAGTTTCATCTATTTTAAATTTTGCAGAAGTTAATGGATGTCATTAAACTACATAAATTGCGATTAACCTTTTCCTTTCAATTGCCCATTATGGGCTTTCATGACTCAGAGTTTAAGAGTTGTAGTTGCTCTTTAATAATGTTTTTCGACTTGAAATAATTCGGATTTAAACTGCGGTTGAAACTTCTAAACCCTTTGGTTTTAGAATAGAAGTAAACACCAACTGCACCTGCTACCCAAATAATAAGTAATGGCCATTTGTCTAATAATTGCGACATGCTCTTGCCTTGAATACCTATACCCAATAAAAAGCCTCCGGCATAAGCACCAGTAATAATCCAAGAAAAGTACTTGCACTGGAAAGCATTTATGGCTTCATCGTAACGTAAGATATCTTCCAAGGCGGGCCTTATTTCTTGATTGAGATTAGGCTCTTTTAAGGTGAACAAACCATAAACCATTGAGCCTATGGTTAACAGATAGCAACCGGTAATGATGGCTACTGCTATTAAGGTAACTTGGTTTGGCACAATAAAATATACGGCCAGGAAAGCGATAACAAAAATACTGTTGAGTACAATAGCACGTTTAGCATTATCTAAAACACGACGAATCGGTTTTTTTGTTTTCATCTTAATATCTTCTTTTAAGGTTGAATTGTCATAACTCAAATTAGAGCTATCCCAATGGGCTTCATTAAGCAATGTTTTTAAATCCATATGTCTCTAATTTTTTTCTGAGTCGGCTTACTTTTACACGAATATTAACCGCCGACAATCCGATTAATTCCGCAATCTCTTTTTGATTGTAACCTTCAACCAATAGTAAAACAATTGACTTTTCAATAGGCTGTAATTGTCTTAAAATGGCGTCTAATAATTCCTTGCCCCGAAGTTTAGATATGTCACTTTGTTTATAAATAGATTGTTCTAAACTAACATAGTGTTGTTTTTCTTTTTTACGCAAGCGCGCAAAAGCAACATTTAGTCCTATACGATACAGCCAAGAGGAAAACTTAGAGCGACCTTCAAAACTAGGGTAAGCCTTCCAAGCCTCTGCTAAGATGTCTTGTTTCAAATCCTTTTTAGATTCAGCATCGTCACCGTAGAGGTAAAGGATTTTATTTATTAAACCCTTGTGCTCTTGAACTTTTGCTATGTAATCGTCTTCTAAATGTTTATCCATTAATTGAATGCTTACACTAGGTAAGTTGAAAAAAATAGCCAGAGTGTTACAACTGTTGTAAATTTAACATGTAATGGATGAATGTTGCATCCATTACATGTTGAAAAATGTTTAAATTGAAGTGACTGGTTTAAGGGTGTAGCCTTTCGCACGTAACAGATTAATAACACCATTATCACCGCCTAAATGACCTGCACCAACACCTATAAAGCTGGTGCCTTTTTTTAAGTGAGTTTCAATAGCAGGTATCCATTTGATGTTACGTTCATCTAACATGGTTTTTATGGTCGCAACATCGCCATCATAATATTTGAAGAAGGATTTGTATAGTGCCTCGATATCTTCTTTTAAATAGAGGTCTATAAGTTCATCAAATACTTTTTTGGTGGCATCCATATCCTCTAAGGCTTCAATGATTCTATCTGCTTGGTCTTCATAAGGGATTTTGTCAAACACACCAACTTGCTCTGCAACGGTTTCTAATCCTTGAATGTCTTTTTCTTGTGCTTTTGCCCATTGCACAAAGGTAGCCTCGTAACTTGCCGGACGCTCACCAAAAAAGCTCGCTACTAACATAGAGTTTACCATAAAAGGTTTCATGGCATTAAAGTTTTGTATCCCAACACCAACGGTTTTAATTAATGTGCTGTCCAATAACTGCAATTCATCTTTTTCGAAGAGTTGATCTAAAGTATTTCCATCTGTGAAAACGATGTTTTTCATGAACTCGCCTTGCATATTCGGGTCGTCCATATCTAATTCTAAGATGATGTTTTCGCTATTGTCAAAAGCGGTTTTGATAGTTTCTTTAATTTCAAACTTAGCTGGTGGCATTAAATGGATGGTTCCATACAAGTAAGAGGTTTCTATCCCATTTCCAGAGATTTCATAGAGTAAGCCTTTGTCTTGTGCATAGGTTAGTGTTGTTGCTACTGTTACAATCAACGTGACTAATAATTGTTTTAAAGATTTCATTGTTTTACTTTTTAAATTTATCTAGTTGGTTGAATAGAATTCACAAAGTGTTACAAAAGGTTCAGATTATAATGTTAATATAAGTTAATTGTAATTTTAATTATAGAATATAGTTTAGTTTTGGTATTAAAAAATACTAATTAATATGTTATTGTACTAAAATATGAAAAAGACTATTACTGCATTGACAATCGTACTAAACATCGTACTCACGTTTGCACAAGACCCAACTGGCGAATTAAAGGGTTATGTTTACGATGAAACTGGATTTCCTTTACTTGGGGCACAAGTTATTTTAGATGGAACATCAAAAGGAGCTGCTGCCGATATAGATGGACTATTTTTAATTGAGAATATTGAGCCTGGTACGTATAATGTAACGGCCAGTTATTTAGGTTACGAGACTAAAACAGAGTTTAACGTTATAATTAAGTCTATTGGTAATCAACCTTTAACTTTCAAATTAAAAGAGGCAGAAAATTCTTTAGGTGAAGTTGTAATCACCAATAGCCAAGTATCCAGGCCCAAAGAAACACCTGTATCCTTTCAAAAATTATCCGCAGTCGAGATAGCTACTTACCCAGGAGGTAATAATGATGTGGTAAGAGTAGCACAGTCATTACCTGGTATTTCACCATCGGTAGGTGGATTTAGAAATGATTTAATTATTCGTGGTGGTGCGCCAAATGAAACCGTGTATTATTTAGATGGTGTTGAAATTCCTAACATAAATCACTTTAGTACTCAAGGAAGTGCCGGTGGTCCTGTTGGACTTTTAAACGTTTCTTTCATTGAGGACGTAAATTTGTCAAGTTCGTCTTTTGGTTCGCAGTATGATAATCCCTTGTCAGGTGTATTACAATTCGACCAGCGATTTGGTAATCGTAGTGACTTTACAGGTAATGTCAGAGTTAGCGCAAGTGAAACAGCTTTAACTTTAGAAGGTCCGCTTTTCAAGGGCAACGGTGAAGAAAGTAATACCAGTTATATTATTTCGGCAAGACGTAGCTATCTGCAATTCCTATTTGAAGTAATCGGTTTACCTATAAGACCTAACTATTGGGATTATCAATATAAGATTACACACAAAATTGGTGACTTTGACGAGCTTAATTTAATAGGCGTAGGTAGTATAGATGATTTTTCATTGGAAGCACCAGATGACTTTGATGAAATCCAACAAGCCACATTAGAGCAAACACCATTTATCGAGCAACAAACAAATACGGTTGGTCTGTCTTGGAAACACAGATTTGAAGATGGCTCAGGGTTTTTCAGAACTGTCTTAAGTAATAACCGACTTCGAAATACATTTACAAGATTTGAGGACAATCAAAATCAGGAAAATCCCTTTTTCATCAATGATGCCGTTGAATCTGAAACAAAACTACGTTTCGAATACAATAAGTTCTTAGATGGTTGGCGTATCAAAACAGGATTCAACACGCAACTATCAGATTATGAAAATGACACCTTCGACCAAAGAAATAACCTGACCTATAATAGTCAAATAGACTTTTTTAAATATGGGGCATTTGCTAATATTACAAAGTCATTTTTCAAAGGAAAATTAGACCTGTCTGCTGGGTTTAGAGTTGATGCCGACACCTTTACAGATACAAACCTATTCGATACATTTTCACCAAGAGTATCTGCATCCTACGAATTTATTGATAGTTGGAAATTAAACGCTTCCGTAGGTAGATACTACAAAATAACACCTTATACTATCTTAGGATTCCGTGACCAATCGGGTACATTAGTAAATCAAAATAGTGACTACACACGCTCAGACCATTATGTGTTAGGAGTATCAAAAGAATTAAGTAAGGCATCAAGTATATCGGTAGAAGCATTCTATAAAGATTACGACGATTACCCTGTATCACTTAGAGACCAAGTGTCTTTAGCCAATAAAGGTGCTGGATTTGAAGTTTTAGGTAATGAACCTGTAGCAACAGTCGGTAGAGGTCGTACCTATGGTGCAGAATTATTATTCCAACAAAAACTAACAAACAACTTTTACGGTATCTTTTCATATACCTATTTCTTCAGTGAATTTTCAGGTTTAGATAGTGACCGTTTTTTACCGTCAGTATGGGATAGCCGTCATTTAATATCGTTTACAGGTGGTTATAAATTGAAGCGTAATTGGGAATTAAGCTCAAGATGGCGCTTTGCAGGTGAAACCCCTTTTGTTCCTGTAGATGTACAAGCATCTACACCTATATATCCAGACCTTATTTTAGATTACGACAGATTAGGTCAAGAAAACTTGAATGTGTTCTCGCAATTAGATATTAGAATAGACAAAAAATGGAACTTCAATAAGTTAGCCTTAAACCTCTTTTTTGAAGTACAAAACGTACTGTTTCAAGAAATTCCCGAACCACCACAATTTGGCTTGAATAGAGATATGAGCGGGAACGTAATTCAGCCTCAGGAATTAGTTCAAATAGAATCAGATAATAACTCACCCATACCAGTTATTGGGATTGTATTAGACTTTTAAAATAAATCATAAACTATAATTTATGAGTACTAAATATGGCATTGTAAAACAACTTTTAGACCTCTTAGAAAAGTATGAAGATGAAAATACAACCGAATTAGAACTACACCACTTCATAAGTTGGTTAAAGCAAAAAGAAACACCTAAACCAAATCTCGATGTTACAGGGCAACGGATAGATGATGAAATAGCGGCCTTATTTTGTAGAATGAGTAGGTTTTCCAATAGCTACGCAAAAACAGGATTAGCAAAATCACCCTTTTTAAGTACAGTAGATTTTGGTTTCGCTGCTACAGTTTTATTCCATAAAGAAATAGGTAAGACAGAACTAATAAAAGCAATGGTTTATGAAAAGTCTTCTGGTATGGAAATCATTAAAAGATTAATTAAAGAAGGCGTATTAGAACAATTTGATAATCCAGAAGATAAAAGAAGTAAACTATTAAGAGCTACTAAGGGTGGCCAAAAATTAATTACAGGAAGTTTTAAGGATATGGCTAAAATTTCAGATGTAATAAATGCGAGGCTATCTTATCAAAAACAGTTGCAATTATTGGCACTATTAAAAGAATTGGACGCATTTCATACCAAAACATATTTAAAAGGATATCAAAACCTAGAGGAAATAAAATTAAATAAAATTTAATTTTATTTGGAACAAACGTTCTGTTATTTGTATGTTTGTATTCAGAACAATCGTTCTAAAATAAATATTAATATAATAATGTAATCAAAATGAGTAATTTAAATGGAAAAGTAGCAGTAGTTACGGGTGGAAATAGCGGTATTGGCTATGCATCTGCAAAAGAATTAAAGCAAAGAGGCGCAACAGTAATTATTACAGGTCGCAATCAAGAACGTGTGGAAAATGCCTCAAACGAATTAGGTGTAAAAGGCATAGTAGCGGATGTATCGGATGTTAACGCCATTGAGAGCCTAGTTGATAAAGTTAAGAATGAAACTGGAAATGTGGATGTTCTTTTCGTTAATGCAGGAATTTTTCAACCAGCACCTGTAGGAAGTATTTCTGAAGAAATGTTTGATCATCAAATGGGCATCAATTTTAAAGGTGCTGTGTTTACTACGGAGAAATTCTTACCCATTCTAAATGATGGTGCATCTATTATTAATCTATCTTCTGTAAATGCGTACACGGGTATGCCAAATACGGCAGTTTACGCAGCATCCAAGGCAGCCTTAAATTCTTACACCCGTACAGCAGCAACGGAACTTGCGCCACGAAAAATTAGAATAAACGCTGTAAATCCTGGACCTGTATATACACCAATTTTTGGAAAAACAGGGATGGAAGAACAACAACTTAGCGGATTTGCTGAGGCAATGCAAAATAGAGTACCACTTAAACGTTTTGGCCAACCTGAAGACATTGCTAAATTAGTTTCGTTCTTAGCGTCTGATGATGCATCTTTCATAACAGGATCAGAGTATAATATTGATGGTGGCATTAATGTAAATCCACTATTGGGCTAATTTTTTTAGACAATTTTGGAATGTATATTCCAAATAATTAAATTTGTGGAGGCGCATAAATTGCGCTTCCACTTACCATTATGCCAAGAGTAAAATTATTTAATGAAAAAGAGGTTTTGACCAAAGCAATGCACTTGTTTTGGAAGCAAGGTTATGCGGCTACTTCAGTTCAAGATTTAGTGAGCCATTTGGGTATTAATAGGGCAAGTCTGTACGATACTTTTGGCGATAAAGAACAGCTGTTTTTTAAGGCTTTTGAATTGTATCGCGAAACCAGTTTAGATGAAGTGGTAAGTTTTTTGGATAATCAAGATGATATCAAGCAAGGACTAAAACTACTTTTTGAATACGCCATAGAAGAGGCTTTAACCGACAAGGACAGAAAAGGATGTTTTGTGGTGAATACTACAACGGAATTAATACCAAATGATGACCGGCTTACGGACATTTTAAACAGGAATAAATCCAAATTTCAAGATGTGTTTTACCAGTATTTAAAACGTGGACGGGATAACAACCAGATTTCGAAGAATGTTAATATTAAATCCTTGGCTTTTTTATATTATACTTTGTATAACGGTTTGCGTGTGGTTTCTAAAGTCAAGCCCCAAAGAACAGAATTAATGGATTCTGTTGAATTGGCGTTGTCACTTTTAAACCATTAATATATTTCTCTTTAATTTTTTTTAACAGTCGTTACTCAAATCTGTATGGGTTTGGATTTCTAGTTACTAATTTAGAAGCGCTATTATCTAAACTAGTATCTTTACATGCATGCAAGAGCAATTCAAAACTCATATTGAAACACACTTTAGAGCCTTAAAAGAGGCTCGGTCTGTCATAGCTATTTCGGGTGGTATTGATAGTGTGGTTTTAGCACATTTATATCATGAGCTAGAATTGGATTTTGCTCTAGCGCACTGTAATTTTAAGTTACGAGGAAAAGAAAGTGATGCTGATGAAGCTTTTGTTGTAGAACTTGCTGAAAAGCTCAATGTCGAAGTATTTACCCAAAGTTTTGATACAAAGGCTTATGCTCAAGAGAACAAGCTTTCCATCCAGATGTCGGCACGCGAGTTACGCTACAATTGGTTCAAGGATTTGGCGAAACAATTGGACTTTGATTTTATCCTAACCGCACACCATGCCGATGATAATTTGGAAACCTTTCTTATCAATTTCACGCGTAGTACAGGTTTAAATGGATTAACAGGAATTCCGCCAATCAATGACAATATCATTAGGCCACTACTCTCATTTTCTCGAGAGCAGATTGAAACGTTTGCAAAAGCGAACAACATTAACTGGCGTGAAGATAGCAGTAATTCTGGCCGAAAATATTTGAGGAATAAACTGCGTCATGAGGTGGTACCCATTTTAAAGTCTATCAATCCAGAATTACTGGAAAGTTTTCAAAACACGTTGGAAAACTTGAACGACACGGCTGATATTGTAGATGAGAGCTTAAACGCCGTTGCTAAACGTGCCATTGTAGATTTGGATGAAAATGAGGTGACGTACAAGGTGTCAGAATTTAAAAAAGTCAACAACCCAAAAGCCTACTTATTTGAAATGTTTAAGGATTTTGGTTTCACTGCTTGGAATGATTTGGTACATTTATTAGATGCCGAAACCGGTAAGTTTGTGTCCTCAAACACGCATCGGTTAACGAAGCATCGGGAATTTTTGATACTTACCGATTATCACTATGATCATGTCACGCTGAGCTTGTCAACGCGCAGTCGAAGTGCAAACGAAGAATCTTTTACTATTAATAAAGAAGATATATTGGTTGAAACCCCAATCGGAAAACTAAAATTCGAAATCTTAAATCATTCAAATTTCAATACTAAAACTAAAATTTATATTGATGCAGATTTACTTGATTTCCCATTGCAACTCCGTCAATGGCAAACTGGCGATGTATTTCAGCCTATTGGTATGACAGGTAAAAAAAAGGTTAGCAAATACCTTAAGGATGAAAAATTAAAACCTCATGAAAAAGAAAATACCTGGGTTTTACTATCAGATGAGAAGATTGTTTGGGTTATTGGCAGACGCGTAGATGACCGTTTTAAAGTCACAGATAAAACAAACCAAATTTTAAAAATAGAATTGCAGTCTTAATAACGTTAGTTCGAGTGATTTTCTGTCAGATGGAGCGCAGTCAAAATCAAGGAAAATTGTATCGAGAACTATTGAAGTAATCACAATGAAAACACTCAAAGGCCATATCGTAGACATCCAAAACCGTAGAATTTATAAAGGTAAAATTATTATTGAAGACGGAGTAATTCAATCCGTCAAAGAAATGGATTGCCAAGAAAACCACTATATTTTACCGGGTTTTGTTGATGCCCACATCCATATTGAAAGTTCTATGTTAGTGCCATCTGAGTTTGCACGTGTTGCTGTAAAACATGGAACAGTTGCAACGGTATCAGATCCGCATGAAATTGCCAATGTACTGGGTATTAAAGGTGTGGAATTCATGATTGAAAACGGCAAGCAAACACCGTTTAAATTTAATTTTGGTGCACCGAGTTGTGTGCCTGCAACGTCATTTGAATCAGCTGGTGCAACAATCAATGCTGATGCTATAAAATCTTTATTGGCTAATCCTGATATTAAGTACTTAGCGGAGCTGATGAACTATCCAGGTGTAATTTATGACGATGCTGAAGTAGCTAAAAAAATTGAATGGGCAAAACATTTTGGTAAACCCATTGATGGTCATGCGCCCGGTTTACGAGGTGATGATTTGACTAAATATATAAATGCTGGTATTTCCACCGACCATGAATGCTTTACTTACGAAGAGGCATTAGAGAAGCTACAAAAAGGAATGAAGGTTATTATCCGCGAAGGTAGCGCCGCAAAGAATTTCGATGCGCTTATCAGCCTAGTTCCAGAATATTTTAAAGACATGATGTTTTGTAGTGATGATAAGCATCCGGACGATTTGCTTATTGGTCATATCAACCAATTGTGTGCACGCGCCGTATCAAAAGATTATAATGTATTTAAAGTGTTGCAAATGGCATGTGTCAATCCTGTAAAACACTATAATCTCGATGTGGGATTATTAAAAGTAGGTGATAATGCGGACTGTATTATTGTTGAAGATTTAACCGATTTCAAAACACTTAAAACTTATCTCAATGGTCAATTGGTTTATGATAATGGAAAATCAAACATTCAAAAAGTAGAATTTGAAGTTCTTAATAATTTTAATACCGAACAAAAGCAAGTTTCAGATTTTCAGTTTAAAGCAATGAGCGATAAGATTCGGGTTATTGAATGTTTGGATGGCGAATTAATTACAAATCAGCTTATTGAGGAAGCAACCATTGAGAATGGAAATCTGGTTTCAAACACGGAAAAGGATATTTTAAAAATTGCTGTAGTCAATCGGTATAAAAATGAGAAACCGTCTATAGCATTCATCAAAAACTTTGGTTTAAAGGATGGTGCCATTGCATCGTCAGTGGGTCACGACTCCCATAATATAATTGTTGTTGGAACAACGGACGAATCTATTTGTCAGGCCGTAAATCTCATTATCGAAAACAAAGGCGGAATTTGTGCAGTCTCGGATAAAACTGAAAAAATTGTACCGTTGCCAGTTGCCGGTATAATGAGCGACAAAGACGCCAATACCATTGGTAAGGAATACGCCGCATTAGATGCTATGGTAAAACATATGGGAAGCAAACTAAAAGCGCCTTACATGAGTTTGTCTTTTATGGCTTTGTTGGTTATACCATCGTTAAAATTAAGTGATAAAGGATTGTTTGATGGAACAGCCTTTCAGTTTGTGGATTTAAACCTTTAAAGCATTAACATTTCCTTCAAACTTTTGTAATTCCAATCCGTTATCTTTAGGCTTTTCAAAATAAATTCACAGCAAATGTTTAAAAAATTACTTTTTTATGTACTGTTTGTATCCCTAATAAATACAATAGGTGCACAGAATTATGTCGAAGAAAATTACACTAAAAAAGAAGTAAAGATTGAAATGAGAGATGGTATAAAATTGCACACTACCATTTACGCTCCTAAAGACACTTCTAAAGAATATCCCATTTTAATGATGCGCACACCATACAGTTGCAGACCTTATGGTAAAGATAAATTCCGCTCGCGTATTGGACCAAACAAATACCTTATGGAAGAAGGTAATATTATGGTCTACCAAGATGTACGTGGACGATGGAATAGCGAAGGTGTCTACGATAATATGCGCGCCTATATTCCAAATAAAACTGGCAATCAAGTAGATGAAGCCAGTGACACTTACGACACTATAGAATGGCTTATAAACAATGTTGCTAATAATAATGGTAAAGTGGGTACTTATGGTATTTCTTATCCTGGGTTTTATGCCACGTATTCCTTATTGTCTGAGCATCCGGCATTAAAAGCGTCATCGCCACAAGCATGTATCGGTGATTTCTTTTTTGACGATTTTATTCATAATGGCGCCTATTTATTGAGCTATTGGAGAGCCACATCGGTATTTGGTTATATGAAAGACAAACCTACTACAGAGTCATGGTACAAATTCCCAGATATTGGTACAGACGATCAATATCAGTTCTTTTTAGACCATATGCCGTTAAGTAAATTAGATGGGTTTTATGGTAAGGACAATGTGTTTATGGAGCAATTGAAAGAGCATGTTACTTATGATGAGTTCTGGCAAAGTAGAGACATCATTCAACATTTAAAAAACATTAAGCCTGCAGTAATGGTTGTTGGTGGGCAGTTTGATGCTGAGGATTTATATGGTCCTTATAACACTTATAAGCACATTGAAGAGAATAGCGATAATTACAATACTGTAGTTTTTGGACCATGGAGTCATGGCGATTGGGCACGTAGAAGTCCGAGACAGGTAATTGGAAATATTCATTTTGGCGATAGTATATCGGATTATTTTCAGAAAAACATAGAGACAAAATTCTTCAATCATTTCTTGAAAGGTGATGCTGATGGAAATACTGGTTTACCAGAAGCCCATATGTTCGATACAGGTCGTAAGGAATGGAAATCGTTTAAACAATGGCCACCAGAAAATACGATAAAAGCAAATTATTATTTACAAGAAAACGAACGCTTAACACAACGAGCAACCCGAAACATCGCGACTTCGGATTTTGTAAGTAATCCCAAAAAACCAGTACCATATACAGAGGATATTAAAGTAGTATTTACACCTCGTAAATTTATGACGGATGACCAGCGCTTTGCATCGCGAAGACCAGACGTATTGACTTTTGAGACCGAAGTTTTAGATGAGGATATAACCCTTTCCGGAGATATTTTGGCCAAGTTAAATGTATCAACAACTGGTACCGCAGCAGATTGGATTGTAAAAGTCATTGATGTTTTTCCAGCGGATACTAAAAACACCAAGGACGTTCAAAATAATTTAAAGTTAAGTAATTACCATATGTTGGTACGAAGTGAAGTGTTACGCGGTAGATTCAGAAACAGCATGACCAATCCAGAACCGTTTACACCAAACGAAAAAACAGCAATAAATCTTAAATTACAGGACGTCTTCCATACGTTTAAGAAAGGTCATAAAATACAAGTGCAAGTTCAAAGTACCTTCTTTCCTTATATAGATGCGAATCCTCAAACCTATGTGGACAACATTTTCCAGGCTAAGGAAGAAGATTTTAAAGCACAAACCCACAAGGTTTATAACGATAGTTCTATTGAGTTTACTGTTTTAAAATAATTTTTAAACGTCAGTTCGAGTGAAATTGCTTTAGCAATTTAGTACCGAGAACTAATCGTTACTTCTCGATACATCCCGAAACAAGTTCAGGACACTCGAAGTGACGATTAATTTTTTATTTCTAATTACGATCTAAAATTTTTATTATTAGCTGAAATTGCCAATCATCGAATCATCATACAAACCACCCATTTGGGCTAAAAGCGGTTTCGTATCTACTGTTTTTTCAGGCTTAGCTCGCAAAGTTAACGGCGTAGAACAAACCCGAGAGCGCATTACAATACCAGATGGTGATTTTATGGATTTGGATTGGAGTTATGGCAATAACCAATCCAATAAAGTCATTATTTTACTGCATGGTTTGGAAGGCCACGCACAACGTCCTTACATCACAGGAGCAGCTAAGTTATTTAACCAAAACGGTATTGATGCGTGTTCTGTAAATTTTAGAGGTTGCAGTGGCGAGCCTAATAAGCTGTATCGCAGTTACCATTCTGGCGCAACTGAAGATTTGGAGGCCGTAGTCAACCATATTTTGGACAAAGACACTTATTCAGAAATTTACATTAAAGGCATTAGCTTGGGTGCCAATATGGTTCTGAAATATGCCGGAGAACGAGAAAATTTACCAAAGGAACTAAAAGCGGTAGTTGCTGTATCCGCGCCTTGTGATTTAAAAGGATCATGTGACGAACTCTTAAGTTTGAAAAACAAAGCCTATGCCATAAGGTTCTTAGACCATCTGAAACAAAAGCTCGAACCTAAACTGAAACAATTCCCAAACGACATTTCTATTGAAGATTATAAAAGCATCAAATCACTTATTGATTTTGACCATGTCTATACCTCAAAAGCACATGGATTTAAAGATGCTTATGACTATTATGAAAAGGCGAGTAGCGGTCAATTTTTAAATACCATTTCCATTCCAACATTAATCATTAATGCCTTAAACGATTCCTTTTTATCGGCAGAATGCTATCCTGTAAGACAAGCCAAGCAAAACCATAAACTTCATTTGGAGATGCCAAAGTATGGCGGTCATGTAGGCTTTATTCAAAAAGGGGATTTTTATTACAATGAGAAACGGGCATTTGAGTTTGTGAGTCAACTTTAATTTGTAGATTTAGAGCAAATAAAATTTATGCTCAGAAAAATTTATGCTTCGGCTGTATTTGGTGTTGAGGCTTCAACCATAACGGTTGAGGTCAATGTGGATAAAGGCATAGGCTATCATCTTGTTGGTTTGCCAGATAATGCTATAAAAGAAAGCAATTACCGTATAGCTGCAGCACTCCAGAATAACAGCTACAAAATTCCTGGTAAGAAGATTACTATTAACATGGCGCCAGCAGATTTACGTAAAGAAGGCTCTGCTTACGATCTTACCTTGGCTGTAGGCATTTTGGCCGCATCAAATCAGATTAAAGCTGATGATTTAGAGGATTATCTCATTATGGGCGAATTGTCTTTGGATGGTTCTTTACAACCCATAAAAGGTGCTTTGCCTATAGCAGTTAAGGCTAGGGAAGAAGGCTTCAAACATTTTATTTTACCTAGTCAAAATGCTAAAGAAGCGGCTATCGTCAATGACCTTAATGTGTATGGCGTTGATAATATCAACCAAGTTATAGGTCATTTTGATAAAAACGAAACATTAGAGCAAACCATAATCAATACGCGAGAAGAGTTTTATAAAAATTTAGATTTCCCAGAGTTTGATTTTGCAGACGTAAAGGGTCAAGAATCTATTAAACGTTGCATGGAAATTGCAGCAGCAGGCGGACATAATATTATTCTTATTGGTCCACCAGGTTCTGGCAAAACGATGCTTGCTAAACGACTGCCAAGTATTTTGCCACCAATGACGTTGCATGAGGCTTTGGAAACCACTAAAATCCATTCTGTGGTTGGACGAGTTAAGGAACACACGGGTTTAATGGCACAACGTCCCTTCCGTTCGCCACATCACACTATTTCTAACGTTGCTTTAGTTGGAGGTGGTAGCTATCCACAACCTGGCGAAATTTCGTTATCCCATAATGGGGTTTTGTTTTTGGACGAATTACCAGAATTTAAGCGCGAGGTTTTGGAAGTGATGCGTCAGCCTTTGGAAGATAGGGAAGTGACTATTTCAAGAGCGAAATTTACGGTGACTTACCCAAGTAGTTTTATGCTTGTTGCCAGTATGAATCCAAGCCCCGGTGGTTATTTTAACGACCCGGATGCGCCAGTGACTTCTTCTCCTGCTGAAATGCAACGCTATTTAGGTAAAATCTCCGGGCCACTTTTGGATAGAATTGATATTCATATTGAAGTCACTCCAGTTCCTTTTGAAAAATTATCGGATGATAGAAAAGGAGAATCATCGGTTGAGATTAGAAAACGAGTGACAACAGCAAGAGAACTGCAAACTGCTCGTTTTTCAGATTTAGAAAATGTGCATTACAATGCCCAAATGAATACAAAGCAAATACGAGAACACTGCAAATTAGATGATGCATCACTTCAATTATTAAAATCCGCAATGGAGCGCTTAAATCTTTCCGCTAGAGCTTATGATCGCATTCTAAAAGTCGCCAGAACGATAGCTGATTTGGAAAATTCGGAAGCTGTTTTGGGTGCTCATATTAGCGAAGCCATACAATACAGAAGTTTGGACAGAGAAGGTTGGTTGGGGTAAAAATCAGTCTTCCTTTAAAAAGTAATTACCAGTTTCACCTGGTATGGTTTCCCATTTAAATTGTAAATCATCCGTTAAAAAACTGTAGCCTACCGAGGCTAATTTCCCTGAAGGATCTTTTTCAAAGGCCATAATAATGCCAAGCCTTGTTAAATCAATATATCTGTTTTCGGAAATGGGTAGTAGCTCTACTTTGGCCAATTCGGTTTTGTCGTCTTTACGTTTGTAATAAAACTTATCGTCTTCAATCCAAAATTTCCTCGGGCCATAATTACCTGCAAATGTTTCGTTTTGTCTTATCACGCCTTCTTTCCCAATGCTATCGGTATATTTTAAGTTTGAAATTATGTTTTCAATGTAAGCATGTTTAGGATTTGCTTCTATTGCAATTTGATATAATTCCAGGGCATTTTTGTAATCGCCATTATCATACGCCTCATGTGCTTTTTTTATGGACTCATCTTCTTTCCAAAACCAAAAATTATCTTCATTATTAAAATAGAGGATTTTCATGTTGTAACCTATTGGTTTGCCATCGTTGTCCAATACTAAATCGTATTTATAGGTTTCGTTATTTACAAATCCAGTTACTAAAGTGTTTTTCCCAGCAGGTAAAAGCGGATACATGCGTTGATTTTTTACATATTGTATAATTCTGTTGTTTGCTGTCCAAAGCGTATGGGATTGCTCATTAAATCCAGATCTGTAATTACCCTCAAACTTTTTGAATTTTGAAATATCGTAACCGTTATTTTCAATGTAAGCTAAGGATGAATCATAAACAGAAATTCTTTTTTTATAATATGGATAAAGACTTTTAATGTCCTTTATAAGTGCACTTACTTTTTTCAAATCCTGTTTGTACAAGAGAGGTTGTATTTTAAAGATTTTTAAACTTGGACTGATGATCTCGTAATTTTTTATGGCTTCTATCAACAATTCATCATCACCATTGGTCATTGTTGCAATGGCAAGGTTTGTACCGGTATCAGGATTTTGGTCAATCTCAAAAAGCTTATTGGAAGATTCCATGTACCTCTTGGTTTGCTGGGTTTCGCCATAAATGCTGAATAAAACACCATTGTAAAAGGAGTTATGTGGATCTACTTCAAGTTGTAGCTTTACTTGCTCAATGGCATCATCAAAATTTTCATAGGCCAAATTTCTTTGTATATGTACTTCCAACTGTTTTTGAAGTGGCAACCTGTTTCTGTTTTCAAAAGCCTTGTCGGCCAAATCCTGAACTTCGAGCTTGCCACGGCTTACTCGTAACGATTTTTTGGCATAGGCCAAATAGGCAAGAGCAAACTTTTTGTCTATGCTAACGGCTTTGCTGTAGTTGCCGTTTATATATTCCTTAATAGCGTTCAGAGAATCACTCATAAACTCGTTTACTGGATAATCTAGATACCTCAATTGTTTGGTTTCCGTAAAGCCTGAATTTTCAATCACAAACACGGTTATATCATCAATCAAGCTAAGTAAGTCGTCACCTTTAAAGGTTTGTTGCGCAAGTATTTTTCCGTTGTTAGATTTGCGTTTGTAAGTATTTACGATAAAGTTTTCACCTTCTTTTGTGAAATCGCCATCAATATAAAAATCATTGAACAACGAGGCTTCCTCAATTTTTGTTGAGGTATCTGTATAAAACGAAAAGTCGGGGCTTATACTTTTGTTCTGAAACAGGTCTTCTTCTAAAATACGACCAATTCCATAGCGCATCCAGTTTAAAGAATCGTTATTGCTAAGGTTTTCAAAACCATATATTGGTATTCCAATTCTAAACTCTTCTTTTGTAATAAATTGTGATTGTTGGGTGCCTTGCTCATCAGTATAACTAATTTCTTGTGTTGTAGCGCCTAAATCTGTATTTCCAAACCCAAAATAAAGCACTAAGCACAACACTATTACATTTAACGGAATTAGAATTTTTTCCCTCAACTTCAAAATGCCTTCATTGATACGGTCTTGATTAAAGAAATAAATAAGCACCGATGGAACAATGCCAATAAAAAACCATAGAAATAAATCTACCCAATTTGGCGAAATACCGTTGCGTAGTAAAATCCAGTCCAAGAACTGAAGAAACGTCCAAGCCGCTACAAGATAAGCCGCGAGGAACTTAATGGTTTTAATCAATTTTTGTTTTCTGTTTTCTTTTACCATAGTCATTGAACGTGTTGCGGTGCAACATACATCAATTGAACATGAAAGATAAATAATTAAATGGAATTGCAATGAAATGTAAATTGTATTTTTGGAGGAGTCACCCTAAATTTAAATAGAATATGAAATACACGCTGTGTATTGTAGTTTGTTTTTTGATGGTTTTCAGTTGCGATATCAAAACAGAAAAAAGCACCTCTATTCAAAGTGGTAAAACTGAGATACCAACACCAATATTGGATTTAAAACAAGCCAATAAGTTGGCGGAATTACCATTGGCGTGCGTTGGTGTTGAATATCCTAACAAATTGGGACAAACTCTTGGTAGTGCAGAAGATTTAAAATCGCCAAGCGAATTGCATCCTGCATTTTACGGTTGTTTTGATTGGCATTCGGCAGTTCATGGCCATTGGAGTTTAGTGAGTTTAATGCGTCAGTTTCCAGATTTGGAAAAAAGGGTTGAAATTAACCAATGGTTATTACAGAGTATTTCCAAGGAAAATATCCTTAAGGAAATAGACTATTTCAACGGAACGCATAACAAATCTTATGAGCGAACTTACGGTTGGGCATGGTTGCTAAAGCTGGCTGAGGAATTACATAAAAGCAATGATATTGTAGCCCGAAAGGCTGAAATAAACCTTCAGCCATTGACAGACTTAATTGTACAGCGTTATTTGGATTTTCTCCCAAAACTCAATTATCCAATTAGAGTAGGTGAGCATACTAATACAGCATTTGGGCTAAGTTTTGCTTATGATTATGCCGTAACGGTAGGCAATGATAAATTGAAACGATTAATTGAAGATAGAGCGAAAGATTTTTATGGGAACGATAAAGCTTGTCCAATTAATTGGGAACCAAGCGGATATGATTTTTTATCGCCTTGCTTAGAAGAAGCCGCGCTGATGCGACGTGTGCTTTCGAAAGAAGAATTTTTGAAATGGTTTAATTCCTTTTTGCCTCAATTAGGCAATCAAGCATTTAGTCTTAAGGTTGGTGAAGTCTCAGATAGGACTGATGGAAAATTGGTTCATTTGGATGGTGTCAACTTTTCGCGTGCTTGGAGCTTAAGCTATATTGCTAAAGGTTTGCCTGAGTTACAGCATTTGCGACATATTGCCAATCAACATATCAATTATTCTTTACCAAGCATTATAGGCGATAGTTATGAAGGTGGCCATTGGTTGGGAAGTTTTGCTATTTATGCACTTAATTCTATTGAAAAATAATGCGCCGATTTATTAAAAATATTGGTCCTGGACCATTGATCGCAGCAGCATTTATTGGTCCTGGAACGGTTACCTTGTGTACACTTGCAGGTGTAAACTTTGGTTATGCTTTGTTGTGGGCAGTTGTAATATCGGTTTTTGCAACCATAATTTTACAAGAAATGGCCGCACGAGTTGGAATTATTACTCAGAAAGGACTTTCGGAAAATATCAGGCATTCAATACAATCGCCTGTATTGCGCTACACGATTTTAGTGCTTGTTGTATTGGCAATTGTAATTGGCAACACGGCTTATGAGGCCGGAAATATTTCTGGCGGTGTACTTGGTGTAGAAGCTATTTTTGGTAATCTTCAAATAAAAATTGGTGGTATTACCATTGGTCTTTGGCCAATGCTGATTGGTGTTTTGGCATTTCTTATTCTTTTTGTGGGCAATTATAAATATTTGGAACGTACTTTAATTGCCATGGTAGTTCTAATGAGTTTAGCTTTTTTATTATCTGTACTACTTGTAAAACCAAATCCAGTTGAGGTTATTCAAGGAATGTTTATTCCAAAATTGCCCGAACAAAGTATATTAACAGTTATTGGTCTCATAGGTACCACGGTTGTGCCGTACAATATATTTCTTCATACTTCTTTGGCCAGAACCAAATGGAAACATCCTGAAGATTTAAGCTTTGCAAGGCGAGATACCATTATCGCTATCGCTCTTGGTGGTTTGGTGTCTGTGTCCATAATTGTTGTAGCGTCATCCGTGAACTTTAAAGAAATCAACAGTGCGGCAGATTTAGCCATTGGGCTAAAACCTTTATTTGGCGAATATGCCAGCCTCTTCATATCAATAGGCTTATTTGCAGCAGGAATAACCAGTGCCATTACGGCACCATTGGCGGCAGCTTTTGTAGCATGTGGTTGTTTTGGTTGGCATGCAGATCTTAAATCAAAACGCTTTAGAGCTATTTGGGGCGGCATTCTATTTCTTGGAGTGTTATTTGCTTCGATTGGCATAAAACCTATTGACATCATAACATTAGCACAGGTCGCTAACGGTTTACTGTTGCCAGTCATCGTAGCGGTTTTATTGTGGATGATGAATACATCGCTTCTATTAGGCCGTTATAAGAATAAAGCTTGGCAAAACTTATTAGGTATTTTAGTTTTAGGCATGACACTTTTTTTAAGTGGAAAAACAATTTTAAGCGTATTCAATGTCCTATAGATTGTATATCGATATTAATGCAGATGTTGGCGAAGGCTTAAACAATGAGGCTTTACTTGTGCCATTACTATCATCATGCAATATCGCTTGCGGTGGTCATGCAGGGAATTTACAAACCATGACTACGGTGGTAAACTTGGCAAAAAAGTACGGTGTAAAAATTGGGGCGCACCCATCGTTTCCAGATAGGGTTAATTTTGGACGTGAGCTAATGGATATTTCTCCAAAAAGCCTGTTCAAGTCTTTAAGATTTCAAGTCAATAGTCTAATTGAGGTTACGTCGCGGTACAATTCAATATTGCACCATGTAAAGCCACACGGAGCATTATACAATCTTGCTTTGAAAGATGAGGTAACGGCAAATATTATAGTAGATGTAATTAATTCTTTTGAAACCTCATTAAAGCTTTATGCGCCATATAAATCGGTATTGGCTGAGCGGGCAAAAAGAAATGACGTTGAAGTGCTATATGAAGGTTTTGCAGATAGAAATTATAACGACGATTTATCATTAGTGTCGCGCAAAAAAAGTAATGCATTGATCACTGAAAAAGAGTTGGTTTTTAATCATGTTTTTAATATGGTTTTTAACCAAAAAATTACAACCGTTAATAGAGTAGAAGCACCCATAATTGCAGATACCATTTGTGTGCATGGTGACACAAAAAATGCCATTGAGATTTTAGAATATTTACACCAAAAACTGGAAGCTTCAAACGTTAAAATTATCTAATAAATTTTGAGTTATACATTAAATTATAAATGCTTTAACGAACACTCTATTTTAATAGAATGGCCAACCGAAATCAATCAAAATATACTTGAAGATATACTTGTTTTTAAAAATAAGGTCGAAAATTTAAATATTAAATCAATAATTGAAATAATCAACACATATAATTCATTGTTAGTGATTTACAATCATACTATTGAAAATATCAATAATGAAATTTCGACCTTAAAAACGTTATATTCAAAAGCGTTAGAATTCAATTTTAAAAAATCCATCTGTTGGGAAATACCAGTTTGTTATGATGATATATTTGGAATAGATCTTGCCAATTTACCAGAACTACTAAAGCTGTCAAAGTCTGAAATTATTAGCCGACATTCATCACAAATTTACACCGTTTATTTTATCGGCTTTTTACCTGGCTTTTTATATTTAGGTGGTTTGGATGATGCGCTAAATATACCTCGTAAATCCACACCTATTTTAAATGTGAAAAAGGGTACCGTGGGCATTGGAGGAATGCAGACAGGAATTTATCCGCAAAGCAGTCCAGGTGGTTGGCATATAATAGGTAACTCTCCTCTTGATTTTTTTAATACAAAAGATGAAAAACCTTGTTTTGCTAAACCTGGTGATACCATAAAATTTCGGCCTATTTCAAAAGTAGTTTATGATACCATTTCTAAAGAAATTGAAAACGGTGTTTTCAAAATTAATTACCTAATATCGTAATGGTACATGTTTTAAAATCTGGATTGTTTTCTACCATTCAAGACCTTGGTCGTTTTGGGCAGCGTAAGTTTGGTGTACCTGTTTCCGGTTGCATGGATAAGTTTTCTTTTGAGTTGGCCAATCAAGTTCTTCAAAACGATCCTAATGATGCCATGATGGAAATTACTATGCTTGGGCCAAAACTTTTGTTTGAAGTAAATACCCAAATTGTTATTACTGGGGCATTGCTAGAACCAAAATTGAATGAAATTCCAATTTCTAACAACAAAATTTATATGGTCAAAACAGGTGATATTTTAAGTTTTGGAAAGCTCAATTCTGGATTCAGAGCTTATTTAGCGGTAAAAGGTGGATTTAAAACGGATAGTATTTTCGGTAGCCGAAGTTATTTTAAGCCCATAACCAAAAATGCAAAAATTGAAAAAGGGAATATATTGCCCATTAAAGAATTCACTGGTGATATGAAGGTCTCTCAACAGTTTTCAGCTGTAAAACCATTCGATTTTTTAAATCCTATTTTACAAGTTTTCAAAGGTCCAGAATTTTGCATGATACCAACCAGTATTGAAAAACAATTACTTAATAACACGTTTAATATATCTAACCTCTACAATCGTATGGCGTATCAGTTAAATCCAAATTTAGAAAATGATTTGCCTTCCATTTTAACAAGCGCAGTTTTACCAGGATCAGTACAATTGACACCTTCGGGTAAGTTAATTGTATTAATGCGAGACTGTCAGACAACAGGTGGTTATCCAAGGGTTTTACAACTCACCGAGCATGCTATCAATAGTTTAAGTCAAAAAAAGGAAAATGATAAAGTAAGTTTTCAGATAGTCAAATAGACTTCAATCCAAACATGCCTGCCAAAGCCCATCTTTTGGTAATGGTGCTTCAATAGAAATGGGTTCCTTTTTTACAGGATGCATAAACTCCAATTTTCGGGCATGAAGACTTATACTTGCATCTTTATTACTTCGGTCAAAGCCATATTTTAAATCGCCTTTTATTGGGCAACCAATAGCCGAAAGCTGACAACGGATTTGATGATGGCGACCAGTTTCTAAATTAATTTCTAAAAGAAAAAAATTGTCTAAGCGTTTGATGATTTTGTAATGTAAAATGGCTTTTTTACTGCCTCCAACTTCTTTTTTAAAAGCGGTAGATTTATTGTTTTTAGGATTTTTTTTGAGCCAATGCGTCAGCGTATCGTTTGGTTTTGGTGGTTCATTTTTAACCAAAGCCCAATAGGTTTTTTTTGCTTTTTTTTCTGCAAAGTGCTTGTTTAATCTTGGTAAGGCTTTGCTGGTTTTTGCAAATAGTACAATGCCTGTTGTTGGTCTATCAAGCCGATGTACAACACCCAAATACACATTTCCAGGCTTATTATACTTTTCTTTTAAATACGCCTTTACAACATCGCTCAAAGGTTTATCGCCAGTTTTGTCGCCTTGTACAATATCGCCAGCGCGTTTGTTTACAATGATGATATGGTTGTCTTCGTAAAGAACTTGGAGATTATTTTGATTTGAAATTGTTTTAGACACGAAATACACTAATTATTCACGAAAAACTATAGAACTTTATTAAATGTTTCACAGAGATTCACAGAGATTCACAGAGTAAATATTTTCCCCTTTGGGGAATTAAAGGGGCTTTTTTAGTATTGTTCCTTATCATTAGGAAAATCCTCAGACTTCACATCATCCACATACTGCGAAATGGCTTTTGTCATATCGTCATATAAATTCATATATCGACGTAAAAATCGCGGATTAAATTCGTGCGTCATACCAATCATATCGTGCAATACCAAAACTTGACCATCAACACCATCGCCAGCACCAATACCAATAATAGGAATAGACACGCTTTCTGCAACTTCTTTGGCTAATTGCGCTGGTATTTTTTCTAAAACAATAGCAAAACAGCCTAATTTTTCAAGCATCTTGGCATCTTCCTTTAGTTGCTCAGCTTCTTGTTCTTCTTTGGCGCGTACGGTGTACGTCCCAAATTTATATATAGATTGTGGTGTTAAACCCAAATGTCCCATAACAGGAATTCCGGCGTTTAGAATGCGTTTAATGGATTCCTTTATTTCTTTTCCGCCTTCAAGCTTTACAGCATGTCCGCCAGACTCTTTCATGATTCTAATGGCAGAACGCAACGCTTCTTTAGGATCACTTTGATAGGTTCCAAACGGTAAATCTACAACTACCAAAGCACGCTCAATAGCACGTACTACAGACGATGCATGGTATATCATTTGGTCCAAAGTGATGGGTAATGTGGTTTCGTGACCTGCCATAACATTACTTGCCGAGTCACCAACTAAAATAACGTCAACACCTGCACCATCTACAATTTTGGCCATGGTATAATCATAAGCGGTGAGCATGGATATTTTTTCGCCCTTAGACTTCATATCCACTAAGGTCTTTACGGTAATGCGTTTGTATTCTTTTATAGCGATTGACATACAGTTGAATTTAGTTGTTGTAAAAATAATCAGTTTTGTTAAACTTTTGTTTAACCAATAAACGAAATGCGGTTTTAGGTCTAATTTCGCTAAAAATATTGTTATGAAGCCTTTTTTTATTGCTTTTGGTTTGTTGTTTGCCATGAGTGGAAATGCCCAGATTTCTGAAGAAGAAAACGTAAAACAAACCATTATTGACTTTTTCGACGCCTTCCATAAGCAGGACACTACCAAACTAAAAGCCATGGCAAAAGGTAATATTAAAATGCAGTCTATTGCCGTAAATAAAGAAGGAAAAACCATCTTAAACGAAAGTAAGTATTATGACTTTGTGGCATCTATTGCCAGTATATCAAAAGAAAACAAGTTCGAAGAAAAACTACTGGACTTCGATATTAAAGTAGATGGCAACATGGCAAACGCATGGACACCTTATGAGTTTTGGTATCAAAGCAATTTTAGCCATTGCGGTGTCAATTCTTTTCAACTTATAAAAGAAGAAAATAATTGGAAAATTATCTACTTGGTAGATACCAGAAGACGCGAAGGTTGCAAATCTTAAAACAAATTTTCATACTCGTGTTTCTCTTTGTTTGCGCTAATGTTATGGCGCAAAACCAAGAGATTGCTATTGCAGGAACTGTCATCGAAAAAGATACGCAACAACCCGTTCCGTATGCCACTGTAGCTATTTTTAACAACAACTCCAAAATACTCATAAACGGCACAACTACAGATGTTAATGGTAATTTTGAAACGGTAGTTAACACAAATTCGTTCTACATTGAAATTAGTTTTATTGGTTACACTACCCAAACTATAACTGACTTTTCAATTGCAAACAACAAGGTAAATTTTGGCACCATTCAGCTTACCGAAAACAGTGAAGCTTTAGATGAAGTTTTAATTGAGGCCGAAGTTTCCAAAACCGTTTTTAAGCTGGATAAACGTGTGTTTAATGTCGGTAAAGACATTAGCACAACGGGCGTAAGTGCACTTGAAGTTTTGAACAATGTACCAAGTGTAAACGTAAGTATTGAAGGTGATATTAGCTTGCGTGGTGCTGGTGGCGTACAAATTTTAATTAATGGCAAGCCATCTGTTTTGGCGGACGAATCCAACAATGCACTTGGAACTATTACGGCAGATATGATTGAAAGCATAGAGGTCATTACCAATCCATCTGCAAAATACGAAGCTTCGGGAACGTCAGGCATTTTGAATATTATTTTAAAGAAAGACGAAAAAAAAGGCTGGAACGGTTCAATTTCGGTAAATACTGGCGTGCCAGATAACCATAGCATTGGTGGAAGCATCAACCGAAGAACCGAAAAATTCAATTTGTTTACACAGTTTGGCATTGGCTATCGGTCGTTGCCTCGCGAAAGAGAAGCCGAAAACCAAAACCTCACAAGTGGTGAAACTATTTTAAGCAATGGCGAAGAATTTAGAAACGAAGCCTTTTTCAATATCACTTTAGGTGCTGATTATTATATCAACGATTATAATGTATTGACACTTTCAGGAAATTTTGCTTATGAGGTTGAAGACCAACCGTCCGAAACCAACTTCAGCTTTTTTGAAGATGAAAATTTAATTTCACGTTGGGTTAGAAACGAAACCACAGATGCCACAAACCCAAAATGGCAGTACGATTTAAACTATAAAAAAACCTTTAAAAATAACGAAGACCACAGTTTTCAGTTTAGTGCTTTGGGACGCTTTTTTGGTAAAGACCAATCCTCATTGTTTACCGATACCACACTTGAAGGTGAAAATGTAGATAGCAATCAACGCACGGCAACCAATTTTCAACAAGCGGTTTATACCTTTCAAGCCGATTATGTAAATCCGATTACTGAAAAGTACACTTTGGAAACAGGATTTCAATATGTGATCAACGACGTCGGAAATGATTTTGAAGTTCAAGATTTAGTAAATGACGAATTCGTTACCAATACCGATTTAACGAATGATTTTAACTGGAATCAAAACGTATTTGGTATTTATGCCACTGGCGCTTATGAAGGTGATAAATTCGGCATAAAACTCGGTCTGCGTATTGAAAATACGGACTTACAAACACTACTTGTCAATACAAATGAAAGTAATGACCAAAATTTCACCGATTTTTTCCCGTCATTCCATTCATCATATAAAATTAGTGACAACGTTTCATTTCAGGCTGGTTATTCGCGACGAATTTTCAGGCCACGACTATGGGATTTAAATCCGTTTTTTAATATAAGAAACAACTTTAATATTCGCGCTGGAAACCCTGATTTATTACCAGAGTATACCGATTCCTACGAAATAACAAGTATCTACAAAATAGGAAAAGCGTCTTTGAGCTCGAGCCTTTATCATCGTTACACCACAGAAGTGGTTGAGCGTGTTGCCACTTTTGAAGATAATGTTACGCTAACCATACCAGAAAATATTGGCACCAATGCAACCATAGGTTTTGAAACCAATGGAAAATACAGTCCAGCCAAATGGCTGACATTAACGGGCGATTTCAACTTCAATTATTTTGATAGAAAAGGTGAATTTGAAAATCAGAATTTTGATTTTTCGGGTAACCAATGGTCCACGCGTTTGGGCTCAAAAATTGGTTTGCCGGCAGATATTGATTTGGAATTAAATGGTAACTATCGTTCTGGTTTTGAAACGGTTCAAGGCAGACAAAGCGGTTTTGCCTTTTTAGATTTGGGATTGCGAAAAAAACTCATTAAAGGAAAAATAGTTGCTAATTTGGGCGTTAGAGATGTATTTGCTTCACGTATCTCCGAACGCTTTGTTAACCAACCCACTTTTGAAAATTATGATTTCAGTTTACGCGGACGTTTTATAACCTTTGGCCTAAGCTATGCTTTTGGTAAAGGCGAAGCTATTAGTTATTCAGGTAGGAGACGATAATAGCATTAAACAAAAAAAAGACCTCAAATAATTATATACTTGAAGTCTTCACTATTTTGAATTTATTAGAAGTTATTGAATATAGCTCATAACTTCATTGAAATCATTGATATTAATGTTTTCGCTATTAATAAAGTTTACGGGTAGAATAACAACTCTAAATGTTTGGCCTAAAATATCGCCAGGAAGCAAAGAGTTAAAATCAAATGTTGAAGGTGCTTCAATAAATAAATCTATAAAGTCAAAGTTGTGCTCAAAATTATATTGAAACTGTTGTCCATCGGTTGTAAAAACGGTATCTGGTAAAATTCTCCAAATATCAAAACCATCATTATCAGTGCCTATAAAATGATAAACCAGAACCATATCATCTTCATCAATAAAAATATCCAATGGAACTTCTATAAAAGCCTCAAAGTTTGCATCGAAATCAACAGTTCTCTCAAATGATTCAGCTTCAAATAAAAAATTGTTCTCTTGTACTTGTACAATTTCTTCTCGTGTACAACTAACACAAAAAAATGCTAATAAAAATAAGATCAGGATGCGTTTCATAATAAAGAGTTTTTCATAAAAGTATCAAACTATATACCAAACTTAGATATATTATCTTTTTTTTATTGTCACTTCGAGCGCAGTCGAGAAGTCAAACTCAAATTCATTTTCAATTTCTAATTCAAATATGACATCATGTCATAATTTTTGTCATGGCATAAAGATTGACAATCGTATAACGAAATTAATAATGAATCAAATTCCGCCACAGCGGAAAACTAATAACAAAATAAAATTATGAGTAAGATTATTGGAATCGATTTAGGAACAACCAACTCTTGCGTTTCCGTAATGGAAGGTAATGAGCCTGTTGTAATCCCAAATGCTGAAGGTAAGCGCACCACACCTTCAGTTATCGCTTTCGTCGAAGGCGGTGAAATAAAAGTGGGCGACCCAGCAAAACGTCAAGCCGTAACTAACCCAACAAAAACGGTTTATTCGATTAAGCGTTTTATGGGTAATAAATATTCAGAATCTAAAAACGAAGCAGAACGCGTACCATACAAAGTTGTAAAAGGCGATAACGATACACCACGTGTAGATATTGATGGCCGTTTGTACACACCACAAGAATTATCAGCTATGATTCTTCAAAA
>CAYSVY010000014.1:0-84094 GCA_964434705.1 uncultured Flavobacteriaceae bacterium
TCCGTTAGATCCATGCGAGGGCGGGGACTTGGCTAACGTAGACCTTATGGATACGACATCAGATTGGTACTTGGCAGATTGCGATGGCGATGGCGTACCGAACGGTACAGAAGTAGATCCAGATATGGACGGCACATCTGGACCTGACAACACAGATCCGAACGATCCATGTGATTATAATGAAGCAGATGTTACTTTAACACCAATGGAGCCATGGTTAAGTGCAGATTGTGATGGTGATGGCGATCCAAACGGAACCGATCCAGATCCATTAGATCCTTGCTCGGTAACTAATCCAATAATACCAGACGTTACAGATGATAATTACGACATCTGGGCAGTTGCAGATTGCGATGGTGATGGTATTACTAATGGAGATGAAGTAGATCCTGACGGAGACGGCATCCCTGGACCTGATGGAACTGATCCATTCGATCCATGTGATTATGACGCTTCTGCGCAAGATTTATCTGAAACAACGGTAGCTTGGCAGGCAGGCGATTGTGATGGCGATGGTGTAAGTAATGGTACAGAAACATTAATTGATGGCACCGATCCGTTAGATCCTTGTAATTATGATTTAGAAAGTCAGGATATGACAATTGTAACTGGCGAATGGTTGGTGGCTGACTGTGATGGCGATGGTGAGGATAATGAAACTGAAGTTGACAATGGAACTGATCCGTTAGACCCTTGTTCAGTAACTAATCCAACTATACCAGATGTTACAGATGACAATTATGATGTTTGGGCAGCTGAAGATTGTGATGGTGACGGAGAGAGCAATGGAGACGAAGTTGAGGATGGTGAAGATCCGTTCGATCCATGTGATGGCGGAAATTTAGCCAACGTTGATCTAACAGATATAAATAGTGACTGGTATAATGCAGATTGTGATGGCGATGGTGTTATTAATGGCACTGAACTTGATCCTGATGGAGATGGTATTCCTGGACCAGATAATACTGATCCTTATGATCCATGTGATTACGAGCCTGTCGATATAACTGTAACACAAGGTGGCGATTGGAATACAGAGGATTGTGACGGTGATGGAGTTAGCAATGAAGATGAAACAATCTCTGGTACTGATCCGTTAGATCCTTGTAGTTATTTTGATGTTGATATAACCATGCCTATTACAACGATAGTAGATTGTGAACCATCAATTGAGGTGACTAAAACGGCTGCGATTTCAGGTGATAATATAGGAGATGTTATAACATATACTATAACTGTCGAAAATACAGGTAACGTAACTCTAAATAATGTTGAAATAGTTGATTCGCTACTAGATCAAACAGGTGAAGCATTAAGCTTAACATCGTTACCAGTATTTGAAGATGCTACATTCAATAGCTCAGAAGGTACTTTATTACCAGGAGAGGTAGCAACATATACAGCTACATTTGCAATTAACCAACAAGCAATAAATGCTGGTGGTGTGTCAAATACTGTAATAGCATCTGCACTAGGTACTAACAATCTAGAACCTGTTACAGATGTAAGTGACGATGGTGACGACCTTGACGGTAATGTTTCTGATGATCCAACTGTGACACCATTAGGATGCTTGACTATATTCAATCTGTTCTCACCAGATGGAGATGGAATCAACGATACTTTTGTTATCAATTGTATTGAGCAATATCCTGACAATACATTAGAGATTTATAACAGATGGGGCAATATTGTTTACAAGAAAAAAGGCTACAATAACGAGTTCAATGGGCAATCTAATGGAAGAGCTATATTGAGACAATCTGAGCAATTGCCGGTTGGTACTTATTATTATGTACTTAAACTTGGAGATGGAAGCGAACCAAGAGTAGGTTGGTTGTATTTGAACAGATAAATAATACTTGAATAACTATATAACAATGATAAAAAGAACAGCTTTAATAACTCTAATTTTGGTACTAATGATGGCATTAGTACCAGAAAAAGGGTTTGGTCAGCAAGATCCACAATACACGCATTATATGTATAATACGTTGGCAATTAACCCTGCCTATGCTGGACAAAGAGAAACCTTAAGCGTTGTTGGATTACATAGAACACAATGGGTAGGTATTGATGGAGCACCACAAACACAATCATTAAGTATTCATTCTCCTTTGCGTAATGAACGTTTGGCGTTGGGTCTTAATGTAGTAAGTGATGCATTGGGACCAGCGAGAGAATCTTTTGTAGATGCAAATTTTGCTTACAGTTTCCCAATTGATGACAACAATACGACGTTATCGTTTGGTGTAAAAGCTGGTTGGCATAATATCGCCACGGATTGGAGTAAAGGTCGATACCAATTAACTGATCCTCGTTTTAACGAAAATATAAATCAAAACGCTCTTATCGTTGGTTCTGGGGTCTATGTCAGCAACAGAAATTGGTATGTAGGTTTCTCTGTGCCTAACTTTTTCACAACAGAGCATTACGATGACTTTCAGGAGTCATTGGCAACGGAGCGTTTGCATTTCTTTTTAACAGGTGGTTACGTGTTTGATTTGAGTGATCGTACACAGTTTAAACCTGCTTTTTTGATGAAAGGTACTGAAGGTGCACCTATCATTGCGGATATCTCGGCTAACTTTTTATTCAACCAAAAATTGACTTTAGGTATGGCATGGCGTTGGGATGACTCAATATCAGGGATGGCAGGATTTCAGGTTACCAACGGAATGTTTATAGGTTATGGATATGATTTAACAACTTCAGATTTGAATAACTATAACAGCGGAACCCACGAGATCATACTAAGGTTTGAGCTTCAAAAATTAGGTCGTATCCTTTCGCCTCGTTTCTTCTAAATCAACAATTATGAAATTAGTCCTAAAATATATAATGGTATTAGTAATAGCTCAAGGCTATTATTTGACCAATGCTCAAAAAGCAAAAGTGAAGTCTATAGAACAAGAGTATGACAAACTCTCTTTTGTTAAAACAAGTGAAGTTTTGCTAAAAGTGGTTGAAAATGGCTATAAAGACAAAAACGTACTTGAGCAATTAGCCAATTCGTTTTATTTCAATAATAATATGGAGGAAGCTTCAAGATGGTATGGAGAGCTTTTTAATATAACCGATGATGTAGATCCAGAGTTGTTTTTTCGATATGCACTAGCATTAAAAGGTGTAGAAGATTATGAATCTGCTGACAAATGGATGAAGAAATTCAATGAAGCCGCACCTTCGGATAAGCGCTCAAAAGCATTTTTGTCAAAGCAAGATTATAAATCCGTAATTGATGCTAAAGCCAATGAGTTTATCGAAGTAAAAAACTTGGATTTTAATACGGAGTTTTCAGATTTTGGAACTGCCGAAAGCAACGGCAATATCGTTTTTGCGTCTTCAAGAGGAAATGGCGAACTGTACTCTTGGAATAACCAACCCTATTTGGATTTGTACACGGTTTTTAGATATGCAAATGGCGAATATTCCGATGTAGTACCCTTTAAACCTTCTGTAAACACTCAGATGCACGAGTCTAGCGCTGCATTCAACCAAGAGGAAACCTTAATGTTTTTTACCCGTAATAATTATTTTAAAGGACGCAAGGGAAAAGATAGAGATGGTACTAACAGGTTGCAGTTATTCAGAGCTAAGAAAAATGATGTCGGAGAATGGGATGATGTAACTCCTGTACACTTCAATAGTAGTGAGTACAGTGTTTCGCACCCAACAATTACGTTAGATGGAAAACGTCTTTATTTTGCTTCAGATATGGAAGGTTCAATTGGACAGTCAGACATATTTGTTGTAGATATAAACGAAGATGGAACTTTAGGAACACCAAGAAATTTAGGAGCTTCAATAAATACAGAAGGTCGCGAGACGTTTCCTTTTGTAAATACTAGCGGAGACCTTTACTATTCAACAGACGGTCTACCTGGATTAGGTGGCTTGGACGTTTTTGTTTCTAAAGATTTAGATAATAAAGTAGTAAATAGTAGTGCCAGCAACTTTGTAGTAGAAAATGTAGCTGCGCCAATCAATAGCATAGCTGATGATTTTGGTTATTACGAAAATTTGGTAACAAAAGAAGGCTTTTTCAGTTCAAATAGAGCTGGCGGAAAAGGAGATGATGATATTTACAGTTTTAAGATTTTAGATTGCGAGCAAATTGTTAATGGACTTGTAGTAGATAAAAATACAGGAGAATTATTACCTCAAGCCAATGTAACTTTATATGACAATGCCGGTAACGAAATTGAATCTGTGGTTGTAGGCAACGATGCCGCATTTGAATTTAATCTTGATTGCGATAAAGAGTATATCGTCAGAGCAAGTAAAGAAGGTTACAGTACAGATGAAAAACGTTTTGAGACTACAAAGGCAAAACTTGAGCTTGAACTTAACCTTGAGTTGACAAAAGATGAAATTGAATTAAGACCATGTGATGATTTGGCAAAAGTGCTTAATATTCCGGTTATTTATTTTGATTTGGATAAGTACGATATTAAATACGTAGCAGAAATTGAGTTACAAAAAGTATTAGCTGTATTAAATCAATACCCAACTATGAAAATAGATATCCGAAGCCATACAGATTGTAGAGCCTCATATGCCTATAACGAGAGACTTTCGGATAATAGAGCAAAAGCTACAAGACAATATTTGATTAATAAAGGAGTTTCTCCAGACAGATTAACTGCCAAAGGCTATGGTGAGTCACAATTGGTTAATAATTGTGCTTGTGAGCCTACAAATGAGTCAAGTTGCTCAGAAGTTGAACATCAAAAAAATAGAAGAAGTGAATTTATCATTACCAGTTTCAAAGGTGAAACCTGCGATGATTAATCCTTTGTCTTAAACAAATTTAAAAAGGCCACTTACAAAAGTGGCCTTCTTTTTTAAGATATCATTATACTTTTTTAATATTGAAGGTGTTAATTTTGCTCTATGATCGAAGAAAAAGTAATTCTTGTTGACGAGTTTGATAACCAAATAGGACTAATGCCTAAAATGGAAGCTCACGAAAAAGCCGTTCTGCACCGTGCTTTTTCAGTCTTTGTTTTTAACGAAAACAATGAACTAATGATGCAACAAAGAGCCTTGCATAAATACCATTCGCCAGGCTTATGGACCAATACCTGTTGTAGTCATCAACGTGACGGTGAGCATAATATTGAAGCAGGAAAGCGAAGATTGCAAGAAGAAATGGGTTTTGTTACCGATTTGAAAGAAACAACATCATTCATCTACAAAGCACCTTTTGATAATGGGTTGACAGAGCACGAACTAGACCATATTTTAATTGGTTATTATAATGGTGAACCCGTAATCAATGAAGATGAAGTAGCCGACTGGAAATGTATGGAACTAGATGCCGTAAAAAAGGATATTGTAAATAATCCTAATGATTATACAGCATGGTTTAAAATTATTTTTGAAAAATTCTACCAACACATCAATATTGTTAAATGAAAGTTACCGTAAGTAGAAAAGCACATTTCAACGCAGCGCACAGACTGTATCGTAAAGACTGGACTTTTGAAAAAAATGATAGTGTTTTTGGTAAGTGCAATAACCCGCACTTTCACGGTCATAATTATGAGCTCATAGCTAGTGTTACTGGAGAGATTGATCCAGAAACTGGTTATGTAATAGATATGAAAGTTTTAAAAGATGTTATAAAGTCTGAAGTTGAAGATGCCTTCGATCATAAAAATCTAAACCTTGAAGTTCCTGAATTTCAAGATTTAAACCCAACAGCGGAGAATATCGTTGTGGTTATTTACAATAAATTGAAAAAGAAATTAGATCCAAAATTCCATTTAGAGATTACGCTTTATGAAACACCGCGTAACTTCGTAAAATATTCAGGTTAATTGAATACTACTTCTTTATATCCTTTAAAGTTTCATCCTATCCTCAAGGAAAAAATTTGGGGAGGAAATAAACTACATACCATACTCGGCAAAGATTCAAAATCTAACAAAATAGGTGAGAGTTGGGAATTAAGTGCTGTAGAACATGATACTTCTATTACAAGTAATGGAGCACTAAACGGTACAAGTTTAAATGAACTCGTATTGAAATTTAAGGATGAGTTGCTTGGCAAAAAAAACTATCAACGTTTTGGGAATAAATTTCCGCTTCTTATAAAATTCATAGATGCTAGGGAAGACTTATCTATTCAGCTGCATCCAAATGATGAACTTGCTAAAAAAAGACACAACTCATTTGGAAAAACAGAAATGTGGTATGTTATGCAAGCTAATAAAGACGCCAATTTGATTGTTGGTTTCAACAAAAATGTAAATGAACAAACATACCTTCAACATTTAAATAACAAAACACTACCCCAAATTTTAAACTTCGATAATGTAAAAGAAGGTGATACCTACTTTATAGAAGTCGGTCGTGTCCATGCCATTGGTGCGGGTGTAATGCTGGCCGAAATTCAACAGACCAGTGATATAACCTATCGTATTTACGATTGGGATAGAGTAGATACTAACGGGAAATCGCGTGAACTGCATAACGACCTTGCTATTGATGCCATTGATTTTGATATGAAAGATGATTTTAGAGTCAACTATTCCAAAACTAAAAATGTTTCAAATGAAATGGTAAGCTGCCCATATTTTACAACTAACTATTTACATATCAGCTCAAAAGTTGAAAAAACCAACGATTTAGATTCGTTTATTATCTATATGTGTGTAAAGGGCTTAGCAGAAATTCATACCTCACAATCTAAAACAACAATACAATTTGGAGAAACATTATTAATGCCTGCATCCATAAATGTATTTTCAATAGTTGCTGAAGATGCTACGCTTCTTGAAGTTTATGTGTAAATCTTATTATGGTTAATAGGTTTAGACCCGAAAGGTTTACTATTTTTGTACTTAAATTAATTTGAAATAACATGGCAAATAAGAGAGATTTAAAAAAAGATATAAACTACGTTTTAGGAGATATTATTGAAGCAGTTTATGTTTGGGAGTTAGCTAATGCAGAAAAGCCAACTAAGGAAAGCAATGCTATTATTGATGAGGCAATATCTACTTTTGATGAGCTAATAACTAAAGTAAACGATAGAACCCCAGAGGATAAAAAAGCTCATTTTAAAGCAATAAACAAAGCTTTGGAAGATAAAGGACGTGAGTTGATTGATAAAATCAATAAACTGGGATAATTCCTTAAAAACTAATTCAATTTAAGCCCAACACATGAGTGATTGGGCTTTTTTTATTTTGAAATGCTATCTAAGTTTTTCTTGTAAGTTTTAATAGCATTGGCAAGCTTAACACCGTAAAACGATTTTTTTATGGAATCATTAAGGTTACCATAAATAGTATCCAAATATTTAATACTAGTGTTTGGGATTTCATAAAGCGCCAAGTAAGGTGCAACTTCACTATTACTATTATTTAAAGCAAAATTAATGGTAGAGGCGTATTTGAGTCTTTGTAGCCTTTCAGATTTTTTTATAATGGAATCTGAAGCAACAGAGTCTTTATTTTTAATAGCCGTTAGGTTGGCTTTAATAAGATCGAGGTTATTGTTTTTAAAGCTAGACATGAGCTTTAAATAGTTTTCAAGAATTTTTTGTTGCTTAGAGCCTTCAATCTTAGCATCGGCATTAAAATTATTTAAAGAAGAACTTATTTTGGTAACACCTTTATCCGCAAAAAACGGGATAAAATATTCTTTTCCATCTTTTTTGTCCAGATTTAAGTAAAGTACCTTGGGTTCATCCAGTGTTGTTTTTAATACAAACTCCGGTTGCCCGTTTACCACAACCGAATCTAAATCAACAATTGAAGAATCTATCTCTTTTTGGAGATAAACAACACCTTTTTTTAACCCTTTTACCGAACCGGTAAGCGTAAAGTTCGATGTATCTTCTTGCTTACAGGATATAAAAATAAAACCGATTAATAATGTTAGTATAACTAACTTAATTGATCTGTGCATAATACTAATTTTAGGTTGCAAATATCTTGCTTTAGTTTGAAATAAAGACTAACCTCCAGCGGCTAATTGCATTAAAATTGTACACCCAATAGCGGCAACTGTTCCAACAGCATAACCAAACACAGCAAGGAGTACACCTACGGTAGCTAATGAAGGATGAAATGCGGACGCTACTATTGGAGCAGAAGCCGCACCGCCAACATTGGCTTGGCTTCCAACTGCCAAAAAGAAATATGGTGCTTTTATGAGTTTTGCTACCAAGATGAGTAATAGCGCATGGATTGACATCCACACAACACCAATAGCTATAAGTCCTAGGTTATCAAAAATTAGGGTTAAATCCATTTTCATCCCAATAGTAGCAACAAGAATGTAGATGAAAACACTACCAAATTTACTAGCACCAGCACCTTCGTAATTTCTTGCTTTTGTGAAAGATAGACCAATGGCAATTAAAGTAGCAATACTAATCATCCAAAAAAACTTCGAACCTAAAAATGTGAAGATGTTTTTTGTGGTTGGGTTTTCAATGGTGTTAACCGTATTTTCAAAAAATGGTGCAAGATGTGATGCACTAAAATGTGCAAAGCTTACAGCACCAAAAGCAATGGCCGCAATTATCATGATTTCTGTTAGTGACGGATTGCGCTTTACACTTTCAGAGAATTTTGACACCTTTTCTTTTAAATCTTCAATAGCTGAGGTATCTGCTTTTAACCACTTATTGAAACGGTTACGTTTACCAATACCTATCAAAATTAAAGCCATCCAGATATTTGCTACAACGATATCTACAAACACCATCCCACCATAAAGCTTTTGGTTATAACCGTATATTTCTAACATGGCGGTTTGGTTAGCACCACCACCAATCCAACTTCCTGCCAATGTAGAAAGTCCACGCCATACAGCATCTGGGCCAACGCCACCAACGGTTTCAGGTGATACGGTTGAAATTAGTAATATTGCAATTGGACCACCAATGACAATACCTAAAGTGCCTGCAAAAAACATGGCCAAGGCTTTCCAGCCCAAATTAAATACACCTTTTAGATCAATACTTAATGTCATTAATACCAAAGCTGCTGGTAGCAGGTAACGACTAGACATATAGTAAAGGTTTGAACTTTCCGCTACTTTTTCACCACTAGCAGAAACAGATTCCCATTCTGGAGCAATTAACCCAGTAGTTGTCAGTACCGCAGGTACCATATAGGCCATAAATAAACCTGGAACTATTTTATAAAATTTTGCCCAAAAGCCAGTTTTTATAGATTCTGTATAAAATACAAATCCTAATGAGAGCATTAGGAGTCCGAAAACTATAGCATCATTTGTGAATAAAGGTTGGTTTTCCATGTAATGACTATTTTAAATTGCAAAATACAAAAATTAAAAAGTAAGACCTCAAAGGTTTTTAAAACCTGTGAGGTCTGTTTTAGGATTTATAAAATTACTTTATTAGTCTTTGTCTTTAGTTTTTGGTTGCCGTTTTTGCTGTTTTAATTGTTGCATAAGCATCCATTCTATTTGTCCATTGGTACTTCGGAATTCATCCGATGCCCATTTTTCAATAGCTTTTAGCATCTCTTCGTTGATGCGTAAGGCAAATGCTTTCTTTTTTGCCATTAGTTATTATTAATAAATTCTGAAATGGATGAAACCAGTTCCTGCGATAGCGGAAAATCCGAAGCATAATAGGACGCCATATTGTCTTCGTCTTTTGTTATGGTTTTTAGGACATGGTTCATGTTTTCAATTAACCTTAATTTAGAATTTGGATTAGCCTCATGAAGCGCTTTTGCATCTTCAACAGTGACTTGAATATCTTTAGTGCCATTAATGATAAGGATTGGCAGATTTAGTCTTTTTATTTCCGATGCTGGATTAAATAGCATATAAGATTTTAGGAAATCCAAGTTCTGTTTTGAGAAAATAGAAAGTAACATGGGGTTTACATTTTCAATTGTACCAGTTTCTTTTAGTTCCTTAAAATGGGCTTCAGTTGTTTTACCAAGTTCTGCACTTTGAGAGCTTACTTGTCTTATTATGGTTTTGTCGACACTATTGGCAATACCTGCAAGGGAAACAAATTTGTCAACATCTTCATTTATTGAAAGCATGGCCACTAGTGATCCTTGACTGTGGCCAATAAGTGTTATGGAGTTAAAACGCTTGTCGTTTTTAAATTGATTTATGGCAATAGCTACATCATCTGCTAATTCTTTAAATGCCATTCCTTTTATCATTATGGGAATATTGCTCTTTGTAGCAGTACGTTTATCATAACTATAAAAGGCAATTCCTTTTGTGTTTAAGCTATCTCGTAATATTTTAATATAATTAGCCTTGATATTTAGCCCAAGTTGATTGCCATTTCTGTCTGGATTACCTGAGCCCTGTACAAAAATCACCAATGGTTGTTTTTTTAATGCGTTTGAATAGCTCAATCTTCCGGGTAGTTGTATGCTATCGTTTTTAAGATTATAATCTTCAGAGACTATCTGGTCTTGAGCAGGTGCTACAAAAGATATTACAATGCAAAGCATTAGGATGAGGTTTATTTTAAACGTTTTCATGTTGAACGGTATTAATTTTATGATGATATTTCTCCAAGGTGCTTTTAACTTCGTTTTCTTTTTGTGTACCAATCAATAGCTTTTTTCCATTTTTCAATTCTAACTGTAAGCCAATATTCCCAGATACGTTTATGGCTGTACCTTTCGATTTTTTCCAAAATGCACCACCTTTCAAACCCCAGCCGCCATATTCGGTTATGGCATCATAAGTTCTTATATAGGCTTTATCAATATTGTACCAAGGAATAAGCTTTAATGTAAAATGAAAGGGGGAAAATTTATAGTGCACGCCTTTCTCATCAATTCTGGTTGAAAGCTTAAAGAAGAAAATAATTCCCGATGCTAAAACCACTATGCCTAAGACCGATAAAAGCTCAAGTGATGAAAAGCTGTTACGATCCTTAGCGTAAGTCCCAAGAACAATTCCCAAAGAAATTAAGGCGCTTATTACTACAAGAATAATAATCCAAAGCTGTGTAAAGCGTTGTTCTTCTTTAAAAACTTTCATAATTACCTGTTTTTATCACGCTCAAAAACAACACTTGACCATCCTTGACCAATGAACTTTACAGTCCAACCTTCTCGCGCATGTTGGTTTAGTATGTCTTCAAAATTTTGAAACCGATGTCTAAATCCTATTTTTGGCTGTAAAACTTTATATTCTTTCATTCTAGTTAGGTTTAATGATTTAGAGTTCCCGTATTCACGACTGGTGCAGCTTCTTTATCACCGCAAAGCACAACCATTAAGTTGCTGACCATGGCAGCTTTGCGCTCTTCATCCAAATCAACAATTTGATTTTTATTTAATTCCTCAATAGCCATTTCAACCATACTTACGGCACCTTCTACTATTTTATGTCTTGCTGCCACAATAGCAGTTGCTTGTTGGCGTTTTAGCATGGCATTAGCAATTTCCTGTGCATAAGCCAAATATCCTATGCGAGCTTCCAATACCTCAATGCCTGCAATTGAGAGTCGCTCGTCAATTTCTTTTTCAAGTGCGTTACTGACTTCGTTTACACTTGAGCGAAGTGTAATATCTTCATCATGGCCTTCATCTGCAAAGTTATCATACGGGTACATGCTGGCTAATTTTCTGACCGCCGCATCGGTTTGCACACGTACAAAGTTTTCGTAATTGTCTACATCAAAGGCAGCTTTATAAGTATTTTGTACGCGCCAAACGAGTATAGTGCTTATCATAACTGGGTTACCCAGTTTGTCGTTTACCTTTAACCGTTCACTATCAAAGTTGCTCGCTCTAAGAGAAATCTTCTTTTTTGTGTAAAACGGATTTACCCAGTAAAACCCATTCTTTTTTATAGTACCCACATATTTTCCAAACAGTAAAAGCACTCTTGATCCGTTAGGTTGTACCATTACAAAACCAAAAGCCAATACAAGAGATAAAAAGATACTAATGGCTGGCCAGGCCGTTTGGTAAACAGGAATTAAAACGATGCTTCCTACAAACACTATGAGGAATATAAATAACATGAGATATCCGTTTGCAGGGACAATAATTTTTTCTTCTTTCATGATGACATAAAGTTAAAGTTAATAATTTGATTTGATATCAAAATAATATCATAAAGATATAATTTATTTTATTAGTGCACAAATGATGAAAATGTTACAGGAAACTAAAAAAATCTCATTATAAAAAGTTTGGCACGCTGATTGCTTAACATTAATTGTAATGAAAAATGCGACAATCGGCTGGTTACCGATTTACTACAAACGCTTTCATTACAATTGGTTGGTTAGTTAGTAAAAGAGCCGTTTCTTAATTGAAACGGCTCTTTTAATTCATGGATGTTTTTTAGTTACTGACTGTTAATAAAGCTCAGTATTTTGGATATAAGTTCTGGGTTTATTTCTCTAAACGCTTCGTTGTATGATTTTGAATTTTCTAGATTATCACCTGTTATTGTAAATAATACATGGTTCATCTTTTCTATTAAATGTAGCTTTGCGTTTTCGTTGGCATTGGCTAGCATTTTTGTTTCCTCTTCAGACACCTGAAGGTCTTTTGTGCCGTTAATTACCAAAATGGGGATAGTTAGTTTTTTGATTTCTTCCGTTGGGTTGTGGGCCATCCACGATATCATAAATGGTTGTACGTCTAAACTAAACATAGAAGCGAGAGCAGGCGGAAAATCGGTGGTGGTTTTCCCTTTTTTTAGAGATGAGATTACCCGTTTGGTATCTTCCGCAAATTGACGCGCAGTAGCATTTATCTGTTCATAAATAACATCTCCTATGTTTTTGCCAGAACCTGCCAAGCTTATAAAGCCATCTACCTGTCCATCAATGCTTAGCATACCCACTAAACTTCCTTGTCCGTGTCCAATGATATAAATCTTTGAGTATCTGCCAGTTTCCTTAAAATATGAAATCACAGCTTTGGCATCGGTAACAAAATCTTCAAAAGTAACAGTGCTACTATTGTTATTCTTTATCAGTTTTAAGGTACGCTTGTCATATCTGAAGGTTGCTATATTATTAGTGCTGAGGTGATGTGCTAATTTTTTTAAAGCATTATTTTTTTGAAAGTTTTGATTGCCGTTTCTATCTGTTGGTCCATAATCCGGAATGATAATAACCAAGTTTGGATTTTCTTTTTCTTTAGGATGAAAAAGTGTGCCGTCAATGTATTCGTTTATACTAAGATCGTTAAGATCATAATTAGTTTCCTGTGCACTTAAAGTCATCAAGATTGCTAATGTTAAAGTAAATAGAATGGTTTTCATGTAAATACTGTAATGGTATACTAAACAGGTAACGCGTTTTTTATCCAAGAAATATACCAAAGTAAAAAAAGAAATCAAGTCTACATAGTGCATTTCATCGATAATATTCAATATTTTATCTAAAAATGTTAAAATTTAACGCATTTCATCGATTAATAATGTTTTTAAACGGTTTTATTCAATTCAGATTTTATATTTGTTATGTACTAAATTAGTTTTTAGTTCAATGGATTAATTAATTAATATTTGCATTATGTTGTTGGCTTTGGAGACCCTAAATCTACTGACATAAATCAAAGCAAATTAAGGAAAACCGAGATTGAGGGATCTCGGTTTTCTGTTTTTACAGACCTACAGTATAGTTCTGAAAGTAAGGTTTATCCGTTGGTTAATTTTCTTTTTGGTTTTGGCAATTTGATGCAACCAATAATGTTGCATTTCGCCTTTCATGAGTAATACGCTTCCATGTTTAAGAATAATTTTATGGCGTTCAGTTTTAATTGTTCTGTGTTTGAAGTGAAATGGGCGTTCTTCTCCTAAAGTCACTGATGCAATTACGGGGTTTTTACCTAATTCTTTTTCATTGTCTGCATGCCAGCCATTACTATCGTTGCCGTTTCTGTACAGATTTAGTAATACTGTGTTGAATGTACAGTTGAAATGTTGTTCCACTTTTGATTTTATTTCTAAAATTGTTTCGGAAAACGGTTCAGGATACATGGTAATATTTGAGTAACTATAGGGACTGTTGTCATTTCCGTACAAAGCAGTTAATCTCGGTTGTTTATATATTTTACCAAAGATTTTGATGTCATCTTCACGCCAGTTGGTCTGGGTTTTCAATAGTTTAAAATAATGGTCTGCTTCGGCCTGCGAAAATAAATTGGGCGCATAAACGAGTTCTGCGTTGGGTAAATTTAGGATTGTATTTTCTTCAGGGAATAATTCCATAGCATATTTTTAGCTAATTTAGCTTACAATGAACAGATATAAAATTACTTTAATCCAATTTTTTATATGTTGTGGTATAGCTGTTGCCCAACAAGATTCCATTCCTAAAGGTTTTGTAAAGGTTAAGGACTATATACCAGATATAGATGTTGAATTGCGCTATTACACTACAAACAACTTTGTTGCAGACACTATTGTGGGTTATGAGTCTAACACACTATACCTCACCAAAGCAACGGCACAGCAATTAAAATTAGTACAGGACGAACTGCAATCCCAAAACTTGTGCTTGAGGATTTATGATGGATATAGGCCACAACGCGCTGTAAACCATTTTGTTGTTTGGGCTAGGGATTTAAAGGATACGATAAATAAACACATATTTTACCCTAAAGTTGAAAAAAGATATTTGTTTAAAGAAGGTTACATTGCGTCAAAATCTGGTCATAGCCGTGGCAGTACCGTAGACTTGACCATAATAGATGGCGAAACCAGTGAGCCTTTAGATATGGGAAGTCCTTTTGATTTTTTCGGATCCCAATCATGGGTTGATTATCCAAATATTACCGAACAACAAAAAGCCAATCGTAAACTTTTGCAATCCGTAATGAAAAAATACAATTTCAGGAATTACCCCAAAGAATGGTGGCATTTTACATTGCTGGGTGAGCCTTTTCCCAAAACGTATTTTGATTTTGAGATAGTGGATTAATCCAGATGCGTTATCGCTTTACATCAAGATCTACATAAACATCTTGTGTCCCATGGTATGATTTTCCAAATTTGACGTCTATGTTGTAACGGATTTTGTATGCGTCCAATATAGCGTCAAGTTCTATTTTTCTTGCCGTGGCGAGCTTTAAATCATTTAGGTATGTGTTTAAAGGGCCAATAGCTATTGGTAGTACAAATAGAACTCCAACTAGTGAGATGATAAATGGAACTGCTGAAATAGCGTTAAATTTCAATAAATACTTAGCAAGGAAAAAACCAGCGAGAACTACCAAAATTGTTACTCCCAAAAAGACAATAAAATTCGTATAAACAAGCCATTTCATCCTTTTTACGCGTAGCAATTCTATATTAACGGATTCTATTTTGGATTCAAGTTTGTGGTTAAACTCAGCTTTTATACAACGTCCATGAAAATCGGGCTTTTTATCCGTTAATCCGCAAAGCGTACCCTTAACAAAATCTACTTTTTGGTGTTTGCACAACTGGCAGTGTTTCCTGACGTCCATACCTAATCTGTTTTATAGGTTTTGTAACGCAATCCAATACCGTAGTTGAACAGGTTTCTCTCTAGTAAACTAGATTTAAAACCTTGGCCTTTGTCAAATTTAACCCAGTTGTTGCCATTTATGAATACGCGTTTAATAAACGTGTTTTTTGTTTTTAGTTCATTTGTAAAAGGTAGCAAAGGCCTAAAATTAGTGGGTATTTTTACGATACCTTGTTTTGTTTTAATCTCCTTATATTTTTTGTTGGGCAATAATTTACCGTTTTTATCCGTATAGCCCATAACTTGGGTGGATACAAAAAAACCGTTTTCTGGAATGTAAATATCGTAATCCTCAACATTGAGTTTAAAAGCATCTCCATTTTTTTCCGTTGTTCTAAAAACTATGGTTTCGTAGGTTAGCACTTTATCTGGAAAGCCATTGTTGTTGGCGTAAAATTTCACCTTAAAAAGTGTGGAAAAGGCTCTTTTATCTGTATTGCTTCGTTTTCGTTTTTTCCAGTCTTTAGACTCAAGGGCTATTGGAAATAACACCTGTGTTAACTTCTGATCTTCTTTGGTGGTTTTTTCAAAATAAACAGCAATTTCAGATTCAATTGTAGGTAGCCAGCAATTGTAGTAATCATCGTCTAAATACGGTTTTAAAGCTTCTTCCTTAAATTTTCGGTTTCTGTTTGTTCTTACAATTACCTCGTCTAGTTTATCGGCTTTTGGTAGCATCAATAGCGTTGTGGGTAGATTTTTGATGGCAATGTTTATATCCTTGAAACCAATTGCGGATATAAATAAGGAGTCAATATCTGGGTATAGTTTTTTGTTGAAAATAAACTTGCCCTCATCATCCGCAAAAATACCGTTACCGTTTCCAAATGAAATAGTCGCATAAGAAACAGGGTAATTTGAAGTGCTGTCCAAAACCACAATCTGTGCATTGGAATGACCAATAGAACAAAGTAAAACAAGAATTATCACTGCTACTCTCATGAGCTAAATATACATTTTAAATAAAAAACGCACCATGGTAATGATGCGTTTTTAATTGAAAGATTGGTTTTACGTGTATTAATTGTCCAATGCTTTTTTGGTTTGTGTATAACCTACATACAAGCCAATACCTGCCATTAAAAATATCATCGCAGGATATACGGCATCCTCATCAAGCGCCGAATACGTTTCTAACAAGTGTGCCACAAAGACACCAAGGCCAACACCCATTAAAAGAAAGGCAAGATTTAGTACAACTACTTTCCAGGAAGAACCTGATTGTTTACCGATATTAAAAATACTAGCATCAGCACCTTTTTCAATAAGCGCTAAACGTTCCTTGTTTCTCGTAGAGAAATACAGATAAAATACTCCGAATATTGAACCGAAAATTATACCTAAAATAACTGCTTCCATAATGTTTGTTTTTTAATTGATTATTTTTTTTTGTTTGAACTTATGACGACAGCTTGTTAAATTGGGTTACACTTTTTTTTAAATTTTATTTGTAACCTTAATTAAAATATTATCGTCTTAATGGCGAATGAACACTGACCAATCAATTATTGATGCTATTTTAGATGGCGATGCTAAATCTTACACGGTCTTAGTAAACCGTTATAAGGACTTGGTATTTACTTTAGCTTTGCGTATGCTAAAGCATAGAGAAGAAGCTGAAGAAGTAGCCCAAGACGCCTTTATTAAAGTATATAAATCGCTGAATAAATTTAAGGGCGATTCAAAATTTTCGACATGGATATATAGGGTAACCTATAATACCTGTCTGGATAGAATAAAGAAGAACAAAAAATATTTTAATGACGTGCCGATTGATGCGTACACGGAAAACAAACTCGAAACTATCGATAACGCCTTGGAACTTATGATAGCTGAAGAAAAGTCGGCTTTTATAAAAGGTTGCGTTAATCAATTGAACAGCGAAAACAGTTATTTAATAACGCTCTTTTATTTTGAAGAATTATCTTTAGATGAAATTGCAAAGATCGTTGGCATGAAGGCAAATGCAGTTAAAGTGAAACTGTTTAGGGCACGAAAAAAATTGGCTGTGATTTTAGAACAGCAAATGCAAGAAAAACACATTTAGGTTATGGAAAAGAATGATAAGAAACTTGAAGAATTTGTAGATAACTTGATGAAGCATGACTTACTAGAGCAACCGTCGAGCAATTTTACAGAATCCATAATGTCCAAAATTGAAATAATAAACCAAACGAAGACTATTCAATACAAACCTTTAATTCCTAAGTTTGTTTGGTGGTTGATTGGTATTGTTGTAGCCAGTGTATTTGGTTATGTATTTATTGCAAATCCAGAAACGGATTATTCTTTGATAGAACGTTTTGGGATTTCAAAACCAGAAGTTAACCTAAACCTGCCAGGCCTGTCATTTTCTAAAACTTTGGTTTATTCCATTATGTTTTTGGCCGTAATGCTGTGCGTCCAAATACCTTTATTAAAAAACTACATGGATAAGCGGTTAAGTTATTAATCTGGGTAGTACCAAAACGGGATACGTTCTAAAAAGACAGTTGTGGTATCTTTTTTTCTGATGCGTTCACGTGTAACGTTAAGTATATGCTTGCCTTTGCTTAGGTTGGTTAAATCAATGTATGTTTCAAAACCACGTTGTTTTTTTATGCTTTCTCCAACTATAAATTCTGAAGCATAGTCTATAGTGTCAATTTTGATATTGTAAATCTCGTTAAAGGTTTTCATGTATTCCCTTCTTAAGCTATCTTGTTTTCTCCAGGCCATATTAATAACTAACATTTCAGACCTAATACCACGTTTATCCTTTTCAGGCTTTAACCCAGGATTGTGCTTAAAAATGTCTTCCTCAATAAAGTCTTCTAATACTATAAACGTTTTTAAATGTCTATTTGTAATCACTTTAGAGGGTATGGCGACTTTATCAATAAATTCTCCTTTTTCAACAAGCATATCTTCATAGTTGGAAGAATTGGCAATAATCGTGTTTGAACTCAATGATCTATTAAAATAATTAGAAGAATGATTTTTAAAGGATGAAAATATCATCAATGAAATGTAAAGCGGTAGGAGCAACCTGCTTAATCGTCTCCCAAACTTATTGTCTAAAAAATTATAAACTAGTGGCCTGTATATAAAGGAAAATGTAATGTAACTGAACACCCAATAAAAAGGGAAGTAGAACCTACTTAGCCATTTCTTTTTCTTTAGCCAGCCTTGTGTAGCAAAATCTATAAATACAAGGAGCATTCCAATGCTTAGAAAAATGATTAACGGTATACCTAACCACAGGCGCCAATTACCTAAATCATCATTGCTCAATAAGTAATTGGCTATAATGACAATGCACATGGAACTAAAAAAGAGCGCTAAAACGTAAAAGACCAATAAAAACGCAATTGCAAAGATAATGCTACAGTAATTTTCTAAACGCGCTATGTACCTGTCAAAAGAACCAATTTTTCTTTTTAGATGTTTGGTAAATTTAGGTGAGTACTTTAACTCTTCATAATCAATATCTCCAGAAACATACCTCAAGCCCAAAGCACCAATCCATAAACCTCTTAAAATAACATGCAGTATTAGGTTGAATGCCAAAATAGCACATGATATTAATGCAATCACATAAATCTGCGTAATAATAGGTTGATTATTGTGTTGCGCTTCTTGAAAAAGAAGTTCTAATGGTTCAAAAACAGAAAACAACCCAAAAATGGCAAAACCAGAAATAATAAGCTCCAACTGCCAGCTTTCTTCCTGAAGCTTTTGCAACAACTTTTTAAATGCGGGATTATCGTAATCGTTGTTCAAAATGAAATGCGTTTGTCATTAATTTTCATTATCACCATAAAATAGCGCTTTTATTTCAGGTTTTGAAATTTCAATAAGCGTGAAAACACCTAGTAGAATTCCTAAAATCCCAGTCAAACAATTTATAATAGCTATCGCAAATATAAATCTGTAATTGCGACGTTCCTTTATGTATTTTGAGGCTAATAAGGTTAAAACCCCAATTACAATACAAATGAACATGCCAATGGTGCCAATGATACTAAATATAATTCCTGGATTAAAGGGCAAATCTTCGGTTGGGTCAGCTTCAATTGCTGCGCCAATAAAAACGCCCATACCAATGTAGACCATAAAAAAGAGGCTGAAGACCAAGGTTAAAATTCCTTTTATCAAGTATAGGATTTTGTAAGTGTCCAGATTGTGTTTTACGGTGTTGTCCATGGGTATTTATTAATTTAAGTAAACATTGGAAATTAACCTTTCCACAGTTGGGTGATCATTGCCACCAGATGGTTCAATAGTGATGTTAAGGGACTCGGCATTATCAATATATTTCATGGCTAGCAGATCTTTATTTTTAGAAATAACGCCCATATCAATCATTTCGCCATCAACATCTGCCCACATTTGGTAATCGTGGTCTTTGTCCAATTCTGGTAATTGTTTGGTATTGATTATTACCGACTTTAAACTGTGGTTTACATAGCTTACTATTTTTGCATTTGGCGAAAGTGAGTTTCCCTTTAATATATATTGCTCGGTATTGGGATCGTTAATTGCCTGAGCCCATTTTTTGGTTTTTTCATATTGTTTTCCCAATCCGTTTAGCTCTTTCTCAAGCGTTTGGTTTGTATCATTAACGATTTGTAATTGCTCTTTTACGGATTTTAATTCATTGTAGAGCCAAAAACTACCTAATAAGCAAAAAGCGGCAATACTAGCGGCAATGCCCAAGTACCATTTTTTATTTGATGAACGCTGTAATGGTATGGTTGCTTTATTTTCTTTTAAAGCGACCATCAGATTGGTCTTAACTTCTGCTGGCGGATTTATGGCATTTTCAAATGCTAATTTTTCAAAAACAGATTCTATGTCTCGCAGGCGTGTTTGCAATTCATGGTCATTATCAATAAGCGATTCTGCCTGGGCAACTTGGGAGCTGTCCAATTCTCCTAGAACATATTGTTCTAATAATCCATGTTCTAATAGGTTTTTCTTTGTCATCATCTCATTACATCTATTATAACTAAAACTAACATTCTTACAGCGACATAAATATCCTTCAATTCTTTTAAAGCTTGACGTATGTAGGACTTAAAAGTTCCTAAAGGCACATTCATAACATCATGAGCTTCACGATGCGTCAACCCCTGAAAATACACCAAATCAATCGCTTTTTTATGATGCAGTTGCAGTTTGGTAATTGCACCTTCCAACTTAAAAAAACGTTCGCTTTCCAAAATGGTATCTTCTTCATTTTCATATACACTAAAATCATCGGTTTGGATGAGCATATTTTTCTTTCGCATAAAGTTTAACACTTTGTTCTTTGCTATTCTGTATGACCACGTGTAAAATTTTCCTTTTTCAGGATTAAACTGGTTGCTCTTGTTCCAGATTGTTATAAAGGTTTCCTGTAACAGATCTTGCGCTAATGCTTCGTCCTTAATCATTTTTAAAATCACAGTATATAACGCCCCAGAATATTTGTCGTACAGCAACGACAAAGCGCGTTCATCTTTATTTTGAAGTTGAATGATTAGCGTTTTATCGTCTTGCATTAGTGTTAAAGATTTGCCAAAATATAAGTAGAGCTCATCCAGAGCAAATGGCGTTGTGTAAATATAAACGAAAGCACATCAAAAATGAAAAAATGTGCATTAAACGTTTAACCAAAATTAAAAAACAAAAAAACATGAAAAAGTTAGTATTTATTTTTACAACAGTTGTAGCCTTAACATTTAGTACAGCAACAAATGCACAAAAAACCATTGTTGATGTTGCAGTAGGTAACGATGATTTCTCAACCTTAGTCGCTGCTTTAAAGGCTGCAGACTTGGTTTCCGCACTTCAGGGTGATGGACCATTTACGGTTTTTGCACCAACCAATTCGGCATTTGCTAAAATCGATAAAAACACACTAGGCTCATTGTTAAAACCAGAAAACAAAAAAGCGTTGACTAATATTTTAACGTATCACGTGGTGCCATCTAAACTTATGGCAAGTGATGTTGTGAAGGCACTTAAAGCAAATAATGGAAAAGTAGAGGTAAAAGGTCTAAACGGGCAAGTGCTTACAGTAATGTCCAAAGACGGAAAAATTTGGATCAAAGACCAAAAAGGAAATTACAGTGAAATAGTGGCAACAGATGTAAAGGCAGATAATGGTGTAATTCACGTAATTGACACGGTAATAATGCCAAACTAATATTGGGGAAATTGCTGTGAAAAAGAGAAAAAGCACTTACGAAAGTAAGTGCTTTTTTAAGTTATGGGCTTTTTATATTCTATTAGCTTTTGTTTGCAGTAATATTAACCTTTAGCTCAATATCATCATTGATAAACTTGTCCCCTAAATCTCCAAATATAGATTTAGATTTGTATTTTATATTCCATTTGGTTCTATCTATTGTAAAAGGTTCGCTTGTTAGGGTCATTGCATTGCCATTCACTGAAGTTGAAACAGGAATGCTAACATTGTTTGTAATGTTTTTCATCGTTAAATTACCAGATAACATAGTTTTACCTTCTTTGGTTTCAATACCCGTAATTTCAAACTTTGCCGTTGGGTAAGTTTCCACACCAAAAAAATCATCTGCTTTTAAGTGTCCAGTTAAGTCTGCATTGCCATCATCATCGGCAGGAATATCCGTAACCACAATACTGTCCATATTAATTATAAAACTTCCGCTTTTTATTTCATCATCTTTCACTTGTACAGTACCTTCAGCTAGATTGATTGTACCATAATGCGAACCACCTGGTTTAAAGCCTTCCCAGTTAATTACGGATTTTGCAATATCAGCTTTAAATTCCTCTGTTGTTACTTTTGCAACAGCAACGTCTTCAGCTTCTTTGGTTTCCGCTTCTTTAGCTTTGTCATTACAATTTAATAGGGTTAAAAATAGTGCTAAAGTCACCACTCTAAATAATTGGATTTTCATATTATTTTTTGTTTTAATTTTTACAAAGGTACATTATGTGTGCCGTAAACGCATTAAAAAATTGTTAATGACATTTTGACATTTTATAAATAATGGCAGTACTTTTGCCAATCCTAAATCAAAGATTTAAATCCAACTCAAATGAGTAAAAAAAATAAAGAAAAAAAAGAAGAGTCGTCACAGGTTGAAAATGCAGCAACTGCAACTGCTGAGGCTGAAAATAATAATAGCGAAGCTAAAGAAGATAAAAGGACTGAGACCGAAAAATTACAAGATCAGTTAGCTGGCGAAAAAGACAAGTTCATGCGTTTGTTTGCAGAATTTGAAAATTATAAAAAGCGAACCAATAAAGAGCGTATTGAGCTATTTAAAACAGCCAGCCAAGAAGTGATGTTGGCCATGTTACCTGTTTTGGATGATTTTGAAAGAGCATTGACGCATATTGAAGAAGATAAAGAAGCAGAAGAACTACGTAAGGGTGTACTGCTAATTTACCAAAAACTGTTAACAACACTAGAGCAAAAAGGCCTATCGAAAATTGAAATAAAAGCTGGTGATGCGTTTGATGCAGATGTGCACGAAGCCGTTACTCAAATACCAGCACCAAGCGAAGATTTAAAAGGAAAGATAATTGATGTCGTGGAGCGTGGTTACAAGCTTGGTGAGAAGATTATTCGTTTCCCAAAAGTTGTTATTGGCCAATAAAATGCCTTACAAAAAAAGGACTGAACAGATATTATGAAAGAAGATTTTTATGAAATACTTGGCGTAAGCAAATCTGCTAGCGAATCCGAAATAAAAAAGGCGTATCGAAAGTTGGCGCTAAAATACCATCCGGATAAAAATCCTGGCGATAAAGAAGCTGAGGAGAAATTTAAAAAAGCAGCGGAAGCTTACGAGGTATTGAGCAATCCAGAGAAAAAGCAACGTTATGACCAATTTGGTCACCAAGCCTTTGAAGGCGGTGGCTTTGGCGGCGGCGGCATGAACATGGATGATATTTTTAGCCAGTTTGGAGATATTTTTGGTGGTGCTTTTGGTGGTGGCGGTTTTAGTGGCTTCGGTGGCGGTGGCAGACGTGTTGTTAAAGGAAGCAACTTGCGTATACGCGTTAAATTAACTTTAGAAGAAGTTGCCAACGGTGTTGAGAAAAAAATTAAGGTAAAAAGAAAGGTTCAGGCAGATGGTGTTACTTATAAAACCTGTGGCACCTGTAATGGTAGCGGGCAAATTACAAGAATTACCAATACCATTTTAGGGCGTATGCAAACTGCTTCAACCTGTACAACATGTAGCGGATCTGGTCGGGTTATCGATGAAAAACCAGCAGGAGCTGATGCGCAAGGTTTGGTTTCAAAAGAGGAAACCGTATCCGTTAAAATTCCAGCTGGTGTTGTTGACGGTATGCAGTTAAAGGTCAATGGTAAAGGTAATGGTGCCCCGGGCAATGGCGTATCTGGCGATTTGTTAGTAGCAATTCAAGAGGAAGAGCACCCAACCTTAAAACGCGAAGGCGATAATTTACATTACGATTTATACGTAAGCTTACCAGATGCCGTTTTGGGCTCATCACTCGAAATTGATACCGTTACTGGAAAAGTTAGAATTAAGGTTGAACCTGGCGTACAATCTGGTAAAATACTTAGGTTACGAGGTAAGGGCATACCTAGCATTAATGGTTATGGTAAAGGCGATTTGTTGGTACATGTTAACGTATGGACCCCAAAAACCCTTAATAAAAAGCAAAAAGAATTTTTTGAAGATATGCGTAATGATGAGCATTTTCAACCTAAACCAGAGAGTTCTGATAAGTCATTTTTCGAGAAAGTAAAAGATATGTTTTCTTAAAATATACCGCTATTTCATAAAAAAGATTATCTTTGAATTATCGCTAGTGCTAACTGGCGGTAATTTTTCTTTTTCATAGCAATTTTTTCCCATCCTTATTTTTAATAAGGGTGGGTTTTGTTTTTTAGAGCTATTTTATCCTTCCATTTCATCGGATAACAAGAGGCAAAGCAGTTCAAAGACTTTACATTTAATATATTTGCAGTCTTACCAATTCACAAATTTATATGGGTAATTTATTAGTAGCCAACTCAGTTTCAAAACACTTTGGCGACTTTAAGGCACTAAACCAAGTTTCGGTTTCCATACCAAAAGGAAGTATTTTTGGTTTGTTAGGACCAAACGGTGCAGGTAAAACCACCTTAATCCGAATAATCAACCAAATAACAATGCCAGACGAAGGTAGCGTCCTTCTTGATGGGCAACCTTTAGAGCCAAACCACATAAAAGATATCGGCTATTTACCAGAAGAGCGTGGCTTATATAAATCCATGAAAGTTGGTGACCAAGCTTTGTATTTGGCCCAACTTAAAGGAATGGAAAAAAATGAAGCCAGAAAACAGCTTAAAATTTGGTTCGAGAAGTTGGAAATAGGAGATTGGTGGAACAAAAAAATACAGGAACTCAGCAAAGGTCAAGCTCAAAAAATACAGTTTATAGTTACCGTTTTACATAGACCAAAACTGTTAATTTTTGATGAGCCTTTTTCTGGTTTTGATCCCATAAACGCCAATCTAATTAAAGACGAAATCCTAAAGCTCCGAGAAGACGGCGCAACAGTAATTTTTTCAACACATCGTATGGAATCCGTTGAGGAGCTTTGCGATAATATTGCATTGTTGCATAAGTCCAATAAAATATTGGATGGCAAATTGTTGGATATTAAAAGGCAATTTAAGAGCAATACCTTTGAGGTAGGCCTAAAAGCACAAAACGCAGATACCGTAATCGCAGATATTAATGAAAATTTTGAGGTATTACCAGCATCGTTCAAATCTATTTACGATGATGTGAAGCTGAATATCAAGATAAGTCCTGAAGCAATCTCAAATGAGTTGCTCTCATTTTTAACCTCACGTGCAGAAGTCAACCATTTTGTTGAGGTCATTCCGTCTGCTAATGATATTTTTATTCAAACTGTTAAAGACAATCAATAATGAATCATTTGCCTCTTATTATAAAGCGTGAATATTTCACTAAAGTGAAAAACAAATCATTTGTTATTATGACGTTTGTGAGTCCGTTGATTTTTGTTGGACTTATTTGTTTTGTAGCATATTTGTCGCAATTAAACAGTAATAAAAAACGAACCATCACGGTATTGGACGAATCTGGACTTTTTCAGGATACCTTTAATAATACAGACAATACAACCTTTGTTTTTTTGGATTCGTCTTTGGATAACGCAAAAACCGAAGTCAAGATTAATGAACATTATGGGCTTTTGCACATCCCAGAAAACCCAATAAATACAATTGCTGATAATGTAAAGTTTTACTCTGAAGATACGCCTTCGGTTTCTATAATCTCCGCACTTGAAGGAAAGATTGAAAAAAAACTAAAAAACAAAAAACTAATAGCACAAGGTTTTGATATTGACAAAATTGAAAATACTGCCACAAATGTAAATATTGAACAAGTCAGTTTTGAGGGACAAAAAAGTTCCAAAATTGATAATTACATGAAACTTGGTTTTGGTGGTATTGCGGGCTATTTGCTGTTTATGTTTATTATTATTTATGGCAATATGATAATGCGAAGTGTTATTGAAGAGAAGACAAGCCGTATTATAGAGGTCATAATCTCGTCTGTAAAACCCATTCAGCTTATGATGGGTAAAATTATTGGGACATCTTTAGCTGGTGTTACACAATTTGTAATCTGGATTGTTATTGGGTCAATTTTGTTTTTTGCCTTATTAATGATTTTCGGAATAGACCTATCACAACTACAAACACCACAACAAGAGGTTGTGCAGCAACTATCTCAAGAAGTAGGTGTCAACTTAGCTGAAAGCCTTCAGTCCTTTTATAATCTACCGTTACTAAACCTTATTATTGCCTTTATTCTGTTTTTTTTAGGTGGCTACTTGCTTTACAGTTCGTTGTATGCCGCAATTGGCGCTGCTGTTGATAACGAAACCGATACGCAACAGTTTATGCTTCCTATAATTATGCCTCTAATTTTGGCATTTTATGTAGGTGTGTTTACGGTTATTGACGATCCGCACGGTACAGTATCAACTATTTTTTCATTTATTCCATTTACTTCGCCAATAGTTATGCTTATGCGCATTCCTTTTGGTGTGCCTATTTGGCAACAAGCACTTTCGTTTTTAATTCTCATTGGTACATTTTCGTTCACGGTATGGTTTGCATCAAAAATTTATCGTGTTGGTATTTTAATGTATGGTAAAAAACCCTCGTATAAAGAGTTGTTTAAATGGTTAAAATATTAATATATTGTTAGCTGTTGTATGAGAAAAATCAAATTCAGTTTTAATAGCACAATATGCCTCACGAGCTTAATCATATTGTGTTGTATTGATTTTTCTTTTGCTCAATTAACAGATTTAGCAAGGTTGGAATACTCCTTTATACCGAGCAATAAATCCGAAGACCAATATACAAGGTTGCGTGCCGCATTAAATTACCCCATAAAAATCAAAAAAAGCGATTATCTCATAGTGGGCGCAGAGTATAATCGAATTTTATTAAATCTAAGGGAAGATTATCCGTTTGATAGAGAAGCTGTAGAAGCCTTGAATATTATTGACTTAAATCTTGGGTATACCTTTAAGGCAAATGATACATGGCGTTTTGGACTTAACTTAAATCCCAGAATTGCCTCTACGCTTAATGGTAAATTGACAATGGATGATGTGTTTTTAAATGGAGGCTTTTTTGCCATCAAAGACCGCATAAAAGCAAAAGATATAAAATATCCGTACCGTTTAATTCTGGGACTTACTTACAATACCACAGCTGGTATTCCTTTTCCCTTGCCATTTGTAAGTTATTTTAGGCAAGTAAATGATAAATGGTCGTTTAATCTTGGTATTCCAAAATCAAATATTAAACGCTATTTTAATGAAAAAAGTAACTTACAGCTGTTTACGGCACTAGATGGTTATTTTGCACATTTACAAGATGATGTTGTTATTGATGGCCAAGAAGTAGATAACATTTCATTATCTGTTGCTGTTGTTGGTTTGGGATATGAATACGCCTTTACTGATAATTTGGTCGCTTACTCCTACATGGGTTACACCCTAAGGTTGAATAATATTCTTAGGGATGCAGACAGAAACGAAGTATTCAGAATTAATAATTTAAATACAGTATATTTTAGAACAGGAATAAAATTTAAAATTTAAATGCAACATATACTTATTATAGAAGACGAAGCGGCAATTCGACGGGTTTTGGTAAAGATACTTTCAGAAGAAAGCGATACCTACGCCGTAGATGAAGCCGAAGATGGCCTAGAAGGCATGGACAAAATAAAGAAACAGGATTACGATCTTATTCTGTGCGATATTAAGATGCCAAAAATGGATGGTGTTGAAGTGTTGGAAGCCACAAAAAAAATAAAGCCCGAAACACCAATAGTAATGATTTCCGGTCACGGAGATTTGGATACTGCGGTCAATACGATGCGTTTGGGAGCATTTGATTATATATCAAAACCGCCAGATTTAAATAGATTGCTCAATACCGTTAGAATTGCTTTGGATAGAAAGGAACTAGTTGTGGAAAACAAGCGCCTAAAGAAAAAGGTGTCCAAGAATTACGAAATGATCGGCAAAAGCCCAGCTATTGGCAAAATTAAAGATATGATTGAAAAGGTAGCCCCAACCGATGCCCGTGTTTTAATTACTGGGCCAAACGGAACAGGTAAAGAGCTTGTCGCACATTGGCTCCATCAAAAAAGTGAACGCTCCAAAGGACCAATGATTGAGGTAAACTGTGCGGCAATTCCATCGGAACTTATTGAAAGTGAACTTTTTGGTCATGTAAAAGGCGCATTCACCTCTGCAAATAAAGATCGTGCTGGTAAGTTTGAGGCCGCAAACAAAGGCACTATTTTCTTAGATGAAATAGGCGATATGAGCCTATCGGCTCAGGCAAAGGTGTTGAGAGCCTTACAGGAAAATCGCATCCAGCGCGTTGGTAGCGATAAGGATATTAAGGTAGATGTTAGAGTAGTAGCTGCAACCAATAAAAATCTTAAAAAAGAAATTGAAGACGGCAAGTTTAGGGAAGATCTTTATCACAGGTTGGCCGTTATTCTTATTGAAGTTCCAGCATTGAATGACCGAAGAGATGATATACCGATATTGGTAGATTATTTCTCTAAAAAAATTGCCGAAGAACAAGGAAATGCGAAAAAGGTGTTTTCAGATAAAGCTTTGAAACTACTTCAAAATTATGATTGGACAGGTAATATCAGGGAATTACGAAACGTTGTGGAACGTCTTATTATTTTAGGTGGTAAAGAAGTAAGTGAAGCAGATGTAAAATCTTTTGCTAGTAAATAATAGTATAAACATCATTAATTTAATGTACAGGAAATGAAAACACTCACCTTATTACTTTTTTTATCCCTTTTAATTCAAACCGAAGCTTTTGCCCAGACTGATTTTGTTTTAGAACCTTCACAAAGTATGCTCATGACAGGAAAAGGATCAGGACAAGACGGAACTATTAATCCTTATAAAGGAGAAGATTGTATGGCTGTTGTAGAAAATATTGGAAATGTGGATTTCTCTATCCGAATTCAAAAAACAGGAAAAATATTAAATGAGATTTCTATTTCTGAAGGAGAAACTAAAAAAATAACACTGTTGAAAGATCAAGAACTTTACCTCGATCCTAACCCAAAAGCTATAGCAAAGGCAAGAGTTTATTACGAAAAGCTAAAAGAATAAGTTTTAGTTGTCAAAAGCACAAATACTATGAAAGACATAAATATTGACGATTTTAAAATTACGTCAACAATTAATATCTCAGAGCTTCCAACATCTCATGATTTGGGTGCAGACAAAAAGAAAATTGAAAAAGAACTTCGTGATGTCAGCGAAGCCTTGGGCGAATGGCAAAATACCATGTACGCCCATGGAAAGTATTCGGTTTTAATGTGTATCCAGGGTATGGATACTGCTGGAAAAGATAGCCTAATACGTGAAGTGTTCAATGAATTTAACGTTAGAGGAATTGTTGCGCACAGTTTTAAAAAACCTACCGAAAAAGAACTCAAGCACGACTATTTGTGGCGTCATTACAAAGCTTTGCCAGCACGCGGAAAATTCGGAATTTTTAACCGTACGCATTACGAGAATGTTTTGGTAACCCGTGTACATCCTAATTACCTTTTGTTCGAAAATATGCCGGACATCAATAAAGTTGAAGATGTTACCGAAGCATTTTGGGATAGAAGATTTGAAGAAATCAACAATTTTGAAAAACATATTGCCTCAAACGGAACTATTATTTTTAAGTTCTTTTTAAATATTTCAAAAGACGAACAAAAGCACCGTTTGTTAAGGCGCTTGAACAAACCTTCAAAAAATTGGAAATTCTCACCTGGCGATTTAGAGGAGCGAAAATTGTGGGACAACTACCAAGCTTGTTACGAGGATGCCATTAACAGAACCTCTAAGTCACATGCGCCATGGTACAACATACCAGCCGATGACAAACCAACAGCACGGTATATTGTTGCCAGAATATTGCATGATACTTTGACTAAGCTATCCGATGTTAAGGAGCCAGAGCTTCCTGCAAAACAAAAGGCAAATATTGATTTGTATAAATCCCAATTGGAAAACGAATAAACTTTTATTCCTTAATCACTCTAATACCCGTATGTTGTGAAGTTTTGGATGCTTCAGTATTGCCATTATCGACATAATGATAGGCACTAAAGCCATATATTCCATTATCCCAATATTCTGAAACATTGCCACCTAAATCGTAGATTTCCGCTTCACCAACTTTGGTGGGTTTAAAACTACCGACAGGTTTTAAAAGTGTAGTTGAAATGGTGTTTATCTTTTTCTTAAGCAATTCATAGTCACTTGGCACTAAATTATAGCCAGCCCAATAATTAATGGTGTTTTCTTTTGTTGCTACTTTTTTGGCAGCTGCTTTCAGTTTTTTTGCTTCTGCTTCGTTCGGTAGTCTGTAGAGTTCTCCAGTTTTTGTGGACAACCATTTTAAATATTCTTTGGCCTCTTCTGAAGATACAACAGCAGGATAATTGCCCTTATCACTTTCAAATTCATAATTGGATTTAAAGCTTTTGTACTGTGCATTTGTAACCTCAAAACGTCCAATGGAAATAGAATCTTTTTTGACGGATACAACTTCTGGTAGCAATACGCCATTTTCTATGACTCCAAAAAGTCCATTATGGTTTTTGGTATTTTGTAATTTTAAAATAGCGCCTAAAGGACTATCTTTTTTAAAGGCTTCGTTTTTATCATCCTTTTTATTCAATAAATAGGTGTCTATCCATTTAATCTCTTCATTCATTTTGCGCAACTGATGCGAAATTTTTCCGAGTCCATGCGGTTGTCCCGGAAACCACAAAAACCTTACTGGGGCTTTCCCCACTTGTTGTAGGCCACGGTAATATTCCCAACCTTGGTCTCGTGGTACAGCACGGTCTTCACTTCCGTGAAAGATTATTGTAGGTGTCTTTATTTTTTCAATTTCAAAAAGAGGCGATTTTAAAATATAGTTTTCGTTGTAGACTTTTCCATTTTTATCATCCCATGGTGCACCTCCGAAATAATGTTGGTCAAAACTAACTCCAAAACGGCAGGTTCCATAGTCCGATGTCCAGTTGACATCTCCAGCACCTGGCGCGGCAACTTTAAACGTGTCAGGAAATTTTAGGGTGAGCATGGTTGTAAGTATGGCGCCGTTGGACCAACCCATAGTACCTAACTTATCCATATCTATATAGCCCTTTTTGTTGAGAACTTCTATACCATTCATGATATCAACCATCTCAGGCTCGTAATAATTCTCCCTAATACTTTCAACAAATTCCAATCCGTGGTTGCTTGAGCCATGATAATTAGGCTTCAGTACAAACATATCTTTTTGGGCTAAAATATTGGGGTAAGTACTCCAGCGTTCGGACCAACGGTCCAAATCCACACCCGAAGGTCCGCCATGAATGGATAGCATTAACGGATAGCGTTTTCCCTCTTCAAAATTTTCTGGGTAATACAAAAGACCTGTCACCTCTTCGCTATTCCATCCTTTCCATGTCATGACTTCACTTTTGGTAATTTTCTTTTTCTTTAAACCTTTGTTTAATTCAACAATAATATTTGAATTGGAGATTTTGTTTTCATCTAAATCTGCAACAAAATAACTTGGTAATTTTGATGAAGTTGAATAGTTGTAAACAATTTTACTGCCATCATCTGAAACGGAAGACACATAAGCATGATCGTTTTTTTCCTTTAGATCAACTCTTCTTTTTGTCCAGTTATTTCCGTTCTTTTTATAATATGCCAAACGTCTTGTGGCTTTATTGGCCAAGGACACCAATACATCATTACCAACGATTCTATAACCACCAGCCATTCCGAGTTCCCAGTCCAAATCAACTTCGGTTGACAACATTGTTTCTAAATTGAAATAATATAGCTTGTTGATTCCTGGACCGTTATATTTTGGATTTGAACCAAATTCCGTTGAGAAATAAACCCCTTTGTTATCATTGGTAAATGAAAAACTGTAAGTAGGATATTCAAACTCATCTAGAATTTTTACGGTTTTACCAGTTTCCAAATTCTTCAAATATTGATATGGGTCTTTTTGTGCATCTGATGCGTAACTGATATTACGTTGCTCACCATAAATAAGCCATTTCCCATCTTTTGATGCGGCATAGCCGAAAATGGGTTTTTTATTGTCGGTAAGACGTTTACTTTTTTTGGTTTTTAAGCTGTAACTGTACACATGATTTGGTTTCCAGTGTAAGGTGTCTTCAACCACTATGACGTTGTCTTTCTTTTTTTCGTTTTGGGTTTCGTAAAATGTTTTGCCATCATTTGATACATATAAAAGTGTTTTATCATCTTTCCAGCTTATTCGAGATATTCCGTTTTTAAACTCATTTACTTTTTGAGCTTCACCACCGTAAATACTGAGTTTCCAGAGTTTTTTACCCTCATCGCGTGAGGAAAGAAAATAAATATATTCGCCATCTTTTGAAAAAGTTGGACTGTAATCGTTATCATCGCCATTGGTCAATTGTACAGTTCTGAAGGTGTCGTCTTTTTTTTGGTTGAGTCTTGTGAGGTAGATATCAGAAACAAATCTGTCCTTTCCCTTGACACCTTTTCGTTTTGTCCAAACTACCATAGAATTATCTGGCGAAAAAGATACCGATCCCATATATTCAGTATTGATGATATCTTCTGGTGTCCAACGTGATAGATCTTTTTTGTCTTGAGCAATTAGGTTTCCAACAGTAAAAAGGCAAATAGAAATTCCGAAGAAAGACACTCGGAAAACATTAGGGATTGAGCGCATTTAAATAGGCTTTTATAGGTTAAAAAATGAATCTAAAGATATGAAAAAAGCACTACAGTTTTTGCAGTGCTTTGTGTGTAATATCCAATTCAATTTGGTTGTTCAAAATGTCATCAAAGGTTTCCCGTTTTCTTATTAAATGCGCTTTGCCATTATAAATTAAAACTTCTGGTGGCCTATACCGTGAGTTATAATTGCTGGCCATTGTATAGCAATAGGCGCCTGCATTTTTGAAGCACAAAATATCGCCTTCATTTATTTCGGATATGCATCTATTATTGGCAAAAGTATCCGTTTCGCAAATGTAGCCGACAACTGAGTAAAAGCGTTCGCGACCTTCTGGATTTGAAATGTTTTCAATACCATGTTGCGAACCGTATAGCATTGGTCTTATCAAATGGTTAAAGCCAGAGTCAATCTGGGCAAATACTGTGGACGTTGTTTGTTTTACCACATTCACCTTTGCCAAAAATACACCAGCTTCGCTCACTAAAAATTTACCAGGCTCAAAGGCAAGTGTCAATTCACGACCATAGTCTTTACAAAACTCGTTAAACCTTGTACTCAGTTTTTCGCCAAGTTCTTCAATGTTGGTTTCAATATCACCTTCTTTATAGGGTACTTTAAATCCCGAGCCAAAATCAATAAATTCTAAATTATCAAAATGGTTAGCCGTTTCAAAAAGTATTTCGCTTGCGTAAAGAAAAACGTCAATGTCTAAAATATCGCTTCCCGTATGCATGTGGACGCCGTTAATGGTCATTTGGGTATTCTCCACAATACGCTTTAGTAATGGTATTTGATGAATGGAAATGCCAAATTTACTGTCAATGTGACCCACTGATATGTTTGTGTTGCCACCAGCCATAACATGCGGATTTATACGTATACAAACAGGTACTTGTGGATGTTTGGTTCCGAATTGTTCTAAAATAGAAAGGTTGTCAATATTGATTTGAACTCCCAAGTCGGCAACGGTTTCAATTTCTTCCAATGAAACACCATTAGGCGTGTAAATAATATCTTTAGGATTAAAACCTGCTTTTAACCCAAGCATTACCTCTTGGATAGATACTGTATCCAAACCTGAATTAAGCGATCTGAATAATTTTAAAACCGAAATATTTGATAAAGCCTTTACCGCATAATTCAGTTTAAGGTTGGGCGTGTTTTCAAAGGCCTTTTGAAGCCTTTTGTATTGGGCGATTATTTTTTCAGAATCGTAAACATAAACTGGACTACCATACTGATTTGCAATATCTAAAAGTTGAGCGGACATATCTTTTTTTAGTAAAAGTAAATGAACAGTTCACTTTGCTATAATATTTATACTGTATATATCACATTTTAAACAAAATGTTAATTAAATAACAACTTAATTGATTTGATTCTAATCTACATAACAAAATATGAATGGCAATTTTATTTGAGAAACGCTTTTCAATATGTATTTTTGCACCACAAAATTAATCTAGGATACATTATGAATCTACACGAATATCAAGGCAAGGAATTACTAAGTAGTTTTGGCGTTCGCATCCAACGCGGCATCGTTGCTACAACACCAGACGAAGCTGTTGAAGCGGCAAAAAAACTTACCGAAGAAACAGGCACAGGCTGGCACGTTATTAAAGCTCAGGTGCATGCTGGTGGACGCGGTAAAGGCGGTGGCGTAAAATTGGCTAAAAGCTTAAGCGATGTAAAAACACTATCCGATCAAATTATAGGAATGAATTTGGTAACGCCACAAACTTCAGCAGAAGGAAAGAAGGTACACCAAGTGTTGATTGCGGAAGATGTGTATTATCCTGGAGATAACGAGCCAGAGGAATATTACATGTCAGTTTTATTAAATCGTGGCAACGGTAAAAACATGATTATGTATTCAACTGAAGGTGGTATGGACATTGAGCAAGTTGCAGAAGAAACACCACATCTTATTTTTACAGAAGAAATTGATCCTGCTTTAGGATTGTTGCCGTTTCAGGCACGTCGTGTTGCATTTAATTTAGGCTTATCTGGAACTGCCTTTAAGGAAATGACAAAATTTGTATCTGCTCTGTACACGGCTTATGTAAAATCAGATGCCTCTTTGTTTGAAATCAATCCTGTATTAAAAACCAGCGACGATAAAATTATGGCGGTAGACTCCAAAGTTACTTTGGATGGCAACGCTTTATTCAGACATAAGGATTTAGCGGCGTTGCGTGACAAGCGTGAAGAAAACCCTATTGAGGTTGAAGCTGGAGAGCTTGGTCTTAATTATGTTGACCTAGACGGAAATGTTGGTTGCATGGTTAATGGTGCTGGTTTGGCCATGGCAACTATGGATTTAATTAAACAAGCTGGTGGTGAACCTGCTAACTTCCTTGATGTTGGTGGTACTGCTGACGCTGCAAGAGTTGAGGCTGCGTTTAATATCATTTTAAAAGACCCTAACGTAAAAGCTATTCTCATAAATATTTTTGGAGGTATTGTACGTTGTGACCGTGTGGCACAAGGTGTAATTGATGCCTATAAAAATATCGGTAATATTGAAGTGCCTATTATTGTGCGTTTGCAAGGTACAAATGCTGATATTGCAAAAGAGTTAATTGATAATTCTGGTTTAGACGTTTTAAGCGCCACAGAATTCCAAGAGGCGGCTGATAAAGTGCAAGAAGTATTGAGTTAAGTCTCTTTTTGAAGCAATATATAAAGGCGTTCCAAATTAGGAGCGCCTTTTTTGTTTATAAATGTAAACCGCATTCTGTTTTTGGATTATTGTTCCAACGTCCAGAACGGTCTTCTCCAGGTACGGTACAATGAGTGCATCCTATAGAATGGTAGCCTTTGGCTACCAATGGATGAAACGGTAAACTATGTTCTTTTATGTAAGAGTCTCGTTTTGCTTTACTGATATCTAATAGCGGATAGAATTTTAAGATATTGTTTCTTTTTTCGAAAATGTTAAGGGTTGCCCTATGGTCGCTTTGCCATTCCATTAAACCAGACATCCAAATGCTATATTGTGCCTTTATTCTATCCAAAGGCTTCACTTTATTTATAGAACAGCAAAAGTCAGGGTTTTTGCGCCAAGTTTCGTCTTTGGTCGTAAATTCGTGTTCCTCTTTTAAGGCTGAGACCGAAATAACATTCAGATTATAGGTTTTTTCTAAAGCGGTTTTGTATTTAAGCGTTTCGTCAAAATGATAACCGGTATCAATGAAAAAAACGTTTTGCTTATTGTTGATGTCGGAAACCAGTTTGAGTAAGAAAGCAGAAGTTGCAGCAAATGAACTTGTAAGCATCACATCTTCAACCTTAAAATCTTCGTAAAGCTTTTTAATTCTTTTTTCGGGAGATAATTTGCGATATGTATTGTTCAGAAGTTCAATTTCCTGATCGGAAAATGTAATTTTCTTAACTAAGTCTTGTGAAGTTTCAAACATTTATCATTGAAAATAATATGCAAGTTATAGGCTTAGTACCTACAAAAAAAGAAAAGTCATCACTTTTGTGAATTTGATAATTTAGGACCTGTTATTTTGCTTTTTTGGCATTGGACCTCTTAAATGAATGATAAGTCCATTAAGGAAATTACGCAGAATCTGGTCGCCACACTCCATATATTTTGGATGGTCTTCGCGTCTAAAAAACGCATTGAGCTCGCTTTTTGATATTCTGAAATCTACAAGTTCTAATATTTTTACAATATCATCATCTCTTAGTTTGTGTGCAACCCTTAGCTTTTTGAATATATCATTATTTGTCATCTATTTTATTGAGTTAAAATGCTGTGCGCCAGTGAAATGTAAAGTGTTTTGAAAAGATAAAACTTAAAAATTACCGACCAAGTGCATAAATCTTTTCGACAAGATACATCATATCAACGACAATAAAATAAAGGAACTGTGTAATTTTAACCTAATTAATTAATCCATTTTCCCTTTTATGATTAATCGTGTCGAAAAACTGAGTTTGCTTTCAGAAATGATAGCATTTGCGCAGAAGGACGAAAATATAAAATCCATAGAGCATAACTTTTTGGTTAGCATTGCCGAGCAATTAAATATATCTAAAGAAGATTTTGATTATCTTTTTAAGCATCCTGTGACTTACGTGAAATTAAAATCCCATAGCGAACGTATAGTGCAATTTCATAGGTTGATCTTATTGATGAATCTTGACCATAGAGTTTCAAAAAAACAACTTGTTAAGATTCATAATTTTGGACTGCGAATGGGCTTGAGCCATGAATCCATAAACCGAGTTTTGGATTTAATGGATAGCTTCCCTAATAAAATTGTACCGCCAGATTTTTTGATTGATATTTTTAAGGTGCAGTATAATTAAGAAACCTGTCTTATAAAAAGCAAACTCTCTATTTAACTTTTAACTTTTCCAAACGTTCTTGGTATGCTGTAATCTCATCCCTGAACTTTGCAGCTTCTATAAAGTCCAAAGCTTTAGCAGCCTGTTCCATTTGCTTTCGTTTTTCACGTATTTTCTTTTCCAGTTCGCCTTTGGTTAAATATTTACTTTCGGGTTCTGCGGCAATTTTTGCATCTATTTCGGTTTTGTAAGTGCTCACGGAATTTTTTGCAAGCGCACTATCTAAACTTTTATTCAATGCTTTTGGTGTGATATTGTTTGCAGTATTGTAGGCAATTTGTTTTTCGCGCCTGTAATTTGTTTCATCGATGGTTTTTTTCATGCTTTGGGTAATGTTGTCCGCATACATTATGGCCATACCGTTGAGGTTTCTGGCGGCACGACCAACGGTTTGTGTCAATGATCGGTTGCTTCTTAAAAAACCTTCTTTGTCAGCATCTAAAATAGCCACTAAGGATACCTCTGGTAAATCCAATCCTTCACGTAGAAGGTTGACACCAACAAGTACGTCAAAAAGCCCTTTTCGCAGGTCTTGCATAATTTCAACACGCTCTAAGGTGTCAACATCGCTGTGGATGTAACGGCATCTTATGGCAATTCGAGTCAGGTATTTTACGAGCTCTTCTGCCATACGCTTGGTTAGTGTAGTTACCAGTGTGCGTTCGTCTTTTTCAACACGTTTTTGAATTTCTTCAATTAAATCATCAATTTGGTTAAGGCTTGGACGCACTTCAATAATTGGGTCCAATAAACCAGTTGGCCGTATAACCTGTTCTACGTAAACACCATCGGTTTTTTGCATTTCATAATCTGCAGGTGTCGCACTAACGTAAATGACTTGATTTTGCAAAGCTTCAAACTCCTCAAATTTTAAAGGTCTGTTGTCCATTGCGGCAGGTAAGCGGAATCCGTATTCAACTAGGTTTTCTTTTCGGCTTCTATCTCCGCCATACATGGCGTGAACTTGGGATATCGTGACATGGCTTTCATCCACAACCATTAAATAATCATCTGGGAAATAATCCAAAAGACAAAATGGGCGAGTGCCTGGCGCTCTTCCGTCTAAATATCTTGAGTAGTTTTCAATGCCTGAGCAATATCCCAATTCACGTATCATTTCAAGGTCAAATTCAGTTCGTTCTTTTAGGCGCTTAGCTTCAAGATGCTTGCCGATTTCTTTGAAATAATCGTGTTGTTTTACCAAATCATCTTGAATATCCCGGATAGCATTCTGAAGCACATCTGGCGAGGTTACAAACATATTTGCCGGATAAATGTTCAACCTATCGTAGGTCTCAATAACTTGATTGGTATGAACGTCAAAAGCCTCGATTTCTTCAATTTCGTCACCAAAAAAATGAATACGAAAGGCATTGTTGGCATAACCAGGAAATACATCTACCGTATCGCCTTTAATTCTAAAATTTCCATTTTTAAAATCAGCTTCGGTTCTGGAGTATAGTGATTGCACTAATTGATGCAATAGTTTTGTTCTTGAAATGACTTGATCACGTTCTAAAGTGATGACGTTTTTCTGAAATTCTACGGGATTACCAATACCATATAAGCATGATACAGATGCTACAACCAATACGTCTCTACGACCAGATAGGAGCGAAGAGGTTGTGCTGAGGCGCATTTTTTCAATCTCTTCGTTTATGGAGAGGTCTTTCTCAATATAAACACCGGAAACCGGAATATAGGCTTCGGGTTGGTAATAGTCGTAATAGGATACAAAATACTCAACCGCGTTGTCCGGAAAAAACTGTTTAAACTCAGAATACAGCTGTGCCGCCAAAGTTTTATTGTGTGCCAATACCAATGTTGGACGCTGAACTTTTTCAATAACGTTGGCTACCGTGAAGGTTTTTCCTGAACCTGTGACACCTAAAAGTGTTTGGTATCTTTCATTTTGTTCAATGCCGTTGGCCAATTGTTGGATGGCTTGTGGTTGGTCTCCAGTAGGTTGAAAATCTGACTCAATTTTAAATCGCATTTTGCAAAATTACAACAAAGAAAAACAGAAATCAATTAACGTTTTAATGCAAAATGACCTTGAAGATTATCGCCGGAGCGAAGCTCTATGGTATACCAATAATCCGATGATGGCATAAGGTTGCCGTTATAGGTTCCGTCCCAACCTTGGGATGGATTTCCGAGTGTTTTTATGAGTTTACCGTATCTGTTGAATATGTATATTCTGTTCACTATATTTTCAGTATCGGTGACTACCCAAAAATCATGTTGTCCATCACCATTTGGAGTAAAATACAACGGTACTATAAATTGATTGGCTTCAATAAAAAATGTGATTGATTTTTGTACACATCCGTTTGTGTCACTTACTATTAGTGTGTGTTGCCCTTCGGAAAGGTTGAAAAATTCATTACTAGTCTGAAAATCAAAATTATCTACAGCATACTGATAATCAATTGAAATGTCATCCATTGTAACGACAATATCCTGATTGTTTATGGTAATATTTGACAATGTCAAATCAAAATCTTGAGATGGTAAAATAGTAACCTCAAAACTACTTTCTGAAGAACATATATTAGGTGCGGTGCCAACTTCATTATAAATAAAAACCATTTGTGATGTTGTTATACTGTCTCCTGCACTGAGTTGCATTCCATTACCACCTGATGCTGTGAAATAGTTACCGTTTTGAAGTGTCGGAAGTACATATGGCTCGCACTGTGAAAAATCTAATAGTTCATCAACAGGTATATTGTTATCAATAGTTACAGTAAAACTACTCTCATCAGAACAGTTGACTGCACCTGGGTTTGTGTTTTCTTCAAAAATAAAAATGGTTTGAGGTGTAGAAATAACATCACCTGCATTGAGTGGTGTTCCACCACCAATGGTATCTGTAAAATAATTACCGCTTGTTAAACTTGGTAAAGTGTAACCGTTACATACCGTAATGTCTGGCAAAACATCCACAACTGGTTGTGTAAAAACCGTGAGGTTAAATGTAGACTCCACAGGGCAAGTGCCAGTATCATCATAAATAAATATATCTTGACTTGAGGTTAATACATCGCCTCCGTTGAGTTGTGTTCCTGTACCGTTGCTGTTTGTAAAGTAATTACCTTGCGCTAAAGCCGGAAGTGTGTAACTGCCACAAGCAAATTCATCTGGTAAAATATTTATAGGCTGCTGTTGTTCAATAGTTATTGTAAAACTGGTTTCGCTTGAGCATGCTCCAACGGCATTATAGATAAAAATAGTTTCCGATGTTGTGATTGTGTCACCAGCATTCAGTGGCATCCCAGTACCACCAGATCCTGTAAAATAATTACCATCTGTCAGCACTGGCAATGTATATGATGTACATTCAGTGACGTTTGTAAGTGCATCAACTGGTGGATTTCCAGTAATAGTAACTTGAAAACTACTTTCGCTGGAACAATTATTTGGGGCAACTCCAACTTCATTGTAAATGAAAACAGTTTGTGATGTGGTAATTGCATCACCAGCATTAAGTGGCATCCCAGTGCCGTCAGTTCCAGTGAAATAATTACCATCGGTTAGCGCTGGCAATGTATATGATGTACATTCTGTAACATCCGATAGAGTATCAACTGGCGGATTTCCCGTTATGGTTACTTGGAAACTGCTTTCGCTTGAGCATGTATTTGGTGCAACTCCAACTTCATTGTAAATGAAAACAGTTTGTGATGTGGTAATCGCATCACCAGCATTAAGTGGCATCCCAGTGCCGTCAGTTCCAGTGAAATAATTACCATCGGTTAGCGCTGGCAATGTATATGATGTACATTCTGTAACATCCGATAGAGTATCAACTGGCGGATTTCCCGTTATGGTTACTTGGAAACTGCTTTCGCTTGAGCATGTATTTGGTGCAGTGCCAATTTCGTTATAAATAAAAATGGTTTGTGAGGTAGTTATGTTATCTCCTGAATTTAGTGGCATTCCTGTACCACTTGGTCCACTAAAATAACTCCCATTTGTTAGCGCTGGTAATGTATATGAGGTACATTCGCTGACGTTTGTAAGTGCATCAACTGGTGGATTTCCAGTAATTGTAACTTGAAAACTACTTTCGTTGGAACAGTTATTTGGAGCGATACCAACTTCATTAAAAATAAAAAGGGTTTGTGATGTTGTAATAATGTCTCCAGCATTAAGTGGCATCCCAGTGCCGCCAGTTCCAGTGAAATAATTACCATCGGTTAGCGCTGGCAATGTATATGATGTACATTCTGTAACATCTGATAAATTGTCCACAGGTGGATTTCCCGTAATATCAACAAAAAAACTAGTTTCAATAAAGCAAACGTTCGGTGCAGTACCAACTTCGTTATAAATATAAACAATTTGAGAAGTGGTGATGTTGTCTCCAGCGTTCAATGGCATACCAGTACCACCAGTTCCTGTGAAATAGTTTCCGTTGGTTAAGGTTGGTAAAGTATATGATGTACATTCGGTCTGATTAGTAAAGCTATCCACAGGTGGTAATCCTGTTATGCTAACATCAAAGCTACTTTCATTGGAGCAAGTGTTTGGTGCAGTGCCAATTTCATTATAGATAAATATGGTTTGTGATGTTGTTATGTTATCTCCAGCATTTAGTGGTATTCCAGTTCCTCCAGAACCAGTAAAATAATTGCCGTCAGTTAAATTTGGTAATTGGTAGGTAACACATTCTGTGACATTTGGTAAAGTGTCAACAGATGGATTACCTGTAATATTGACTGTAAAACTACTTTCGTTTGAGCAAATATTAGGTGCGATCCCAACTACATTATAAATGAAAATAGTCTGGGATGTTGTGATGATATCTCCAGCATTAAGAGACATTCCTGTACCACCAGAACCTGTGAAATAGTTTCCGTTGGTTAAAGTTGGTAATGTGTACGATGTACATTCAGACTGGTCACTAAGTGTGTCCACCAAAGGCAGATTGAACACAGTAAGTTGAACAGCATTACTTATTATGGTGCAGGATGATGAAGTAAATTCACAATAATATTGACTCCCGTTAAGGCTTACGGGTACATTTTGAACCAATAGATTATCTGTATTTGCACCTGCAAAAATGGCATCATCTATAACATCTACCCAATTGCCAAGAGCATCTAAAGTTTTCCATTGATAGGTGTAAGTGCCGGGTTCAGGAAAAACACTAAACATGGTTGTTTCGCCCTCGCAAACCGTTTGAGATGGCGATTGCATAAAATCTGGTGGTGTGAGATCCGTAGTATGACTTTCTAAATCCGAACAGTTTTCATTTTCTAGAAGCGTCCATTCTGAAATATCAAAAGTGATACTCGGTGCAACAGCATCTGGGTTTCGTATAAACGTGTATCCGCGTTCATCATCGGTATACGTAATGTCAATGACCAATCCGTTTTTGAGCAATCGTATCTCATCATCTTCATTAATACCGGCACCTAAATTCATATCAGGTGATATAGTACAAGTATTGCCCGTACTTCCCAGTTCTACTTCAAAAGTACTGAAAGGGTTTATGGTTCCCATCAAGGGTGTTGTAACACTTGGGGTAGGGTTTCCAATGGTTCCGTAACGGTCTATTTGATATATGCCGTCAAGTACAATAGCATTTGGTGTCGGATTATAAAGCTCATATACACCGTAACTTCCAGTTTCGGAATCGTAAACTTCTGATATGTATATTTCATCTGAACTACACTGAGACTCAAGGATAGTTAAGTTTTGTACAGGTGCTCCTGTGCAACCACCAGATGTTACTACTAAGATTGTTGATGAATTTATAACGCCATCTGGAACAATTACCGTCAATTCCGTATCGCTAACAATAGTGAACGATGAGCTTATTCCGTCTATTTCTACATCGGCAGTTGTGGAAAACCCAGAACCGTTTAAAGTAACTAGAGTACCAATCGGTGCGCTTAACGGAGAAAATGAGCTTACTGTTGGTGCAGGGCAACTATTGGTGTTGCCATATGCTTGACTGTTATTTGATATTAATAAAGCACTAAAAACAATAAAGAAAAACAACAATTTTTTTGAACTCATCTAGCGGAATTATTAAGCAAAATTAAAAAATTATCGCAGGTCACCGCAGTAAATTGGAAAGACTTGATAATTTGCTAACGTTTAAGGGTAAAATGCCCTTTAACAGTGAATGCTTCGTTGCCTTGCTTCACTTCAGCACTAAACCAATAATCCGAAGTTGGCATTAGGTTACCGTTGTATGTACCATCCCAACCAGGAGAAGAACTGCTGAGTTGTGTTAATAGTTTTCCATAACGATCAAAAATATAGATTACCGTGCCTGGTAAAGTCTCCACACCAGAAATATGCCAGGTATCAAAAGCACCGTCATTATTAGGTGTGAAAAATTTAGGCGCATCAATAACAACAATATCTCTAGTTACAGAGGAACATCCATTGAGGTCAATAATGGTAAGTAGGTGATAGCCCAGGCTAACGTTTTCAAAAATATTTGATTCTTGTGGAAGCCCATCATTAAGCTGAAAAAGATAATTGCCTATGCCATTTACCGTGATGGTAATGTTGTTTGGGTCTGAAAAATCTACGGTTTCCACAACTTCAATATTTGCAGGTTCGGATTCAATGACTTCAAAAGTGTCTGTGTATGTGCATCCGTTTTCCGTAGTTATCGTAACGGAATAGGTGCCAATTAAAGTAATTTCAGTTTCTGCAGTGTTTGAGCCTGTTGACCAATCATAAGTATCGCCAGCATTTCCTGTGTCTGCATTAACGACTAAAGGAAAATTCTCTGGACAAATGGTTTGGTCTTCAATATCAATAAAAGGTTTCGGATTAATTATAGTTCTAAACTCTGAAATAATATAGCAACCCGTACTGTTATTTGTAACACGAGCATAAATTCTTTGCCCGTTAAATGCTTCAAAAAGGCCATCGATTACATTGCTGTTTGTATTGGCATCAACTAAGTTTTGATGATAGGTTACACTAAACAACATATCGTCTTGGTTGCCTAAAATAGTATTGGTCTGACGCTCTAGGTCAAACGCCAAAAGCCCGTCATAATCATCGTCACATTCTTCTAAATTTTCTACGTCATTTGCAATTGGCAATTCATTTACAGCTAGCATAAATGGATAAATGTAAAAACAGCCTGTAACGGTATTGTCCAATCTGGCATAAATGATATCACTATTGGATTGGTAAGTATAATTGACACCCAAGTTATTAATTTGCTCTAAGGCATCTTGCTCGTTTGAAAAATAAGTGATAGCTGTATTATCAGCTTCATCGACTATGATGGAATTGATTTCATTTAGATTGAATATTCCGTCTTCATTATCACAAGTTTCATAAATTTCAAAAGCGTTAAACGCGGGTGGTGTGTTTACAATAAGTTCAATGGGTAAAATTACGGGACAATTAAAATCTGTATTGTTTACCCTTACATAAACCGTTTGCGGATTGGACGAGTTTACAAAGTTTTCAGGGTTGCCAATTGCGCCATTGTTGTTTTCCGCATTTTCGATAGATTCAAAATAAGAAACTTCAATATTGTCTTGCCTAACATCTTGAATATTGATTTCAGCATCAGTTAAATTCCAGCTTATACTTCCATCATAATCGATATCGCAATCTTCAAATGGATCTATTGGAAGTACGGATGGAACCGGAATGACATTTATAGTAAATGACGTTACGGATGTACAAATACTACCGTTTGCTATTTCCACAAAAATATCCTGTGGATTTGTAGTGTTTGTAAACGAAGCTGTAGTAATTGGGTTGCTACCTGTGTTTAAATCATTTACTGACAAATAGAAGTTGATGTCTAAATTTTCGGCAATGCCTTGGTTAATTTCTGTTCGTATTTCATCAAGATTGATTGATGCGAAAGTATCGTTAGACGTATCGTCACAGACAAAACGATCTGATGGTTCGTTAAACGTTGGATTTGTTCCAACCTCTAATATAAAAGAATCTATCCCGAAGCATTCGGTGTCCGTTACGTTTTGAACACGGATAAATATTTCCTGCGGATTGCTCGTGTTTTCGTAATTACTGTTTTTGTCAATTTCGTTGTTATTGTTTAAAGCATCATTCTCGTTTAAAAAGTAAAGGACTTCCTTTCCTGGTTGGCCATTTAAAATTTCAGCATCTTTTGAGCTCAACAAAAATTCACCAACGTTATCCGTATTGTTTTCGCAAAAACGAAAGTTAGAAATCTCTGGAAAAACAGGTAACGTATTTACAGTAATTGAAAGTGCTTCTGTGGAATGGCATCCAGTAAGCGTATTGTTTATCCTTACATAAACAGTTTCGGTTTCAGCATCATAATCTGAACTGTTTGTTATGGCGTTGGTATTATTGTCTGCATCCTGAAGCGTGTTGAAAAATGTTAGGTTTCGGTTTGGTGTATTACCAATAATTTCTTGTGATGTATCGTTGAGGTTTACCCTAAAAAACCCATCATTATCATTATCACAAATCACAATTGGGTTTGGAGTGTTGCTTTCTGGAGCAGGATTCACAAGAATTTCAAAACTTGAAATATCTGTACAAGATGTTTCTATGGAACGTATTCTGGCATATACAGTAAACGGATTTTCTGAGTTGTTGTAAAAAGTGCCAATGGAATTTGCATTTGCCTCAGCATCGGCCAAGCTTTCAAAATACGTAACCTGAAAACCTGGTTGGTTATCATATAGCGCACTGTTGTATTGTGACAGATCTACGGTAGTTAATCCATCTTGGTCTTCATCACAAACTACCTGTTGCGGAATGTCATCAAATTCTACAATAGGGTTGAGGTCTAGTATAATTTCTTCATTTTCAGAACATGTAGGGCTTGTTAGTGTAATGTACAAGGTTTGTGGTATACTTGCAGGAATATAGTCAACATTGATATCAATGGGGTTTGTTGCACTATCTCTATCCGATTCGGTTTCGTAATAGGTAATGCTAACATCTTGGATTTCGTCTAAAATATCGCCTGTAATACTTATGAGGTTAAAGGGTTCAGTGCCGTCGTTTTCATTATCACAAAGCAAGGTGTCATCAAAGTTAGGTGCTGTAAGCAGTAAATTGGGATGCGCTTCAATTGGCGCTAAAGTAGCACAGCCAGTAGTGTTGTCAACAACGCGTATAAATACCGTTTGTTCAGTTTGTACAGTATTTTCAAAATCCGTTGGGTCAACTATGGGGTTAGTTCCCGTTAAAGCATCATCTTGTGATGTATAATATGATGTACTTACATTGGTAAGTCCGTTTAAAATTTCAGGCTCTAGTGTTGTCAAATCAAAGTTTGCAAAGCCATCGTAATCAGGATCACAGGCATCAATATAAAACGTTTCAAAATCTGCTAGCACAGGTGGTTCAAGCACAGTTATGTTTAATGTCGTTGTAGAAATGCATCCGGTTTGAGGGTTGCTAACACTTACAAAAACCTGATCGTTAGCGCCACTGTTTACGTATGGTAATGGTATTGGATTTGCTCCGACGTTTGCATCATTTTGTGTAAAATGGAACGTTACGTTCATATTATTTTGCCCATTCGTAATTTGGTCGTTAACCTGCGAAAGATCAATAGCTGTAAATCCATCTGCAATTTCATCATCACAAACCTCTAAAGTTGAAGGTTGTGTGATTTCGGGCAAAGGATTTACCTCAATTTGAAATTGATTAAATGCCAAACAACCATTATCCGTATCCTCAATTCTCACAAAAATGAGTTGAGGGTTAACAACATTTGTGTAGTCACCAATAATGGGGTCTGTATTTGATTGTGCATTAGCTGGAGACGTATGATAAGAGATTGTATAATTACCAGGAGCTACTGAATTTATAACCTCATCGTTTTTTGTGTTGAGATTAAAAACGGAAACCCCATCATTGCTTGGATCGTCACAAAGCTCAAAATTGCTTATCGGTGTTGACGATTGCGTATTGCTTATGTTAATGTTAATTTCATCTTCAATAATACAGAAGTCTCCACCAAGAGGTACACTAGCTTCAACTCTGTACAATCCACTCTGTGTCACCTCATAACTAGAAGAATCAACATCCGTAATTTCCTCATTGTTTAAAAACCAAGTGTATTCTGCATTTGCATTATTAATATCACCGTTAAGCTGAACGCTGGACGCGCAGGTCTCAATATCTGCACCTAAATCAATAGTAGGATTAAAACTGTTGGCCTCAATGAAAACCGCGGAGTCGTAATTTCTGTCTGTTTGGTCAGCAATGATTAGTTTAATGTGATACGTTTCATCTGGAATGATGTTGGCCGTTGCTGTCAGTACTGTTGTACGTCCGTTATAATTGGTGTCACCAATATTGAAACCTTCAAAAAAGTTTTCGTTTTCTGGGTCACAAAAACCTTCAATTTCTGGATGAACCGTGTTTGAGTTTACCGGAATTGAAGTTCCGGGAATTAGAGCAATATTTGTGTAAGGCTCATTTGTTCCGGCTCTTCTAATCAAAAAGGCAAAGCCATCTGAGTACAAACACGGAAAATTGGCGAAATATTCCTCCGAGGCCAATATATAATTAAACTGTAATACACTTGAAATTGAAATAAAATCAAATTCAATAGTCGTAGCGTTTGTTGTATTGCTTAAACCAAGTGTATTCTCAAGATCGGCGTCTGTTGGCCAATTGGAATTACCTTCGTTAAGAACCTCGTTGTTTAAGGTGTTTCCTGCGGATGTGGCGTTTCCTGTTGTGAGTACAATACCACTTTCAAAAGGAAAGTTGGACGCACCTCTTTGGAATGACCCAAAACTTCCCATTCCAACAATGCTTCCGTTTACTGGCGAATTAACATTAGAAATTTCCACACAATTTTGCCCTAATGCATCTTCAACCAGTTGCCCAACGGGAACATTATTTTGAACCGATATCTGCTGCGCAAAACTAAAATTGCACAATAATATGGCCATGAAGTAAAACCAACTAAGGTACTTTTTCATACTAAATAATCTAATTCAATGCATTTTTTAATAAGACAACTAAGCCTTATTAATACCTAAGCAAAAATACTTAAAAATAGATTAAAAGCAAAAAAAATCGATGAAATGCATTATTTTAATAATTTACATACACCCAACCGTTGATTGGTTTGTAGTTTTCATCCTTTAAATTTAGTATGTAATAATAGGTGCCAACAGGAACTTTACCGCCATGATTTATTCCGCGGTTAGAATAGCCGTCCCATGGTTTTTCATTATCGCCTTCAAAGATTAAAGTCCCATAACGGTTGAAAATTTTCAACTCATGCATAACAAAAATGTCATATAAACCTTGAATGTTGAACCAATCGTTTAACGTATCGTTATTTGGTGAAAAGCCCTCGGGAATTGTTGGTGGACAATTTTCAATTTGAAGATTGAACTGAAATCGCTCATAGCAAAGCACATCTTCTAAACGTATATAAATAGTTTGAGGGTTCGCACTATTATTGTATAAACTTGGGTCTGAAATAGCATTGGTGTTTGCCCTTAAATCCTCAAGGGTTTCAAAAAATTGAAACGAGGCATTGTTGAAATTTTCTAGATTTTCGGTGGCATCAAATAAGTTAAACTCACCAATTTCGAAACCAAGATTACACGCTATTAAATTGGGTAATGCTGTTGGTTCTGGTAAAATCAATAAGGACACTGATTCAATAAAACTGTTATTGTTTTCATTGGCTTCAATGACAATACCATTGGAAGTGCCGTCATCATCAGCTACGGCTTCCAACTGAAAATCATTAGAAATATCTTCAGGAATACTGAGTGTTATTGATCCGGTTTCGCTATCCCCAATTGCAATATCATTTGCAGTTTCCGACTGCCCCACTAAAATACCGTTTGCATAAAAGGCAATAGGCGTGCCTTCTGGCAATACACCAGAGCTATTGGTGTTGCTTACGGTGTAAAAAACAGAAACATCTCTTAGGTCACATTCAAGTTCTATAGCATCAACGGTCATTCTGGCATCAGGTAATTGGCTGTTAAGCACTGTAATAATATTGTTGATCATTACAAAATCTTGACCAGATGTTAAGCTTATTGTTGCAGACGTATCTCCAACGGATATATTGTTTTGAATATTGTAGACGTCAATATCCATATTAAACAAATTGGTAGCTCCGGTGAAACTGTTTGTGCCGTTAAAGGCATTGTTTGTTGGGTTGAATGGTGGATTTCCAATTGTATTGCCGTTAATGGACAATTGCTCGTTAACTGCTAAAAACCGATCGCCTTCCCAAGCCACAAAGCCAATTTTGGCATTGTTATTATCCAACACGTTTAAATTATCTAGATTAATGGTTAGCTCTTCTGGTACGCTTTGAAGTCCGTCATAAACATTAACCTGATTTAGTGGCAAGGATACATCTTCATAAATAACGGTTATTGCCCAACCACCAAAATTAGTGCCCGATGGACAATATGGCGCTATAACAGATGTTAGGTCAAAATCTGAAACCGTATATGTAGTGTTACCTTCAGAAAGAATAATTTCTGTCACATCGGCAAATGCGGCAAAAAATACACGGTCTTCATCCAAAGCATCGCTAAACGTGCGCTCGGCAACAATTGGATTTCCGTTTAAAGAAATTTCAAAATCTCCGGTATCTGAGCCAGCCCAATACAAAAACGCGGCAATTGGTGATTGGGTGGCATTTAAATCTAAACTAGCAGAAGAACTTGTAAGTATTTGGCAGGGCGAAAAGTTGCCGTTTTCGGTTAGGTTTAGGGTATTGCCTATAGCCACGTAATCATATCTGCCATTAAATTGCTGGAAGAGCGAAACGTCTTGCCCAAAGGAATTCAATGTGAATGAAATAAAAACTAAAAAACAGAATCGAAGCTTCAAAAAATATAGCTTTAAAGCACTAAGTTACATTTTTTTGTTTCATCGTTTTAGCGCGAAGTGGCTAGAAAACTGTCTTCCATCTTTGAGCGTTACCGTAAACCAATAATCGCTATTAGCAACTGGCGCGCCATTATAAGTGCCATCCCAACCAGAACCCAACGGGTTGAGCTCTTTCATTAATTTCCCATACTTGTCGTAAATTAATATTTTAGAGTTAGCCTGAAACTGGTCCGATATGCCTTTTACCTGCCAAAAATCGTTTTGGCCATCGCCATTTGGAGTGAAAAATTTAGGAAAACCAACTACGGAAACCATATCTGTACTAACACCACATCCATTTTTGTCACGAATAAATACCGTATAAATACCAGGTCTCACGTTTTCAAAAACATTGCTATCTTGATAAAATACATCGATATCTTCCAAGGCATATTCGTAATCACCAGGACCATTTGCTAATACGGTTATGGTATTGTTTTCCGAGGTATCTGTAATTTCAAAATCAATGCTGGTTGGTGTTCCAGATGGTAAAACAATAACACGGCGTTCTTTTGAACATCCTGCTACGTTGGATACGGTAACGGTATATGTCCGCGGTTCGTTGACTTCAATTTCAATCGTAGTTTCTCCAGTATCCCAATCGTAGTAATAATTATTAGGAATATCGTCAAAAACGCCACCGTTTATGGTAATGGGTTCGGGGAAGTTGTTTAGGCAATAATAAATAGGTTCCGGATCGGTTTCTACATTTGGTAATCCAAGTACTTCTAAAACAACTTCATTTATACCGTAACAATTGTTGTCGTTTTCTACACGAACAAATATAGTTTGCGTGAATGCTTCTTCATTGGTATAATCATTTGGTAACGGATTGGTTTCTAATAGGGCATCATCAAGGGTTTCGTAGTATGCCAAACCCAAACCTGCAGGTAGTCCGTCCAAAACCTGATCATCAGCATCAGATAGTATAAAAGTGGTGAAGCCATCTTCAATACCGTCTTCATCACAAACGCCTAAATAGGCATCGTTAGCGGATGTTGCGCTGGCTTCTAGAGTAATTTCGCTTAAACTGAAACAATCTGATGTCGCACTGTCAACCCTTGCAACCAATACCTGTGGATTGCTTATGTTTGGATAGTTTGAAGCGTCAATAGCACCATTTTCCGCCAAAGCGTCTGCCGTGTTCAAATAATACTCAACGCTACTGTTAGGATCGTCATCAGTAACAGTGGCATTGACTTCAGTAACATTAAAAATGGTCAATCCATTAGGAACACCATCTTCATCACATTGAAAAATACTGGCATCGTTTGCAATTGGGGTAAGATTGATTGTTAATGTAAATCTGCCCGTTGTGTAGCAATCACGCTTGGCATTGTTTTCAATACGTACAAAGACTTCCTCGTTAAAAGGGTCATTGTTTTCGTAGTTATTAGGAAGCGGATTTTCGTTATCATCGGCGTCATCCTGAGAGTCGTGATAGCTAATGGTATAGTCCATTTCATCTTGGTCTGGTCCTAAAATACCGTCATTAAAATCCAATAAGTTTGTGGTTACAATACCATCGGTTGTATCGCCTTCGGTATCGCATAGTTCCTGATTCTCCAACAGTACAATTTCTGGAGTATTAAACACTTCAATATTAAAGCTAATAGGTAACCCAGTGTTGGTATCATTAACCCTGAAACAATTTGGGTTGTTTCTGTTTTCTACCCTAACAAAGATTTGTTGTGGATTACTTTCATTAGTATATGGAAACACAATTTCATTTTCTCCGTTGAAGGCGTCGTCTTCTGTTCTGTAATATTTAACCACAAATTCGGTATCATCTTGCCCGTTTAGGATTTCATCATCTAATTGTGTAAAGTTGAAACTTTCAAAAACCCCATCATTACGATCATCATCGCAAACTTCAATTGTACTTTGAGAATTTGCCAGTCTTGTTGGTGTAAAGCCTTCTGGTATGTCAGAATAAATAATGGTTGCCTGTCCAATTAGGATGTCACAATTATCTGTATCAATTACAATTTCTACTTCATATACACCGTTCTGAAATACTTCAAACTCATAAGGCGGATCTGGTGTGGTTTGTTCGACTTCATCGAAAAACCACGTATAAGTTGCGCCAGGAATATCGGCTGTATTTAAAATATAAGATTCGCCTTCACAAAGTGGTAATATCGTTGATGTAATCTCAGGATCGTTAATAATATCAATGGTTTCTGCAAAGAAAGAAGTAATAAAAGGTGGTAAACCTTGACGAGCATTATTGGTGAGTGTTACTGCGTTATATCTAAAGTCACATGCCAAACCTCTTTCGTTTGGGTTTTCAATGACCGACAAACCATTTTCACCAATACCATAGGTTTGACTTTGGGTTCTGTATATTTTACGATCTGGACCCAACTGTAACGCTGATCTGTAAGAGTTTCTTTGGTCAATAAGTGTTTGTGTAGCTAGAACATTTGTCGCAGTTATATCAAACTGAACCAAAGAAGAAAAATGATTGTTTGGGTTATTGTTTTCACCTGGTATTTGACTGAAAAAGTCATTTGAGGATGAAACATACAACAGTTCATTACTAGGTGAAAACTCCAATCCATAAGGTCTTGTTGCTGTACCAACTCCAGGTGCATTAATGAATAACGATGTTGGTGGTCCGGCAACAACACCATTTTCCAAATCAAATTCATATAGATACAATCCATTTTGAGGGTTTGCAGAGGCTAATTTTGTACCATCTGGTGAGAATTTCAGATAACCTCTTTGGTCTGTAGCTATAACACTTGCTGGTGATGTGACGGCAACAGGATTCACACCAGCATCAGTCACCTCAAAAGCATGAAAGGTATCAAATTGATTGGGACTACCGCCAGGTGGTGGCGTACCTGTTGCATTGGATAAGGTAACCACCCAAATGGTTTCCGTGAGACAATCTTTTAAAACGGCGCTTATTTTTTCAGAAGAATCTTGTAATAAATTAACATTTTTAATAGTAACGTCACCACGACCACCATTTAAACGCATATCTACTTCGGAATAGCTAAAGCCAAAATCTGTATCGTCAAATGTGGCAGTGTCTACGGTGAAAATATAATAGATATTATCATCTAATGGTTTAGGTATAATAATGCCTGATTGAGTGCTTGACGGACTTCCGTTAAGCCCAAAGCCATTGGGCATTATAATACCATCAGAGTCGTATACGGTAATACCATCAGTATAGAATAGAAGGTCGCCATTACCATCAGAGATGCTGGAGCAACCTTCATCCGTACTTAATTCACCAGTGGTAGGTGTAATGGAATTATCTGCATTAAATTTAACACCAGCACGATTGCCAAAAAACCAATTGGAGGCTTCTCTTTGGGCATGTAATGCAAAACCCGAAACAAAAAGTATAATTACAATTAATGTCTTTTTCATAATTTGATAGCAATAGCTATCAAAGATATTACAAATCCCGCTTTTTTAATAATCGGTAAGATAAAAAGATGAAAAGTGCGGTCCATCCCAATACCACAACAACTTCACTAAAGTGTACAGCATAGTCGTATCCCAGTTCAGCTTTGTCGGGGAATTTGGTCATAACAATACGTTGTATCGGCTGGTCAATAAGCTTGTACATAGACTGTATTGGTAATACGTTGTATATTTTCTCTGGTAAGTCGCCATCAATTTTCCATTCCATTAAACCATAAATAATAAGTTCAAAAATCCAGAGTAGAAACAAAAACGCCAATGCAAAGGCGGAGCGTTTTAACAACATTCCAAAAAATAAACACAGACTAAAGAAACCTACTAGCTTTACAAAGTAACCGAGTAGAAATTCAACTTCCCTAAAAATAATATTTATCTCGGTATAGCTGGAGTAGTACATACCAATTAAAAATGTAGCAACTCCAATTAATAATGTGGCTGTCAAGGAAAAGAAAACAATGGTGTAAAACTTGGAAAGTATAAATTCCCTTTTGCTAAGCCCATCAATTAAATTCTGCTTTAATGTTTTGTTGCTGTACTCATTGCCAATCATACTTACGACTACAATGGCAAAGAAAAATTTGAAATAAGAGGCAAAAAATGTAGTAATATGCCAAATAATAGGAAAATTGAAAATACCCAATTCCCCAAGCTCCAAAGTGAAAAATCCGAAAAAATTGATTTTTATTGATGATAGCACTAAAACCGTAAATGGAAGTATAAAAGATACAAATATTAATATCTTGCTGGTTCGGTTGAGCCAAAGTTTTTGGAGTTCAAGTTGTATGAGTCGTATCATGGTTTTGTTTAGATCTTTAGATTGGTTGGTTTTTTAGATGCTTCGACTGCGCTCAGCATGACATTGGTTTTCCATTAGATTTTTTAGAAGCTTCACTTAGACTAAGCTCAGTGTATGCTCGTTCGTCATTACAAAAATTTAATTTGAATTATCCGTTAACTGCAAAAATTGTTCTTCCAGGCTTTCTTTTCGTTTTACTAAATGGGATAGTACAATACCATCTTTAAAGGCTAATTGGTTAAAATCTGAAGCCGACATTGGCTCATTTAAAAATGCCGTAATTAGTTCGTCTTCGGTTTTTATAGTTCCAAAATGTTTATTGTTTTTTAATAAGTTAAGCAAGGCTTCTTGGTTTTCGGTTTTCAATTCAAAAAAGCCATGGCTGTTTATCATTTCGTCCACACGGCCGGAATAGAGCTTTTCTCCTTTTCTTAAAACTACAACATGTGAGCATACTTTTTCAACTTCATCCAATAAATGTGATGCTAATAAAATAGTAGTGCCAGACGCGGCAATATCTTTTATGATTTGGCGTATTTGATGAATACCTTGCGGATCGAGGCCGTTTGTAGGCTCGTCAAGGATGAGTATTTCAGGGTCGTTAAGTAGGGCAGAGGCAATAGCCAAGCGCTGTTTCATTCCCAAAGAGTATGTTCTAAACTTACTGTCCTTACGGTCCAATAGGTTAACGACTTCAAGTTTTTCTTCTATTTTATTGGTATCAACACCTTTGATTTTACAGACCAATTTAAGGTTTTGTTTCGCCGTCATGTAAGGATAAAAGTTAGGGCGTTCAATAATGGCGCCTACTTTTTTAAGTGCATCATGTGTTGAGGTTTGTCCATTAAACCATTGAAAATCGCCATTGGTTTTGTTAACCACATTGAGTACCATGCCCAATGTTGTGGATTTGCCACTTCCGTTTGGGCCAAGTATACCGTAAACGTTACCTTTTTTTATAGTAAAACTCAGGTCTTTTACCGCTGTGAGGTAACCAAACTTTTTAGTAAGGTTATTAATAGTGAGGATATTCTCCAAAATGATTGGTTTTTACATCCGGAATTTTATCTCGGAACAATTAGTTATGTCAGTAAGACGAACGACATTTTTTTTTGTTACAGCTTTAAAATGAAAAAAGCATTTCATTAATGAAATGCTTTGTCTTTTATGAATTAAAAATCGCTTTAATTCCAGTTCTCATCAAAATCCAAATCACCGTAATCATCCACATCCATACCATCTTCAAATTCATTAAACTCATCATCAAGTGACTCTGCTTCAAAGTTTTTGATTGGTGCTTCGTCTGGAACTTGACCTTGTACAAACATTAAATTTGGGTAATCAGTGCCTTGGGCTTCATCAACAATTTCAGCAAGCTCAACAAAAAATGTCCACATGTTCAAAAAATCATAAACATAGATAAGTTTTGGCGATGCCTCATGTACTACATCTTTAATTAGCGTGGTTGCCATGACTTTGGCTGTACTACCAGCTTCGCCCATATCAAACATAGCGATTTCCTCGCCTTGGTTCCATTCCTCATCACTTATGTAAAACGATGCCATTTCCATACCATCAAACCCAAAGGATTGGGTAATGATATTGTGCAGATCTTCCATGGTGTCGGTTTCTCTGATTTCCAAATCACGGAAAATATCGTCTTCAGTATCGTTATCTAATATGACTCTAAATCTGTAAATCATTTCAAAAAAATTAGTATGCAAAGATACAATTTAACTTACTTGTGCCGCTAATGTCTTGTTGTCTTTTGACCAGCTTTCCAATAAAACATAAAATTGAATTCCTGCCAATATAGCAGCTAATACCAAATGTAATGGTTGAGTAGTAAATGGAAAATCAAAATAATACATGGCAATTCCTGTTGCAATTTCCAGAACGATGCACAGAATTACAAAATTAAATTTTCCATACCCAAGTTGAAGTTTTCTATTTCTGAAAAACAGCCATCCATTGAGCACTAAAACAATTATTGAAAGTGTACGGTGTACATAAAAATTAAGTGGCGTGTTTTCAGTAATATCCCAGTTATGGTAACCGTTGATGCTATTTTGCACATCGACAAATTGGCGTACTTGCGTACCAAGGATTACTTGAATTAATGTCAATGCCGTTGCTATAGCTATACCGTTTTTAAACAGACTGTCGTATTTCTGATTTTTAATTGTGGTTCTTGAAGCAAAAATCAAATAGAGAATTATGGCAACAATGACCAATGCCATAACCATGTGTATGGTTATTTTGTATGGTAATAAGTTAGAATCCACAACGGTTTTGCCCAACCAAGCCTGAAAGCCCATGCAGAATACGGTAAGTACCGACAATAATAACAGGCGTTTTTTGTCTTTCCAAAGCCAGAAAGACATAATTGTAAATATGAGTATTGGTATGCCCGATAACGCTCCGATTAACCTGTTGATGTATTCAATCCACGTGTGCGTGGCATTAAAGGTGTTATAATCGTGCGTGGTGTTTTTGACCCAGTTTGTTTTATCTAGGGTTTTACCACTCGTAAAATCTGCTTTTGCATAATAGAATATTTCATCAATTTGAATAACATATCCTTTTTTGTAATCGTGGTTAGGTTTAAATTCCAATTCCGAAATGTCTGTTGGCGGAATGTAGTAGCCAAAGCATTTTGGCCAATCTGGACATCCCATTCCAGAGCCTGTCATTCGGACAACGGCACCAGCAATAATTACAATGTAAATGAGCACTAATGCTATTTTGGCTGTTGTTCTAAATCGCTTTTTCATATTAAAGTTCTTTTTTAAAGCAAAGGCTATTTTCCATGATTTTGTACTGCCCATATTTTGGAATTGCTTTGTAACCACATTTCTTATAAAATATGACTGCTTCAACCTTCCGTTTGCCTGTTTCCAAAATGCTGTTAGCGAATCCTAATTCTTTGGCCCAATTTTCAAGTTCTGCTAAAATGCTTTTGCCTATGCCTTTTTCTCTGGTATTTGGTTTTACAAACATGCGCTTTATTTCTACAGAAGTATTGTCAAAAGGTTTGAATGCCCCACAACCAATAGCCTCTTTGTCAATAGACACCACAACTACATGATCCAAATTTTCAATACCGTTGAACTGATTGTAGTAGTCGTGCTCATCACCATCGGTAATTTTTAAATAAGCGTCTAATTGCGTAACTAAATGCTTAAAATTTATGTTTTTCGAATTTGTCCTTACAATCTCAATCATTTATACAACTGGTAACAATCCCAATTTTTTTCCTTTTTCCAACATTAACTGATAGGCGGCATTATGTTCATTCGGAATTTTTCCGTCCAAAATGGCCTCTTTTATGGTTTCTTTTATGATGCCTATTTCTTTTGATGGCTTTAGGTTAAAGGCGTCCATTATTTCTTCGCCAGTAATTGGTGGTTGAAAATTTCGAATTCTATCACGTTCTTCAACCTCAACTATTTTTTGCCTAACCACTTTAAAATTATTGTGGTATTTTTTAAATTTTCGCGGATTTTTAGTTGTAATGTCTGCCTCGCAAAGCGTCATAAGATCATCTACATAATCACCAGCATCAAATACAAGGCGTCTCACTGCGGAATCCGTTACCATATCTTCAGCAAGTACAATAGGGCGCGAGCTCATTAATACCATTTTTTGCACAAACTTCATTTTATCATTTAAGGGCATTTTAAGTCGTTTGAACAATTTGTACACCATTTTTGAGCCTACAAATTCATGGGCATGAAATGTCCATCCAATTTTTTTATGAAACTTTTTTGTGGGTGCTTTTCCTATATCGTGCAATAATGCAGCCCAACGTAACCACAAATTATCTGTGGCCTTGGAAATATTATCAACCACTTCCAAGGTGTGATAAAAATTATCTTTGTGGCGTTGGCCTTCAATTTCATCTATGCCTTTAAGTGCTGTAAGTTCTGGAAGAATGATGTCTAACAACCCGGTTTTTTCCAATAGTTTGAACCCAATAGACGGTTTGTCGCTTTCTAATATTTTGTTGATTTCGGTAACAATACGTTCTTTGGTAATTATTTGAAGTCTCTCACTGTTACTTGTAATGGCATTTAAGGAAGCGTCTTCTATTTTAAACTGCAATTGTGTGGCAAAACGTATGGCACGTAACATCCGTAAAGGATCATCACTATATGTAATATCTGGGCTTAAAGGTGTTTTTATAATGCCTTTTTCAAGATCTGAAACACCATTGAAAGGGTCTAAAAGTTCCCCAAAATTAGATGGATTTAAGCTTAGTGCCAAAGCATTAATGGTAAAATCCCGTCGGTTTTGGTCATCTTCCAAAGTGCCATTTTTAACTTTTGGGTTACGGCTATTTTCGGTATAACTTTCTTTACGGGCGCCAACAAACTCTACTTCAATATCCTGAAAGCGCAACATTGCCGTTCCGTAGGTTTTGAAAATCTGAACTTTTGGTGTATTAGGTAAACGCAACGCCACTTCCTTAGCCAATTCAATACCGCTACCAACCGCCACAATATCAACGTCTTTTGGATTGCCTCTTTGAAGCAAATAATCTCTCACATAACCGCCAATAACGTAACATTCTAGGTTTAGTTTTGTAGCAGATTCCGAGACGTATTTAAAAATAGGATGTTGTAATGCATCGGTATGAGCCATTGCCGAAATAAGTTGAAATTTTTAGGGCAAATTTACAATTTACTGTCCAGTTATTATAATGCTAATGGCAATGATATTTGGAATTATTAAAGGCTTTCTTGTTTAACAAGAAGTATTTGGTAGGCGTCAATAAGGACTTTCCAATTTTTTGTAAGCATATAATCAACCACTAATTTTCCTTTGCCACCACCTGGTAATCCGCAGTCATCAATCAATACAATTGAATTATTGTGTAATTTGTCTTCGGCGAGTTTAAATTCCTTTAAATGATGCTCTTGGCTTTTTTTCTGAATGTCTTTGTCTGTACGTGAATAATCATAACTGTCTAAGTATAAGAAATCTATCTTCTCTTTGAATGTTTCTAAAAAATTCAAAGCATCATCCAAATAAACAGTTACGTAATCTTGAAGTCCTTGGCTAACTACAGCTTCATGAGATCCTTTTACGGAATCTTCGCTTATATCAACAGAATGTAATTCAGCATTATTGAGTTTTGCCCATTTACCGAAGACAATGGTAGCGCCTCCATCACCGCGCGTATTTTCTAGACCCTTGCGAGACGTACCTGTTTCAAGTAAAACTTTTGATTGTCTGGCGTCTAATAATTCCAGTGTTTTTTTGAAAGTGATACGTCGTCTTCTAAAATTATATTTAAAAGGCATAAAAGGATATAACGATTTGTGTTTGGAAAGTTTAATGCCGTAGTGTATTAAAATTGCCAATACAATCGCGCCAATTATGTAGGTGTAAATCATAGTTAATTGGGGTTATTCAAATAAAATATCTTCAGCGTTGTTGTTATTCTGTAAGTCTTTTAAATAATCGAAAAATGCTTCGGATTGGTTTTCAAGGGAGAAAACAATATCCTTTTTTAGTATTGTGGCCGATTTAAAATGCGGTGTGATAAGTGCCATAAATTCATCAATGCTGGTATTTGAAACATTTTCTAGATGGTGCGGTACAAATTCAACGTAAAGAAATCTTACATCCTTAAGACTATTTTGCATGCCTTGAAGTGCAAAATACTCAGCGCCTTCAATGTCCATGATATAGGCTGTAGGTTTTGGTAGATTATTGTTTTTAATATGCTCATCTAAAACAATCATTTCAACTTCTACCGTATCAGGATTATCATAAGTGTATTGTTCTGCGTCTTTTACAGGTTTTATTTTGCTGCCACCAGTATTGACTTTGCTCTGATAAAACTCAATGGTTTTATTACTGTCACCAACGGCATAGTTAAATAAAGTGGTATTTTTTACATCATTGAGCATCAAGTTTTTTTGCATGTACCAATGCGTATTTTCGTTAGCTTCGTAACCAACAATGTGTTTTACCTTTTTGGCAAGAGGTATCAATAAAGTGCCAACGTGCGTTCCAATCACATAAATAGTGTCATCTGAGGTGCATTTATCACTTATCTTGTGTATTTCTTCTATATCCCATTTGCCTTTAAAACCTAGGTTTTTCCCAATGGTAATATCCTCAACGGGTAAAGCAATTAATCCGTTTTCAGAATCATAGATTATACCTTTGGCATGAGGACCGAGTAATTTGGATCTCTTTTTAGATTTTAAGTTTTTTAAGAAGTATTTTAATTTTCCCATTGTTAAGGCAATAATAAAGTTGATGTCAAAAATAGTTATATATAATTCAACTCTTAGGTAATTCCTAAAACAGTTTTATAAACGTTTATGTAAGCCTTTGCTGCTTCTCTCCAACTAAAACTTTTAGCGTGCGCTATGTACTCTTGAGACAGTTTTTGTTGATTGTTTTTGTAGTGTTTAAGTCCATTTCTTACCGTTTTTGCCATGTAATCTGCATCATAGTTATCCCAATAAAATGCGTGCTTACCACCAATTTCTGGTAGTGACGTATTGTTGGATATAAAAACGGGTTTTCCGAACCGCATAGCCTCAATTGGTGGAATTCCAAAGCCTTCGCGCAATGAAGGAAAAACAAAAGCTTCACAGTTTTTAAGATAGTAGTGTTTTTCCATATCAGATATTTTTCCTGTTATGATAACTCTATCTTCAAGAGACGATTCTTTTATGGTGTCTTTTAATATTGTTTTAGCATATTCAGTTTCGTTTTTACCGGATAGGATAAGGTTGAATTCTGGTAAAAACTCCAACATTTTTACCAAAGTATGAAAGTTTTTACGTTCGGTAAATTCCCCAATTGAGAATAAAAAAGGTTTGTCAGAAACTACTTTTGGCAGAAAGGAATCGGGAACATCAACTTGTGTTACCGGGTTGCCGTTATGGATAACATATTCTGGCACATTAGGAATTTTGAAATGCTTGTGTGTTGAACTTTTAGCGTACTCTGAAATGTAAGTAATGGCGTTGCTTCGGTTGAGTTTACTTTGAAACCTTACATTGCGCTCATGAGCCATGTCGCTAGATTCTTCTTCAATAAAATTAACGTCATGTACCGTTAATACATAAGGCAAATTGTGGTATGGCTCTATTTTTATATTTTGGTTAAGGCTATGCCATAAATCATATTTCTTCTTTATTCTGAATAGTGGATATCTGGTTAGACTACTATATTTTCGGTAGTTAAAATAATCTCCAAAATCTTTGCGCAACTTTTCAATATTTTTAGCATGAAGGGTTATTTCAAATTCCTCTGGAGCAATTTCTCCCAATGCTTTGATGAGGTGATAATTAAATTGCCCGAAACCAAAATTGAGATTTTTGATGTTGTGTGATTCTAGAAATAAAGTTTTCTTTTGAGACATACTGCAAAGAAATAAAAAAGAAACGCAAGTCCCATTTTAAAAAATTAATTCTTTGCGCTTCAGGCAATAGTTGTAATTTCGCGATTATGAAAATAGTCTTTGGGCAAAATGATAAAGTTTTTAATAATGCGTTGTTGGAATTCATTGAGAATTTTGATGAGTCTGGTAAGCTTTACAATGATGGTGAGCGGAATGTTATTAAAACTTCAGTTGTCAACGGTGTTAACGTCAATGTTAAGTCGTTTAAAACGCCTAATGCCATTAATAAATTTGTCTATCGGTTTTTTAGAAAATCCAAAGCGCAACGTTCTTTCGAGTATGCCAAAAAATTAACGGACCTAGGTGTTGGCACACCAAAACCCTTTGGCTATTTTGAAAATGCTAAACCGTTTACTTTTGGTAAAAGTTACTACGCCAGTGCACACTTAGATGCCGATTTAACCTACCGGGAATTGACTTTGGACTTAAATTATCCAAATCACGAAGACATACTTCGCGCATTTACTCGCTTCACTTTTGACCTTCATGAAAAAGGTATAAACTTTTTAGACCATTCTCCGGGCAATACACTTATAAAAAAGGTTGGTGAACAATACAAATTTTATCTTGTTGACTTAAACCGTATGCAGTTTGAAAAAATGAGTTTTGAAGCCCGTATGAAAAATATGTCAAAACTGACCATACATGAGTCTATGGTTAAAGTTATGAGCAACGAGTATGCTTTAATTTCTGGGGAAAGCGAGGAGGAAATCTTCAATGCTATGTGGAAAGAAACACAAGATTTTCAATTTAAATACCACCGAAAAAAACGATTAAAAAAACGTTTTAAGTTTTGGAAGCGTTAAGATGATTCGCGCTTAATAATTTCCCTTAATTTTGAATATTTAAGAAACGTAAGATGTCCGGTTTGATAACATATCATAAACCCATTAAAGCCATCTAGGAACCCCAATCTTAAAAAATAGGCCTTAAAAAATGCCCATGACGGATTCCAGAAAATTTTCCAGATTGGCGCTTTCTTTCCAAGTTTAAAATAAGCTTCGGCAGAAATGCTTGAGAATTTTTCCATTTTTAGATTAAACTCAGAATAGCTCTGATAGGTTTTATGCAGAATATCACCTTTTAAACTGCCTGCTTTGGCGTTATCTTTTAAGACAATCTGGTCATGCGGATTAATGCCCCTCCAAGTTGCTTTGCGTCTGTCAAAAACACGAAGCTTTTTATTAGGGTACCAATCCGAGTGTTTTATCCATTGCCCGCAAAAATTATTAAATCTGTTGCAGATGTAGCCATTGTATGTCCACTTCTTTTTAAGCTCTAATATAGATTGCTGTAGTTCTTCAGACAGTGATTCGTCGCCATCAAGGGAAACAATATAATCGTTTGAAGCTTTTGATAGCGCAAAGTTTTTTTGTTCTATGTAACCAAGAAAATCCTGTTCAATAAAATTGACATTAAAACGTTGGCAAATGGCTTTTGTATTATCAGTAGAGTAGGAGTCCACAACCACAATTTCATCCACAACATTTACCAATGATTCAAGACATTTTTCGATATACCTTTCTTCATTAAATGTAATTACAACTCCAGACAGTCTTATCATTTCAATTTATTCGATGCCGTAAAAATAGTATTTTTGCACTAATGCTAACATCTCGATGATTAGTTCTCTTGAGATGTTCTGAAAAAGATATTTTATAGCTTATTGTTAAATAAATAAAGTTTATGCATTTACCAAATATTACCGTAATCATAGCAACCTACAATAAAACCGATTGGCTGAAAAAAGTACTTTATGGTTATAGTGTGCAAACCTATAAGAACTTTGATATCATTATTGCTGATGACGGCTCAACCCATGAAACTAAAGCGCTTATTGATGATTTTAAAAGTAACTATCCCGTAAATATTACGCACGCCTGGCATGAAGATAAAGGTTATAGGCGTCAAAAAATATTGAATGAGGCCATTGTAATGGCAAAACATGATTATATATTATTCACTGATGGCGATTGTATACCTCGTGAAGACTTTGTTGAAACGCACGCCATACATGCAGAAAAAGGATATTTTTTGTCTGGTGGCTATTGCAAATTACCAATGGATATCAGTGAGGTTATTAGTGAAGATGATATCAAGTCCAAACGCTGTTTTGATGTAAAGTGGTTAAAATCTCAAGGGCATTTGGGTAATAAAAATGCTTTAAAACTCTCTGTAAAAGATGGACTTGCTAATTTTTTGGATGTTGTTACACCAACTGGAGCAACATTTAACAATTGCAACTCCTCTGCTTGGAAAGAAGATTTAATAGCCATAAACGGCTATGATGAGCGCATGCAATATGGTGGTCCGGATCGGGAATTGGGAGAACGATTGGTAAATTATGGTGTAAGATCCAAACAAATACGTTACAAAGCCATTTGTCTTCATTTGGACCATGCCAGAGGTTACAAAACCCAAGAGTCTTTAGACAGAAATTTAGCCATACGTGCCAAGGTTAAAAAGGAAAACCTAAAATGGACCACTTACGGTATAAAAAAAGGTTAGTTTAAATTAAGTTTTAGGAAATTTCCCACTTGTTTTTTAAAGAGTTTAAACTCAAATTTTTGATATAGCGCTTTAGCTTCTTGCTTTAGCAGTTTAGGATGATTTACACCCGTATAAACTTCAGGTTTAAAATCTTTTAAATGCACTGAAGTGTGCTTTTTGCCATCATCAAACATATTCCAAGCCTCTTTTTTAATCCAAGGCGAAAAAATAGTAAACGTTGGTACATTCAATGCCTTGGCCATATTTACTGCGCCACCTTCGTTGCCTATTAAAGCGCTGCAGTGGTGCGTTATTGCTAAAAATTGCCGAAGACCTTTACCAAATACATCAAAATGAATCTGCTTTTTTGTGCGCTCATTACATAATTCAAGAATTGCTTTTGCATCTTCAATTTGATGAGGTATATAGTTGAATAATATCTGAATAGATTCATTTGCACTCACTATACCATCAATAACCTCTGCCATATAAGTAAAAGGATAGGTTTTGTTTTCGCTACTTCCCAAAACTCCAATCATGACTAAGGGTTTATCTAGTTTTATACCATTTGAAATCAAAAGCGCTCTTGCTTGTTTTTTCTCTAATTCAGTTAGGTAAATTTTTGGCTTTACAATATTTTCAGTATCAATGTTGAAAGGCGTTAATAACTGTAATCTATTTTCAATGGCAAGTCCCGCGTTGGTATTTGAGCTTGTTTTGTTTTTATATCTGCGATTGTAAATAAGTGCATTGTAGCTTTTGTCAATGGATATTTTTGTTTTTGCCTTGGAGAGAAATGTTATGATGTTGCTGGATAGTTTTGAATATACGTCAATTACAACATCATAGTTTTCCTTTTTCAGTTGCCTGGAAAATTTTAGCAGATTTAAAATACTGTTCTCGTGTTTAGGCGTAAAAAAGTGAATTTTATCAATATATGGATTGTGTTCTACTACAGGATATGTGTGTGTGTTTATTACATAGTGAAGTTCTGATTTAGGGTATTTCTGTTTTATGGCTTCAAATAAAATACTTGTAGCCAAAACATCGCCTATCATTTTTTGTTGAATAATTAAAATCTTCACATTGAATTAATTACAATAGTCAGTTTTGATTCTATGAGTTGGAAAACCCAGAATATATAAGACATGTCTAAGGCTATTAAACCGCCACATTATATTCGCGGAGTGCATCGTTTAATGATGTTTTTTTATTTGTGCTTTCTTTTCGTTTTCCTATGATCAAGGCACAAGGTACTTGATATTCGCCTGCGGCAAATGTTTTGGTGTAACTGCCTGGAATAACTACAGAACGTGCAGGTACAACGCCTTTCATTTCCACAGGTTCATTGCCTGTAACATCTATGATTTTTGTGCTCATTGTCAACACTACATTTGCACCAAGCACAGCTTCTTTTTCCACACGGACGCCTTCTACCACAATACAGCGACTACCAATAAATGCCCCGTCTTCAATTATTACTGGTGCAGCTTGTAAGGGTTCTAAAACACCACCGATGCCAACGCCACCAGACAAGTGTACATTTTTGCCTATTTGAGCGCAACTACCAACGGTTGCCCAAGTATCTACCATTGTACCTTCATCAACATAAGCACCAATATTAACATAGCTTGGCATCATTATTACACCTTTGGATATGTAAGCGCCATGCCTAGCAACGGCATGTGGCACAACTCTAATACCTTTTTCCTCGTATCCTTTTTTTAGCGGTATCTTATCATGATATTCAAAAATGCCTACTTCAAAGGTCTCCATTTTTTGAATGGGAAAATACAGCACCACTGCCTTTTTAACCCATTCATTAACTTGCCAATTATTACCAATTGGTTCTGCAACCCTAAGTTTGCCTTTATCTATTAAGTCAATTACGGTTTTAATTGCTTTTATTGTTTGGTCTTCTTTTAGCAAGGACTGGTCATTCCATGCGGATTCTACAATGGCCTGTAACTCTTTCATAATTATGATTAATTTGGATTCAAAGATACATCTCGGGCAATGTATTTTAAAGACTAATCCAAAAAAAGTGACTTAAATTTAATTTCAGCGTCTAAATGATAATTAATTGTGATATTATAAAATTTTAAGTTTTAATTTCATGGATTAATTAATAGCTAGATTAGTAACGCTCCTTGTGGTTAGGGAGCGTTTTTTATTATCGCTATATTTGCCAAATATATGGGGAGATTACTTGCAATAGATTATGGTACAAAAAGAGTAGGCTTGGCTGTTACTGATGAACTTCAGATTATAGCATCGGGGTTAACAACGGTAAATACAACGGATTTACTGGATTTCTTGAAAACCTACATTGCAAATGAAAATGTAGAAAAACTTATTGTGGGCTTGCCCAAGCAGATGGATAACACTGCATCAGAAAGCGAAACATATATTCAAAGTTTTCTAAAAAAGTTAAATACCTCAATTCCTCATATACCTGTTGTGCGTGTTGATGAACGCTTTACATCAAAAATGGCATTCCAGACCATGATTGATAGTGGCTTGCGCAAAAAGCAAAGACGAAACAAAGCATTGATTGACGAGATAAGTGCAACGCTCATATTACAAAGCTACATGTCCCAGACTGATTAAAGCTTTTGAAATAATGCCTTAAAATAACTAGTGCTATTCACAATATGTTTTCGGCTAAATTGGTACTTTTGCAATCGAAAATAATGTAATGATGATTTTACCTATTGTGGCCTACGGAGACGCAGTTTTAAAGAAGAAAGCTTCTGATATTACTGAAGATTATCCGAAATTAGATGAACTTATTGCCAATATGTTTGAAACTATGTACGGTGCTTACGGAGTTGGTTTGGCAGCTCCGCAAATTGGATTGCCAATAAGATTATTTATAGTTGATACAGAACCGTTTTCTGAGGATGAAAGTTTCTCTGAAGATGAAAAAGTTGCGCTGAAACAATTTAAAAAGGTGTTTATTAACCCTGTAACTATTGAAGAAAATGGAGATGAATGGGCGTTTAACGAAGGGTGCCTGAGCATACCAGACGTTAGGGAAGACGTTTTTAGGCAACCACAAATAAAAATTAAATACCAAGATGAGAATTTTGATACCCACGTTGAAACCTATGATGGTTTAATTGCAAGGGTAATTCAACATGAGTACGACCATATTGAAGGTGTTTTGTTTACCGATAAGCTTTCATCCTTCAAAAAAAGATTACTGAAAGGAAAGTTGCAAAACATATCCAAAGGAAAAATTAAAATAGACTATAAAATGCGTTTTCCTGCAATGAGCAAAAAACGCTAGTACAACATATACAGCTAAGAATAGCAGTGGCTAACCAAAACATTACTTTATGAGTTTAGAAAAAATATTGTCAATTTCTGGAAAACCAGGATTATACAAAATTGTAACCCAAACCAGAACAGGTGCAGTTGTGGAATCTCTTTTAGATAAAAAAAGAATCACCGTTGGTCCGCACAGCAATATTAGCATACTAAGCGAAATTGCCATATATACGTTAACCGAAGAAATTCCGCTAAGAGAAGTATTAAAAACCATTAGCGATAAATATGGTGCAAAGCAAACGGATATTAGCCATAAGGCCAGTAAACTAGAGCTTGAAGAGTTTTTCTTTGAAGTACTTCCAGAATACGACGAAGATCGTGTGTATGCTTCTGATATCAAAAAGGTAATACAGTGGTACAATTTATTGCAAAAAAACAATATGCTCAGCGCATTAGAAGAAGACGTAGCTACTGATTCATCTGAAGAAGAATAAAATGTCAAACAAACAACCGCAACTAAAAGCTTTTGAACGGTTACTTGTTATAATGGATGAGTTGCGGGAACAATGCCCATGGGACAAAAAGCAAACCATGGAATCTCTCCGTAATCTTACTATTGAGGAAGTCTACGAACTTGGAGACGCCATTTTGGACAATGATTTGGATGAGGTAAAAAAAGAACTTGGAGATGTGCTTTTGCACATAGTCTTTTATGCCAAAATAGGAAGCGAGAAAGGTGATTTTGATATTGCCGATGTATGCCACAGCATATGTGATAAACTCATTGATCGTCATCCTCATATTTACGGAGACATCACGGTTAATGATGAAAATGATGTAAAACGCAATTGGGAACAGCTAAAACTCAAAGAAGGTAAAAAAAGCGTATTGCAAGGTGTACCAAAAAGCTTACCGGCAATGGTTAAGGCCAATCGAATTCAAGACAAAGTTGCTGGTGTTGGTTTTGATTGGGAAAAGCCAGAACAGGTTTTTGAAAAGGTAGAAGAAGAACTAGAGGAATTAAAACAGGAGATTAAAAATAACGATAAAGACGCTATAGAAAGTGAATTTGGTGATGTTTTATTTTCGTTAGTAAACTATGCCCGTTTTTTAAACGTAAACCCAGAAAATGCCTTAGAACGCACCAATAAAAAATTTATAAAACGGTTTCAATATCTAGAGCAAAAGTCTAAAGCCATCGGAAAATCACTGAAAGACATGACTTTAAGTGAAATGGATGTGTTTTGGGAAGAGTCCAAGCAACTCTAAGATTGTTAAATTTTCACTTTTGAAATCCAATGTAACTATTTTAACGTAACTATACTGAAACGTAATTTTGTTTCAATCTTAGTAGAAACCTTAATTTTTAGATTAAGTGGCTAATATTAAGGTTAATTTAGTTTAGTTAGGGCAAAACCCACTTGTTTTTGGCAAGTGGGTTTTGAGTTTAATCATCTTAGCTGTACATATTCCTTACTTTTTTTAGCTTGTCTTGCCAAACCGTTAAGGACTTTTTATGCTTGTCAATATTTTTGTGGACTTCTTTAACCAAAGGGTTGTCGTCTTTTACATTTGAGAAAAACTGAAGGTTATTTTCTAATTGGTTGATTTCTGATTTTACCTCATCTATTTTTTTACGGATAAAGTTTTGTTCGTTATCCAAAAGCCTTGTGTCTTCAGCATTGACCAAACTGTCTAACTTGCTCTCAAAGCGTATCATTTCCAATTTATCCTTTTCAATATTAAGTTGATTAAATTTTGCATCAATAGCTTTACTAAACTTGGCATCAATAAATCGTTTGTTTTGTGGTACATGCCCAATAGCTTTCCAGTCTTTTATTGTTGTTTGTAATTTTGCAATAGCTTCTTTTGGATCTTCCGGGAGTTCTAGGGTTTTTAGTTCGTCCAGTAGTTTTGTTTTCTTGTCAAGGGCATCATATAAATGCTGGTTTTCAGTTTTTCTTTCATTATGTAGCCTATCAAAATAATGGTTGCAGGCACTTTTAAATTGCTTCCATACTTTATCCGAATCACGACGTGGTACATGACCAATTTTTTTCCAATCGCTTTGTATCTTTTTCATTAATGGCGTAATGGTTTCAAAATCTTCGCTATCCATATTGTCTTCGGCAACTTTTATGAGCTCGCGCTTTTTCTGTAGGTTGTCGTATTGTTCTTTTTTTAAGGTTTTGTAGAATTTGTTTTTACTTCTATTTAATGTTCTTACGGCATCTTTGAATTTTGCCCAAGTAGCTTCATTTTTCTTTAAAGGTACTTTGCCAGCATTGAAAAAGTCTTGTCTTAAACTTTCCAATTCTTTTATTCTTTTTTGCCAAACGGAATGCGAGCTGTTTTCGTCAGTATTTAGGGCTTCAATGTTGGCAATAATTTCTTCTTTTCTTTCGAGGTTTTTTTCGTAAGCTTTATCTAGGTCGGCATAATAGGCTTGGCGCTTGTCGTGAATAATTTTAGTTGCCGTACTAAAACGCTCCCAAATTTCTTCTCTATGTTCTTTGGCAACTGGACCCAACTCTTCTTTCCAAAGCTTGTGTAGTACCTGTAGTTCTCTAAACGATCGGTTTGTATTCTCATCATTTGCCAGTTCTTCGGCACGCTCTATAATCTTTAATTTTTGATCAAGGTTGTGCTTAAAGTCCATGTCTCGTAAGTCACGGTTAAGATGCAAAAAGTCATAAAATCGTTCTACATGATGGTGATAGGTATTCCAAGCATTATTGTATTTATCTCTTGGAATAGGACCAGCATTACGCCACTTTTCTTGCAGTTCTTTAAAGTGCTTGTAGGTGCTGTTAATATTTTCCTCTACGTTGAGTAAATTTTTTATTTCATCAATTATCGCAAGTCTGTTGCTAAGATTTTCTTTCAGGTTTTGTTCTCTTTCTTGATAATAAGCATTGATATTTTGCCTGTAAGTTTTATAAGCAATATTGAATCTTTTTTTGGCATCGTTTGTATAGTAGAAATCTATACTGTTGCCTCCATCGTTTAGGAATTCCTCTTTTTTCTCTTCTAATAATGCAGAGAATTTTGCATTGAACTCTGTTTTTATTTCATTTACCAATGAAGAAATAGTCTGGATTTTATGATTGCGTAACAAGGATTCCAGCTCTGACGCCAAAGCGTTTAAATCCATGCTGTGGTAATCTTTCTTTTCCAATACATGCCTTTCGGAGTTTGACTCGTCTTCGGCATCAACGGCATTAGAAGCTTCAATGGTTTCTACGTGCGCTTCGGTAGTTGTATTGGCATCTTCTTTTTGTTCAGCTTCGAGTGGAGCTTCAGAAGTTGTCTCATTGGTTGTTTCATTTGATGATGTTGTATCATCAGATGTTAATGCTTCTGGGGTTTGGTCAACTTTAGTTGTTTCAACCTCGTTTTTTCCATCTGCATTTTGCAGGTTATCATTCTCGGACATTTGTCAGTGCTTTAAAAATAGACATCAAATATAGCAAATGCATTGCAAAAACAAAGGTTTTGCTATTTAATCAGATATCAAAATATTTTCTATTTATTCCATATTTCCCAAGCTTTATCAGCTTGTAATTGTAGCATTTTTTTTCCGTTGATTGTCGTTGCATTTTGTTGCTTTCCGACACGAAGGAATTTTGTTTCCTCAGGGTTATAGATAAGATCATATAAAATATGATTGTCGGTTATACCATTATATGGAATTTCTGGGCAGTCATTTACATTGGGATATGTACCAACAGGCGTGCAATTTATAATAATGGAATACTTTTCAATTATTTTTTCCGTCAATTCTTCATAGGTGAACTTTATATTTTTACCGGCAGATCTTGAAACATAAGCAGATTTTATACTAAGCTTTTTTAAGGCAAAAACCACGGCCTTGGAAGCACCGCCAGTTCCCAATATTAAAGCTCGTTTGTGGTGTTGTTTTATGTAAGGTTCAATGGATTTTTTAAAACCGTAATAGTCTGTGTTGTAACCTGTAAGCTTTCCCTTTTTTGATATTTTAATGGTATTGACTGCACCAATTTTTTTTGCACGCTTGTCAAGTTTGTGCAAATAAGGAATGATTTGTTCCTTGTATGGAATAGTTACGTTTAAGCCTTTAATTTTTGTTTTAACATCAAAAATATTTGGAAAGCCTGAAATGTCATCCATATCAAAATTAACATATTGATGAGGCAGATTTTCAGATTCAAATTTATTGGCAAAGTAGCCTCGAGAAAATGAGTAGTCTATATTTTTGCCAATAAGCCCAAATGTAAGTTTAGACTCGTCTTGTGCGTTTTCCATACCATTCTAAAGCTAAAACAATTAAAATACCAAATAAAATATAGGCAATGGCAATATAGGTTTCCTGTGTAAAATCTGGTAAATACCGTTGGTAGTTTTCAATTATTGCAGATCCTGTGGAGTCCAACAATTGATTGCCATTTTCATCAAGTTTGAACTGGGTTTTTTTCCAAGGCCAAACGACACCTAATGAACCAATAATAAAGCCAATAATAGTAGCTAATGTAACGCTTTTGTAATGTTTTAAAATATAATTTAGTACATGTGAAAAAGTTACCAAGCCGGTCACAGAACCTAAAGTGAAAACCGTTAATACCTTTAGCATTCTCAGCCTATAATCATTGTTTACAAATGAGAAATCTCCAGAGAAAATGTCTGCTAAAGTATCATAAAGCGCATTTACAGAATCTACCAGTAACAACACATAATTCCCCAAAAGAATTAAAATGAATGAGCCTGAAAATCCCGGCAATGTCATACCTGAAACACTTATTATTCCACAGAAAAAAACAAAAAAAAGGTTGTCATTTTCTGTTGCCGGATTTAAAAAACTGATGCCCAGCCCAACAGCTATTCCAATTATTAAGGCGATAATACTGCTACGGTTCCAATCCTTAAAATCTTTATTGATATAATAAATAGATCCTAGTATCATACCAAAAAAACAGCTCCAAACATAGAGTTGGTAATGTACAATTAGGTAATCGAGAATTTTGGAAACACTAAAATAGCTGATTATCATTCCCAAAAAGAGTAAGAACAGGAACTTCCCGTTTACGTACCTGTAAAAACTTGCAAATCTGCCAGCAAACAATAATTTAAATGCCGTTTTATTTACGCGTTGTAAAGAATAAATAAATTCTTCATAAAAGCCAGCTACAAATGCTACGACGCCACCAGAAACACCAGGTACTTTGTTTGCCGCGCCCATGGCAAGACCTTTTATAATTAGGAAAATACGATCTTTAAGCGAGCGAGCTCCTTCCATCAGGCTTTGTTTTTATTTCTGCCTAAATATTCCAAAGCAAAAATGGTAATAAACCCAATTACCATTAATAACAATGCAGCTGTAAACTTGTGGTCACCGTCAAATTGAAATGGAGAGATACTTTTTTCCAACAGCGGTACTTCAATGCCTTCGGAATTAATACGATAGCTCAAAACTTCTTTCCAAGGCCATATTTTATTTAATGATCCAATCATAAAACCAGTTAATATGGCTAAGGTTATATTCTTTTTATTTTGAAACATCCAATTGAGCACCTTACTAAATACTTTTAAGCCAATGATAGCGCCAACGGCCAATAACAAAAAATTAATCAGTGCATCTTTAAATAGTTGCATATTGCCGTCTAAAATCCCATCTCTTAGATTGTTAATAGTTTCAATAGCGGTTTGATAAGCACCTAGAATTAGCAAAATAAACGCCCCAGAAACACCGGGAAGTATCATGGCAATTATCGCTATAAAACCGCAGAATAGTAAATAATAAGGGCTTTCTGGAGAAGCAAAAGGCTCGGCAAGCGTAATGTAATACGATAATATTGACGTCAATATTATGCCCAAAACTATTGGAACTGACCAGTTTTCAATTTGCTTAGCTATATAAATAATACTTGCTAAAACAAGTCCGAAAAAGAAAGACCACAATAAAACAGGTTCATTGTGCAATAGCCACTTTATAGCTTTTGCCAAGGAAAGAATGCTTATGGCAATACCAGAAAATAAGACCAAAAGGAAAGTACCATTTATAGACTGCCAAGCTTTTTTAAATCCTGAAGACCTCCACACTTTGAAAACCCCAAGATTTATTTTGTCAATACTTGATATCAATTCTTCGTAAATACCTGAAATAAAAGCAATTGTACCGCCTGAAACTCCTGGTACAACATCGGCTGCGCCCATAGCCATGCCTTTTAGTAAAATGACTAAATATTCGAAGAAATTGCGTTGCATTATAGCGTGTTTAAATGTAACGCTAATGTATGGATTTTTAACTTGAAGATTTTTTAGAAACAGCAAGAATCTTTATGATCGACGGTGTTTTTAATAACTGAGGAAAAAGCTCGTCTATAATAAAGCTGTATTCGCTATCAAACCTAACGGCATTCTTTAGGTGGTAACGTCCTTTGTCGGTTTCATGCAATTTGAAATACAGACCACCAAGCCTAAATTCTATTTCTGCAGATTCTGGATAAAACTCAATAGCTTGTAGCAATGTAAAAACTGAAGCATCGTATTCTCCCAATTTTATTAAAATATCCGCACGGCATAGCCATGTGTCCAATTCGTAGTTGCCCAATTCAAGGCTTTTTTTGTAACCTTGCTCAGCTTCTTCCAAAAAATTCAGCCTATGATTTATCTGTGCGTAAAGTTTCCAATACAATACATTTTCACTATCAATATTTATGGCTTTGTTTATAAAATAGAGTGCTTTTTGGTAGTTCTGTTTTTTAGTATAATACTTGGTTATGGCAATCCAGCCTTTGTCCAATAGAGGATCTTCTTCAACGGTTCTGTCAAAAAACTGTACGGCCATTTCCTCATTACCCAATTTTTCATAACAATGTCCGATGCGTAATAATGCAAATGACGTTGGATCTTCCAAGGCCAAAGTGATTTTATAATTTTCAATGGCTTCGTTATATTTCTTTTGCTTTTCAAGGACTTTGCCTTTTTCTAAATAAGCGCCAACAAAAGTGTCGTCAGAAATAATTGCAAAATCAAAAGCCGTGCTTGCTTTTTTATACTCTTTTAGCGCAAAGTATTGTCGTCCCAGTTGGTGCCAAGCAACTTCGCAATAGGGATTTGTGTCTAGGTAGACATTAAGAAAATCTATGGCTTCACGATTTTTGTCTAAAAAATCAAAACAATAAATAACGTTGTGCAGTGCGGCATAGTCTGTAAAATCTATATCCAGGCATTTCTGGAAATAGATTATGGCATTTTCAAATTGATTTAAAAATAAATATTCCATTCCAATTAAACCGTACAAGTCAGATTCGCCTTCTGCCGTGTCGGATAAGTCAAGTGCAATAAGCAATGCGTTAATGGCCTCTTTATGCAGGTCTTGTTTTGAGAGTACGTTTGCTTTTTGAATGTAAATTTCTTCGTTGTTTGGTTCAATGGCATAAAGTTCGTCAAGGATGAAATTGGCTTCTTCAAATTTGTTTTCGATGATCAAAATTTCAATCTTAAAAAGCCGAAGATTTATGGAGGTTGGGTGTTGTTGCAATCCTAGTTTAATTGCTTTTTTTGCGAGGGCTATTTTGCCATTTTCAAGGTAGTGGTGAATGATATTTTCAAATTCACCTGAGTCAAAAAACAAAACACTGTTTGTTTTTAACATGGACTCAAACTTTGTAAGCGATACATTGTTTAGGTCGTCGTTATGGCTGTAATCCATAGGCAGTAAAACTATTTGTTGAAATAAATTTAGTGTTATAGTTTAATGTTTGAATTTTTCTGCACTTGTCTTTTTAACAAAATAATTAACAATTGAAGTACGCTTTTTTTAGAATTGCCATTAATCGAATAATCTAAAACGTAATCATTTATAAGGCTTTTGATTGACGGTCAGGGTTTTAAGATTGTTGTTTCTGTAATTTATCCAGTAGTGATTTTATGATATGACAGCCTTTTAAGATTTCATCTTCAGATATGGTTAATGGTGGTGTAACACGAATTGCTTTGGGCTCAAACAGTAACCAAAACAGTATGAGGCCTTCATCTTGAGCTTTTAGAATTATCTCAGTAGCTATTTCTTCCGAAGCCATAATCAACGCCAACATTAAACCTCGCCCACGAATCTCTTTAATTAAAAGATGCTTTAACTCCTTTCTTATTAAAGCTTCTTTAGCCAGTGTTTCTTCTATTAAAGTTGTTGAAGTTATTTCTTCCAAGGTCGCAAGTGCACTTGCTGCAATTACAGGATTACCACCAAAGGTAGTAATATGTCCCAACTTAGGATTATCAGATAGCGTTTGCATCATTTTATTTGATGCCGTAAATGCCCCAATGGGCAAACCGCCACCTAGGCCTTTGCCAGTAACCAAAATATCAGGGATACAACCGTAATTTTCGAAACCGAATAGCTTTCCAGTACGTCCAAAACCTGGTTGTATTTCATCAAGTATGAGCAATGCGCCAACTTCTTCGCAACGCTTTTTGACTTTGTTGAGGTAATTGTTTTGGGGCTCAATAAAACCAGCGCCACCTTGTATGGTTTCTAAAATTACCGCGGCTGTTCTTTCAGTAATTTGTTGAAGGCACCATTCGCAATTAAACGTAATATGTCTAATATTAGGGATTAACGGTAAAAAAGGCTGTTTTCGTTCAGAATAGTCCATAAGACTTAGTGAACCCATTGTATTGCCGTGATAGGCGTTTTTCGCCGCAATAATTTCACTTCGTCGGGTGTAACGTCTGGCCAATTTAATACTGCCTTCAATAGCTTCGGTACCTGAGTTTACCAAATATGTGGTGTCCAAAGAATCGGGTAGGTGAGACGCTAAAAGTTTGGTCAGTGCCACGGCTGGTTTTTGGATATACTCGCCATATACCATAACGTGCATGTACTTGTCCAATTGTTGGCGTATGGCTTGCTTTACTTTTGGATGACCATGACCCAATGGTGTTGCCGAGACACCAGCTACAAAATCTAAATAGGCCTTTCCGGTGGTGTCATAAATATAACTTCCATTGGCATGACTTATCTCTAGTGCTAAAGGATGCGGTGTGGTTTGCGCTTGATGTTTAAAAAAATCGTCACGCATGGCTTACTGCTTTTTCTCTGGTTTTGGAGCGTTTCTTGCAGCCTTGTTTTCCAATTTTGGATCAGATGGTTTGGCGTTTTCAATACGCTCTTTTACAGCTTCATCAAAAAAATCTTCCGGTGGAATGTAATCATCGAGTCCTTTTATTTTGGGCAACTTTAAAGGTGGTTCGTCTTTAAATAAATCTTCGACACTGTTTGGCCGTTCATCACCGCGCCAATCAAAACCCCTTAATCTGTTGGCGTTATTTGGGAATAACGATTCTGGACTTAAATCACCATCAATCATATTAAGTTTTGTAATCACTTCAATATCATTGTTGGCAATTTTAATGTTAATACTACCGGACTTAGATTTGTTTATGCCAATTAATTCACCTTCACCATTCCGTGAATAGTAAATAACTTCGGCATTTTTTATAATATCTACGTTGTACAATTCATTGTCCTTAAACAAACCAATGAGCATTTTGCCTTTGGTCTGGTTATAAGCGTCTTCACTAATGGTGTCTTTGCTCACCAAAAAGGCATTGTTAAATACTTTTAGCGAGTCTAGTTTTTCTGTTTTTACGTTGGAAATAATATGAATAGTATCACCGGACATTTGATTGTCCTGATTCCAAAGTATGGGTTTTCGCTTTATCGCAAAAGGATCTTTTGACCTAAATTTATCTAGATTAAGTAGTTGTGTTAAACCTGTTTTATGGTCAGCATGGATGGAGTCTGCTTTGCCAGCTAGATCCGTTTTATAAATGCGGGCATCGTAATAAGCACGTGTTATTCTGTGCTCTGGTGGACCAGTAACCATTATAGTGTCACTGTGCATGTAAATGGAATCTTTTTCTTGGACTGTTATGGCTAAGGCGCGTTTAGTTATGTAAACAGAATCTTGGTTTTTCCAAACCTCGGCATAATGGCCTTTTGCAATACTGTTGTTTATGGTATCGGTTATTTTAATATTATTTGTGGCCGAAGCAAAGTTGAGCTTGCGGTCAAAATACATGCTATCTCCTTTCACTTCTCGGTTATCGTAATCTATTTTGGCGTTGCGCTGAAAATGGCCAAAATCTTCCTGTGTATCGTAAAAACCACGCTCGCAATAGATTTTATTGTCTTCGCCTATTATTGTTGATGGCCCAAAAATATAAGCATGGCCAGAGTCGTTAAAAAAATCGAGACGATTTGTATTTAAGGTGTATTCAGGGTTTACCAAAACCACGCTGTCTAAAAATTGGTACTTTTTAGTCTGCATGTAATAACGCCCAATTTTACTGGTAATGGTACCGGATGAATCTCTTACAACCTTGCCCGACGTGTCATAGTAAGCCTGTTGTTTTATTCGGTCGTAATGTAGCTTGTCCGTCGTTAGTACCGATTCAGGTTCTGTTAGGATCACATCACCTCTGGCGAATGCAAGCTCAGTTTCTCCGCTGTATTCAATGTATTTGGCGGTCATGTTTATGGTATCGCCTTGCACCATTTTTACATTACTGAACGCTTCAATAAAGTTTTGCTTGCGGTACCAAATGGCTTTATCGCAATACAGATCCACGCCATTGTGCTGAAAATGTACCTGCTGGGTATTGTCTCTTAAAAAGGTTAACGCACCTTCTTCAGCATCTTTTGTTTTTGAACCTTTACCAGAATATTTAATGGTTAAAGTTTCACTGGTTTGGGCAGAAATTGAGTAACCCGTAAAGACTAATGATAGTATTATAATATTAAAAAACTTCACGATTTTAATTTGCTACAAATGTAACGATGAAATATGAATTAGATTGTTATAAACAATGTAACCTTTTATTTAATCCATAGTAAAGTTCCTTACGGAATTAAGGTTTGCCTTTTTGTTTTAATTTTCGTCGTTCTTTTCTTGATAACTCTTTGCAGAGTACTTCGTCGTTAGTCTCAACTATATAGCTAGAACCATTTTTTAACAAAATAGGTCCGTCAGAACTATGAAAATAAGGCGTAATATTTGAGGTTTGATTCTCAGAAGCTAATGTTCTGTTTTTCATAGTAGTGAAATCAATATCTTTGAGATAATAAACATCGAAATATAATCTGTATTTAGCGTTATTAAAGCTATCTAGTTGTCCAAGCTCTGTTTGTGGAAAAACCGTTTGACCTAGATTAACAAAAATTGCATTTTTATTAAAGCCGACATACCTAGCCATAGTGCCATCACTATGCTCCACGGTAATACTGTTTTTTGCTAGTATACTTGTACTGATCTGCTGGGTTTGTATCGTAATTTGACTTGATCTCGGTAACAATTCCTTTGCGCATGCTATAAATAGTATCTGCATTTATCCTGTCTGCAACATAAGATTTCCAGTTGTTGTCTTTTTTGGCCTCAAAATAGGTTTCTTTTAGGCTTTTTGTTTCCATAACTTTGACCAATTTGCCAACTTTAAAAGGTAGTAGATAGACAAAGTCTTCATCAAATTTTGGGTTAGGGTAGCCTTTGATGTAGTTGTATTTGTAAGAAAACTTGATGTGTTTTTGTATTGTTAATTGGCCTTAGCGTCAGTAAAGTGCCAGATGAGGACTTAATCACTTCTTTAAGATTTGATTGATAACAATTTTCCAATTGCGGAAACTCTAAAAACAGATAATAACTTCCTGGAAGTTTTTTAGTATAAGAGATGTCCACGGTTTTGTCATCATTACGCTTATAACTGATTTCTATGTTTTTGGTTTGGGCTAATAATTGCCCACTAGTTATAAGCAGTAATAGGATTATTATATAGTATGTTCTTTTCTTTATCATTTGTTTTTATGTACTGGAATCATTCAGTTTACATTAACTAATTAATATTGATTGAAATTAACTGGCAAACAAAAGTGTTGATTGACTTTAAATTATTATCTCTTATTAGGTTTTAATATCACATAAATAGATAAAATCAAATATAGAGTAGTTGTTAAAAAGAAGTAAATCTCTTTTATAAAATTATTGAATGTGTTTGGGTCTATTAAATTAACTATCAAAATTAAATATGTTAGAAGATACCCGGCTATTAATATAAATTTATTTTTTTTAACTATTGTATATAAAACTAAACATAAACCTGCTATTGCTAAAACAAATGGAATTGTATGTTTGAATTCTGAAAATATATAAAAGAGAGAAGTAATGAGTGAAAATATCATAGGCATTACTACATGTTCGCTATTATTTCTTGTTATTACTAAAAACAGTATGACTGTTACTATTTTTAAATGGTCTATTTTCATATTTTATTAATTAATCACAATTACCGGATTGTAAAGGAGCATTAGATGTTTCCGTTGTTGTTGTATAACTTTCGCTTTCGCCTAAGTCCCTAATATGTTGTCCTAAAACTGAGGGACTTGATCCACCACCGCCTGTGTAAAATGCCCAGCAATTAGGTAGTTCATTTCCTGTAAAACTAGATATGTCAATAACATAATCAGTGCAATTATAAGTATTGATATTGTATGTTTCAGGCACATTAACAACAAAATCAATTATATTTCCTAAAATTGATGGGGATATATTCATTGACATGCTGGCATCAAATTCATCTCCAGCATTATTATGGATAGCACCATCTGCAAAAGTAAATGCTTTGGCTCTTTGTTTAGGGTAAAACCCAAAGACAACCGTGTTTCCATTTTGTTCTATGGATACAAAGGCATGTCCAACATTGCCATCAGATGATATTGGTAGGCTAGAATCTGCTATTGGTTGATCTGCATAAAAAGTTAATGTTGCATTTTGGTTTCTATCTATACAATCTAGATATTCTGACATATTTGATATTTCATCTGAGTCATTTGGTGGATCAACGTAAAATTCTGGTAACTCATCTATACCGGCATCAATAACACCATTAATAAAATTTATAATAACTTCAACGGCTTCATCACTGTATTCTGTATTTTGATTTGGTTAAAATCACCTTCTTCGTTAGATCCAAGTGTATCATCATTACCAGAAATTGGATTGCCTCTTACTGTGTTAGCGTTAAGATAATCTGCCATTGCTTCTAATATCTCTGCTGTTGCGCCGTTTTGTAACCACTCAATAGCGTCTGGACTTGCAACTGGCAATATAGCTTCCATTATGGCCAAGCCTTCGGGTGTCAAAGTATTTGCTGTCCACCATACACCACCACCATTGCCGTCCAAATCTTCGGGGCCGCTAATTGGAGGTATGTTAAGTATTAATCCTAACGGATTGTCAAAAATAGGTTGGTTGCCACCATGTGGCGTATTATCTGTGGTTGGTGTAGCAATTATTACTACTTCGCCCAATACATTACCATTACAGTTAGCAGCCCATTCTTCAAGCTCTGCTAATGTGACTCCAATTTCAGAGCAATCAAATTCCCTTGCGTTATGATTATGTTCGGTTTGAATATTTGGAAAAGGTACTTGTATGCCGTTTTGGTAATTATAGGCCGTTTCCAGTTGTCCCTCCAAATTATAAATAAGTACATAGGCGGAAAGTCCTGTGGCTCGTTTTATGTCTTTATAGAGTACGGCAAATATTTTGGAATGCACTTCATCTCCATTTACAGTTGTAGCGACGAACGACTTTATTTCCATATCGGTTTGTATGTACCTCGGTGTATAAAGGATGTCTACATTTTGCTCAGGCGTTTGCTTGTACCTTTTGTTTTTAGATACTTGCCAGTCAACATAGGGTTCAATGTTGTTAACTCTCAGAGAAACATCATTGCCGGTAGAGTATTGAGAGTTGTTTTCGAAATACGTTTTGGCTATGTCAATGCTGGGTGCTGTATAGCGCGTCTGTTGATCACTGCCAAGCTGTTCAGAGATACCATCTTCTTTTTGGCAACTATAGTTTATTAATAAAAGAGTTGTGTAGATTACTAAATGTTTCAAGATATTTTTCATAAGTGGTATTATTTAATTTCTTGAACAATTTTATGACAAATTAACTCCACGACAGTTCGGATTATTTAGATAGTTATATATTTCGGACTTCTTTTTTAAAATTACTTGGAGATGTTCCAGTGAATTTTTTAAAAGCCGTAAAAAAACTAGATTTAGATTTAAACCCAGACTCTAAGCCAATTGCCAATATGGTGTAGTTATCAAAATCTTTATTCGCTAACATATCTTTAGCGGTATTCACCCTAAGACTATTTATATATTCATTAAAATTGAAGTCAGACTCTTTACTTATTAATTGAGATAAATAACCTTTACTTATATTCAAAATATTTGCAACCTCACCTAGTTTAAGATCGGGGTTTAAATACAATTGTTTATTAATTATAGTTTCTTGGAAATTTAAAAACGATTCCGATTTTATAGGTTTTGTATCTTTTTTCTTAGTAATTCTGATTCTAATCCTCTCTTGTAAAAGTCTAGACTTGTTCAATCCAGCGTAACCAATCCAATATACCAAAATTGAAATCCCAATCCACATTGGATAAAAGACGAAAGTTTTATTCAAGTCATATATAACTACAATTGTTATTGCAACTAACCAACAAAGACATGTCAATAGCCCTAAATAGATTAGGTTTTTAAGCCATTTTGTTTCTGATTTTACAATCTCATAATTGAATCTTTTATTGCTTTCATAGTCAATAATCATCTTATGAGTTAAATACATCAACAGTACATTAAAAGCTACGGAGAAAAATTCAATATACACAAAAATTCCTCTACCAAAATGGGAAGGTATTTCATATGATTTGTCTACTGTAAATTGATAAACAACTTGTAAGATGTGAATAAATAAAACAGTAATGAAAGGAGCGATTAATATACGCTTTATCTTTTTTGAAATTGTTTTTGGGCTTAAAAAGCGTTTTACATAAAGGTAGAACATTGGTAGGACTAGCCAATGCCAAGGAAAATAAATGTACTTTATTATTGGGTGTTTTTCTATTAACCCTATATCTAAAATCCAATACTGTAAATTGCTTAGGGATAAAAACAGTACTACTAAGGCTAAATAGATTGTGTTATTTGTAATAAACTTCTTTTGTGTTGTTACTAGTACACTAAATATGATACCGTGTACAACACCTGAGATTATTATTATGTTAAAAATATTTAGATTTAAGGTTTCCATTAATATCGCAATTAATGGTAGAAAGATAAAACTTACATTTTAAAAAATGTTTCTTATCATAATAAATAGTGAAATATTAACCCCTAACAATGGTCTGCTTTCTATCTGGCCCAACGGAAACGACTGTAATTGGTAGGCTCAATTCTTTTTCTAAAAACGCAACGTAATTGTTTAAGGCATCTGGTAATTGTGAAGCTTCGGTCATTTCTGTTAAATCGGCTTCCCAGCCTTGTAGCTCCGTGTATATTGGTGTTACGTTTTTGGATTCGATGTTGTAGGGCAGATGCTGTATTTCTTCGCCTTTGTAAATATATGCCGTGCATACTTTTAAGGTTTTAAAACCAGAAAGTACATCGCCTTTCATCATTATCAATTCCGTTACACCATTGACTTGGCACGCATAGCGTAAGGCTACCAAATCTAACCAGCCACAGCGTCTTGGACGTCCTGTTGTTGCGCCAAACTCGTGGCCAACGCGTCCCATGGTTTCACCATCTTCGTCAAACAATTCCGTAGGAAAAGGCCCAGAACCTACACGTGTAGTATACGCCTTAAAAATACCATAGACTTTCCCTATTTTATTTGGCGCAACGCCTAAGCCTGTACATGCACCTGCAGCTGTTGTATTTGACGATGTTACAAAAGGATACGTTCCAAAATCAATATCTAATAATGAGCCTTGTGCGCCTTCTGCTAAGATGAATTTTCCTTCGGTTTGTGCTTGGTGTATGTATTCTTCCGAGTCAATAAATTGTAAAGATTTCAAGGTTTTTACAGCTTCAAAGAATTCGGCTTCTAGTTCTTCTAAATCGTATTGAATATCGACATTATAGAAATCAATCATAGCTTGATGCTTATTGGCCAAAGCTCTGTACTTTTTCTTCCAATCGGGCAGTTCGATATCGCCAACACGTATACCGTTTCTGCCTGTTTTGTCCATATACGTTGGGCCAATTCCTTTTAATGTTGACCCAATTTTAGCTTTCCCTTTTGAGGTTTCACTCGCCGCATCTAACAATCTGTGCGTTGGTAAAATAATATGCGCTTTTCTGGAAATCAGCAAGGATTTTTTGTAATCTACATTTTGCTCATCCAATTTGTCCAATTCTTTTTTGAAGATAACAGGATCTATAACAACGCCATTGCCAACAAGATTAACGGTTTTGTCATGGAAAATACCAGACGGTATGGTGTGCAAAACATGTTTTCTTCCATTGAATACTAGCGTGTGTCCTGCATTTGGACCACCTTGAAAACGTGCTATAATATCGTATTTTGAAGTGAGTACATCAACAATTTTACCTTTGCCTTCGTCTCCCCATTGTAAACCAAGTAGTAAATCTACTGCCATTATTTAAGCTTAATTTGAAGTGTTATCTTTTCTGTTGCCATAGAAATAAAGCGAATGGTTGGTGATTTCAATATCAATGAGTTCTTCTAGGGTTTTTTTTAGGGGTTGGGGGCGGGGGTCAGGGGG
>CAYSVY010000015.1:0-81426 GCA_964434705.1 uncultured Flavobacteriaceae bacterium
TGGATGCTGAAGTGGTGGAATTGGTAGACACGTTGGACTTAAAATCCAATGGCCATTATGGCCGTGCGGGTTCAAGTCCCGCCTTCAGTACAGATGAAAAGCCGAAACGAAAGTTTCGGCTTTTTTGTTTTTATGTATTGTTTTTACAGAAAATTTAATTCTATAACTATACCTATACATATTGTAAGTTCACCCATTGAAAGCCCATCAATATCTATTATTTATTAATTTAGTACCTTAACAACATCAAAAAATTATGTTGTGTCGTGTTTTAGGGTTTCTCATTTTATTACCATTTTATTTTTATTGATTTCATGGGTTCAATTTCTGAATTGTCAAGAGTTACCACCTGTTGAGATTTTTACACCTAAGGAGTATGGTGCAGATAACCAGAATTGGTCAATAGCTCAGTCAAAGGACAAAACAATTTTTATAGCAAATAATAAAGGACTTTTAGAATATGATGGCGCAAGATGGCAGTTACATTTCACAGATAATCAAACAATAGTCCGTTCTGTTGCCGTTATAGATGAGAAAATCTATACCGGAAGTTATATGGATTTTGGTTTCTGGTTGAGGGATGAATATGGTAAACTTAATTACACTTCGCTATCTAATGATTTGGAAATCCAATTATTGGAAGATGAAGAATTTTGGACAATTGTATCATTGGATGATTGGATGTTGTTTCAATCATTGGATAGAATTTATATTGTTAACCTAGAAACAAATAAGACCAAGATTATAGAATCTGGGGAGCGCATAACTAAAATGTTTAGGGTTGATAACGATATCTATTTTCAAAGACTTAATAAAGGAATCTACAAAATAGAAAACGGCGAAGACAGTCTAGTGACAAATAGCCCTGAAATACGGGGCAAGGAAGTGATTAATATTTTTGACAGTGCTGGGAGTCTTTTGATACATACCAGAGAATCAGGTTTTTTTAAATTCTCCAAAGGCGAATTGATAAAATGGCAAATCGCATCGGATAGTTTGTTGTCAAGTCTAAGTGCTTACAGTAGTATTAGGCTTCGAAATGGCAATTATATCATCGGTACAATTTCTGATGGCCTCATAAAAATTGATAATTCGGGAAATTTCCTGTTTAACATGAATCAATCTAATGGCTTGTCAAACAATACTGTTTTGTCTGTGTTTCAGGATATATCTGGTAATATATGGGCTGGAGCAGACAATGGTATAAGCGTTTTAAATCTGGATTCACCTTATAGGGTTTATAATGATAAAAACGGTAAGTTAGGCACCGTTTACACATCCATTAAAGCCAATCAAAATCTTTATTTAGGAACTAATCAGGGCTTATTTTACAGGCCTTTAAAATCTAAAGGTGATTTTAACCTTGTAAGAGGTACTGAAGGTCAAGTTTGGGTTTTACGATTAATAGATGGTATTTTGTTGTGCGGTCATGATAAAGGAACCTTCCAAATCAGCGGTGCCGAGTCTAAATTAATATCTTCTGAAAAAGGAACATGGGACATAATGAAAATTCCAGGTAAGGATGATTATTTAATACAAGGTAATTACAGAGGACTTTCAATATTACAAAAACGAAATAATGCTTGGGTGTATGCCCATAAGGTTGAAGGATACGATATTTCATCGCGTTACTTTGAGTTTGTTGATAAAGAAACCTTATTGGTCAGTCATGAGTATAAAGGGGTTTATAAACTTAAGTTTAATAACAGATTTACTACAATTATTGATGTCAAAAAGGAGCCAATAAAGAAAGGAATTGCCTCTAGTGTTTTTAAGTACAATAGTAATGTTTATTATGCTTCTGCCGATGGTCTTTTTAAATTTACTGACAACACTTTTGTAAAAGACAGTATATTGCTTTCAGAATACTTTAAATATGACAACTATGTTTCTGGAAAGCTGATTTACGATGATGCGAGAGAAAGGTTATGGGGCTTTTTCAAAGAACAGATTGTCTATCTTGAACCAGGGAATTTGTCAAACAAGCCAATGGTAAATACCATTGATCTGAATAGTGACTTAAGAAAAATAAAAACAGGTTTTGAGAACATTCTTCATTTAAAAGACAATATTTATTTGTTGGGAACTACAAACGGATATTTAACCATTGATCTTGATCGATTCCGTGAAATTAGTTACGACATTACTATTGATGGCATTTCAAATAATTCAATTGGGCAAGAAATAAATCCAATAGTTTTAGATGAAGAATTACATGAATTTAAAAGTGAGCAAAATAATATAGGCTTTACTTATTCCGTACCCAATTATAGTAGCCTTCATAATTCAAAATATCAATATCGTCTAAAAGGAATTTACGACAATTGGAGTAGTTGGTCAACTAACGACCATATTTTATTCGAAAACCTACCTCATGGTGACTATACATTTGAAGTTAGGGCAAAAGTTGGAAATGAAGTCACCAAAAATATTGCATCAACAAATTTCTCAATTGCTAAATCATGGTATCTAAAACCTTTTGCAATATTTTGCTATTGTCTATTTTTCCTGTTAATAGTACTATTGGTTCAATATTTTAATAAAAAATATTTTAAGAGACAACAGGCTAAGCTCCTTGAAGAAAAAGAAAGAGAGTTAGAATATAAAGAACTCGAGAATAAACGTTCCCTTGCTGAATTTAAGAATAAGAGCCTGCAACTCGATATTGAAAATAAAAACAGGGAATTGGGCATAAGTACCATGAACCTAATCCGTAAAAATGAATTTTTAAATAACATAAAAAAGGAACTATCTAGTATAAAGGATACAGATCAAATACAAGCTGTAGTAAAGATTATAGACAAGAACATAAACAATTCTGAAGATTGGAAATTTTTTGAAGAAGCTTTTAATAACGCTGATAAGGATTTTCTGAAAAAGATAAAATCCAAGCACCCTTCTTTAACACCAAATGACTTAAAGTTATGTGCTTATTTACGTCTAAACTTAACATCAAAAGAGATAGCACCGTTGCTTAATATATCGAATCGGAGCGTTGAAGTTAAGCGTTACAGATTGAGAAAAAAAATGGAATTGCCCCATGAAGCTAGCTTAACAAATTATATTTTAGAAATCTAACAACCCTACAGTCTTTAAAAAAACCACAACATTACCCATACAAAATTAAATATTTACATATTCTAGGAGCAAATATTATATTTTTAACATATCTTGAAAGTCACGAATAGTCAGTGGTTTTTGTCTACTTGATAAGATTTTCGCTTTTTTTTTGATATGTATATTTTTTATTGAGGTTTTATTTGCGAAATTCATAATCTTTAACAATACATTTACATTTAGCTGAAAAAGCTATTCGTGAAATTTACTAACAACTGACCAATTTAAAATTTCAAATAATGAGAAGAATTTTTTTTAGTATCGGTTTTTTCCTTTTGGGAATAAGTCTTCACTCTCAAATAGAACGTGTTTCCATTGTCAACCAAGGCGATGGATTCAAGCTGGTTGTAGACGGCAAGGATTTTATCATAAACGGAATCAACTGGGATTATGTTCCTATTGGCAATGGTATCTTGGATAAAGGCATCTGGGATAAGTCAGACGATGTTATCCGTGCAGCCCTAGATGCCGAAATGATGCTCTTTCAAAACATGGGTGTCAACGCCATCAGAACTTATGGTTTAGAGCCAAAGTGGATTACTTATATATATGAGAATTATGGTATTTATACTATGCTCAATACGCAATTTGGTGCTTATGGCCTCACTATAAATGGCGCCTGGGTGCCACAAACTGATTACACTGACGCAGCCACAAGACAAGTGCTTATGAAAGAAGTAACGGATATGGCCAAAAAATATAAGGATACACCTGGTTTATTGCTATACATGATAGGTAATGAAAACAACTATCACCTTTCATGGACAGGAGCAGAGACTGAAGCAATACCGATAGATGGCGTAGACCCAGGTATAAGATTGGCCGCTGAAGGGTTGTATAAAGCATTCAACGATGCGGCATTAGAAATTAAAACTATTGATACATCTGTCCCAGTAGCCATTTGTAATGGTGACCTGTTGTATCTGGATATTGTAAAACAGTATTGCCCCGATATTGATATTTATGGTACCAACATGTATCGCGGTATTTCTTTTGGTGACGCCTTTCAAAGAGTTAAAGATGAATTGAACAAACCAATGCTTTTTGCAGAGTTTGGTTCAGATGCTTTTAATGCAATAAAAAATGAAGAAGATCAATTAATGCAAGCCTATTATAATGTGGGCAATTGGAAAGATATTTATTCGAATGCCGCAGGTATGGGTAAAACAGGTGTGTCATTAGGTGGATTTACATTCCAATCTAGTGACGGTTGGTGGAAATGGAATCAAACAAGAGATTTCGATGTCCACAATACCATTGCAACATGGCCGAATGGAGGTTATGATCGTGACTTGCCACCAGGAGGTAACAATATGAACGAAGAATGGTTTGGTATCTGTGCAAAAGGACCAACAAATGCAAGAGGATTATATACGCTATATCCGCGTGCGGCTTACTATGCATTAAAAGAGGTACACCAACTTAACCCATATGAGGATGGGGTTGATGCTCAATTTCTTGAAGATCATTTTAAAGGAATAAATTTAATGGACGCCGTTTTAAGAGCAAGAGGTGATAAAGCTGCTTTAGGTGGTAGTGACTCAGAAAAATTGAGTATAAGTAGAATGTCTATGAACTTCTCTACTTTCAGTACAGGTGGTGCGCTAATTAGAACTCCAGACAACCCTGATGCAACCAACCCAGAGCAAACACCAAACCAATTAGGCTTTGACCATATGCAGTCCTTTTTTGTTGGTATTGAAGGAAAACCGGCATCAAACGTTCGTGCAGAAGTTGTTTTCAATGCGGTTGGAAATGTAGCAAGAAATCCAATTGATGAAATTTTCTATGAAACAATAACAAGACCATTAGTAGTAGATTCAAATACCAATGAAGTATTAGATACTGGCGATAGGGTAAATTTGTACCAAGCCTCATTTGAGTGGAATGCCAAGGAATTTGATATTAGAGGATTTTACAGAACAGGACATTACCATTGGGGTTATGAAGGTGATTTCTTTGGGTTGTACCCAGAAGCAAACTACGGGCCAAATTTAGATATTTATGGTGGTGAAATCCTCGGTGCTGAAATTGATGGTAAAGGCATGTTTAATGGATTTAAGGCGGCAATTGGGCCACAATTATGGTGGGGCGCAAACCCAACCATGTTATTTAAATACTCTAAAAACATTAAAGGTTTTGATATCACGGGTATTTACCACAGAGATTTTGAAACAGATGTAGAATTAGATCCAAACACAGGAAGCCGTGTTTTAGACGCAAATCAAGTACGAAGTGGTGTTATTCCGGCATGGCCAACAGAGCGTGCAACGCTTGCTATCGAAAAGGATTTTGGAAAATTCAATGTCATGGCAGGTGGTATTTGGGGAGGAAGCCCATTAAATGGTATAGCTTATCAAGATTTTACGGGTAGTTCAGGTAATTACACAGTTTTTGAAGATAGAGTTAAATCAAGTGACAATTGGGGTGGAAAATTCAAAGTTACCTATCAAGGTGGTAGATTCAACTGGTATGGTCAAGCATCTTACATGGGCTTAGTAGCTAATGGTGGTGGAGACCAAACACAAACTTTTACAGGTTGGAAATTAAGAGACAGTGGAAGTGGAAACATGTCTAATATATTAACAGGCTTCACGTATTCATTTGGAGATTTTCAGATTGCTCCAAACTTTTTATTCCAAAAACCATTAGTAGATGCTATGCCTAATGATATTGGTGGTACAGGGAGATTGCGTAATTTCATTGATGATCCATTTGCTGTGCGTGACGGAAACCGAGAAACTTACGGTTACGAAATGTTGTTAACTTTTGATCCAACACCAGGAACTTGGATGTACGAGTGGAATAATGATAGAGCTGAAGACGCAAAATTTGCGGCTAACTTAGGGTTTACATATAGAAGGTTGCCAACATCGATGGATGGGCATATTGGTTTCCAAGCGGATCGTACAATACTTAAATTTGGACAATCTGCTCCTGCTCAGGATCTATGGGAAATACACTCCAGAATGGTGTCTAAAGTAAATTCAGATTTAGGACTTATCGGTAACTTCTATTATGGTAATGGTCAAGCTAACGGAGATGATCAAAGATTAATCAAAAGATTCGGAGGTAATGTACGAGGTATTTACAAGAACTTCAGTCTCGAAACACACGTAAAAGTAAATGATTGGGGACCATTTGATTACCATAGAGATTTCAACTTAACATTCCCAATGCAATTAATGCTAGACCTGTCAATGAATATAGGCAAGCCAGATTGGTTCATATTGCCAACAACAAGAATTGGAATTAGAGGGACATGGAGATCATTAGATCAGTTCTCTCCAAGATACAGCCCAACTTTTGTTCCAGCAGGTGCAATGCCAGCAGTACCAGTATTAAGTCCCGTAGGATTTGATGATGGTCAAGAATGGGAAATAAGAACTTATGTACAAATTAATATTGGAAAATAAAAAAGCGATGAAAACACTAAAAAAACATTTTAAATTTTTTGGGCTAAGCGCAGTATTGTTGTCATTAGCTGTAATAAGTTGTGAAAGAGATATATCGGATGAGGCTGTTTTGGCGTCATTTCCAAATACCGCTGATATCTTTATTGATAATCCAGTAGGTCTAACGGATGAATTTTTTGAATCCTTTGATCCTGCAGAAGGCTATGATACTGAGAGTTTTGATGTAGTTGATGATGAAGCTTTTGAAGGTACTTCATCTATTCGTCTCGATGTTCCCGCACCTACTCCAGAAGCTTTTCAAGTAGGTGGTATTTTTAGGGATCGAGGCAATGGAAGAAATTTAACACAGTATGATGCCTTAACATTTTATGCCAAAGCGTCAACTACTGGAGGAACAATCAATGTTGGTTTTGGTGCTGACTTTGGAGAAGAAAAATTCCGAGTTGAACGTGCCGGCATCGCATTAACTACAAACTGGAGAAAATACGTAGTGCCTATTCCTGATGCTTCCAAGTTGGTTCAAGAAGTTGGACTTTTCTCTTTCTTTGCAGGACCAATTGATGGCCAAACAGGTTGGGTATTTTGGTTAGACGAAATCCGTTTCGAAACTTTAGGAACTAACTTAACGGTTAATGCGCAGATTTTAGGCGGAGAAGATGTGGTATTACAATCATTTTTAAACTCTAGTACAACAATAACAAATATTGGGCAAACGGTAAATTTAGCTGATGGTAGCAATGTATTTATTAATGCTGCGCCAGCATATTTTAACTTTACGTCATCAGATATAAATGTTGCAACAGTTGATGAAAATGGAGTAGTTGACGTGGTCGGAGACTCAGGGACAACAATTGTTACCGCAACACTTGATAATGTTCAAGCTGAAGGCTCTTTAGAGCTGTCTTCAAACGGTGAATTTCCTCATGCTCCTGTCCCAATGAGACCAGCATCAAATGTTGTGTCTTTATTCAGTGATGCTTACGCTAACGTTCAAGTTAGGCATTACAATGGGTTTTTCTTACCATACCAAACCACTCAAGGTGGCGCTGGTTCAGACCCTAACAATGTAGATATTCAAGCACCATTTTCAGATGGCACATTAGATAATATTATCAATTATACACAATTAAACTTCGTGAGTATCGGCATGTATGAAACTGTACCATTGATTGATGTAAGTTCTGCAACCCATTTACATTTGGATCTTAATGTACAGGAGAGTGTTGATCCGGGAGATTTTATTAGACTATCCTTAGAAAGTGGAACTGGTGTAGGTGCTGTGGGTAGTTCTGCATTCACATTAAACGCTACCGCACTAACAACTGTAAATTCTGACGGATGGGCAACCTTGGATATTCCACTTTCAAGTTTTGCAGGTAACGTCGATCTTGCTAATCTTGGCCAATTGTTCTTTATTTCAGATGGAACAGTATCAAATGTTTGGGTAGATAATGTTTATTTCTACAACGAATAAAATCAAAAAATTAATAAGAAATATTATGAAAATAATGAAATATAATAACGGACTTAAATTCATGGGTTTTGCACTGTTTTTGTCGTTCTTTTTAATGGGATGTGAAACTGATGAAACCCAGCAAGTCACCACGCTTAACAATATTGTAATGCAAGACGAGTTTGATGTTGATGGTGTGCCTAATCCAAGATTATGGGGTTATGATAATGGCGATGGAACCGATCAAGGTATACCAGGTTGGGGAAATAATGAACTGCAATATTATACCAGCAGACCGGAAAACGTTACTGTAGAAAATGGCATGTTGGTCATTACTGCCAGAGAAGAACAATTTGAAGGAGCGAGCTATACATCGGCTAGGCTTACCACACAAAATTTATTTGAGCAACAATATGGACGTTTTGAAGCACGCATGAGACTGCCAAGAGGAAAAGGTCTTTGGCCGGCTTTTTGGTTATTGGGCAACGATTGTGATGTTAATCCATGGCCACAATGTGGCGAAATTGACATTATGGAATACCTAGGCGATGAGCCAACAGTAATTTTCGGTTCTGTGCATGGGCCAGGTTATAATGCAGGTGATTCTGTTGGAAAGGATTATGAATTAGAAGGTGGCCGTTTTGATACCGATTTTCATGTGTTTGGTATTGAATGGGGTCCAGATTTTATAAATTATTATGTAGATGGAGACTTGTATCAGCAAATAACACCAGATTCCATAGCTGAGGATGCAGAAGATTCTATATCTAACAGTGATTTAGGAAACGCAGGCGAATGGGTATTCAACCGACCATTCTATATCATCATAAATATAGCAGTTGGAGGAAACCTTCCCGGACCACCTAACGCCGAAACAGAGTTTCCACAACGAATGTTCGTAGACTATGTCAGAGTTTATAACTAAAAAAACAAACAGCATGAAATTATTAAATAATAAAATAGGGTTATATGCCATTCTTGTATTAGCAATTTTAACATCATCGTGTGTAAATGAAGCTGAAGAACCACCACGAGAATTAGATGCAAGATTTATTGCCGAAATTTCGGCTAGGACTATTTCTTTCATTAATGCATCTAACGACGCAACAAGCTATTCTTGGGATTTTGGTAACGGAACTTCATCTCAAGCTATTGATCCTGAAGTAGTATTTGACAACGGAACATTTACTGTTGTTTTAACGGCTTTTGATGATGATGGAAACTCAGATACTTTTGAAGAAACGTTTACTATTGATTGTGAAACTACCGAAAATATTGATCCGGCTAACGGTAATTTAAACTGGACATTTTTAACCGCAGATGAATCCACAACTTTCGATGCCTTTGGGAATACAGCTGGTTTTATTGTAACAAACCCTGTTGAAGACGCAGTAAACCCTAGTTGTAACGTGCAAAGATTCGAAAAAACTCCAGGGTGTTTCACATTTGCGGGTTTAGGCACAGAACTTGAAACGGCCATGGATTTTAACGATCCTAATACGAGTAAAATCTTTACTATGAAAGTATTAGCGGAAACCCAAGTTACGGACGTTACTTTGAGAATTGAGAGATTACCATTTCCAAACTTCGCACCTGCATTTGATAGGGTTGCAACCATATCACAAGTGGGACAATGGGAAGAACTTACTTTTGACTTTACAGGAGTAACAGGTACGTTTAAAAGTATGATTATATACTTTGAAAGAAATGCCGAATGTGATGGTGATGTTTACTATTTTGACGATATCATTCAGCAATAACAAAACAGTACTTATTAATATTTTATTACGGCTTTAAACTTTTTTAGAGCCGTAATTTCAGCTACAAACCATACTATTAGCCCTACTTAATAGCATCATAATGGCAACCAAAACAGCAACAATAAATAAAGATAATACCATTGCATTGACTAAGGTCAGTATCAATAACGAGCAATACTTTAAAATATCTAATAGTGACCAAATGCGTCCTTTTTTTATGAGTATTGTCAGCGATTCCAATCACTGGTTGTTTATAGCAAGCAATGGTGGCTTAACCGCAGGTCGAAAAAACTCAGAATTCGCCCTATTTCCATATTACACGGACGATAAAATTACGGAGTCATCAGAAATAACGGGAAGTAAATCTATATTTCAAGTTCAGAAAAATGGAGAAAACCACATATGGGAACCATTCTCTATCCGAAACCAAGGAAAGTACTCCACAACTAACAATCTGTACAAAAACAGTTATGGAAACAAAGTTGTTTTCGAGGAAGTAAACCATGATCTTGAGCTTACGTTTAGATACCAATGGAGTTCAAGTGATAAATTTGGTTTTGTTAAAACAAGTACACTTGTCAATAAAAGTTCACAAGGAGTTACTGTGAATGTATTGGATGGACTGCAAAACATTTTGCCCTATGGCGTAGGAAGTGATTTGCAAAATGCAAGTAGTAACCTTGTAGATGCCTACAAACGCACCGAACTTGATAATTCTTCAGGTCTGGGTATTTTTGCGTTAAGTGCCATAATTGTAGACAAGGCAGAACCCAGTGAAGCTTTAAAGGCTAATGTAGCATGGTCTCTGGGATTGGAAGATCCAAAATATTTATTGTCTTCATTGCAATTAGATAAGTTTCGCAATGGTGGAGATTTGCAAAATGAATCGGACATCAAAGCTGAAAAAGGCGCTTATTTTGTCAATAGTAAAATGACGCTTGGTGCTGGAGAAAAATCAGACTGGCTTTTTGTCCTCAATGTCAATCAAAACCATTCTGCGGTTGCCATACTTATTGACAGAATTAAAAATGACAGTGGTTTAAGGAATGATCTGGTAAATAATGTCGAATTAGGGACACAGAAGCTTATTAAACTCAATGCATCATCAGATGCTTTACAGCTAACACAAGATAACCAGAGAGATACGCGTCATTTTTCAAATACGCTTTTTAATATTATGCGTGGTGGTATTTTTGACGACAACTACAATATTGAAAAGTGGGATTTTCAAAATTATATAGCCAAAGCCAATAAAAAAGTAAATGTAACTGAAGCATCTATTATTGAAGCATTGCCTAATACATTTTCTCTAGATCATTTAAGAAAACTAGCAGATAAAAGTGATAACAAAAACTTTAAGCGTTTATGCTATGAGTATATGCCGTTGAAGTTTAGTCGACGTCATGGAGATCCAAGTCGTCCATGGAACAAGTTTTCAATAAATACTAGAGACGAGGAAACAGGTGAGAAAGTATTGGATTACGAAGGTAACTGGCGCGATATTTTTCAGAATTGGGAAGCCTTAGCACTATCTTTTCCAGAGTTTATTGAAAGCATGATACACAAGTTTTTAAATGCCACAACCTTTGATGGTTACAATCCGTATCGTGTTACAAAAGATGGTTTTGATTGGGAAGAAAGCGACCCTGAAGATCCATGGTCATACATTGGTTATTGGGGCGACCACCAAATAATTTATCTACTTAAATTTCTGGAATTTTTTGAGGAGTTAAAACCTTCAAGATTAGAAAGCCTTTTTAATAAAGACGTATTTGTTTATGCCAATGTACCATACAGAATAAAATCATATCAGGATATTTTAAAAAACCCAAAGGATACTATTGAGTTTGATGATGAACTTGATTATAAAATAGGGCAACAGCGCGAAGAACTTGGTGCAGATGGTGCCTTGTTGAGAGATGAAAACAGATTCATTATAAAAGTCAACTTTATTGAAAAAATATTGGCAACCACATTGGCCAAAATATCAAATTTCATTCCCGAAGGTGGCATTTGGATGAATACCCAAAGACCTGAGTGGAACGATGCCAACAACGCACTTGTTGGTAATGGCGTATCAATGGTGACATTGTATTACCTGCGCAGGTTTTTAAAGTTTTTTGATGGTGTTTTATCAAATTCCAAGACAGATTCAGTAGAAATTTCAACAGAACTGAAAACGTTCTTTGATGCTGTTTATAAAACGTTGGAAAAACACCAGTACCTTTTGGCTGGTCATTTTGCAGACCATAATAGAAAAGAGGTTTTGGATGGTTTGGGAGAAGCCGGAAGTGTTTACCGCTTGCGCATTTATGACCAAAAGTTTAAAGGTAAAAAAGATACGGTTTCTCTAACTGGGATTAAAGAATTTGTTAGTCTTGCCTTGCAATATCTTGAGCATTCCATCACTGCCAATAAGCGTGATGACAGTATGTTTCATGCTTATAATTTAATGACCGTTAATGATAATGGCATATCAATTTCTTACTTAGATGAAATGCTTGAAGGTCAAGTTGCCGCTTTGAGCTCAAAGTATTTGACATCACAAGAAGCATTGGAAGCTCTGGATGGCATGAAAAACAGTAGGTTGTTTCGTCCAGATCAATACAGTTACTTGCTATATCCTAATAAAGAATTAAAAGGTTTTATAGAGCGTAATAATATACCTTCTTCAGCAATAAATAATTCTAAATTATTGACACAGTTGGTAGAAGACGGCAATAAAACTATTGTTGAAAAGGATATCAATGGCAATTACCATTTCAATGGCAACTTTAAAAATGCTGAAGATTTAAAGGAAGCACTGAACAAGCTGGTAAACACTAAATATGGTGATTTGATTACAGCAGAAAAGCAATTAGCACTCAACATATTTGAAGATGTTTTCAACCACAAAGCATTTACAGGTAGATCAGGTACGTTTTATGGTTATGAAGGCTTGGGCTCCATTTACTGGCACATGGTTTCAAAATTATTGCTAGCAGTTCAAGAGTGTTGCTTACAAGCTATTCATAATAACGAAAGCAAAGAAGTAATAGGCAGGCTATTAGAACACTACTATGAAATAAACGAAGGCATTGGCGTGCACAAGTCACCAGAATTGTACGGTGCATTTCCAACAGATCCTTACTCGCACACACCGTTTGGAAAAGGTGCGCAACAACCAGGAATGACAGGGCAAGTGAAAGAAGATATTTTAAGCCGTTTCGGAGAGCTAGGTGTTTTTGTAAAAGACGGTACATTAATGTTCTATCCATGTATGCTTCGCGAAGATGAATTTTTACAAGAAGAATCATCGTTTAACTATGTAAATCTAAATGGCGATACCGAAAGTATAGAAGTTAGCCCTAAATCATTAGCGTTTACAATCTGTCAAGTGCCAGTGGTTTATTCTATTGATGAAAAAGAGCACATCGTCATCACCAATAAAGATGGCTCTACGGAAACATTAGAAGAACTCAATTTGGATGCAGAACAAAGTGCATCGGTATTTAAACGATCAGGCCATATCAATAAAATTGAAGTTAAAGTAAGTACAAGAACATTAAAATAAATCTATCATGACATTAAAGAGAACTATATTTTATACAGTATTGATGATGTCAATCATGGTCGTATCTTGTAATAAAACAACTAAAGCTGAAAAAGAAATGCAAACGCAAAAAAACGTGACTGCTAAAGAAATACTTGGAAACCCAGACTATTTGGCAATGTCTTATGGGGGCTATAGAATGACCACAAGAGATAGCCAGCCTACAATTCCCCAACTAAAGGATGATCTAAAAATACTCTCGGCCATGGGAGTAAAAATAATTAGAACCTACAACGTACAACTGCCACAAGCGTCTAACATTTTAAAGGCTATTACACAGTTGAAAAAGGAAAATCAAGAATTTGAGATGTACGTTATGCTCGGAGCTTGGATAGATTGTTTAAATGCATGGACAGATAAAGCACCAGATCATAATGTGGAAAGTCCAAACAATGCAGGCGAAATAAAAAGAGCGGTAGATTTGGCCAATGCCTATCCAGACATCGTAAAAATACTAGCCGTTGGCAACGAAGCAATGGTGAAGTGGGCAACAAGTTATTACGTGCAACCAGGCGTTATTTTAAAATGGGTTAACCATCTTCAAGAGCTAAAAGCCAATAATAAATTGCCAAAAGATTTATGGATTACCAGTTCGGACGATTTTTCCTCTTGGGGTGGTGGCAGTAAGGAATACCACGTTGAGGATTTAAACAGGTTGATTGAAGCGGTAGATTATATTTCAATGCATACCTATCCTTACCATAATACACACTACAACCCTGAGTTTTGGGGTGTTCCCGAAGCCCATGTAGACGTACCTGATACCACTAAGATTGAAATGGCCATGGAGCGTTCTATTAAATTTTCGCAAAGACAGTTCGATAGCGTTACCAATTACATGAAGAGCCTTGGTATAAATAAACCTGTACACATTGGCGAAACAGGTTGGGCAAGTGTTTCCAACGGACATTACGGACCAACAGGCTCAAGAGCTACGGACGAATACAAGCAAGGCATGTTCCACAAGCTTATGCGCGACTGGACCAATAAAGCAGGTATTTCGTGTTTTTATTTTGAAGCCTTCAATGAACCTTGGAAAGATGCCGCAAATTCTTTGGGATCTGAAAATCACTTTGGGTTGTTTACAGTTGAAGGAAAAGCAAAATACCCAATTTGGGATTTAGTAGACCAAGGTGTTTTTGATGGGTTAACAAGAGATGGCAATACAATTACAAAAACTTATCAAGGTAATAAACCTGAACTAATGAAATCTGTTTTAGTGCCACCTTATAAAAGTGAAATTTTAGCAACACATTAATTCAACAATTATAACCTAACAGTAACAAAACAGATAAATAATGAAGATTAAAGTATTTTTTTTAAGCACAATATTTGTTTTGGCAACAAGTTGTAAAAAGCAAGAATCATTGGAAAAACTGCAATTAGAAATCTATGAAACTTCAGCAAGTGGTAACAATTTAAAAAAGGTTGAAAGCAAATTTGTTGCAACTCAAGATTCAATGGCATCTGTAAAGCTTTTTCCAGAAAAAAAATTACAGACCATTACAGGTTTCGGTGGCGCATTTACGGAGTCATCCGCGTATTTGCTGAATAAGTTAAGCAAAAAAAATCGTGATAAAATACTAAAAGCTTATTTTTCAAAGGAAGGCGCCAATTATTCACTGACGCGTACACACATGAATTCATGTGATTTTTCACTAAGTCAATATTCATATTCTCCTGTAAAGGATGATATGGAACTCCAACATTTCACTATTGAGGAAGATATGGATGATCTTATTCCCATGATCAAAGATGCCATGGCTATTTCTGAAGATGGCTTCAAACTATTTGCATCGCCATGGACGGCTTCACCTTGGATGAAAGATAATAATGACTGGGTTGGCGGAAAATTGCTTCCAAAATATTACGATACTTGGGCATTGTTTTTTTCAAAATATGTAAAAGCTTACAATGAACAAGGCATTCCTATTTGGGGTTTTACTGTAGAAAATGAACCTCATGGAAATGGGAATAATTGGGAAAGTATGCACTTTACACCAGAAGAAATGACGGATTTTGTAATGAACCATTTGGGGCCAAAGCTTGAAGCAGACGGTTATGGAGACAAAATTATTTTAGGCTATGACCAAAACCGCGATGGACTAAAAGAATGGGTAGACGTTATGTATGCCACAGCAGAAAGTTCAAAATATTTTGATGGTACTGCAATACATTGGTACGATAGTACGTATGAAGTGTATCCAGAAGCTTTGCAATACGCACACCAAAAAGCACCAGACAAATATTTGATTGAAACCGAAGGCTGTATTGACTCAGAAGTTCCAAAATGGAAAGATGATATTTGGTATTGGAGCAAAGAAGCGACAGATTGGGGTTACGACTGGCGAGAAGAAGAAAAGAAATATCTTCATCCAAAATATGCACCTGTTAACCGATATGCCAGAGATATCATAGGTTGCCTTAATAATTGGGTAGACGGTTGGGTAGATTGGAATATGGTTTTAGACAGGCAAGGTGGCCCAAATTGGTTCAAAAATTGGTGTGCCGCTCCAGTAATTGTTGACCCAGATGCGGATGAGGTATATTTTACACCTTTATATTACGTTATGGCTCACTTTAGCAAGTTCATTCGACCAGGTGCAGAGGTTATAGCATTAGAAAATTCCAATAAAGACCTGCAGATTACAGCGGCGCAAAATCCAGATGGTACCATTGCGGTTGTTGTTTTTAATGAAGGTAATGATACCCAATCTTTTAGCTTAGAACATAACAGCTTAAGCGAAAATATGACAATTGACGGTCAAACGTTACAAACAATCTTAATACCAACTAACTAAAAAATAAGAATATGTCTCAAGAAACCGCATCTAGGAACACTGTGCCAATGGGTCAAAAAGCAGCTTTTGGCGCCGGACATTTCATTTTAAATATTCTACCTGGCACACTTGGTGTTTTTATTCAATTTTTTCTATTAACAGCTTGGGGCGTAGATCCTCTATGGGCTGGTTTATTAGGTGGTTTGCCAAGGATTTTTGATTCAATTACGGATCCGATTATGGGTTTTATATCCGATAATACTAAATCTAAATGGGGTAGGAGAAGACCGTATATTTTTGTTGGTGCTATAATCAGTGGATTATTGTTTTTCTTAATGTGGCAATTGGATGATAATGCTTCCCAAACATACATCATATGGCATGTTATGGTACTTCAGCTATTGTTTTTAATTGGAAATACAATGTTTGCAACACCATTAGTTGGACTGGGCTATGAAATGACATCAGATTACAACGAACGTACACGGCTAATGGCCTTCTCAAACACCATGGGGCAAATAGCGTGGATGATTGTACCATGGCTTTACGTAATTATTCCTGATACAGAGACTTTTAATACTCAAACAGAAGGAGTAAGGACAATGGCTCTAATAGTTGGTGTAATGTGTGTTGTTTTTGGAATTTTACCAGCATTATTTTGTAAGGGAATTGACGCTTCAAACATGGAAAACAGACAAGAGATTAATTTTAAATCTCTAGCTTCAAATATGAAAGAATTGTGGAAAGGTATTTTGCAAGTGTCAAAGAATAAACCTTTTATGAAATTATGTGGCGCGACCTTTTTAGTATTTAACGGTTTTCAATTAGTAGCTGCATTCGGCGTATTTATCATAGTCTTTTACATGTATAATGGTAGTTATGAAATAGCGGGTACCTGGCCAGCATGGTTCAATACTATAAATGCAATAATTACTGCTTTTATTGTTATTCCTATTATTTCAAGAATGGCAAATAAATTCGGTAAAAGAAATGCATTTATAATCTCTACAATTTTGTCTATTATTGGATATATACTAAAATGGTGGGGTTTTGATAAAGAACTCAATGCACAATTCAACCAAACATCATTTGGTCAAAGCTTAACAAACGGTGTCGGTACAATATTCGAATCTATAAATCCTTTTTTAAATGATATTGGAATGAGTTGGTTTACTATAGAGCCCGGAAGTGAAATTCCTTGGTTAATATTTCTTCCTATTCCTTTGTTTGCTTTTGGTATGGGTGGATTGTTTACTTTAATGATGAGTATGACTGCTGATGTTTGTGACTTAGACGAGCTTGAAAATGGTATGCCAAGAAAGGAAGGTACTTTTGGGGCTATTTATTGGTTGATGGTAAAAATAGGGCAATCTATTGCTCTTGTTTTAGGAGGTGTGATTTTAAGTATTGTAGGCTTTGATCCGAATGTCACGGAGCAGTCTATTGAAACAATGAATAATTTACGAATAGCGGATATTTTAGTTCCATCTGCAACTGCGGCTTTAGCTGTTTGGGTAATGTGGAACTATAAGCTTACTGAGGAGAGAGCAAGAGAAATTAAAGAAGAATTAATCGAAAGAAGAGGAGAACTTTAAATAAAATAAACAAACCAAAAAATGTCATTCAGAGAAGGATACTATTTTAAAAAAGACGGATATAGCCAAACCAATACCCAAGGTATTGATCTATCAAAATATACATTTGAAGATTTAAAAGCCTTATGGCACAAAACTTTAAAGGAAGGTATGCACGGTATATGCTTTAGTATGTACGAAGATGGTCAAAACCCAGGGGACGATATTAGTATGGCCCAAGTAGAACGCCGTGTTAAAATCTTAAAGCCCTATGCTGGAGCCATACGATCCTTTTCATGTATCGAAGGAAATGAGTACGTGCCAATGATGGCCAAAAAACATGACATCAATACGCTTGTAGGTGCTTGGCTCGGAGATGATATGGACGATAATGAAAAAGAAATAGAAGCATTAATAAAATTAGCAAAAGAGGGTTATGTAGATGTCGCTGCCGTTGGTAACGAGGTTTTATACCGAAATGATCTTAGCTTAGAGCAATTGGTAGCTTACATTAACCGAGTTAAAGAAGCATTATCGGGTTTGAATATTCCTGTTGGTTATGTAGATGCCTATTATGAGTTTTCGCGTCACCCAATATTAGTAGAAACATCAGATGTGATATTGGCTAATTTATATCCATATTGGGAAGGTTGTCCAATAGAATATGCGCTTGGTCACATGCAAGCCATGTATGGGCAAGTAGTAGATGCGGCACAAGGCAAGCCCATAATTGTAACAGAAACAGGATGGCCAAGTCAGGGCGGAAGCCTCAAAGGTGCAGTTGCGGGTCCAGAAGCAGCAATGAAATATTTTATTGACGCTATGCGGTGGACAAAGGAAAACGATATACCAATCTATTACTTTTCATCATTTGACGAATCATGGAAAGTTGGTCCAGAAGGAGAAGTTGGAGCCTATTGGGGTTTATGGGACAAACATGAAAATTTAAAATTTTAACACAAAACAGTAAAATGTATAGTTTTTGTATAGGTGTGTTTTGCCCATTTCTCAGTGACAAATAGCTATTTTTACGAAAAAGTAAATTAATACCAAAATTATAATTATGAAAAAAATTACCTTTTTAATTCTATTACTATTATCATTTGTCACTTTTGGACAAGTAAACCTAGATTTTGAAGATGGGACGACAACTGTTCAATTTACATTTAATGGTGTAGGTGCAGCAAATGTTGCTAACAGTCAAATGAACGCAGACAATATGTCAAGCAGGGTTTTAGAAATTACAAAACCCTCAGGAGCTGCATGGTTTTCAGGATGTGGATTCCAAGCTGCGGCAGGAACGCCTTTCGTATCTATGGCAGATGGAGATCAATTTACAGTGAAAATTTATTCTACAAAAGCAAATGTACCTTTCAGAATTCGTCTGCAAACAGATTTAGATGCCGTTGCAAACACTGCTTACAACTATGATTTTACTGTTATGACAGCAAATCAATGGATTGAATATACGATTGATTTTTCTGGTGTAGTAAATGGTACGGAGCAATACAGAGAAATTGTTATTCAACCAGACTATGATCCAGCTTGTGAAGGTGGAGGATGCTCAGATATTGCAGTTGGAGGCACATACCTCATCGATGATTTTGTACAAGTAGTACCAATGGTTGACCCAAGTATGGATGCTACTTTGTCTGACTTAACTGTTGGAGGTACAACAGTCACTGGTTTTTCGCCAAATACAACAACATACAACGTAGAATTACCAAATGGAACTTCATCGGCTCCTACAGTAGCTGGAACAGCAACCCAAGCAGGAAATGGCTCTTCTAGTGTAAATGTTACACAAGCTTCATCTGTTCCCGGTACAGCTACATTAAATGTTACTGCTCCTAACGGAACGGCAATGCAAATGTATACGGTGAATTTCACAGAGGCAGCAGCACTACCTCCAAGTGCACCAACACCACCAGCTAGAGAATCAAGTTCAGTAGTTTCTATCTTTAGTGATGCCTATACAAATGTTTCAAATAATGGTGTAGCAACTTTTGCTGGAGCTACAATACAAGATGTGGATTTAGGTGGTGACACAGCAATTCAGTTTGAATCAAATCCAGGAGGAGGCTACCAATATAACGTTGGTATTGCCAATGGTATTGATTTATCTACATTTACGCACCTTCATTTTGATTACTATTTAAGTGGAGCAATAACAGGTGGTGAGCAGCTTCAAATTATTTTACAAACGTTTAACCCTACTAGTGGCGCTTTTGAGGCTAATGTCATCTATAACGAGATATTTACTGCTCCTACAACTAGAACAACTGGTGCGTGGACAGAGGTAGATGTTACTATTGCGTCCTTTAACGGTGCAAATACTGATATTTCTAATGTAGGCCAAATTCAGGTAGTTTTTGCGGGCGGTCCTAATCCATCAACGGTTTCGCCCATGTTCATAGATAATTTATATTTTCATCAAAATACAATACTTTCTAATGATGATTTTGATATCAATACTTTTACAGTATATCCAAACCCAACTAAAAACGTTTGGACTATTGAAGCATCTTTATCAACTATAGATGCCATTGAAGTTTATGATATATTAGGGAAAAAAGTACAGTCTCTATCTCCTAACAGCCAAGAAGCTACTATTGATGCCTCCCAATTAAGAACTGGGTTGTACTTAGCAAAAGTATATTCTGGAGAAGCATTTAAAACAATAAGACTAATTAAAGAATAGTAATATCAATAATTTTATTATTTAAAAAGCCACATTGAAAAATGTGGCTTTTTAGTTTAACTTTACTTAAAAATAGATTAATCATTACAAGTCATGGTAACCCTAAAAGAACTCGCCAAATTATTGAACGTTTCAGTATCAACAGTTTCAAAGGCATTAAGCGATAGCAGTGAAATTGGGGAATCAACTAAAAAACGGGTTTTGGAACTGGCGAAAGAACTCAACTACAAACCAAACCGAATTGCCCAACAGCTCAAATCAAACCAAACAAAAGTAATCGGTATTATTGTTCCAAGTGTTATGAACCCTTTTTTTGCTGAAGTTTTGCATGCTATTGAAACTACTCTGGCAAAGGCTGATTATGATATTATTGTATCTATTTCTCACGAGAGTTTTGAAAAGGAACAGCGAAGCTTGGAAGTACTTGCTAGCGGAAGTGTTGATGGTTTTATTATGGCCACGGCAAGAGAAACACAATTACAAGATGAGTATTCACATCTTCAAGATATAAATAAGTTAAAACCGATGGTTATGTTTGACCGCGTTTTAGCTGAAATTAATTGTAGTAAAGTGGTTGTGGATGATTTTCAATCCGTTTATGAGGCTACAAACTATCTAATTCAAAAAGAGCAACGGAAAAATATTCTTCTTATTAGCAATATAGAAGAGTTGAGTGTTGGAAAATATAGAATTGATGGTTACACTAAAGCTATTGAACAAGCTGGCTTGGATATGCAAATACTGAAATTAGGACGAATTGACAATCCTAGAGGTACTATTTACAGTTATTTAAAAAACAACCCTAAAACTGATGCTATTGTATCGATAGACCATATAAGTGGTATAATGGCTTTAAATAAGATTAAGCTATTAGGAAAGACCGTGCCCGAAGATGTGTCCTTAATTAGTTTTGGATATGCTGATACAGCTTTAGTATCAAGCCCTAATATTTCAGTCATTGATCAAAAGGCCTCCAAAATTGGTGAAACTGCCGCAAAGTTGTTACTTAAAGGGTTAAAGGACAAAGACCAAAGTATTATTGAAACAGTAGTTGTAAATAGTAACCTTGTATTAAATGATACCACAAAAAATAAAGCCTGAGACTAATCTCAGGCTTTATTTTTTGTAGGGTTTAAGGAAATTAGTTTCCTTTTAGTTTATTTGCTGCTTTATCAATAGCATTGTTTTTTGCATCTTTAGCATCTTCCATTGCCTTATCTGCACTTTCTTTTGCGCCATCAACAGCATCGTTAACACTTTCTTTTGCATTGTCAACAACTTTGCTCGCCTTATCTTTAGCAGCCTGTAATTGCGCTTTTGCATCTTCTAGAGCTTTTTCTGCTTTAGCCTTGGCTTCACCAGTAGCATTTTTCACAGCTTCTTCTGCATCTTTCACAGCTTCTTCTGCTTTAGCTACCATATTTTCGGCAGTAGTTTTAGCATCTGCCATAACCTTCTTTGCATCGGCAACAGCTTCACTGTTTTTTACCGCTTCAGCAGTTTCGTTTACAGCTTCTTCAACTTTGTCAGCAGCTGCATCTCCATTTTCCTTAGCTTCTTTACAAGATGTGAAGGATAATCCTAAAACAGCTATAAGTGCTAAACTTGATACGATTTTTTTCATTGTAATAGTTTTAAGTTAATTGTTTGTTATTAGATTGTTTGTACGAATATAATCCATAATTTGGATTACAGCACCCGTATTATTTTTTATAAAGTCAAAATTTTTCTGACCTGTTTGTTTTATTTTTTCAGGGTTATCCAAAAATACTTTTAGTGTTTGACCCAATTCTTGAGCATTGGTCACGGCTAAAACACCCTTTTTTTCGATAAGTATTTCGGCCTCAGGGAATTTATGGTAATTCTTTCCTATGACTATTGGTATTCCAAATACGGCAGGTTCTAAAATGTTGTGTAAACCGGTATGCCCAGCCGCACCGCCAACGTAAGCAATATTGGCATAACTATAGGCACTGCTTAAATAACCTATTGTATCTAAAATAAATACATCGTAATCTTGGAGTTGTTGGTTTTTCATATCACTAAAACTGACAACTTTTTTTTGGATTTTTGACCGTAACGCTTCTGTATATTGTGTGCTTATCTTGTGCGGCGCAATAATAAACTTAACATTGGTGTCAGAATAATTATTAATAAAGGGAATAAACAGCGCATCATCTGCAGGCCAAGAACTGCCAAATACAATTGTGGTTTTACCGTTAGTAAATCTTTCTAGAAATTCTATTGTATTATTTAGTTTTAGTTGATTATTGACACGGTCAAACCTGGTGTCTCCAGACACAGTAGCGCTATTATAGTTTATACCATTTAGCAATTGTTTGGAAGCTTCATCTTGAGTGAAAATGTGTTTGAAAGTGAAAAGCGATTTGCGCATTAAACCACCATACCACTTAAAAAAAGATTGATTCTCTCTAAAAGATGCTGAAATAAGTAATGAAGGAATTTGTCTTTTCTTTATTTCTCCCATGAAATTTGGCCAAACTTCATTCTTTACAAAAAGAATAAGCTCTGGATTAACACTTTCTAAAAATTGAACGGCGTTTTTCTTTAAATCCCAAGGTAGATAAACGGCAACGTCAATATCTTTTGCGTTTTTTTTGATCTCATAACCAGAAGGCGAGAAAAAAGAAACCACAATTTTATGATCTGGAAAATCTTTTCTTAAGGTAGTCAAAACGGGAAATACTTGTTCGTATTCTCCTAAGGACGCGCAATGCATCCAAATGGTTTTTTCATGTTTAGAAATGTTTTGTTTTAGTATTGTGAAGGTTTCTTTTCTGCCCTTAACACCCAAACTTAGTTTGGTATTAAAAAATGAGAGCAAATGCACAATAAGTTTGGCAGTAAAAATTCCTATAGAATAAAGTATTCCCAAAACAAAGATTTGTGCTAAAATACATTTCTTTCAATAAATGGCGTTGCCACAGCCACTACAATTTTGTACTTTCGTTACTGGCTAATTTCAATGTTAGTTATAATAATTCAATATTAGAATGAAAAAAATTCAAATGGTTGACCTTCAGAGTCAATATGCAAAAATAAAAGAGGTCGTAGATCCTTCAATTGAGGAGATTTTAAACAGTGCGGCGTTTATTAATGGACCTAAAGTACACCAGTTTCAAAAAAACCTTGAAGACTATCTTGGTGTTAAAAATGTAATTCCATGTGCCAATGGTACCGATGCATTGCAGATAGCCATGATGGGACTTGGACTTAAACCTGGTGATGAAGTTATTACTGCCGATTTTACTTTTGCGGCTACTGTAGAAGTTATTGCCTTGCTTCAGTTAACTCCTGTTTTGGTTGATGTTGACCCAGTAACATTTAATATTGATGTTGATGCCATTAAAAATGCCATAACCCCAAAAACAAAAGCGATAGTGCCTGTACATTTGTTTGGTTTGGCCGCAAATATGGACGCCATTATGGAATTGGCGGAAGCGCACAATCTTTATGTCATTGAAGATAATGCTCAAGGCATTGGTGCAGATTATACCCATAGCGATGGTTCAAAAACCAAAACAGGTGTAATTGGTCATGTAGCTTCTACATCTTTTTTTCCTTCTAAAAACTTAGGATGTTACGGCGATGGTGGTGCCATTTTCACTAATGATGATGATTTGGCACACACTATTAGAGGTATCGTAAACCATGGCATGTACAAGCGTTACCATCATGATGTTGTAGGCGTTAATTCTAGGTTAGACTCTATACAAGCTGCCGTTTTGGATGCCAAGTTGCCACATCTTGATGACTATAATGAAGCAAGACGAAATGCGGCCAGAAAATATAACAAAGCCTTTTCAGGACATCCAAAAATCACAACTCCATCTGGTTTGGCAAACTGTGATGGTATATGTAATACATGTGACTGCCATGTGTTTCACCAATACACTTTAAAATTGAAAGGCGTTGATAGAGATGCTTTAGTAGCACATTTAAATGAAAACAATATTCCTTGCGGTGTATATTATCCAATACCGCTTCATAAGCAGAAGGCTTACCAAGACGAACGCTATATTGAAGACGATTTTAAGGTCACAAATGATTTGGTTCAGTCGGTAATTTCATTGCCAATGCATACAGAATTGGATGATGAGCAAATAGCATTTATAACATCAACAGTTTTAGATTTTATAGACAACCACTAAAAGAATGAAGATTTTAGTTACTGGTGGTCTCGGTTATATTGGTTCTCATACCGTAGTTGAGCTTCAAAATGAAGGATTTGAAGTCGTTATAATTGATAATTTGTCAAATTCAAGAATTGAAGTTTTAGACGGTATTGAAAAAATCACTGGTAAAAAACCCCAATTTAAACAACTTGATTTAAAAGATAAAAATGCCATTGAAGCATTCTTTTTAGAGCATAAAGAAATTGCTGGGGTTATTCATTTTGCCGCGAGTAAAGCCGTTGGCGAAAGTGTACTAAAACCACTCTATTATTATGAAAATAACGTAAATGGTTTGATCCACTTACTTAAGGCTTACAAGAATTTGAAAACCAATAATTTTATTTTTAGTTCGTCATGTACTGTTTATGGTGAAGCTGACCAAATGCCAATTAAAGAAAATGCACCTATAAAGCCTGCGGCATCTCCTTATGGTAATACAAAGCAAATAGGCGAAGCTTTATTATCTGATATCTGTAAAATTGATGAAAATTTTAATGTCATATCATTGCGGTATTTTAATCCTATTGGTGCACACCCAACAGCTCAAATTGGAGAATTACCAATGGGCATTCCGCAGAATTTAGTTCCATATATCACCCAAACAGCTATTGGTATTAGAGATGAATTGGCTGTTTTTGGAAATGACTATCCAACATCAGACGGCACTTGTATTAGAGACTATATTCATGTTGTTGATATTGCAAAAGCACATGTTATTAGTTTGCAGAGATTGGTAGATAACATGAAAGGCAAGAACTACGAGGTTTTTAATTTAGGAACTGGAAAAGGAAGTTCCGTTATGGAAGTCATGGCGTCTTTTGAGCGTGTGTCTAACACATCGTTAAACTATAAAATTGCAGATAGGCGAAAAGGCGATGTCTCTCAAGCTTATGCAGATACAGAAAAAGCCAATAAAATATTAGGTTGGAAAGCTAAGTCAACTTTAGATGACGCCATATTATCTGCTTGGAAATGGGAGCAGAGTCTAAACTCTCGTTCTTAATTTTTAAAAGTCGAAAATATTAAGCTTGGGTTTTCTTCTTTCCAAAAAAACTGCTGAACAATAGCATAATCATTCCCGATGTAACGGAAAGATCGGCCATATTAAAGATGCCAGTTTTAAATATACCACCTAAATTGATGTAGAAAAAGTCAGTAACCTCGCCAAATACAATTCTATCAAAAACATTGGCAATGCCACCACCAATAATACAGCAAAACGCTATGAGACTAAGCTTGTCCAATTCTTTTGTTTTTATGATGTAATAAATAACATATCCTAAAACAATTGTTGGTAGTATCAATAAAAATAGGAGTCTTAAGGTTGGATTCATATCGCTACCCAATCCTAAAAAAGCACCCTCATTTTCAACCCAGATCAACTGAAAATAATCTTTAACAACATCAATTTTCCCTTGATGTCCCTTGATCATTGAGGTTCTTACAATGACCTTGGTAATTTGATCTACGGCTATATTCGCAATAATAAGTACTGCTATAAACAGATTTCTTTTCAAACCAATTTTAGATTAAGCGTTAGTTTCAAAAACGGCAGATGCAGTCTCAACTTCTCTATTGATTTTCCTAACAAGACCTTGTAAAACTTTGCCTGGGCCAACTTCGGTAAAATGTTGTGCACCATCTGCAATCATCTGCTGAACAGATTGTGTCCATTTAACAGGTGCGGTGAGTTGGGCAATAAGATTTTGTTTTATTTCTTGCTCATCAGAAATTGCTGAAGCCCTCACGTTTTGGTAAATATGACAGTTTGGTGTATTGAACGTTGTGTTTTCAATGGCACTTGCTAATTCCTCACGAGCAGGTTCCATAAGTGGCGAATGAAATGCACCGCCAACAGGCAACACCAATGCCCGCCTTGCACCTTCTTCTTTAAGAGTTTCACAGGCCTTGTTAACAGCGTCAATCTCTCCAGATATTACCAATTGTCCAGGACAATTGTAATTGGCAGCTACCACAATGCCTTCAGTAGTGGCGCAAATTTTTTCTACAATATCATCGTCTAAACCTAAAACTGCTGCCATTGTACTTGGTTGTAACTCACAAGCTTTTTGCATGGCTTGTGCCCGTTGTGAGACGAGTTTTAGTCCGTCTTCAAAAGTTAGAGTGCCATTGGCTACCAATGCTGAAAATTCGCCGAGTGAATGTCCGGCAACCATATCTGGCTGAAAGCTTTCTCCCAACGTTTTTGCCAATATAACAGAATGTAAAAATATGGCGGGTTGGGTAACTTTAGTCTGCTTTAATTCTTCAGCAGTACCTTCAAACATGGTGTCTGTGATGGAAAACCCTAAAATGTCATTGGCGTTTTCAAAAAGTTCTTGTGCTAAAGGGGATTTTTCATATAAATCCAAACCCATTCCAGTGAATTGTGCGCCTTGTCCGGGAAAAATATATGCTTTCATTCTTTTAACTGTTTAAGGTGCAAAAATAGGGTTTATTTGGTAATAGGGAATAAAAAACTGAGCTATATAGTAGCTCAGTTTCATGTTAAAAATAAAGTGTTTAATCTTCTAAACTTAGGTTTTTAATATTGTCCTTATAAACGCGATCTATCAAAATACGCCTTGGATCAATAGCCGCTTTTACAGGTAGCGAATCCAATTCAATGGTTATCGATATTTTGTCTTTGTCAAATTTTAAGCGTTGTTGTTCGTAAAGTTGTTCTTCATCTGCATCCATAAAGAAACCAACATCAATCCAGTCGTTTATTGGTGTGCGTTTTTCATTGCCCAAGCTATCAGATTTTATTTTATAGCTTTCAATATCTAGTGTTACCTGGTATTTTCCGTTATCCAATGTTTTGTATGTGGCATCTTTAAGTCTATTGTCATAAAGCGTAATATCCTTAAACCAATCTTGTATCAAATACTGCAAAGAGTCTGGCATTTGCGGTTCTAAACATCTTAAAAAGTCATAGGAGCTAGGATATGGTGGTCCGTTGTAGCGATATTCTTCTAAAAACCCTTTCATTGCGGTGTTTACTTTGTCTTCGCCAATGTAATCTTGTAATGCATAAAGTATAACACTGCCTTTTCCATAATGAATGTAACCTTGGTTTTCAACTTTATATAACGGTAATTCCTTCAAGCGTTCGCCACTTCGTCCGCGTAGATAACGATCGTGGTTGTATTTTAGGAATTCCCGCATTTTCATCGGATTTTCCGTAATACTTTTCATGGTCATTAGGGATGAATATTCTGAAAAACCTTCGCTAAGCATAGTGCTACCTTGCATATATGCGCCAATAAGTTGATGCGCCCACCATTGGTGCGCCATTTCATGGGCAATGACGGCATCAATGACATTATTGTCCGTTTCGTCTTCAAGATTAATAATAAACCCAAATGATTCGGCATAAGGCATTGTGCCTGGGAAGGCTTGTGCAAAGTTGCTATATCTTGGAAACTCAATAATACGTGCTTGTTTATGATAGTAAGGTCCAAAATTTTCCGTAAAATATTTAAGCGAACGCTCCACAGCATCGAGCATCATTTCTACATTTGTACCATGTTTTCTGTCGTGGTAAATTTCAATATCTATACCGTTCCATTGCCGCTTGGCAATTTCGTAACGTGCGGACATAAAAGAATAAAAGTTCAACGATGGTGTATCGGTTTTATAATGGTAGTAGTTTCTGTTGTTTTCTTTCCATTGTTTTAAAAGTGATCCTGGCGCAATAGCGGTTTGGTCTTCACTTGTTGAAACCACGGTTTCTACATTTATAAAATCGGACTGTCCTTCAAAAATATAGTTGCCCATGTGCAAGTCCGTAACGCCATCAGTAAGTTCTGGCATTCTTTCTTTTTCTGGTAAGCCGTATTTTTTACGCGTGTTTTTATCACTTAGTTCAATATTGGAATTGTAACCCATTGTCGGCAAAACAGCACTGTTGTTAAAGAAGCTTCCGTTATTGACTACCATGATACTGCCACGTCCGTTTTTAAAACCTTTGGTAATATACTTGTTGTCAACCGTCATGGTAATAGTATCTCCAGGTTGCAACGGTGGATTTAGTTTATAAATAGTAAACAGATACGTACTGTCCTTATAAACAGGTTTTGCGTTTGGAATTGTAAGTTTTGTATCCCATTCGTTTTGGTTGTAAAAATGCAAGGAGTCTATGGGTTTGTCAGTTGCATTGGTCAACTGTAGTTCGGCTTTTACAATGATGTTTCGTTCTTTTGGAAAAATATCGATATAGTATTTAGCATCAACTACCTTTGGCGTAACGATATCTCTGTATTTGCCGTATTTTTTTTCGTAATCTGCTGAAAGTTGTTCAAGAGTATCACCAGAATAATAAGGGTTGAGGACTTGTGTATTGTAATATACAAAAGCGGCAACGCCAACCCATGCCACTGCCGTTGCAATTATAACACCTCTGTAGCTTTTTGGGACTTCTTTACGTGCGGTCTTGATACGGCTCCATAACGAACTTTTAGAGCCTCTGTTCCATAACGCACCGGCAATTAATAATCCTAATATGGTAAATAAACTCCAGTAGAGGTTGAACCACAACGCCGATTTTACGCCTGGTCCAAAGCGGTTCATATCCGAATAATAAACTGATGGTCCGCCAGCAACATCAAGCATATTTGTACTAACGTCCATAATGCTCAGTACAATTTCCCAAACAATTAAAATGAGTACCGCAATAAAATAACCAATATACTTATTGCTTGAAAGTACTTGGATTAATATGGTAATACCACCAAACACAAAGAAAAGCGGTAAGTTGTCATAGAAGAAATCCAATAGATAAACATCAAGTTCAATTCTGGTGAAACCGTTTAACAGTTGATATATGATACCAATGGCTATAAAAAACAGGTTTAATATGGTTGCAATACTTACCAAAGACAATGCTTTTGCGGCCATTGATATAAAGGACGTATGCGCCGTAGCGTCAACCACTTCATTTATTTTATAATCACGGTCACGCCAAATTAATTCGCCCGCAAAAAATACGACTATTATTATGACAAACAAATCTGTACTATCCTTAATGGAATCTATTAATTTATAGGTAACAGGATAGGATTGTAATCCGAAATATTCAAAACCACCACTGAGATCCGTTATTAAAAGGATGAGACAGAACAAAAACAGAATTTTGAAGGTGACACTTTTAACGATACTTAAAAAGTTGGTGTAGAAAAAACTTTTAAATTGAAGCCATGCTGTCTTGGTATTAAACTTTGGGTTGAGTTGCGGTAAGTTGAACACAACGTCCTCTTTAGAAGCCTTGTCTTTTTGCTTTTTGACCTTTTTATTTTTTTGTTTGAATGAAAAACTTAAATATGAAAGCAAAAGGATAACGATACCAACGGTAACCCAAATAAGGCGATTGTATAACAATAAGCCTGAAAAACTTGGGCTTAAGGTGTTTTTTTCAACAGGTGTGTAATACTTGGTTTCAATACTGTAAGTGCTTATTCCAAAAACATCAGTAAGTGCCGCTGTGATTTCGTTGTCAATATCAGAGGCAAACGATCCCGCAACAATATAGGCTACAATGATAGCTAAGGCACCCACAAATGATATTACGGTACTTTTCCATTTGTTGGCCATGCTAAATATTATGGTGCCAGCCAAAAACATATTTGGTAGAATAAACAGCAAATAGTTGTTGATGAACATACTTAAATAGAATGGACCAAAACGATCTGGATCAACCCATTCTTTCCAAAGATTTAACCAATAACCGACAATCAAGCCAATAAAAGCACCAAGTATTGGTAATGTAGAAATTATTAGTGCTCCAAAAAAACGGCCAAAAAAGTAACCGGGTTTACTTAGTGGTGTTGTAAATAGAATTTCATTGAATTCGTTATTATGATCCCTTAACGCTGCATTATTAAAAAAGGCTGCGGCCATTATTAATCCAAAAATGCACCAAATTGTTATGTGTTGAGTGATAGTGTAAGGAGAGTTTATATTAACATTACCAATTGCACCACCTATTTGAACGTTGTCACTTATTGTTGCTCCAAATTCTAATAATGCAACAATAAACATGAAAATATACACCATGGGTTGCTTAAGCGTATATTTTAATTCCGATAGAAAAAATGTTTTAAACATGATAAAATGAATTAAAAACGATTAAACAAGTACGTTTGAAGTGTTTATTTTAGAAAAGAAAACATCTTCTAAATTTGGAGTTACCGCTTCAAATCCATTTTGAGGATGCTCATCGCTGTACACGTGTATCAATGGTTGCCCGCCAACCATTTTGTTGGATATTATATTGTAATCCTCAGCATATTTTTCTAATTCATTATGGTTGACCATACGTTGGTAAACCTTACCGCTTAATTCTTCAATGGCATCTTGTGGTGCTCCATGATAAACAATTTCACCAAGATTCATTATCGCCATTTTTGTACAGAGTTCTCGGACATCATCAACGATATGAGTAGAAAGAATGACAATAACCTCTTTGCCAACATCTGCCAAAAGATTATAGAACCGGTTACGTTCACTTGGGTCAAGGCCAGCTGTTGGTTCATCAACAATGATAAGTTTTGGGTTTCCTATTAAAGCTTGTGCAATGCCTACGCGTTGTTTCATTCCACCAGAAAAACCTTTTACGGATTTATTCCGCTTATCATAAAGGTTTACTTTGTTTAAAAGGTATTTAACCAGTTCTTTACGCTCTTTTCCGTTTGAAATTCCTTTTAAAATGGCCAAGTGTGATAGGAGTTGTTCTGCTGTAATCCTTGGGTATACACCAAATTCCTGAGGTAAGTAGCCCAATACTTTTCTAAGTTCTGCTGGTTGCTTAAGGATATCGATATCATCTAATGTTGCCGTACCAGAATCTGCCTCTTGCAAGGTTGCCAAAGTGCGCATCAAAGAAGATTTTCCCGCGCCATTGGGACCAAGTAGACCAAACATTCCGTTATTAAGTTCAAGTGAAACGTTGTCTAAGGCCTTAACGCCATTAGGGTAGGTTTTAGAAAGATTGGAAATTTTTAGCGTACTCATCGGTATATAATTTTAGGTTAGTTTGTTGTAAGACGATGCATTTGTAAAAGCGTTACAAATTATTTTATGTGCAACTAAGTTACACCTATTTATATAGTAATATAAAACCAAGAAAAGGTTGCCTGGCTTAATAAAAATTAACGTCTCGTATAAGTAATAAATGAGAACGCGTGTTTGTGCTTCTCATCGGCATCTCTAGTGTCGCGTTTTATCTCTTTCCAAACTTCAGGATCTATTTTTGGAAAAAACGTATCTGCCTCTGGAAATGTATCATGCACCCTGGTAATTTCTAGCTTGTCTGCCATTTCAATGGCTAGTTTGTAAATTTGGCCACCACCAATAATAAATGGCTGGCTATCATTTTTTGAGGCGTCAATGGCATCTTCTAAATTGTTAACAACAATAACACCTTCCGGAACTTTATAGTTTGGTTGTCTGGTTATAACAATGTGGGTTCTGTTAGGCAAGGGTTTTGGGAAACTCTCAAAAGTTTTTCTACCCATAATGATGTGGTGACCGCTAGTAACTTTCTTGAAGCGTTTTAAATCATCGCTGAGGTGCCAAATGAGATCGTTTTCTTTTCCAATACCATTATTTTCGCCAGCCGCGACAATTATGGTTAGTTCATTAGTCTTTTTTTTTTCTGGAATGGATTTGTTTACCTGTTTGGCTTCCTTGTAAGCCTGGCTTTGGGCAATTTTAGTTTCTTCTTTAATAAACTGCTCCTTTAACTTATCTATCCGTAGTTGTTGCTGAGCTACCAGTTTATCCAATTGTTGTTTCTCCCATTTTTCACCCATAAATTTATTGGTGATGAATACGCTAATAAAGTGATAAATAAAAAGAAAGAGCCACAATAGAATGGCATATACAAACCAATCAACACCTGCAATGGTAAAATCCTTGGCTATGCCTAGTACGGTATTGGCTAAAATCAAAAAAACGGCACCGATTAAAAATATAACAAAATGAATGTACAAACGCTTTTTTTGCCTGATGCGTTTTTGAGCATTTTCAATGAGTTCTAATTGATCTTTATCAATAGTTGATCCCGATTTTTTTTTACCAAACATAAGTACATTTTTTCATGGTTAAAGATACCCTTTTTTCACTAAATGGTTATCGTAAGTTGCGCGTATTGACATCGTAGAAATAACGCAAACGATATAGTTGATAATCAGTGCTTAAGGGTAATTTTGTTTGATTGTGAATATGTTAAAACTTACGACTGTAATTTGATAAAATACACAAATAGTTAACGCAATTTTACGAAAACTATAATTCTTCATTGAATTACGCATTTGATGTATTGGCTGTTTTATTTCTTTTATACTTTTGAAGCATTATTAAATCAATTATTATGGCAATTAAAAAGCAGTATTTAAAAAGTAAGCCAGTTTGTAAAGTAACATTTTCTGTTCCTGCAAAAGAGGCAAAAAATGTAGCTGTTGTTGGAAGCTTTAACGAGTGGAATACTGAAGCTACGGAATTAAAAAAATTAAAAAACGGAACCTTTAAAGGCACCATAGATTTACCTAGTGAATCTTCGCACGAGTTTAGATATGTTGTTGATGGCGCATACATCAACGACGATCAGGCTGATGCTTATGCATGGAACGATTTTGCTGGTGCCGAAAATGGCGTAATCAATTTATAATTGATTACTTTAAAGAATTCAAAAAGGGAACTAAATAGTTCCCTTTTTTTAGTTAGTTACATTAAAAACTATGGGCAAGGCATAAGGTACAATAACCGCTTTTCCTTTTTGGTAGCCAGGCTTTGTTAGCTTGGGTATTTTTCTAATTACTCTTTTTGCCTCTTCTTCAAGTTTCTGATGTGGTGCTCTGGCCATGATATCTATGACTTTTCCGTCTTTATCAACCTTAAAGGCTACAAAGATGCGCACAATACCAGAGTCTAAATTTAATTTTTTGGCCAGTTTTATTCTAAAGTTTTTTGACACGTGCTCGGCAACTTTGGTGCTCATGCATTTTTTGAGGTCTTTATTGTTCATTTTTTCATCACAACCTCTGTAAACGGGTACTTTTTCAATAATTGCAAATGGGACTTCCGCTGGTGTATAGCCCATAATTGGGACTATTTTTTCGTTAGGTCTATCAACTAAAAAGCCAAATATACTATTGACATTTTTAGCGACGCCATTATCGTATAAGTCCAATACAGGCTTAACTAAAGGGATGTCTTCAAGTATCAACTTCATCTCATCATTTAAGCCTTTTACAGGAGCTGAAATACTCGAATAGTCATCGACTATTTTACCACGTTCATCATAAAGAATACTGGTGTGTACTGTTATGGTATCTTTCTTGGCCTCGGAAAGTATGATTGCCTTACGCTCATTTTTATTCAATCGACTTGCAAGAAGTTCATGCATCTGAATTTCATAACAACGCTCTTTGTCTTCGGCATCATCACAACCTTTAAAGATTATAAAATCTCTGCTATATTCCGGGATGGTGTTTTGCCCAAAGCATATGGATACAATAAAAAAGCTAAGTATTATTAGTGTTTGCTTCATGATAACTAAACTGCAACTACACCTTTAATATGCGGATGCGGATTGTAATTTTCTAGCGTAAAATCTTCAAACTTAAACTCAAATAAATCCTTGACTTCAGGGTTTAGTTTCATTTGAGGTAAAGGTCTAATATCCCTTGATAATTGCAATTCTAATTGCTCCAAGTGATTATTGTAAATATGCGCATCACCAAAAGTATGTATAAACTCTCCAGATTGGTAACCGCAAACTTGAGCCATCATCATGGTAAATAGGGCATAGGATGCAATGTTGAATGGTACACCAAGAAAAATATCTGCACTGCGTTGGTAAAGTTGGCAAGATAATTTACCGTTCGCCACATAAAATTGAAAAAACGCATGACATGGAGGCAATGCCGCTTTGCCATTGGCTACATTGTCTGAAAACGATTTTGAAGTGTCTGGCAACACGGAAGGATTCCATGCGGAAACCAACATACGGCGACTATTGGGATTTGTTTTAAGGGTTTTGATAATGTCCTTAACCTGATCGATCTCGTCATTGTTCCAATTGCGCCATTGATGGCCATAAACCGGTCCAAGATCTCCGTTTTCGTCAGCCCACTCATTCCATATACGCACTCCGTTTTCATTGAGATACTTAATATTTGTATCACCTTTTATGAACCAAAGTAGTTCATAAATTATGGATTTTAAGTGTAATTTTTTTGTAGTTACCATGGGGAAACCTTCGCTTAAATCGAAACGCATTTGGTAGCCAAAAACACTTTTTGTGCCTGTACCTGTACGGTCGCCCTTTTCATTGCCATGTTCTAAAACGTGTTTAACTAAATCGTGGTATTGTTTCATAATAAATACATCTTAAAATTCCTCTTTCAAAAAAATAAACTGGACGAATTTAAATAAAATGTAGAATAATCATTGTTATTGATAAAGTACAGATATTAAAAGTTATTAACGTGGAATATGTTTTGCTGTTTAGCGAAATAAAAGAGATTTTATCCAATAATCATACCTGCAATAGTAGCAGAGATTAATGATGCTATAGTGCCTCCAATTAAAGCTTTCATTCCAAATTTTGAAAGTTGTGTGCGTTGCCCTGGAGCAAGCGACCCAATACCACCTATTTGAATGCCAATAGACGCAAAGTTTGCAAATCCACATAGCATGTATGTTGCCATGATGATGGATTTATTGTAATTGAGATGCGTAGTGTTGGCAACATTCTTTAAGTCTGCTAACTGAATGTAGCCAATAAATTCACTAGCGGCCAATTTGATACCTAATAGTTGCCCCATCATGGCCATATCTTCTTTTGCTACTCCAATAAGCCACATCAATGGTGCAAATAAATAACCTAGAATAAACTCTAATGATAACCCATCATATGGTGTGTTGTTGGCTATAACCTCGTTGAGAGAAGTAAAGTGCCAGTCTATATTTAAGGTTTCAATGGTGAATCCGTTGAAGCTTGCCATGCCTCCAAGTATGCCGTTTATCATGGCAATAAATGCTACAAAAACCAAAAGCATGGCACCAACATTTACGGCTAATTTTAAACCTTCTGTTGTACCATTTGCGATAGAATCTAAAATATTTGATCCAATTTTTTCTTGCGATACTTCTACATCGGTATTGATGGTTTCGGTTTGTGGGTACAATATTTTTGAGATCACAATAGCACCTGGCGCCGCCATGACTGATGCCGCCAACAAGTGTTTGGCATAAAAACGTTGCAATTCAATATCATCACCTCCAAGAAATCCAATATATGCAGCCAATACGGCGCCTGCAACTGTAGCCATGCCACCAATCATGACCAGAAGGATTTCGGATTTGTTCATCTTTTCTAGGTAGGCTTTTATGAGCAATGGTGCTTCTGTTTGTCCTAAAAAGATATTTCCTGCAACACTTAAACTCTCAGCACCTGAAATGCCTAAAACTCTAGTCAGCAACCAACCAAAACCTTTGACTACTTTTTGAATAATGCCTAAATAGAATAAAACCGAGGTTAACGCTGAAAAGAAAATAATGGTTGGCAATACTTGAAAAGCAAAGATGAACCCAAACGAATCTACATTCAGCATACCACCAAACAAAAATTCGCTTCCTGCTTGCGTAAAGCCCAATATGGCAATAAAGCCATCACCAACCCATTCAAAGCCAGTTTTGACAAAATCAACTTTTAAAACACCAATGGCAATTATTAATTGAAAGGCCAATCCTATACCAACTGTTTTCCAATTAACTGCTCTACGATTACTGCTAAATAAAAAGGCAATAAAAATTAATGTAATCATACCCAATACACCGCGCCATAAACTGGTTATTGAAAAACCTTGACTTGGAATGATTTTGTCAGTTTCATTAGTTAATAATGTGTTGGCTATTTGCGAAACTTTATAATTTGAAATGTACTTATACGTAACGTCTTTCTCTTTTAGCACTAAAGTTGAATCGGTTAATTCTTCAATTCGGTAGTCTCTTATGGTATCTTGAGGCTTACTGTAATATAAAACCAGGATATTGTTTTGGTGTAAATAATCACCTTTGGCAACTAAGTCGTTCTTATGTTTTAAGTTATATTCAAACTTACCAGAACTTAAAAATAAAGAATCGGTTTCAGTAGTAGGTAGAAGTTGTTCACCAGAAAGATTTTCAATAGCATGAGTTCTCCATGTTTTTTCTATTGACTGGGCATTTGTTATACTAAATGCGCATAGAAGAATACCAACAGTCAATAAAAACCCTTTCATAAATAATTAGCGTTTGGAAATTTCGTCACGGATTTTTGCCGCGGTTTCGTAATCCTCGTTGGCAACGGCTTCGCCAAGTAGTTGGTTAAGCTCTTCCAGAGACTTATCCTTATAAATATCCTCATCGCCAAAGGCTACTGTTTCAATTTCCTCGCCAATAAGTTCATCAAGGAGAATACTGTCTTCATTTTCCTGATCGGCCTTTTTAGGGCTTACTTTCAAATAAATCCCAGCTTTATCCAATATATTTTTATAAGTAAATATAGGTGCTTGAAACCTAAGTGCGAGCGCAATGGCATCACTTGTGCGTGCATCAATAATTTCTTCAATATTATCGCGTTCGCAAATTAAACTTGAGTAAAAAACACCATCAACAAGTTTATGGATAATGACTTGCTTTACTACAATATCAAACCTATCGGAAAAATTTTTGAACAAATCATGGGTTAAAGGTCTTGGTGGTCTAATTTCCTTTTCAAGAGCAATGGCAATAGATTGAGCTTCAAAAGCCCCAATAACTATTGGGAGCTTTCTGTCACCATCAACTTCATTTAGGATTAAGGCATAGGCGCCATTTTGGGTTTGGCTATATGAAATGCCTTTTATGTTTAAGCGTACTAAACTCATAATTACTGCAATAAAGACACTATTACTGCATTTGATTAATTTGACTTTGTGGCGTTACGTATATCAAAATATGAATTTGATTGGGATATACAAACACAAAGAACTGTTTAAATTTTGAATTTAGCAACTTCTGGCTACAATCTAAACAGTTCTTTTATGCGTTTTGTCGAAAAGTGATTAAGCGTTTTGCGCCTTGAAGGCACGAAGCTTTTCCGTTAATACGGGTACGACTTCAAAAGCATCTCCAACAATACCATAATCTGCGGCTTTGAAGAATGGTGCTTCAGGATCAGTATTGATGACAACTTTAACTTTAGATGCACTAATGCCTGCCAAATGTTGGATTGCTCCAGATATGCCAATAGCTATATATAGGTTTGTAGCAACGGGTTTTCCTGTTTGGCCAACATGTTCGCCATGAGAACGCCATCCTAAATCCGAAACAGGTTTAGAACACGCAGTTGCTGCGCCGAGTACTTCTGCTAAGTTTTCAACCAAGTGCCAGTTTTCAGGACCTTTAAGACCTCGACCACCAGAAACTACAATTTCAGCATCGGCAATGGTTACTTTGCCAACGGCTTTATCAACCGATTCTACTTTTACACCAGATTCTGGAAGGCTAGGAGAAAAATCTTCGACTGAAGCTGTTCCGCCAGTTTCAACCAACCCGAACGAGTTATTGGATAAACCAACTAATTTTATTTCTGTAGTAATTTCTGTATTTGCAAACGCTTTGTTTGTGAACGCTGTTCTTTTTACTGTAAATGGTGCAACACTTGATGGTGCTGCAACAACATTTGATACGTACCCTGCTTCTAAGCCAACAGCCAATAGCGGTGCTAAATATTTACTATCTGCACTAGAGCTCACAATAACTACAGTAGCATTTTCTTGTTTGGCAGCTTGCTCAACAACTGATGCATATAATTTGGCATTGAATTCATTTAAACCATCATTTTTTATCGATAGTACCTTTGATGCGCCATAATTGCCTAAGTCCTCAAGTCCATCTGCATTTACAGCTACTGCTGTAACAGAAGTGCCCATCATATCTGCAATAGCCTTAGCGTATGAAGTACATTCTAAGGCAGCCTTTTTTAATTTTCCGTTTTCTGATTCTGTATATACTAAAACTGACATATTAAATTTTTAATTTATAAATCTCAAATTCCTAATCCCAAGTCGGATTTTGGTGCTTGATCTTTGATTATTAAATTACTTTAGCTTCGTTGTGAAGTAGGTTTATTAATTCATCTACATTATCGGCATCAACCAATTTAACCGCGCCTTTAGGAGCTGGTTTTTCAAAACTTTTTGAAGCAGTTTCGTTAGATGCATTCACTGGTTCCGTAACATTTAATGGTTTTTTGCGTGCCATCATAATACCTCTCATGTTAGGTATGCGTAAATCGCTTTCTTCCACCAAACCTTTTTGGCCTCCAATAACCAATGGTAACGAAGTTGTAACGGTTTCTTTGCCGCCATCAATCTCACGTTCTGCTTTGGCGGATGTACCGTCTATTTCCAAACCAATACAATTGGCCACATAGTTAGCATTTGTCATAGCTGCCAACATACCAGGAACCATACCACCATTATAATCTATAGATTCACGTCCCGCTATTACCAAATCATAACCGCCATCAGTAACGACTTTGGCTAATTCTTTAGCAACTGCAAAACCATCGGTAGCTACAGTGTTTACTCTTATTGCTGTATCAGCACCAATTGCCAGTGCTTTGCGCAATGTGGGTTCTGTTTCTGGGCCACCTACATTAACAATGTCAACGCTAGCGCCTTGTTTTTCTTTAAACCACATGGCACGGGTTAATCCAAATTCGTCATTTGGGTTTATGACAAATTGTACACCATTGGTGTCAAATTTTGTATCACCATCAGTGAAGTTGATTTTGGATGTGGTATCCGGCACGTGGCTAATACATACTAAAATCTTCATAGGTTATAAATTATGTTTTATTTACTCTTTGTTTTGGTTACGATAACGTTATCGTAATAGTTTAAAATGCTTGCAAAAATACGACTTAAAAACCTTGCACTGTCATTTTGATTGCGAAGATACTAATAATTTCCAATTTACTATGCGTGCATAGTAAATTTTTGTAAAAATTTCAGCTACATAATTTTTCTTTATTTCCTATTTTTGCTTTTCAATAAAATTGACTGATGAAAACAATTCAATTTAGAGAAGCCATAGCTGAGGCTATGAGCGAAGAGATGCGACGTGACGAGAGCATTTATTTAATGGGTGAAGAGGTCGCTGAATACAACGGTGCATACAAAGCGTCCAAAGGCATGTTGGATGAGTTTGGTCCTAAACGCGTTATTGATACACCAATTGCCGAACTTGGCTTTGCTGGCGTTGCCATTGGTTCAACCATGACAGGCAATAGACCTATTGTTGAATATATGACGTTCAACTTTTCTTTAGTAGGGATTGACCAAATTATTAATAATGCCGCAAAAATAAGACAGATGTCTGGTGGCCAGTTTAAATGTCCAATAGTGTTTAGAGGTCCAACAGCTTCTGCAGGTCAATTAGCTGCAACGCACTCACAGGCTTTTGAAAACTGGTTTGCAAATACACCAGGCTTAAAAGTTATAGTGCCATCTAATCCATACGACGCAAAAGGTTTGTTGAAATCTGCAATCAGAGATGATGATCCCGTAATTTTTATGGAAAGTGAGCAGATGTATGGTGATAAAGGTGAAGTACCCGAAGGCGAATACGTTATACCTATCGGTGTAGCAGACATTAAACGCGAAGGTACTGATGTTACTATAGTATCTTTTGGTAAGATTATAAAAGAAGCTTACAAAGCAGCGGATGAATTAGAAAAAGAAGGAATTTCTTGTGAAATTATAGATCTGCGTACCGTAAGGCCTATGGACAGAAAAGCCATCTTAGAGTCTGTTAAAAAAACCAATAGATTGGTTGTATTGGAAGAAGCGTGGCCTTTTGGCAATGTTGCAACCGAAATAACGTATTTAGTGCAGTCCGAAGCATTTGATTATTTGGATGCCCCAATAGTGAAAATTAACACCGCAGATACACCAGCGCCATATTCGCCAGTACTTCTGGAAGAATGGTTGCCAAGCAGTAACGATGTTATTAAGGCTGTAAAAAAAGTGATGTACAAATAAATATTTCGCAGTTTTTTGCGTTACTAAAACTTCATTCTCTACTTTTACGACTTTGCAAAGTAGGCAATGGGGTTTTTTAATATGAAGCAACAGATACTTTTTCTCTTTCTATTTTTTAGTCTTTATTTGGTGTGTGCCCAAACCAAGATAAGTGGTTACGTTTACGATGAAAGTAACGAACCTGTTGCATTTGCAAGTGTTATTTTTAAAGGGTCTACAATAGGGACTACCACCAATGAAAACGGTAAGTTCTATTTAGAGTCTGATGATAATTGGGACACTGTTGAGGTGTCATTTCTCGGATACGAATTATTGACCTATGAGTTGCCAAAGCGAGTCAACTACGATATTAGATTTACACTAAAAGAACAAGCTGATGCCTTAGATGCTGTTGTTATTGTAACTGGCAAACAGTCCAAAAAAGCATCGGAAAACCCTGCTATACGTATTCTAAAAAAAATATGGGAACAAAAACGTAAAAATGGTGTTAAGCAGTTTAAACAATATGAATACGATCAATACGAAAAAGTAGAATTTGATCTCAATACTATTGATAGTTCCTTGATCAAAAGCAAGCTTTTTAGAGGTATGGAGTTTGTTTTTAATGAAGTAGATACCTCAAGAGTCACAGGAAAAACCTACTTGCCCATTTTTCTGAATGAATCCGTCAAAAAAATATCAGGAGACAATATCATCAATAAAAAGCGTGAAGATTTAATAGGCAACAAAAACTCTGGTTTTAGCAATAACCAGGTAATTATTGATTTTATCGATGACCTCTATTCGGACTACAACGTCTATGACAACTATTTAAAATTTTTTGATAAAAGCTTTGTAAGTCCATTGAGCAGAACTGGGATTCAAACTTATAACTATGTACTTTCAGATAGTGCCTATATTGATAACAAATGGTGCTACAATATCATTTATTACCCAAGACGAAAAAATGAACTCACTTTTAAAGGCGATTTTTGGGTCAATGATTCTACGTATGCCATAAAGGAAATAAATCTTCAGGCATCTAAAAGTGCAAATATTAACTGGGTAAAAGAAATTTACATTGAGCAAGAGTTTGAAGTATTAAACGACTCGGTATTCCTAATAAAAAGAGATTATTTCCTGTCTGATTTCGCTTTAAACAAAAAAGAAAAATCGCGTGGTATTTATGGCAAGCGCACAACCTTATACGACAATTATAAATTTGACATTACAAAAGATCCCAAGTTTTATGACAAAAAAGTATATTACTATGATGAAGATGTCTATAACAGAGAAGACGATTTTTGGAATAAAAACAGGCTCGAAGTTTTAAATAAAGACGAAAAAGGTATTTATAAAATGCTAGATACTTTGAAGACGGTTAAAAAGTTTAAGCGTCTTTATAATTTAGGAAGCATTTTAGCATCGGGTTATATTGAATTTCCCAGTCTTAATTTAGACTATGGCCCAATATTTTCAACCTTTGGTTTTAATGATGTCGAAGGATTACGACTACGTGCTGGCGGACGTACTTATTTTGGACCCAATGACTTGTGGCGCTTAGAAGGTTTCTTGGCTTATGGTTTTAGGGACGATAAGTTTAAATACGGTATTTCCGGAAAGTGGTTGCTGGACAAAGAAAGTAGGCTTACCATTTTTGGAGGCAATAGGCGCGATGTTGAACAAATAGGCGCAAGCCTAACCAGTTCCACAGATGTGCTTGGAAGAAGCTTAGCCTCGTCTGCAGTAGTTGCTGGTGGCGCAAATGACCGCTTGACTAATATTAATCTAGTAAATCTTGGGTTTTCGTTTGAGCCGTTCCGAAATGTGGTGTTTAGGTTAGACGGAAGCCACAGGCAATTGCGTTCCGCATCACCGGGAACGTTTAGTTTGGATTACAATGATGCAGATTCGCCAACAGGAGTTTCGTCCCAAGTAAATCAGTTTGAAACACGATTTTCAGTAGGTTATTTTCCAAAGCGCGAAATGACAGGTTTTGGAGTTGAACGTAAAGAGAAGAACGATAATTTTGCTAGGCTTTTTGCTCAGGTAAGTCATGGTAGCGAAGGTTTTATTAATAGTGATTTTGATTACACAAAATTGCAGTTTTCATACATTCAGCCGTGGCAAGTAGGTGGTTTTGGGAGGTTAACTACATCATTGGAGCTAGGCAAGACCTATGGAGATGTGCCTTTGGCATTATTGAGTGTTGTACCAGGTAACCAGACGTTCTTTTCTATTTACAATACATTTCCACAACTGGATTTTTATGAGTTTGTCACAGATACTTATACCTCATTGCATGTAGAGCATAATTTCAACGGTCGTATTTTCTCTAGAATTCCGTTTCTAAAAAAATACAACCTACGTGCTATTCTTGGTTTACGTGGCGTTTGGGGACAATTGTCCGATGAGAATATTGCATTAAACACTACGGGTAATTTAGCCGAAATTCCATTAATTGCTCCAGACTCTCGTGTGTATTATGAGTATAGCTTCGGAATAGGGAATATCTTCAAAATACTACGAATAGACTTCAACTTTAGGGGCAACTATCTGGATTTACCAGATGCAAGGCGATTTGGAGTAACGGGCAGTTTTGGTTTCTTTTTCTAAGAAATTGCATCCATTTTATATCGAAACAATAAGATACTATTATCTTTGCACTCCTTTTAAAATAATGTTTTTATGTCAACAAAAGACGAATTAACCTTTGATGTTTTAATAGAAATCCCCAAAGGAAGTAGAAATAAATACGAATACGATTTTGATTTGAAGAAAATAAGGTTTGACAGAATGTTGTTTTCATCAATGATGTATCCTGGAGATTATGGTTTTGTACCAAAAACCCTAGCTTTGGATGGCGATCCGTTGGATGTTTTGGTTTTAGGACACCAGCCAACCTTTCCAATGTGTGTTATGGAAGTAAAACCAATAGGCGTTTTCCACATGGCAGATGAAAAAGGACCAGATGAAAAAGTAGTCTGTGTTCCGGTCTCAGATCCAATATGGAGTTTGAAAAATGATATTAATGATTTAAACCCACATAGGTTAGATGAAATAACACATTTTTTTCAGGTTTACAAAGATCTCGAAAAAAAGCGCGTTGATGTTGGTGGTTGGGGCGATGCAAATGAAGCTAAAGAAATTGTTGAAAAGTGTATTGAACGATACGACAATAGCGAACACAAATTAAATGGCGATTTTACAATTTAATAACAACGTAAATTAATCGTTAAAAAAACCCTTTAATATTGCCATTAAAGGGTTTTTCTATTAATATTCATTTCATTACTTTTGCCCAGCTAAATACTAATCAAAATTAAAATTTAAATATGGAATCAAATATGATTTATGTTCCTATGGTACTTGCAGTTACCGGACTGCTTTTTATGTTCGTAAAGATGTCATGGGTAAAAAAGCAAGCCTCTGGTAACGATAAAATGCAAGGTATTTCTAAAGCAATTAAAGAAGGCGCATTGGCCTTTTTAGGAGCAGAATACAGATTGTTATTAATCTTTGTTGTTATTGCATCATTAGCCTTAGGTTTGATATCTTATCTAGTACCAACAACACATTGGATAATAATTGTAGCTTTTATCTTCGGAGCATTCTTTTCTGCGCTTGCAGGAAACATTGGGATGCGCATTGCAACTGAAGCAAATGCCAGAACAGCAGAAGCTGCAAAAACAAGTTTGCCACAAGCGTTGAAAGTATCTTTTGGTGGCGGAACAGTCATGGGACTTGGCGTTGCTGGTTTGGCAGTATTAGGATTGAGTTTGTTTTTCTTTCTATTTCTTAAAATGTTTGTCATTGGGGAAACCTCTTTTTATAATGAAATGACAATAGCCCTTGAAGCATTAGCAGGTTTTTCTCTTGGAGCTGAGTCTATTGCACTTTTTGCAAGAGTTGGTGGTGGTATTTACACCAAAGCTGCCGATGTTGGAGCTGATTTGGTTGGAAAAGTTGAGGCTGGTATTCCAGAAGATGATCCAAGAAACCCTGCTACAATTGCAGATAACGTTGGTGATAATGTTGGTGATGTTGCTGGAATGGGCGCGGATTTGTTCGGGTCTTATGTGGCTACAGTTTTAGCGGCTATGGTTTTAGGTAACTACGTTATTAAAGATATGTCGGCAACTACACAGTTTACAGATGCTTTTAATAATATGGGGCCAATTTTATTGCCCTTGGTAATTGCAGGTGTTGGTGTATTAGCATCGATAATCGGAACATTTTTAGTACGTATTTCAAATAATGATGCCAAAGAAGCACAAGTACAACGCGCTTTAGATATGGGTAACTGGGTATCAATCCTTATTACTTGGGTGGCGAGTTGGTTCTTAATCCGTTGGATGTTGCCAATGACTATGGAAATGAATTTCTTTGGTGAAGGTTTAAAAGAGATACCATCTCGTCATGTATTCTATGCGGCAACAATTGGTCTGGCTGTTGGTGCATTGATATCAATGGTAACAGCTCACTATACATCATTAGGTAAAAAGCCAGTTTTAGATATCGTGAAAAATAGTTCTACCGGTGCGGCAACAAACATTATTGCTGGTTTAGCTGTAGGTATGAAATCTACTTTTGCTTCAGTAATATTATTTGCAGCGGCAATTTTTGGTTCATATGCCTTAGCCGGTTTTTATGGTGTGGCATTGGCGGCATCTGCTATGATGGCGACTACAGCAATGCAATTGGCAATTGATGCTTTTGGTCCAATTGCAGATAATGCAGGTGGTGTAGCTGAAATGAGTGAATTAGAGCCACATGTTCGTGAGCGTACAGATATTTTAGATTCAGTAGGAAATACAACTGCGGCAGTTGGTAAAGGATTTGCTATTGCATCCGCGGCATTAACAGCATTGGCTTTATTTGCAGCTTATGTAACATTTACAGGTATTGATGGTATCAATATCTTTAAAGCAGATGTTTTGGCCATGTTGTTTGTTGGTGGTATGATACCAGTAATTTTCTCGGCTTTAGCAATGCAATCTGTTGGTAAGGCAGCAATGGAAATGGTACAAGAAGTTCGTCGTCAGTTCAAGGAAATCCCTGGAATCATGGAAGGAACTGGTACGCCGGAATATGCAAAGTGTGTTGATATTTCAACAAAAGCCGCATTAAAAGAAATGATATTACCAGGACTAATTACCATTATTACTCCAATAGTTATTGGATTGTTATTTGGTGCGGAACCTTTAGGTGGTTATATGGCTGGTGTATGTGTGTCTGGCGTAATGTGGGCCATTTTCCAAAACAATGCTGGTGGCGCTTGGGATAATGCTAAGAAGTCTTTTGAAGCTGGTGTGGAAATCAATGGAAAAATGGAATATAAAGGCTCTGATGCGCACAAAGCAGCAGTAACTGGAGATACGGTTGGTGATCCATTTAAAGATACTTCTGGACCTTCTATGAACATATTAATTAAATTGACGTGTTTAGTTGGTTTGGTAATTGCACCAATTTTAGGTGGTCATACAAGTGAAGAAGGTATGGCAACTAAAGTTGAAATTGAACAAACTATCACAGCTGGTGATATGGCAAAAGCAACTATCAGTTATTCTTCAGAGTATGAAGGTGAAAAAGTTTCTGAAGTTATCGTTTTTGAAGGCACTGAAAAAGAAGTGGAACAAAAAATAAAAGCCTTTGAAGCTACTCTTGCAAAAGACGCTAAAGGTGAAATAAAAAAAGTTATTGAGAAAATTGAGATTTCAAAATAATAATCTGACTTTAATAGACAAGTTGAAACCGCGCCTATTTGGGCGCGGTTTTTTTTATTCTCCATTCAAACGTTAAAATCCTGCAATTTTATTGCAGTTACTTTTAGTTCCTATAAATTTTTAAGCGTATATGTCATTTCGAACCTAGTGAGAAATCTCATTATAAACTAATTCAATACTATGAGGAATGATACTCACTCAAAAAAGAATTCTAATCTTTTGATCAAAAACTGTGGATTTTAAATCTATAGTGGTTTATTTTAGTTGTTCAATTGAATTGTAACCATGTTCAAAAAAGATCAATTACAAATCATTCCATTTAAAACTTACGGGACTTCAGAGCATTTATACCTTAGAGGAAGAGCTTTGGAGGATGAAGGCATTGATTTAGAGAAGACAAAAACTCTAAGTGTTTTGGTTAATTCATGGAAACGTTTTGAAACTGACGAGTTGCGACATACACCCATAACGGTTTCACTAGAAGATGGTGAAAAGTTAAACAGAAAAACAGATGCCGAAGGCTATTATAATATTGATCAAGTAGCAAAAGAATTAAATACAAATATTGATGCTGAGGGTTGGCTAAGTTATGCCGTGTCTTTTTCTCATGATTATGAAGGAAGATTGATTCAGGGAAATAATAGTTTTACTGGCGAAATGTTAATACCACCAAAGACCGCAAAGTTTGGCGTAATCAGTGATATTGATGATACCATTTTGCACACTGGCGTAACATCAAGATTGAAATGGAGATTAGTTGTAAATACTTTTTTTAAAACGCCGTATAATAGAAAAGCGTTAGAAGGTTCATCTTATTTCTACCAGAAACTTCACGAAGGTTTATCAAAAAAAGAAGGCAATCCTATTTTTTATGTTAGCAATAGTCCTTGGAATTTGTACCGTTATTTAGATGTCTTTTTGGAGAAGAATAATTTTCCAAAAGGGCCTATATTGTTGAGGGATTTTAGAACACCTTTTGACAGGACACCTCGAACCGAATTAGCACATAAGTATCATGAAATCTATAATATTTTAAATACGTATCCAGATTTGAATTTTATTCTAATAGGTGATTGTGGCGAAAAAGATGCCTATATCTATTTGGATGTGGTAAAAGCTTTCCCCAACAGAATAAGTGCTATTTATTTGCGCGCGGTGGAGCATAAATCTAAAATGCGTAAAATAGCTAATGTTTTTAAGGAATTTAATGAAATACCTGTGTTACTTGTAGAGTCAACAGATCAGGTTATGGAACATGCAAAACAGCACCAGTTTATCAATTAAAACAGACCGTGAATTTCGGCATCTATTTTATTGATAATGCCACCTAAATCTTCAGGATTTGCAACAAAATCCAAATCGTCTACGTCAATAATCAATAATTTTCCTTTGGTGTACTTGCTTATCCAAGCTTCGTAGCGCTCGTTCAGCCTGCTTAAATAATCTATGCTTATGGAGTTTTCGTAATCGCGACCACGCTTGTGTATTTGTGCAACTAAATTAGGTATGGAACTCCTTAAATAAATCAAAAGGTCTGGACCTTTTACAAAAGATTCCATAAGTTCAAAAAGCGACGCGTAATTTTCAAAATCACGGTTAGTCATCAAACCCATTGCATGTAAGTTAGGTGCAAAAATATAAGCGTCTTCGTAAATGGTTCTGTCCTGAATTATGTCTTTTCCGCTTTGCTGTATTTGGCTTATTTGCCGAAATCTGCTATTTAAAAAATAAACCTGAAGATTAAAGCTCCAGCGTTCCATCTGATTGTAAAAATCATCAAGGTAAGGGTTGTCTACAACGTCTTCCAGCTGTGCCTCCCATTTATAGTGTTTTGATAGAAGTTTGGTAAGCGTCGTTTTTCCAGCACCGATGTTTCCAGCTACTGCAACATGCATAATCTATAGGTTTTTAAGTTGGTAAAGACGTAGTTTTTTATCGTGATAAAGATACAAGGTTTCATTGGTTACCAAAAACTCATTTATTAACAAATTGGTGCTGTCAATGGTACGCAATTCTTCACTGTTTTTTGGTAATAAAACAAGCTGATCATCTTTTCTTAATATAACATGTGGCTTGCTAAAAGCCATTTCTGTGAAACCTTCGTTTTTTATTTTTCTGATTAAGCTTCCAAAGTAGTTATAGACGTATAAATAGTTTTTGGTGAGCATAAAACAGTAATTGTAATCGCTTTTTAAGTCTAATATTTCAGATTGTATGGGTACGGTTTTAAAACGTGTTTTTTGGTTGAGGTAGTCATAGAGTTCCAATTGCTGAAGATCTTGATTAAAAACCCACAACGTATTATCAAACCCTGTTGATACATGGGTAACATATTTATATTCCTCTAGTAGGTTGAAATCAATTTTAGAAATCTCAGCAAGGCGATTGTCTAAAATGATAACTGTATTAAAATCTTGATAGAATAAATTGATTTTTAACGGATTAAAGCTGTTTGCGCTTGTGATTTTTCCCAATTGAAAATTGGCATAGCTTATTGTGGTGTCTGCTGTTTTTTTATAAAAACTATAATTTTTATCGCTGTAATACAATGTGCCAAAGGTGTCAACGCCATAAATGTGTTCGGCATTAAATGCAATTGTATCTTTTGGTTGCAACCCAATTTTGTTTTGGGAATACCCGAATAGAGAAAGAAAAGCAAAAATAAAAAACAGTGGTTTTGCCATAACCCGAAAATTACAAAAACCAAGCCATTTATTTAAGTTTAGGACAAATCTTTATTTTCAATGCTACACGGTAAGCTTATAACCAAAGCCACGCACGTTGATGATTTGTATATTGGCGTCTCTTTTTAATTTCTTACGGAGTTTGGTAATAAAAACATCCATGCTTCGGGCAGAAAAAAAGTCGTCCGTACCCCATAACTTATTCAAAATAACGGATCTGTCCAATACATTGTTTTTGTGTTTTACAAGGTGGTAGAGCAAATGCGCTTCTCTATGGGTCATTTGTACTATGTCCTCATTTTTATACTGTAGATATTGCTTAGGGAAATTGAATGTAAAATCACCTAGTTGCAAGATGTTGCTGGTTTTTTGGAGTTTGGCTCTGCTTAATAAATTATTGACCCTAACAATAAGCTCTTCCATGCTAAAAGGCTTTCTAAGATAGTCGTTGCCACCAATTGAGAAACCTTCAACAACATCGGCAGTTTGTGATTTTGAGGTTAGAAATATAATAGGAATGGCATCATCAATTTCTCTTATTTCCTTAGCTAAGGTAAAACCATCTTTTTTAGGCATCATAACGTCTAAAACCAAAATCTCTGGTGCTTCTGATGTATAGGCTTCAAAAGCTTTCACGCCATTTTCACATAGTATGACTTCAAAGTTCCGTGTTTCTAAACTCTCTTTTATGATTTGTCCCAACGCGGCTTCGTCTTCCGCTAAAAGTAATTTTACAGCTTTAGCCATTTGGAATATTAATTTTAAAAGTCGTCAATCCGTTTGAAGTAGCAACGGTTATGGTACCGCCATGCTTTTCAATTATGGATTTAGTGTAGTATAGGCCAATTCCAAAACCTTTAACATCATGCGTGTTCCCTTTTGGAACACGGTAAAACTTTTCAAAAATATATTTAGCCTGGTTTTCGGTAAGGTTTGTGCCGTTGTCCGAAACCGATATTTGATATCCGTTTTTGGATTCTGTTGCATCAATTGATATGAGGTTGCCACCATATTTTACGGCATTATCCAGAATGTTGTTTAGCGCATTTTCAAAATGAAATGGATCTACTTTTACTACAATTGGTTCTACGTTATATTGTAATTGAAATGTTTTTTCAGAATTCTGAAACTGGTATTTTTGTTTTAGATTTTGCAATAGACCGATAAGGTCTGTTTCTTCTTTATTAAGGTTAAGACTTTCGCTATCTAAGGTTGCAGTTTCCAGGAGTTTTTCTACCATTAAGTTTAATTTTTCCAATTGTCCAGAAGACATATTGATGTATTTTTTTGTTTTCTCGGTATCGTCAATGGCGTTAAAGCTGTTAATACTTTCTAATGCAACGCCAATGGTAGCAATGGGTGTTTTAAATTCATGGGTAATATTGCTTATGAGATCATTTTTTACTTCAGCCAATTGTTTCTGGCGCTTTATGATTTTGAGTAAATAAAACAAACAGCTTATAACTGCTGACACCAGCAGTAATGAAATTAAAATACCACCAAAACTTCTTTTTAAGATAGTAAATGTCGTATTTGAGAATTCAATATCTAAACGACTACCTTTGGGTAAGAATGATGATTTTGAGCTAGTAAATAAAATATTGGAGCTGTCTCGTAGACTTACTTTAACAGGTTGCTTTTTTTTCGTTGGAAAATGAAACTTTTTCTCAGGTTTTTGATAGTATAATTTATGGTCAATGTTGATGTTTTTTCGGGCAAACTCTTGAACTAAAAAACTGTCTACCTGTTTAACATTAAGGGTATCATTAGTGATGGAAACGATAATTTTGGAGGTTAGGAATTCAAAATCGTCACGTTTAGGGAATTCCCCATTTAATTTCAGGCTGTCAATTTTTTCCTTAGCTATGTCTAGAGGTAGTGTTGGGTTTTCTCTTTCTTTAATAGTATTCATGGAATCTACGGCCAATCCTTTCAACACCATGATGTTTTCTGTATTTCCAAAGTCAAACGAATCCAGGCTTTTAAAGGTCACCCCTTTTTTATCAACGCTATCAATTTTCTTGAAAAAATTGTCGAGCGTACCGCCTTTTTCGAGTGCATTTTTTTGACTTCTTCCTTCTAAAAAAACGCCTATTGTTGTGCGTTCTGCCAATGCGGCATAATAATCATCCACGGCTTTGTCCAAACTTATTTGTACATCATTAATAAGTTGTTGTTTGTTATTAAGGTAATTGTTGTAGTTCCAGTACACTTGAATTGCAATGGTAACAATGGTTACAAATGCTATTGTATATAAAATGTAAGTGTATCGTTTGCTTTTCATATTTCAAAAGTAGAGGTAATTATTGTATTGGCAATTTTTGGTTAACACACGTTAACACTAGTTAACTCAAAAGCTCAGTTATGGTGTTCATCTTTGTAGTGTATCAATTTTAAAACCAACACCATGAAAAATTTAATCTCCGTTTTAGTACTATTTACAATGCTCCTCGGATTTAGTCAAACAAAGCCTGAATTAACTTTCAGTAATCAAGAAACTGAAAATATAAGTATTGTCATAGAAGTAGACACAGCAGAAGAATTAGAAAAAACATTTAAATTAGATGATGCAAAAGAACTTTTGGAATCCTCAGATTCTAATGTATCGGTAACCATTATCTGCAATGGTAAAAAAATGTCAAGTGGTGTAAAATCCTCAATGTCTTATAAGGTAACGGGCAATGCAGCAAACCCAGACGAATTTTTACAGAATGTAGAAAAAATAAGATCAGCAGCAATAGACTATTACAATAATTAATATATAATCAAAAAATGAAAACAGTTACAAAATTAATCGTGGTTGCTATATTGTCAATATGCGCCTTTGTTCAGGCTCAAGATTTTCAAGGTGTAGCCACCTACAAAACCATGCGCGCAGTAGATGTTAAAATGGACAGCACAAGCAATTCAGGAATGTCCAAAGATATGCACAAGCAAATGGCCGAAATGCTAAAAAAGCAATTTCAAAAAACCTTTACGCTTACTTTTAATAAAGAGGCTTCAATTTATAAGGAAGACGAAAGTCTTTCGCCACCTCAAGTTGGCGGTTCGGATGTTATGATAAAAGTCGTTGGCGCTGGTGGAGGCAGTGATATTCTTTATAAAAACACCAAGGATGGCAGGTTTGCGGACAAGAAGGACACTATGGGTAAAATATTTTTGGTCAAAGATTCTCTGACGCCCATTAAATGGCAGTTAGAAAATGAAACTAAGTTTATTGGCGAGTACCAATGCTTTAAAGCTACTTACATTAAAATGGTGCCCAAGCCACAAGATTTTAAACCCATGAAAGCTGCTCTGGATGACGATAAAGAAATTGAAAAGGAAGAACGAGTAGTTACTGCATGGTATACACCACAAATACCCGTCAATAATGGACCTGCAAAATACCAAGGGCTACCAGGTTTAATTTTAGAAGTTCATGATGGAAAACTCAATATCGTATGTAGTAAAATTGTTATGAATCCTGTAGACAAAGTCCAGATTAAAGAACCGACAAAAGGCAAAGAAGTAAACCAAGCGGATTACGATAAAATAATGAAGAAAAAACGAAAGGAAATGCTAGAGCAATTTGCACCTAAAAAAGGAAATCGAAGCGATTCAGAATTTAGAATCACTATTGGAGGTTAATTTAGAAAGCGATTAAATTAGGTAATTGCTTTGTTAATGTTATGATAAACTACCTCACACTGTTTAATGTTTATCTAAATTTGTTAGACAACAAATAAACAAAAATGAAAGCAATACTACTTAAAACCAGCATTATAGCCTTATTTCTAGGTCTGTTCACAAATAATGAACCGATTGAAAAATCTTCAAATCCTAATGATTTTCAAGGAAAAGCCTATTATTTCTCAAAGTCTACAATGGATTTAGGACGTTGGGGCGCACGGTTAAGTGAGGCACAAAAAAAGCAAGTCATGGCACGTATGAAAAACAGATTGGAAAAAACCTATGTGCTTACTTTTAATAAAACGGAATCTATTTTTAAGGAAGATGAAAAATTGGATGCCATGTCTGGAGCAACAGACTCATGGGGCGCTAACTTTTCAGCAGGAGATTCCTATAAAAATGTGAAGGATACCGCTCTAGTACAAAGCCAAGAGTTTTACGGAAAAAAGTTTCTGGTTAAGGATAAATTAATGGATATTCAATGGCAAATGGGAAGTGAAACCAAACAAATAGGGAATTATACTTGCTTTAAGGCAATGGCATTAATACCTGACAATGACCTAACTTGGTTTAGTTTTTCATGGGATAAATTAAGAAGAAGTAGACCAAAGAAAGATTCCATTACTGGTGAGATGGTAACTCCAGAAATAAAAATGACACAGGTTACGGCATGGTATTCACCACAAATACCAGTTAGTCATGGTCCAATGGAATATTGGGGCTTGCCAGGGTTAATATTAGAAGTAAGTGCTGGTAATACCACAATGTTATGTTCAAAAATAGTTATCAATCCTGATGAAAAAACCGAAATAAAAGCACCATCAAAAGGCACTGAAATTGATAAAAAAGATTACGCAGCCACTATTATGGAAAAGATGCAAGACTTTAGAAATAATAGAGGTAGGCGAAGAAGCCGTGGGTAGTTGAGTATAACACTTTAAATAAATATGTTTTTGGTTAAACGATTCCCGTTTTATTCAGTCTAAAGATGTATTGGTTTAAAAGGTAAAATCTCAATTACAGCTCAATACGCTTATACAAACAATCAGAAAAACATATTATGAATAAAATTATTACACTACTATTTGTATTAGTAGGCTTAACGTCTTTTGCCCAAGTTAAACTCACAGGAGTTGTAAAAGATAGCATTGGAAACCCTTTGGAACTAGCCAATGTCATAGCCATTAATAGCCAATCAAATGCACTGGAGTCTTATGGTATAACAAATGATAAAGGAATTTATACATTAGCCTTGGGTAAAAATTCAAAATACAAATTACAAGTAAGTTACATCGGTTTAAAAACGGCAGAACTCATTGTTGAGGTCAAAGAAGCCAATATTAAAAAGGATTTTGCATTATATCCCGATAATCAGTTGGATGCTGTAGAACTGACCTATGAAATGCCAGTAACCATTAAAGGCGACACTATTGTTTACAATGCAGATTCCTTTAAAAACGGCTCTGAGCGAAAGCTTGAAGACGTCCTTGAAAAATTACCAGGTGTTGAAATCAATGATAATGGACAAATTGAGGTTGAAGGCAATACAGTTGAAAAAATAACGGTAAACGGAAAGGATTTTTTTGACGGTGATACCAAGCTTGCCAGAGAAAATATTCCATCAAATGCGGTTGATAAAATTGAAGTGTTGCGAAATTTTACAGAGGTCAACCAGTTACGAAGCGTTCAAAACAACCAAAATAGAGTTGCCATAAATATTAAGCTTAAAGAAGGCAAGGAAAACTTTTGGTTTGGCGATATTACTGCAGGAGTAGGAGATGCGCCTTCACCTCACGACGAGCTTTACATTGTGCAACCCAAGCTTTTTTATTACAGTCCTAAATATAGCGTCAATGTTATTGGTGATTTAAACAATATAGGGGAATCTGCAATCAACAACCGCGATTTGAGAAGTTTTGGTGGCGGATTTAGAGCTCCAAGTCGTGATAGCGGTACAAATCTCAATCTTGGCAATAATGGTCTAAGTGGTTTAACCAATTTAGGCAATGCACAGAAAATTGAATCCAAATTAATAGCTACAAACTTCAGCTACTCACCAAAAGAAACATTGGATTTAAGCGGTTTTTTAATTTTGAATAGTACCAGAATTGACACACGTACCGAAAGGTTTATAAGATACACGGATGAAGATTTAGGCATACCTGATGAAGAAACTGAAAACACGGGTCGTGAAGCCTCTGATCAAATTTTGGGTAAATTAAGTGTGTTGTACAAACCAAATCCCAGTAACCAATTGGACTATGATGTTTTAACACGACTTTCAAAAGACTCCGAACGTCAAATTGAAAATAGTGACGTTATTGGTATTACATCTCAATTAGACGAAGTTACACCATTCAGTATTAATCAAAATTTAAATTATTATTACACGCTCGATGAAGATAATATCTTTGCTTTCGAGGCGCAACATCTCATTAAAGATGAAGACCCATTTTACAATGCCGATATACAAAACCAAGAAGGTGTTTTTGATAATACAGCTGATGAATTAGGCTTAGAGCCAACCCTAAATAATGATTATAATTTGGGGCAAAACAGACGCATTCAATCCAATCAGCTTGATGCTAAACTGGATTACTACCATATCATAAACCCTAAAAGTAATATCAGTTTTACACTAGGTTCTATTTTTAGCCGTCAGGATTTCAACTCTAATATTTTTCAGTTTTTGGACGATGGTTCAATATTTAACCCAACCCCAAATATTGAGGATGAAGACGGTAACCTTTTAGGAGCCGAAAATGATACACGCTACAATTTTAGCGATGTCTACGTTGGTACGCGGTACAATGTGCGTAGTGGTAAATTTACGTTTAGACCCGGATTGTCTTTTCATTATTATGGAAATAACAATACCCAATTTGGCCAGGATTTTGGCGAAAACTTCCTTAGGGTATTACCAGAATTTGAAGCAAGAGTACAATTTAAAAAATCCGAAAGCTTAGATTTTACTTATCGCATGACCAACAATTTTACAGACGTCACTAGTTTGGCACAAGGTTTAGTACTCAATAGTTTTGATGCCTTAGCCTTTGGGGAAGCAAATCTACAAAATGGGTTGAGCCATAATTTAAGGTTGTTTTACCGAAGTTTCAATCTGTTCAATAATACCAACGTTATTGGCAGTGTGTCATATACAAAGAACATAGATCAGATTAGGCCAATAGCCAATTTTGATAATGTTATTACTACAAATACGTTTTTCAACTCTCAATTTGCAGATGAAACATTAACGGCATTTGGGCGTTGGCAAAAGCGTTTCGGGAAATTCATAACCTCAATGCGCGGTACGTTTAACTATAGCTTGCGCAACCAGTTTGTACAAGGACGCCAATCCGCAAACGAATCGTTTACACAGAGCTACAGGCCAGAAGTGAGGACAAACTTTAGAGAAGCTCCAAATTTTAGGTTTAGGTATAACTACTCTATAAGTGATAATGAACAAGGAAATACAACCACAAAGATTATTACCAATGCACCGTCAATTCGTTTTGATGCTTATATATGGGATTCTGTAACCTTTGTCACGGATTACACTTATACCAATCAAGATTTTGATGGTACTTCAGAGTCATTTCAAACATGGAGCGCGCGTTTAGGTTATAGAAAGGATAAAGATGCGAAATGGGAATTTGAAATCCGCGCCAATAACATATTGAATATTGACGCCAATGTTAACAACAATATCACTAACTTTTCGGTTGTAAATACGGCAACGTTTTTACAGCCTAGATTTATTACATTTCGGGCAATTTATTCATTATAAAAAATAGCCTTTAGAAGCTAAATCTAAAGGCTAAATTTTATTTTCAAGTTTGTGTTTTAAATCCCAAACGCTCCCTTTACCTTGTCCACATAATCCAATTTTTCCCATGTAAATAATTCAACATCCAAAGTTTTGCTTTCACCATTAGGTTGTGTAAATGTTTTGGATACGGTCTCGTTTTTACGTCCCATATGGCCGTAAGCCGCAGTTTCACTGTACATAGGTTGTCTTAATTTTAGCCTTTCTTCAATGGATGCAGGACGCATATCAAAAATCTCAGAAACCTTATTTGCTATTTCACCATCGGTTAAATTGAACGGACACGTGCCATAAGTATCAATAAAAATGCCCATAGGCTCAACCACGCCAATAGCGTAAGATACTTGAACGAGTACTTCGCTACAAAGTCCGGAGGCAACTAAGTTTTTAGCAATGTGTCTTGTAGCATAAGCAGCGCTTCGGTCTACTTTACTAGGATCTTTACCCGAAAAAGCACCGCCACCATGTGCGCCTTTTCCTCCATAGGTGTCCACAATAATCTTTCTGCCGGTTAAACCGGTATCACCATGTGGGCCACCAATAACAAATTTACCTGTTGGGTTAATATGATAGGTTATGTCCTCATTAAATAAAGGCTTAATGTGTTCTGGTACTTTGGCGACTACGCGTGGAATAAGAATTTCCACAATATCTTTTCTGATTTTAGCTAGCATTTCATCATCTGAGCCAAAATCATCATGTTGTGTAGATATAACAATGGCGTCAATACGTTGTGGCGTGTTATCATCACTATACTCAATGGTTACTTGACTTTTAGAGTCTGGTCTTAAATAAGTAATCTCGTTATTTTCATGCCTTAATTGCGCTAATTCTTTGAGGATTGTATGTGAAATGTCAAGTGCCAACGGCATGTAATTATCGGTTTCGTTGGTGGCATAGCCAAACATCATACCTTGGTCGCCAGCACCTTGCTCTTCTTTTGTTGCTCGGTCCACGCCACGGTTAATATCCTCCGATTGCTCATGTATTGCTGAGAAGACACCGCAAGAGTTGCCGTCAAACATATATTCGCCTTTAGTATACCCAATTTTATTTATGGTATCACGGGCAATTTTTTGCACGTCGAGATAGGTGTGCGATTTTACTTCGCCTGCCAAAACAACCTGTCCGGTAGTAACCAGGGTTTCACAAGCTACTTTAGATTCTGGGTCAAACGCTAAAAAATTGTCGATTAAAGCATCGCTAATTTGATCTGCTACTTTGTCCGGATGTCCTTCTGACACGCTTTCGGATGTAAATAAATACGCCATTTTGTTCTATTTTATATGGTAATGGATTTGACGTAATTGTATGGGAAGTATAACACTGTCTTTAGCATTTTTTTCCAGAGGTTGCAATCAGTCAAATCATTCCTCTTTATTAAATCGGGGCAAAAATACGTATTTAAATGAAATTACCGTCACGCTTTATTCATAATAAAATTATAATTCGAAACGCAGTGGTTTTTTGAAATACATGATTGTTAAAAAAAGATAAATTCGAAAAAAAATTTGCTTTTTTAAAGTTTAATATTGAATATTTGTGTTCACAAAGTTCAAACACTTACTGAAATGTTATCAAGAAAGGTGGAGGGAATAGACCCTATGAAACCTTAGCAACCCATAGATTTACTATGAAGGTGCTAAATTCTACTGAAGACACGAATCATTTCTCGTGAGCTCGGATAGATAACCAACAACCAAGTAGCCATTCCGGTTATTTGCGGTATATTTCTTTATAACATTTTTCTATTAAGTACGCTTCTGACGAAGCCTATTTGACTTTTGGTTTAATTATGTATTAACTCAAAAAATTAGAAAGATGAGTACAAAAAAATTTGCTACACAGGCACTTCATGCAGGGCATGACGTAACACAAAACGGAGGTACGAGAGCAGTGCCAATTTATCAATCTACGGCTTACGTATTTAATAATACCGATCATGCCGCAAACCTCTTTTCCTTAGCTGAGACTGGAAATATCTATACCAGGATTAATAACCCTACAAATGATATTTTAGAACAGCGATTAGCCACGCTTGAAGGTGGTATTGCGGCTGTTGCAACTGCTTCAGGTACTTCGGCTATTGCAACAACGTTGTTGACTTTGCTCAGAGCTGGTGACCATATTGTAGCTTCTAACAGCTTGTATGGTGGCACTTACAATTTGTTGAAAGTAACATTGCCAAGACACGGTATTACGACCACGTTTGTTGATCCTTCAAATCCAGAAAACTTTAAAGAAGCAGCTCAAGAAAACACCAGAGTTTTCTTTATAGAGTCACTCGGTAATCCGAAACTTGACGTGTTAGATATTGAAGCTATTTCCAGCCAAGCTAAGGCTTACAATGTTCCATTAATTGTAGACAATACGGTAGCAACGCCTTATTTGCTAAATCCTATTGAGTATGGTGCAAACATTGTTATTCACTCCTTGACAAAATATATCAATGGTAATGGGACAGCTTTAGGAGGCGTAATCATCGATGCGGGAACATTTGATTGGGCTAATGGTAAATTCCCCGAATTTACTGAGCCGTCCGAAGGTTACCATGGATTGGTGTACAGTGAAACTTTAGAGAATTTAGCGTTTATCGCCAAAGTCCGAATTGAAGGATTGCGGGATTATGGCGGTGCTTTAAGCCCGTTCAATGCTTTCCAAATTATTCAAGGTTTAGAGACATTGGAGCTACGTATTAAAAAGCATAGTGAAAATGCTTTAGAACTCGCAAAATGGTTAGAAACCCAAGATGAGGTTTCATGGGTAAACTATCCTGGCTTGGATTCCAGTCCGTATAATGCGTTAGCCAAAAAATATTTGCCACAAGGCCAAAGTGGCATAGTAACCTTTGGTTTAAAAGGAGGTTTTGATGCTGCTAAAAAAGTAACAGATACCACAAAACTCTTTTCGTTGCTGGCCAACATAGGCGACACCAAGTCTTTAATTATTCATCCTGCAAGTACAACACATCAGCAACTTACTGATACAGAACAGGAAAGTACTGGAGTCACTAAGGATTTAATAAGGTTGTCAGTCGGTATTGAAGATGTTGAGGATTTAAAAGTGGATTTGAAAGAAGCCTTTACACTGATTAAAAATCCAGTCTTAGTGTAAATTCATGTTTTTTAGTGTTTAGTAATTCAAGTTGGGTGCTGGCCATAAGCATTCAACTTGATTCTAAAAATGTTATGAAAAGAAATGAGCAAGATAGACTATATACATATTGACGGTTTTAAGCTGGGAACTGGTAGGCAAATCAACATTAATTTAAGCTATCAGATTTTTGGAAAACCGTTAGGCGAAGCACCAATAGTATTGGTTAATCACGCACTTACCGGAAACTCTAACGTAAGTGGTAGTGAAGGCTGGTGGAATGATGTTATTGGTAATGATAAGGTCATAGATACTGCTGTTTACACCGTTTTAGCCTTTAATATTCCAGGGAATGGATATGGGCACTATAAAGAAGCGTTTACCGAGTATTACAAAGAATTTACTGCAAAGGATGTCGCGCGGCTATTTTCGGAAGCTTTAGACAAACTTAATATAGAAACCTTGTTTGCGGTTATCGGAGGTTCTGTTGGCGGTGGTATTGCATGGCATTTGGCAACATTGCGACCAAAATTAATAGAGCATCTTGTCCCAATTGCAACGGATTGGAAAGCTACAGATTGGTTGTTGGCCAATTGTTACATACAAGAGCGTATATTAGAAAACTCTTTAGATCCTGTTGCAGACGCAAGGTTGCATGCTATGACGCTATACAGAACGCCCGAGTCTTTAACAGGGAAATTCAACCGTACAAAAGCCAATGACAAACGTTTTAATACTGAAACCTGGTTGGATTATCACGGGAACAAACTGAGTCAAAGGTTTAGTTTATCAGCATATAGAATGATGAATCAAATCTTAAGAACAATTGATATAACTGACGGTAAGTTTGATTTTGTTGAAGTCGCAAAAACTATAGAATCCCATATTCACATAGTAACAATAAACTCGGATTTGTTCTTCAAACCAGAAGAAAACTGGAGCACCTATGTTGAACTCAAAGGCATTAAGGATAATGTGAGTATTGCTGAAATAAAATCAATACACGGTCATGACGCTTTTTTAATTGAATATCAGCAACTCATAAAAATCTTAAAACCAATTTTTTCACCCAAAGCACAATTATTAAATGACAACAATACATCTAGTTATTTTCGGACTTGGTAACGTTGGGTCAACGTTGTTGCATCAAATTGAGTCTAATAAGAGTAAATTGATGCAACAAGAAGGTATAAAAATTAATATCCCTGTTATAGCTAACTCAAAAAGAGTTTTATACAATACTCATAATTCCAAAAAGTTACATAATGATTTTAACGAGCATTCTGTTTCTTATGTTTTTAAAGATATTTTAAGCTATGTAAAATCACAGCAATTCACTAACCTTATTGCAATTGACGTAACTTCAAGTCTACAACTTACAGATAAATATGAAGTGTTGATAGATAATGGGTTTAGTATTGTTACGGCCAATAAAATAGCCAATACAAGAGGTATTGATTTTTATAATTCTCTTAGAGAAAAGTTAAGGCAAAAAAACAAATTCTTCCTATATGAAACCAATGTAGGTGCTGGGCTTCCTGTTATTGATACCGTGAAACAATTGTGCCGTTCTGGTGAGAAAATAAAAAAAATCAGAGGTGTTTTTTCAGGCTCGTTGAGTTATATATTTAATAGGTTTTCTGAAGAAGATATACCCTTTACTGAAATTATTAAACAAGCCTATGAAGATGGGCTAACAGAACCTGATCCCAGAGATGATCTTTCGGGTCAAGATGTGGCAAGAAAATTATTGATTTTAGCTCGTGAATTGGGATTTCAAAATGAAATGGCTTCTATAAATGTTGAAGCATTAGTGCCAAAAAGTCTAAATGGTAAGACTACTATTTCTCAATTTAATAAGAACATAAACCTACTAAACCCTATTTTTGATAAAAGAAAGCTAAAGCAAAACCAAAATACTGTTTTGCGTTATATAAGTGAGCTTGATGTTGTTGCAAATAAAATGGGGGTAAAGTTAGTTTTGGAACCTAAAAATTCTGCAATTGGACAACTTGAGAATACTGATACAATTTTCGAAATTTACACGGAATCCTATGCGCAAAGCCCATTAGTAATTAAAGGTGCCGGTGCAGGTAACGAAGTTACAGCCCGTGGTTTGCTAACGGATATTTTAAAAATCGCACACCAACTAAACTAGTTTATGGCAGATATTAAAAAGGAAATAAAAAAAAGAATCTTAATTTTAGATGGTGCTATGGGTACCATGTTGCAGCAATATAAATTTACGGAAGAAGACTTCCGAGGCCAACGTTTCAAAGATTACCCAATTCCATTAAAAGGAAACAACGATTTACTATCCATTACCCAACCAGAAGCTGTAAAAGCTGTGCACCGCGAGTATTTTGAAGCGGGTGCGGATATTGTTCAGACCAACACATTTTCTGGAACCACTATTGCTATGGCCGATTATCAAATGGAGAATTTGGTTTATGAGCTTAACTATGAATCGGCAAAGTTGGCTCGAGAAGTGGCAGATGAAATTACGGCTAAAGAACCCCATAAACCAAGATTTGTGGCAGGTTCCATAGGACCAACAAACAGAACAGCTAGTATGTCTCCAGATGTAAACGATCCAGGATACAGAGCTGTTACATTTAATGAGCTCCGAACCGCATACAAAGAACAAGCTGAAGCTTTGTTAGATGGCAGTGTTGATATGCTCTTGGTTGAAACCATTTTTGATACACTTAATGCAAAAGCGGCATTATTTGCTATCGAAGAAGTCAAGGATGAAAGAAATATTGACGTACCAATTATGGTTTCAGGAACCATAACGGATGCATCGGGAAGGACACTTTCTGGGCAAACGGCAGAAGCCTTTCTAATTTCCGTTTCCCATATTCCGCTGTTAAGTGTCGGATTCAACTGTGCCTTAGGCGCAAACTTAATGCAACCACACTTAGAAGCTATTGCCCCTAAAACAGATTTTGCAATTTCAGCATATCCAAATGCAGGACTGCCAAATGCTTTTGGGGAATACGATGAAACACCTGAGGACATGAGGTTACAGATTGAAGAATATTTAAAAAAACGCTTGGTAAATATAGTTGGTGGTTGTTGCGGCACAACTCCAGCGTATATTCGTGAAATTGCAAAAGTGGCTACTGAGTATAAGCCAAGACCATATTATTTTAAAGCAAAAGCAGACTCATGAAAAAACCACCAAGATATATGCGGTTATCAGGCTTAGAACCATTGGTTATTACTCCAGAAAGTAACTTTATCAATGTGGGTGAGCGAACAAATGTCGCTGGATCAAGGAAGTTTTTAAGATTAATAAAGGAGGAAAAGTACGATGAAGCGCTTGAAATTGCCAGACACCAAGTAGATGGTGGTGCGCAAATCTTGGATGTAAATATGGATGATGGTTTGATTGATGGAAAAGAAGCCATGATCCGTTTTTTGAATTTGATTGCTGCAGAACCTGATATTTGTAAAATTCCAATGATGATCGATAGTTCCAAGTGGGAAATCATTGAGGCAGGTTTGCAAGTTGTACAAGGTAAAAGTGTTGTCAATTCTATTTCATTAAAAGAAGGTAAAGAAAATTTTATTTGGGAAGCCACTCAAATAAAACGTTATGGAGCGGCAGTTATCATCATGGCTTTTGATGAAGTTGGTCAGGCTGATAATTACGAGCGTCGCATTGAAATAGCCCAACGTTCTTATGATATTTTAGTTAATAAAGTTAAATTTCCTCCAGAAGATATCATCTTTGATCTCAATATATTTCCTGTGGCAACAGGCATGGAAGAGCATCGTAAAAATGCCATAGATTTTATTGAAGCCACACGTTGGGTGAGGAAAAATTTACCGCACGTCAGCGTTAGTGGTGGCGTTAGTAATGTGTCGTTTTCTTTCCGTGGAAATAATACCGTGAGGGAAGCCATGCATTCCGTATTTTTATATCATGCCATAAAAGCAGGCATGAATATGGGTATCGTTAACCCGACGATGCTAGAGGTTTATGATGATATTCCCAAAGATTTGCTAGAGCACGTAGAAGATGTCATTCTTGACAGAAAAGATGATGCTACCGAACGCTTATTAGAATTTGCCGAAACTGTAAAAGGGAAAAAGAAAGAAGATGATGGCAAAAAACTTGAATGGAGATCATTACCACTTCAAGAACGAATTACACATTCTTTGGTAAAAGGAATAGATGCTTTTATTGAAGAAGATGCTGAGGAGGCAAGGCAAGCTGTTGAAAAGCCATTGCAGGTTATTGAAGGCCATTTAATGAAAGGGATGAATACGGTAGGCGATTTGTTTGGTAGTGGAAAAATGTTCTTGCCTCAAGTTGTAAAATCAGCACGTGTCATGAAGAAGGCTGTGGCATATCTCAATCCGTTTATTGAGGCAGAAAAAGGTGATGAACAACAGGTTTTAGGAAAAATATTAATGGCAACCGTTAAAGGAGACGTTCATGATATCGGTAAAAATATTGTCTCAGTTGTATTAGGTTGTAACAATTACCAAATCATAGATTTAGGTGTCATGGTGCCACCAGAAAGGATCATCGCCACAGCCAAAGAACATAACGTTGACGCCATAGGTTTAAGCGGTTTAATTACACCATCGCTAGACGAAATGGTTTATTTGGCAAAAGAAATGGAACGCGAGAATTTTGACGTGCCTTTGCTCATCGGTGGTGCAACCACTTCAAAGGCGCACACCGCAGTAAAGATTGATACCCAGTATAATAATGCAGTAGTTCATGTTAACGATGCTTCAAGAGCAGTAACCGTTTTAGGAGATTTGCTCAATAAAAATTCGAAAAACGAATATGTAGCAAAGCTAAAGAAAGACTACGAAGAATTTCGGGAGAAGTTTTTAAAGCGTGGGAAAGCCAAAGCATATATATCTATTGAAGAAGCAAGACAAAGAAAATTTCAAATTAATTGGGATGCAAGTGATATCCAAAAACCAAATGAATTAGGTGTTCAAACTTTAAAACAGCTGAGCTTAAAAGAATTGGTGCCATTTATAGATTGGAGTCCGTTTTTCCGAAGTTGGGATTTGCATGGGAAGTTTCCAGATATTTTAGAAGATGAAGTGGTTGGTGAACACGCCACAAGTCTGTACGAAGATGCGCAACAAATGCTCAAAGAAATCATAGCAAAAAAAGCCTTGACGCCAAAAGCTATCTTTGGATTGTTTGAAGCAAATACGATTAATGATGATGATATTTCGGTAAAGAAAAAGGGAAGTGAGATAGCTAAATTTAGAACATTACGGCAACAATTGAAGAAACGTGAAGGTAAACCAAGTTTTGCACTGGCAGATTTCATTGCGCCCGAAGCATCGGGTAAAGAAGACTATGTTGGGGCGTTTTGTACAACTATTTTTGGAGCAGATGAATTAGCATCTCATTACAAAAATCAACATGACGATTATAACGCAATTATGGTACAAGCGCTTGCAGATCGTTTTGCAGAGGCTTTTGCGGAGTATTTACATTTCAAGGTAAGAACACAACATTGGGGTTATGCCAAATCCGAAAACCTCACTAATGAACAACTCATCAAAGAAGATTATAAAGGCATTCGTCCAGCACCTGGGTATCCTGCCTGTCCAGATCATTTAGAAAAACTGACAATTTGGAAGTTGCTTAACGTTGAAGAACAAATTGGGGTAAAATTAACAGAAAGTTTAGCCATGTGGCCTGCAGCTTCGGTTTCAGGATACTATTTTGCAAATGAAGAAGCACGCTATTTTGGTGTCGGTAAAATTACCGATGATCAGGTGCGGGATTTTGCACAACGAAAAAATATAGAATTAAAATCAGCAAGAAAGTGGTTGCATCCTTCCATTGCTGATAATTGATAAGACTTAAACAGTTATGAAAGTAACAGAACATATAAAAAAGGCAAACGGCGAAACGCAATTTTCATTTGAAATACTTCCGCCATTAAAGGGGCAAGATATAAAGTCCATTTTTGACAATATCGATCCTTTAATGGAGTTTCAACCGCCATTTATTGACGTTACCTATCACCGTGAAGAATACACATATAAGGACGTTGGCAATGGTCTTCTTAAAAAACAAATTGTAAAAAAACGCCCAGGCACAGTTGGAATATGTGCATCAATTCAAAATAAATACAATGTCGATGCAATACCTCACATTCTTTGTGGTGGTTTTACAAAAGAAGACACCGAGAATTTTTTAATTGATCTCGATTTTTTGGATATAGATAATGTGGTTGCCTTGCGAGGCGATGCTGTTAAAACCGAAACCTACTTTAAACCTGAAAGTGAAGGTCATTCCTATGCCAGTGAACTCGTAAGTCAAATTTCAGATATGAACAATGGGATTTATCTTGACGATGAGTTACAAAATTGTTCAAAGACCAATTTTTGCATTGGTGTTGGCGCCTACCCTGAAAAACACCTTGAAGCACCTAGTTTGGATAGTGATATTCATTTTTTGAAAAAGAAAATTAAAAATGGTGCTGACTACATTGTAACTCAAATGTTTTTTGACAACTCAAAGTATTTTGATTTTGTCGAAAAATGCAGAGCACAGGGAATTACAGTACCTATTATACCGGGTTTAAAACCTATCGCTACTAAGAAGCAATTGAATATGATTCCGCATAGGTTTAATGTAGATTTACCGGAAGAATTGGTCATTGAAGTTGTAAAATGTAAAGACAATAAACAGGTCAGGCAGGTTGGTGTTGAATGGTGCATAAAACAATCCAGAGAGCTTCAAAAAGCAGGAATACCAGTTCTGCACTACTATTCTATGGGTAAGAGTAGCAATATTTATAAGGTTGCCAAAGCTGTTTTTTAATTTTAGGGGACCGCGTTTATTTTTAGTATTACAATAAAATCGCCTTTTTCAATTTTATAATATCCTTACATTTGTGGCTTCATAATTCAGGAATGCGACCACTACTTTTTTTATGTACTTTTTTCTTAATATTTTTCCTTTATAGTCAAGAGAAAAAAAACGATTCCTATTTTGACCTAAATTATTTTAGGGGAAATATAGCACTTCATAATAATGATATTTTGGGTTTGATAAGTGGTCACCCTGAAGGTGTTATTTTCAGTTGGAATAAAAAGACCTTTGGAGAAAATGAATGGGAACAGCTTTATAATTATCCAGATTATGGGGCGTCGTTCATTTACCAAGATTTAAAAAATCAAAACCTTGGCAATAATTTTGGTTTTTATGCGCACTATAATTTCTATTTTTTCAATCGGAATTTAATGTTTAGGGTTGGCCAAGGTATTGCACACAATTCCAATCCTTATGACAGAGTTGAGAACCCAAAGAATATTGCTTTTGGGTCACGATTGTTGAGCAGTACCTATGTTATGCTTAATTACAAAAAGGAACGCATTTTTGACCGCTTTGGTTTACAAGCAGGCTTTTCATTAATCCATTATTCCAATGCCAACGTAAAAGCACCCAACACCAGCATAAATACAATTGCCCTAAATGTTGGGGTTACCTATAATTTGGACGATGAAGATGCCGAATATATAGCTAACGTAAAAGATGAAAAGTTTACAGAAAAAGTAAAATACAACTTTGCGTTTAGAACAGGTATCAATGAAAGCGATATTATTGGGAGTGGTCAATTTCCATTTTATATAGTATCTGCTTATGCCGATAAACGCCTAAATAAAAAAAGTGCCATTCAATTAGGAGCGGATGTTTTCTTTTCAAATTTCTTAAAACAATTGATCCGTTTTGAAAGTACTGCACAACTTAACAATGGCGTAACTGGAGATGAAGACTTTAAACGTGTAGGAATTTTTGCAGGACACGAATTGTTTGTAAATAAAATGTCTCTGGAAACCCAATTGGGCTATTATGTTTACTATCCTTATGAATTTGAAAGTAGAATGTACATTAGGGCTGGGCTCAAACGTTATTTTGGAGATAAAATCTTTGGGGCTATAACCTTAAAATCCCACGGGTTTAGAGCAGAAGCCGTTGAATTTGGACTAGGAATACGATTATGAAAAAATGGATATACGTAGTTATTGGTGTATTGTGCTTTGCGTGTAACAGTGAAGATGCTTTTGATTGTCTGCAAACCTCAGGAGACATTATTCAACAGGAATTCCCTGTAGCTGATTTTGATAGAATTTTAGTCAATAGGGATATTGAGCTTATCGTGAAACAAGGTGCCAATTATGAAGTCATTGTGGAAACTGGCACTAATCTCGTAGATGATATTGAGGTGTCGGTAGTTGGAGATCAATTGATTTTAACGGATAACAATACCTGCAATTTTGTTCGGGATTATGGCGTTACCAAGGTTTTTGTGACAACGCCAACGTTAACAGAAATTCGCTGTTCTACACAATTTGAAATTTCTTCGGATGGGATATTAGCTTTTGACGAATTACGATTGGTCTCGGAAAATTTCAATTTTCCAGATAGTTTCCCCATTGGCGATTTCAAGTTGCAGCTGGATGTCGAAGAGTTTAATGTAATTTCTAACAATATTTCGTTTTTCTACATCACTGGCGAAGCGGAAAATGCCAATATAAATTTTTCAAGCGGCAACGGTAGATTTGAAGGCGAAAATTTTGTAGTCCAAAATATCAATGTATTCCATAGGGGAAGCAATGATATGGTTGTAAATCCGCAACAATCATTAACAGGAACTATACTTTCCACTGGCAATGTAATTTCAGTAAATCAGCCAACTGTGGTTGATGTCCAAGTTGAATTTAACGGGCAACTTATTTTTAACTAGTTAAGTCCCTGAAAAGTGCTTCTAAGCTTGTATTTTTTTGATTGAGCTGTAAAATCTTTAAATCATTGTCATGCGCAAAATCAAATACGTGCGAACGCATATCTTCAGTAGTTGAAAACGTAATTTCATAAATAAAACCACTTGTGTTTTTTACGTTTAAGACCTTTGGAAGTTTTAATAAAAAAGTGTCTTCAACTCTATAGTCAAACTCTACAACAACAATTTGTTCTTGGCCTTTTCTTAGATCTTCCAAATATTTATCGGCCACAATTTGGCCTTTGTCAATAATAATAACCCTATCACACATGGCTTCAACTTCTTGCATTATATGGGTGGACAAAAAAATCGTTTTTTCTTTGCCAACAGATTTTATCAGCTGACGTATTTCTATTAATTGATTAGGGTCAAGTCCTGTAGTTGGTTCATCCAATATCAAAACTTTTGGGTCGTGCAAAAGAGCATTTGCCAATCCTACACGTTGTCTGTAACCTTTTGAAAGTTGCGCTATTTTTTTGTGGGCTTCATTGGTCAGTCCTGTAAGTGCAACAACTTCATTAATGCGTTCTTTTTTTGAGCCATAAATCTCGGCGTTAAAAGCAAGATATTCTCTTACATACATATCAGTATATAGCGGATTGTGTTCTGGTAAATAACCAATGGATTTTTGGACAGATTTTTTATCAGTAGTAATATCAAAACCGTTAACAGATGCACGGCCTTCACTAGGCTCAAGGTATGTAGTGAGTATTTTCATCGTGGTAGACTTCCCAGCGCCATTTGGCCCAAGAAAACCAACAATTTCACCTTCTTTTACAGTAAACGAAATGTCGTTTAGTGCATTTTGATTGCCATAGGTTTTCGTAATATTAGTTACTTCAATAGACATAGTACTTCGTATTTGTCAAAAATAGCCAATTAATTATTTTTTCGTCTGAAAAATATTAACATCAAAAAAACATTGGTCAACATTTTTATTTTTCAATTTATTGGTTACTTTAGCAAGCGTAATTATAACACAATGCGTTTAATAACTGTTTATTTCAACTGGTTTTACTTTTACTTTAACGGTAATTGTGAGGCTTAGTATGTAATATTCAAATATATTAATGCAAGTCTCGATGAAAATCGGGATTTTTTTTTGAAATACATTAAATATGAAACCCATATGTGATGTATTACGAATAGTTAATTTAAGAACTAAATATTGAGTAAAACAATAGCCATACAGGGAATTAAAGGGTCTTTTCACCATAGTGTCGGAAAACAATATTTCAATGCGGATGATAAGTTTATGGAATGCCCCAGCTTTGATGTTTTAGTAGACAGCTTGTTAAATGGCGAAAGCGATACCGCAATAATGGCTATCGAAAATTCGATTGCGGGTTCCATTATTCCAAATTACGCGCTTATAGATAAAAATGATCTGTCCATAATTGGAGAATACTACCTGGATATTCAGCACCATTTAATGGCGCTACCGAATCAAAGTATTGCAGATATAAAAGAAGTACATTCGCACCCAATGGCGCTATTACAGTGCAAAACGTTTTTAAAAAAATATCCGCACATAAAACTTGTAGAATCTAAGGATACGGCAGATGTTGCCAGACAAATAGCAGAAAGCAAAACTAAAGGCATTGCGGCTATTGCAAGTGATGTTGCAGCGGATATTTTTGGATTGGAAATTTTGTTTAAGAGTATTCAAACCATTAAACATAACGAAACCCGTTTTGTAGTTGTAAAACGAAGTAAAAACGATATTGCGAAAACCGAGATAGACAAAGCATCATTAAAATTTGAATTGGATCATAAGCGTGGCAGTTTGGCAACTGTGTTGAATGTACTGAGTGATTGTAAACTCAACCTTACCAAAATCCAATCGCTTCCAAAGATTGAAACACCCTGGAAATATGCATTTTTTATTGATGTAACATTTGATGCCTATGCAGATTATACCAAGGCAAAATCAATTGTTGAAATAATGGCAGAAAATTTTAAAGTACTTGGCGAATATAAAAACGCAAAATTATGATTGAGGTTGCCGATAGGCTTAAACATGTAGAGGAATACTATTTCTCTGTAAAACTAAAACAGGTTGCTTTTTTAAAATCTCAAGGCAAACCAATTATCAACTTAGGTATTGGTAGCCCAGATTTAGATCCGCCATTAAAAGCGGTAATGGCATTGGAAGAAAGCCTTAACCATGCTGGTGCGCATAAGTATCAAAGTTATCAGGGCTTGCCTGAGTTTAGGGATGCGGTATCAGAGTTTTATAAAAACCAATACAATGTAAATCTAAGTGCAACCACTGAAGTATTGCCGTTAATGGGAAGCAAAGAAGGCATCATGCACATTTCCATGGCGTTTTTAAATAAAGGCGATCAGGTTTTAATTCCAAATCCAGGATACCCAACCTACGCCAGCGTTGCAAAATTGTTAGAAGCAGAACCGGTTTACTTTGATTTAAAGGAAGAAAACGCTTGGTTGCCAGATTTTATCCAGCTTGAGCGTATGGATTTAAGCAATGTTAAAATAATGTGGGTTAACTATCCAAACATGCCAACTGGTGCAAATGCAACGCACAAGTTTTACGATGATGTTATTGCCTTTGGGAAACGACACAATATTCTTATTGTTAATGATAATCCGTACAGTTTTATTCTTACAAGAAAACCACAAAGTATTTTACAATATAATAATGCGAAAGATGTCTGCTTGGAATTAAACTCAATCAGTAAAACCTTCAATATGGCAGGTTGGCGAGCAGGCATGGTAGTTGGTAAATACGATTATGTCAACGCAGTGCTGAAGGTAAAAAGCAATATGGACTCTGGTATGTTTTATGGCATTCAGAAAGGTGCTATTGAAGCTTTAAAGAGTTCAAAAATGTGGTTTGAAAGTTTAAACAGTATTTACAGGAGCAGAAGAGAACTTATCTGGGAACTTGCAACACAGTTGAATTGTACAATAGACGATGATGCAACCGGTTTATTTGTCTGGGCAAAATTACCACCGCATATAAAGTCGGAAGAATTCACAGACTTAATCTTGAAAGAACACAGCATTTTTATTGCGCCTGGAACTGTATTTGGTAGTAATGGTGAAGGTTATATCAGGTTTTCGATTTGTGAAAAAGAAGATGTTATTAAAGAAGCGATTGAAAGGGTAAAATAATATGAAGGAGATATTTGTAATTGGAGTTGGGCTTATTGGTGGAAGTTTTGCATTGGGGATAAAACAAAAATTCCCCGATTCTAAGATCTACGGTATTGATACGGATGAAGCTAACCTGGATAAAGCCATAGCCCTAAATATAATAGACCAAAAGGCTACGTTGAACGACCTTGAAAAAGCAGAGCTAGTTGCTTTGGCAATACCCGTTGATGCTACCTTACATGTATTGCCCAAAGTATTGGACATTATACCTGACCAAGCCGTTGTTTTTGATGCTGGTTCAACTAAAGAAGATATTTGTCTAAAAGTAAAAACACATCCAAAACGCAGAAATTTTTTGGCAGCTCATCCAATTGCAGGTACTGAGTTTTCAGGTCCAGAAGCAGCGTTTCCAGATTTGTTCAAAAACAAAACCAACATCATTTGCGAAGTTGAGGAAACGGCTTTCAAGCTTCAAGAAAAAGTATTGAAACTGTTTACGGACTTAGGAATGCGCATCAGGTACATGAATCCCAAAGCACATGATAAACACATTGCATACGTTTCGCACTTATCGCATATCAGTTCTTTTATGTTGGGCAAAACCGTAATGGATAAGGAGAAAAATGAGCGCGATATTTTTGATATGGCTGGGAGTGGTTTTGAAAGTACGGTACGCTTGGCAAAAAGTTCACCAGACATGTGGACGCCTATTTTTGAACAGAATAAATCAAACGTCATTGAAACGCTTGAAGAGTATATTTCAAATCTAAAGCATTTTAAGTCGCTGATGGAGAGTAATAATTTTGAGGCGGTTTACAACGAAATGGCTTCAACAAACCACATAAAACAAATACTAAAAGGAATAGAATAAGATTGGTATTACAATACCAATGTGAATAATTAAATAAAACAATAGTATAGTTTTCCCTTTGGGAAAATGTCTGAAAGACAAAAGGGCTTATGGAAAATAAAAAAGAATTAAGAAACTGGCTAGATGCTTTCAACTTAGAGCATCCCTTGGTAATTGCAGGTCCGTGCAGTGCAGAAACTGAAGCTCAGGTTTTAAAAATAGCTCATCAATTAAAAGATAGTGATGCTACTGTTTTCAGAGCAGGAATTTGGAAGCCCAGGACACGACCGGGTAATTTTGAAGGTGTTGGCGCGTTAGGACTCAAATGGATGCAGAAAGCAAAAGAAGAAACAGGTTTGTTAACAACAACCGAAGTGGCCAATGCCAACCATGTAGACTTGGCGTTGAAGCACGATATTGATATCCTATGGATTGGCGCCAGAACAACCGTTAGTCCTTTTATTGTTCAGGATATTGCCGATGCACTAAAAGGCACTGATAAGCCAGTACTAATAAAAAACCCGGTAAATCCCGATCTTTCTTTATGGCTTGGCGCCGTTGAACGGTTTTACACCGCTGACGTTAAAAATTTGGGCGTCATCCACAGAGGTTTTTCAACTTATGAAAAAACACGATACCGTAACAATCCAGAGTGGCAAATCGCCGTGGATTTACAAAACCGTTTTCCAGATTTACCTTTAATTTTAGATCCGTCGCACATAGCAGGTCGCCGTGATATTATATTTGACCTCAGCCAAACTGCACTAGATCTCAATTACGATGGGTTAATGATTGAAACACATCACGACCCTGATAATGCTTGGAGCGATGCTGCACAGCAAATAACACCTGCGTCGTTGATTCAATATACCGAAGACCTAAAAATCAGAAAAGAGGTTGGTGATGCGGCCGAGTTTAAAAATAAGATAAATACTTTGCGTACCAATATAGATGTCATTGACCATCAGCTAATCGATATTTTGGGAAAACGAATGAAGGTTGCAGAAAAAATAGGTTTGTTAAAGAAAACCCATAATGTTGCCGTACTTCAAAATAAGCGTTGGAACGAAATTCTAGGAAAAATGATTCTTGAAGGTGAAGAAAAAGATTTGAGTGAAGAATTCATATTGCGCATGTTTAAGGCTATACATCAAGAGTCCATTAACCATCAAGAGGAAATCATCAAAAATTAAATTTAATGTTATGAAAAAACATACATTCAGTTTATTCCTGTTTCTTGTTGCCAGTATTTTACATGCACAAGTGAAAGTAGGCGATTTTACCTTTAAGTACGGAACAGAGCTTGAAAACGATTCAAAGAAAATAGTGAGAATTGCAGGCGAATTAGATGGCAAGATTTATGCGTTGGCCAATAAAAAGAATGATTTTTTTATAAAAATATTTAGCTCATCGGACATGTCCTTAATTACTGTTAAGGCCGTTGATTTAAGTAAGTATAAAAACAAGAGTATAGATTTTGAAGATATTGCGCTAATAGGCAATAAAGTTTATGTATTTGGTAGTGTTTACGACAAAAAAGAAAAAATATCCAATCTCTTTGGGACAGAAGTTTTAGAAGACGGCACATTATCTAATACACATGTACGTCTATTTTCAACCAAGGTAACTAAAAGGCGAGAACGTGGCGCATTCTACTTTAAAAGTTCACCATATGGAGATCGACTTTTAGTAATGCACGCTGCTGTTTTTGAAAAGGAAGACCTTATACAGTATGAGGTTAAGCTTTTAGATGAAAATTTAGACTATCAAATGGCTACCAAAGAAGAAGTGCCGTTTAAAGATAGAAGAGATCTGGAATTTTCCATAGCAGATTTTGAAGTCAGTTATAATGATGATGTGTTTCTTGTGGTAAACGAAAGCTACTGGGATAGGAAAACAAAAACAAATAATGAAAAATTCCAAGTACACCTTTTTAAAAGTGAAAACAATTATAAAAAGGAAGTTATTGATATTGAATTTAAGGACAAGGAAGTAATCAATTGTGAAATGCTCTCGACCAATAAAGGTAAAATGAACTTGGTAGGCTTTTATTCTGCTAAAAGTAAAAATGGTAGAATGATGAACCGCAGATTAAGGGGCGTTTATTCTTCAGTTGTAGATATCAATACCAAAGAAGTTGAACGTCTGAGTTTTAATGAATTTGACTACGATACCAAGGTAAAACTTATTGGAGAACGAAGAGCAAAAAAAGGAAAAGATGTAACCCCAAGTTACTTCACGCATAGTCTGATAGAAAAGCAAGATGGTGGTTTAATTTTACTTTCGGAATATCAACAAATCATTGAAAGTACAGGTGGCGGTATAGGACCATTAGCGGTTACTTCGGTAACTTTTGTAAATAATGAAATTATTGTAACATCGCTTAATCCAGATGGTACAGTAGCATGGACAAATGTCATTGCTAAAAAACAGCAAGCCAGTTATACAACCTTGCATTTAGGTATTTTTGGGTTTTCAAACCAAGGTAATTTTACAGTTGGTGCTGGTATATATCTTCCGGTCACAGTTCTGGGAAAAGGACCAGAATATCTAAGCGCAATGCCTATTTATCATAATGGTAAATTAACGGTTATTTTTAACGATAATCCAAAAAACCAAGGCATAACAGATATTGAGGAAATAAGGTCCATGGGTAACTACAATAAAGCAGTACCTGCTGCAATTACCTTTAACGACGATGGTACATTTACCCGTTACGACCAAAAAGATATACAGGACAAACAATTGGTATTAAGGCCAAGAGTATTCCTTGAAAAAAATCCATCTGAATATATTATCTATTCGTCTAGGAAGAAACAGGACAAACTTGGAAGAATGACTATTGACAAGAATAACAATTAATATGGGTTACAAGGTGGTCTTTTGTTGTATTGAACAATATTAAGCATCTTTGTGATAATGATCGGAACGGTATACAAATCAACAGGAAGCTGGTACAGTGTAAAAACGCCAAACGGAAAGTTTTACGAGTGCAGGATTAAGGGGAAATTCCGGATTTCTGGTATTAAGAGCACCAATCCAATTGCCGTTGGTGATCATGTTGAATTTGAGCTAGAATCTAAAAACAATAAAGAAACCGGTGTTATTACGCGTATTGAAGAGCGCAGAAACTATATTGTGCGTAAATCGGTTAATCTTTCAAAACAAACCCATATTATAGCCGCCAATATTGATCAGGCCTTTTTGTTGGTGACAATTGATAATCCACCAACATTTACCAGTTTTATTGATCGTTTTTTAGTTACTGCCGAAGCTTATTCTATTGAGGCTATACTGCTTTTCAATAAAACGGATGCTTACACGCAAGAAAATATGGATGAAGTTAAATATCTAACGCACCTTTATTCTAAAATAGGGTATACATGCATCAGCATTTCAGCAGAAAATGGGGAGAATATTGACAAGGTCAAATCTTTAATGCTTGGCAAGGTCAATATGTTTTCTGGGCACTCGGGTGTTGGTAAATCTACTTTGGTCAATGCTATTGAACCATCGCTTAATCTGAAAACAAAAGAAATTTCTACTCAACATATGCAAGGGCAACATACAACGACTTTTGCTGAAATGTTTGATCTCAGTTTTGATGCCAAAATAATAGATACCCCAGGCATAAAGGGCTTTGGTGTTGTTGATATGGAAAAAGAGGAGCTCGGAGATTATTTCCCAGAGTTTTTTGCGTTAAAACAAGATTGCAAATTCAATAACTGTCTTCATTTAAAAGAACCTAAATGTGCCGTGAAACAAGCTTTGGATAAAGGCGATATTTCATACTCAAGATATAGAAGTTATCTTCAAATACTGGAAGGAGAAGATGAAAATTTTAGAACAGATAACTGGGATGTGGTTTAAAAAAACATTTTTTTAATGTTATGTTTTGTTGCATGTGATATGAATGAGCCATACTTCATGTGAATAAAAATCACTAACTGTGATAGGCATAAAATTAATGAAAGTTTTATGAGATTGACACGAGAAGGTATAAAAGATCAAATTTTTCACAAGATTAAAGATTTAGACTCATTACAACTTTCTAAGTTTTACATAAAAATGAGTGTTGCACCAAATGCAAGAATGGAAGATATATCATTAATTAAAGAAGAATTGAGAAAAGCAAACATTCTAAAAATTAAATATTATAAGATTGATGATATTATTTGTGGAGGGTTTTAAGTTATGAAAGTAGTAATACAGCGAGTTTTAGAAGCCTCAGTAACAATCAATAAAGTTGATGTGGCTAAAATTAAACAAGGTTTAGTAGTGCTTTTAGGAATTGTAAATGATGATTCGCAACAGGATATTGATTGGCTTTGTAATAAAATTATAAATCTCAGAATTTTCCCTGATGAAAACAATGTCATGAATAAATCTCTTTTAGAAAGTAAAGGAGAAGTTATTCTTGTTAGCCAGTTTACGTTGCACGCCAGTACAAAAAAAGGTAATCGACCCAGTTATACAAAAGCGGCACGACCAGAAGTGGCAATTCCTTTATACAACAGTTTTATAGATAAACTACAGATATCACTTGGTAAATCCATACAAACGGGTGAGTTCGGTGCAGATATGAAAGTAAGCTTGGTTAACGATGGTCCCGTGACTATAATAATTGACTCTAAAGATAAAATGTAAAATCTATGATAAATATCATTTTAAATTTAATGGTAAGGTAGTTATATTCGTTCATTATTTTAAAGTTGGTTATGCTGTATTTTAGATTTTTTATTCTGTTTTTGTTTGGAACATATGCTTTGTTTCCACAATCTACGGATGTTTATATTGCATCCTTAGTTCCTGGTGATTTAATCAAAAATTCAAATGCTGTAGTGCGTTATGACAAACAAATAGTTGAGATTAACGGTTTTGATAAAATGAATGTAACTACAAAACGAATCGTGACCATATTCAATAAATATGGACAAGAAGAGCATAATGCCTTTGAATTTTATAATAGCAATACAAAAATCAAAAAGATGGAGGCACGTATCTACGATGCCCTTGGGAAAGAGATTAAAAAAATCAGATTTAAAGATTTTACTGATCAAAGTGCAGTAAGTGGAGCTACCTTATACTCTGATGATAGGGTTAAATTTCTAAATTATACGCCTTTAAAATATCCATATACCATTGAGTATGTGTCTGATGCAGATTATAGGAGTACAGCCTTTGTGCCTGAATGGATGCCAATAGATACTTATCATTTGGCGGTGCAATCTTCAGAATTTCAAATTATTAATAATTCAGAAATTGAAATAAAGATAAAACCCGTAAGGTTAGATCAATTCAATATCGAAAAAATTACCGATTATCATTTCAAAGCTAAAAACTTAACTGCTATTGAATATGAAGCTTATAATCCAGGGCTAACCAATATAGTGCCATACGTCAAATCTGCGCTCACAGAGTTTAATATGGAAGGTGTTAAAGGGATTAACAATAATTGGCAAGACTTTGGTAAATGGATGGACGAAAGACTTTTAACAGGAACAGATGAGTTACCACAAGAGGCCATTGATGATGTAATTGCACTTACAACTGGCGTTGAAGACAAATTAGAAAAAGCCAGATTAGTTTATAAATACATGCAGGACAAAACCAGGTATATAAGCGTTCAAGTTGGTATTGGTGGTTGGAAACCTATGGATGCTACTGATGTTGATCAACTAGGTTATGCAGATTGTAAAGGTTTAACAAATTATACAAAGGCATTGTTAGAGGTCGTTGGTGTTCCATCATATTACACCGTAGTTTATGGAGATAAGGTAATAAGAAACATGGATAAAGAGTTTTCCGCGACTGAAGGGAATCATGTTATTTTAGCAATTCCTCATAACAACGAAAATATTTTTCTTGAGTGTACAAGTCAAACAAGTCCTTTCGGCTTATCTGCAGGTTTTACAGATGATAGAGATGTTTTGTTAATTACACCTGAAGGTGGTAAAATTGTACACACCAAAGTTTATGAAGCTGATGATAGTCTGCAATTGACAAATGCTACTGTACAACTTGATGAGGTAGGAAGCTTGACTGCTGCTATAACCATAAAAACTACCGGATACCAATACAACTTGCACGAAGGCATACAAAATAAGTCAGTTACAGATCAAAAGCTGTATTACAAAGAGTATTGGGATGATATTAATAATCTTGAGGTTGGCAATATTGAGTTCAATAATGATATGCAGAATATTATATTTAAAGAATCAGTTGCCGTAACTGCTTCAAACTATGCTTCTAAAACAGTAGAGCGATTAATTTTGCAACCTAACTTCTTCAATCGTATGTCTAACTTGCCTCCAAGATATAGTAAAAGAACGTTAGATTTTAAAATACAAAGAGCATTCAAGGATGTGGACGAATATATCATAAAATTACCTGCTAACGTAAAGTTGGAAGCCAAAGCAGATGATGTGGAAATAAGCAATCAATTTGGGTATTATAGTTTTAGTATTAAAGAAACGGATAATAATACCCTTACATACAAAAGGGAATATATACTAAATAAAGGCAGTTACACTAAAGAAGAGTATGAGGCTTTTAGAAAATTTAAAAAACAAATTTATAAATACGATAAATCAAAAATTGTATTAGTTAAAAACAACCAATAATGAAAAATTCTATTATTCTTTTCATAGCATTTTTGTTTTCAGTTTCAATTGAAGCTCAAGATTTTAAATTCGGTAAAGTATCCAAAGCAGAATTAGCTGAAAAAATACATCCCATAGATTCTTCAGCAAATGCGGCCATACTTTACAAAAAGGAAGATGTGTCATTTACCTATATTCAAGGCGAAGGATTTATTCAAAGTCGTGAAGTTCATACTCGTATTAAAATTTACAATAATGAAGGTTATGACTGGGCTACAAAAAAAATATTTCTATATCGCGAAAACTCAGGTACAAAGGAAAAATCTAGAGGAATTAAAGGGGCAACCTATAATTTAGTTGATGGGAAAATTGTAAAAGACAAATTAAAAAATGATGGCATTTTTGAGGAAGAGTCAAATGAATTCACAGAAGTCACAACACTTACAATGCCAAATATTCAAGATGGTTGTGTTGTTGAGTATACATACAGAATTGAATCTCCTTATCTTGCTATCGATGATGTTATTTTGCAATATTCAATACCAGTAAACAAAATAGATGTGCAAATTGCCACACCACAATATTTGGCTTACAACAGGTTACTAAACCCTAAAGCATTTTACTACCCAAAAATTACTGAGAAAAAAATTGACAGATTAATGAGCACATCTACAAAGTCTCGAGATGGTTGGACCACTGTTTCTACTACTGTTCAAAATAGAATTGATAAATATTTTGATAATGCCCTAATGATTTCAGAAACAAATGTACCCGCAATAAAGGCAGAGGCATTTGCAGGTAATATTGGCAATTACACGGCGAAACTAACTATGGAGTTTTCAGCATTTATGACCCATGACGGTAGAGTTGAAAAATCCTACTCTACAAATTGGGAAAAGGTATCAAAGTCCATTTATGAAAGCGACAATTTTGGAAGGCAAATAAAACGTGATGGTTTTTTTGAAGATGATATATCGCCTTTGGTTGAAGGAATTTCAGATCCGTTTCAAAAAGCAGTTATCCTGCAGTCTTTTGTAAAGGCTAAAGTGAAATGGAATAGTTTGTACGGCTATTTTACTCAAAAAGGGATCCGAAGTGCTTATAAAGAAGGAGAAGGAAATGTAGCCGATGTTAATTTGCTACTAGTGGCCATGTTAAAATCCCAAGGTGTAAATGCCAACCCCGTACTAATAAGTTCTAGAAATAATGGAATTCCGCTATTCCCAACACGCAAAGGATTTAATTATGTTGTGTGTATGGTGGAAAACGGTGAAAATTACATACTCTTAGATGCAACGGAACAGTACAGTATGTTAAACGTTTTGCCAGAGCGTGCACTTAATTGGAAAGGGCGCTACATTAAAGAAGATGGTAAATCTGGATGGGTTTCAATAAAGCCTGGAAAGCAATCTGCAGAATCCACATCTCTAAACGTTAAGATTGAAGATGATTTTTCCATCACTGGTAAAGTGAGACAAAACTTTACGTCAAATATTGCAATGAGCTACAGAAAACGTTATGGCTCACTAAGCAAAGATGATCAAATAAAAAGATTAGAAGATGATAAAGATGGTGTAGAAATAAGCGCGTTGGAATTGGAAAATGTCAACGATATATCCAAGCCATTAAAACTATCATACGATTATGAACTTTCCGATGCTGTAGACGATATTGGTGGCAAACTTTATTTTACACCTTTGTTATTTTTGGCAACAGAAGAAAGCCCCTTCAAGCTAGATGAACGTCTATATCCAATAGATTTTGTTATTCCATTTATGGATAAATACATGGTCAATGTTATGTTGCCACAAGGCTATTCTGTGGAGTCCATGCCTCAAAGCGGTGTTTATGAATTCAGGGATGGCAACGCTAAGTTTAGTTTTATTTCAAAACAAAATGGAAACTTTTTGCAGTTCATTGTAACTTTAGACATTAAAAGTCCACTCATTCTCCCAGAAGATTATAAGGCCTTCAAAGAGTTTTTTGAAATGACTGTACAAAAACAAGCAGAACAAGTAGTACTTACAAAAGCCTAATAATGTGGATATAAAAAACGCGCAAAAAACTGTCGATACTTGGATTAAAGAACACGGCGTTCGTTATTTTAATGAACTCACCAATATGGCACAGCTGACGGAAGAAGTTGGAGAAGTTGCAAGAATAATTGCAAGACGCTATGGTGAGCAAAGCGAAAAAGAAAGCGATAAGGACAAAGATTTAGGCGAGGAACTGGCCGATGTTGTCTTTGTAGTATTGTGTTTGGCCAATCAAACTGGGATTGACCTTCAAAATGCCTTTGATAAAAAAATGGACAAAAAAACCCAGCGCGATCATGATAGGCACCACAATAACCAAAAATTAAAATAACTTTAGCCAACAGCCAACAGCCAACAGCCAACAGCCAACAGCCAACAGCCAACAGCCAA
>CAYSVY010000016.1:0-80447 GCA_964434705.1 uncultured Flavobacteriaceae bacterium
CAGTAGCATCTTTACAGACAGGATCTAAGCGTTTGACAAAAGCTATCAAAATGGTAAAGTCTCCAAAAACAGGAGCTTATACTTTTGTTGAGTCAGTAATGGCTCCAGAATTTGTCAATGACTTTTTGAAGAAAAAATAAAAGGTTTATCCTTTAAGATATTTTAAAACTGCTTTCATTTGAAAGCAGTTTTTTTATGTCTATCTTTAAGGTAGTTATGACAAAATTGCAGAATCAAAAGTCGGGCAAGATTGTTGTTTACATTTTGGGCGTTACCAAGACGATAGACGTCTCGGTCGGGCTTTCGACAGTCGCTACACAAACTGTCACATCGAGCGCAGTCGAGATGAAGTTTGTGTGAGCTCCGACAAAGTCTAAATCCCTAACGCAAAACAAATTAACGATATAAAAGCGCTTAACGAAAAATGAGTTTTTTCAAAAAAATATTCTCCTCAGAAAAAAAGGAAACCTTAGATAAAGGATTAGAAAAATCCAAATCTTCATTCTTTACAAAACTGAATAAAGCCGTCGCCGGAAAATCCAAAGTAGATGATGATGTTTTGGATAATTTGGAAGAGGTTCTGGTAACCAGTGATGTTGGCGTAAATACTACATTAAAAGTCATTGAGCGTATTGAAGAACGTGTTGCCAGAGACAAGTATTTGGGGACAAGCGAACTTAATCAGATCCTTAGAGAAGAAATTGCAGCCTTATTATCTGAGACCAATAGTGGTGAGGCAACAGATTTTGTAATTCCAGAAGATAAAAAACCGTATGTGATTATGGTTGTTGGCGTTAACGGCGTTGGCAAAACTACAACTATTGGTAAATTGGCTTACCAGTTTAAAAAGCAAGGCCTAAATGTGTTTTTAGGTGCTGCAGATACCTTTAGAGCAGCGGCGATAGATCAGCTTCAGGTTTGGGCTGAGCGTGTTGATATTCCAATAATAAAACAATCTATGGGAAGCGATCCTGCTTCCGTAGCCTTTGATACGTTGCAAAGTGCCGTAAACCAAAATGCTGATGTGGTTTTGATAGATACCGCAGGAAGATTGCATAATAAAGTCAATTTAATGAACGAGCTCACCAAGGTAAAACGCGTTATGCAAAAGGTAGTTGGTGATGCACCACATGATGTATTGTTGGTTTTAGATGGCTCAACAGGTCAAAATGCCTTTGAGCAAGCCAAGCAGTTCACTGCAGCAACAGAAGTAACTTCTTTAGCCGTCACCAAATTAGATGGTACAGCAAAAGGTGGTGTTGTAATTGGTATAAGCGACCAGTTTCAAATTCCTGTAAAATATATTGGCGTTGGTGAAGGCATTGAAGACTTGCAAGTTTTCAATAAATTTGAATTTGTAGATTCGTTTTTTAAATGACAAAACAAAGTTTTGTCGTGCCGATGCCGAACTCGTTTCGGTATCTATCTAATATTCGTGGATAAATACAAATAGATTTCGACTATTGAATAATAACGATATGCCAAACAACATATATTTCGATTTTTATATTAAAGCTTCAAAAGAAGAGGTTTTCGATGCTTTTACTTTGCCCCAACATTTAAATAATTGGTGGACTTTGAAATCATCTGGTATTCCTGAAAAAGGTAGCCGTTACAACCTTAACTTTACAGATAAATATGATTGGTATGCCGAAGTTACTCAGGTAGATAAAAACAATAGTATTTATTTCAGTATGACCCAATCTGATGATGACTGGAATCCTACAACTTTTGGTATTACATTAGAAACCCATAACGATCTAACACTTTTGAAATTCTCTCACACAAATTGGCCAAAGAATAACCATCATTACCGATTTTCTGCGTTTTGCTGGTCTCAATTACTAATTGGGTTCAAAAACTATTTGGAGAAAGGAATAATTATTCCTTTTGAAGAACGAAGTTAACTATGCTTCATTTTCTGAGGTTTCCGTAATTTTGAAAAAACCTCAACTATGCGACACTTATTTACGTTCATCTTATTAATAACTATCTTTTCCTGTAAAAACGAGCCAAAAACCGACGAAGCTCGTAAACCCATTTCAAAATCTGAAACTGTAGTTACTCAAAAAACAGATTCTAGTACTATCGATTTATCCGATATATCTACCAAAGATTTCAGGGAGTTTAAAGTACTTGATTCCAGAAACTTGTCAAAAGCAGAGATTTGGTCAGAGATTAATTCGCAGATGAAAGATTTTAAAAGTGATGATCATGATCGTTTAAAAGACTTCATTCTAGAACAAGACATACCAACACTTCAAAAACATATTGCAGATGGTAAGTTTACATACGAAGAGCTTACCAAGTTTTACCTTTTTAGAATACGCAAATACGATAGGGAAAATGACTTGTCCTTAAATTCTGTGATTTCCATCAATCCAAATGCCATAAAACAAGCTATTAAAAGGGATTCTACCAGACAATTGTATGATAATGTCAATGCAGATTTTTTTAGCCACACCGTAATAGGTATGCCAATTTTATTGAAGGACAATATTAACGCTCAAGGTATGGCGACAACAGCTGGTGCTGTGGCATTACAGAATAATATCACTGATGACGCCTATATTGTTAAACAACTAAAAGCCAAAGGAGCAATAATATTAGGCAAGGCCAATCTCAGTGAATGGGCATATTTTTTCTGTGGCGATTGTCCAAGTGGGTATTCTGCTATTGGTGGGCAAACCTTAAACCCGTATGGGAGACGCATAATAGATACTGGTGGTTCAAGCTCTGGTAGTGGTGTGGCTGTTTCGGCTAATTTTTGTGCCGCAGCAATAGGTAGTGAAACTTCGGGTTCTATTTTATCACCATCAAGTCAAAATTCGGTAGTTGGATTAAAACCTACAATTGGTTTGGTAAGCCGTAGCGGTATTGTGCCTATTTCTTCTACTTTGGATACAGCTGGTCCAATGACAAAATCTGTTATTGACAATGCCATAGTTTTGGACGCTCTTTTTGGCTATGATACTTCAGATTTAAAATCAATACAAACAAACAAAAACTCTGGCCACTACTCATCTGATTTAAAGAAGACTAAACTTGATGGTTTGCGTTTTGGGGCACCAAAACGACTTTTAGAAGATTCACTTTTTGTAAAGGCACTTGAAGTTTTGAAATCTAATGGTGCCATAATAATTGAAGTTGAAGAAGAAGACATTGGGCTTCCAAACTTTATCCGTTTGCTTAATCTTGATATGAAAACTGATTTACCAAAATACATGGGCAATTACGCCAATACGTCTATTACAATGCGGACTGTAAGTGATTTTATGACGTATAATAAACAAGATTCAATACTAAGAATGCCATACGGGCAAAGATTATTTAAAGGGATTGCTGATGATGCTGGTAGTTCTGAATTTTTACGACGTATAAAGGACACTTTAAAAACAAACGGAAAGCGCTTTTTTGATAAGCCAATGCAAGCCCAAAGTTTGGATGGGTTTCTGTCAATTAATAACTATCATGCTGGCTATGCAGCGGTCGCAGAATATCCGGCTTTAACCGTACCAATGGGATACGACGAAAAAGGTGTGCCAAAAGGCTTGACTTTTATAGCTTTATCGTTACAAGAAAAGCAATTGTTACAATGGGCTTATGTTTATGAGCAGGCTTCAAAAATGCGAATAGCCCCGAAAAATTATAACTAATTTATTAATTCAGAAATTTTCTCCCACAATAAATTGTCATAGCCAGATGGTCCAAGTTGGCCTTCTTCATCATCGTCGCCCATACGGATTACGATTAAATTCTCACTCGGCACTACATATAATTTCTGATCGTTAGCGCCAAGACCAGCAATTAAATCACTTGGGGCATTTGGTATTAATGTTCCTGTTACTGTATTGGTGGAACTTGGTAGAATATAAGTAGATTTTCCATTGAGCCACCACAAATAACCGTATGCTAAATTTAAGTTCTGTGAGGTTGTTGTCATGTCTTCAAAATAAGTAGTATCATTTAAAACTGGAGTTGTATCCCAAACACCATTATTTAAACACAATAATCCAAAACGTGCCATACTACGCGCATTACTCACATAAAATTTATTAAAACCTACCGGAATCCAAGTACCTTGCATCCCAATTCTATCGCGCAATTTTGTATTGAAATAAGAATTGAAATCTGAACCAACAGCACCCGAAATAATAGCTTGGGTTAATGTGTAAGGCGCATTATGATAGTACCAAAATGAATTTGGAGAGTCTAAATACTGCAAGCACTCAGGATCTGTACATGTAAAACTAGCATTGTAGTCCAAACCTGTAGTCATAGTAATATGATTTCTGATTGTTACTGCATTTTCCTGAGTTGTAGTTAACTCGCTCCAACCATTTCCCAAATACATATTTGAAGCATCATTAATATTTAGAAAACCTTCTTGTTGCGCCACTCCAATCATAAATGCCGTTAATGTTTTCCCGGCTGAAAACCAAGGATTATTTGTGTCTACTGTGGCACCATTAAAGTAAGATTCAATAACAATTTTTCCATCTTTTAGAATCATAAACGCTTCGGTATTACTAGTGTCCAAAAAATCTAAAAGTGATGGTAGGGCATTTTCATTCCAACCCAAATTAGCTAAAGTTTCAGTTTCCCAAGCCTCTGAGTTTAAAGGCGGAAAGTATAACGTTGACTCATTTAAATCAGGTATATTGTTTGTGTTAGAATCATCTGAAGTACTGCACGTAAAACAAAAAAAAGAACCGATTAAAAATAAGATGATTTTTTGAAAATTCATTATTGACATTTTCATTTTGACACTCAAAGATACAAAAGGTTTAACGCTACTAAATCATTACGTATCTTTGCAAACTGATTTTCAAAAGATATGCGTACCAAAACTCTGAAGAAAAATAGAATTAATGTCGTGACACTCGGTTGTAGCAAAAATGTGTACGATAGTGAGGTTTTAATGGGTCAACTTAAGGCTAGTGGAAAAGATGTTGTACACGAACAAGACGGTAACGTTGTGGTTATCAATACTTGTGGTTTTATTAATAATGCCAAGGAAGAAAGCATTAATACCATTTTGCATTACATGCAGAAAAAGGAAGACGGCGATGTAGATAAGGTTTTTGTAACGGGTTGTTTGAGTGAACGTTACAAACCTGATTTGCAAAAAGAAATCCCGAATGTTGACCAATATTTCGGAACAACAGAATTGCCAAGTTTGCTCAAAGCACTTGGTGCGGATTACAAACACGAACTTATTGGCGAGCGATTAACAACCACACCAAAAAACTATGCCTATTTAAAAATCGCCGAAGGTTGCGATAGACCATGTAGCTTTTGCGCTATTCCATTGATGCGTGGTAAACATAAAAGTAAACCTATTGAAGAGCTTATTACCGAAGCTGAAAAGTTAGCTGCTAGTGGTGTAGAGGAGTTAATTCTTATTGCCCAAGATTTAACCTATTATGGGCTGGATTTGTACAAAAAGCGAAACCTTGCCGAACTTCTGGAACATTTAGTAAAGGTTGACGGTATCGAATGGATACGCTTGCATTACGCATTCCCAACAGGATTTCCGATGGATGTTTTGGATGTCATGAAACGTGAGCCCAAGATTTGCAATTACTTGGATATTCCGTTGCAACATATTTCAGATTCCATTTTGAAAAGTATGCGACGTGGTACAACAAAGGAAAAAACGACTAAGCTTTTAAAGCAGTTTAGAGATAAAGTTCCGGGAATGACCATTCGTACGACGTTGATTGTTGGTTATCCAGGTGAAACGGAAGACGATTTTCAGACCTTGAAAAATTGGGTGAAAGACATGCGTTTTGAGCGTTTAGGTTGCTTTACCTATTCTCACGAGGAAAATACACATGCATACAATCTCGAAGATGACGTTCCGGAAGACGTCAAAATGCAACGTGCTAATGAAATTATGGAGATTCAATCCCAGATTTCTTGGGAACTGAACCAGCAAAAAATTGGGGAAACTTTTAAAGTTGTGATTGACCGAAAAGAAGGTAACTATTTTGTGGGTCGTACGGAGTTTGATTCGCCCGATGTAGATAACGAAGTTTTAATTGACGCTACCCAAACCTATTTAAAAACGGGAGAATTCACTACAATAAGAATTACAGAAGCCGAAGACTTTGATTTGTATGGCGAGGTTGTCAAATAACCGACAACCTACTTCAATTTTTTTTAACGTCCGAAAAAGTCTTTCACCACGAATATCGATTTGTGTTTTGCGAATATCATTTCAAACCTTACAAAAATAGATTTGTTTTGTTTTGGCGCATGATATGACGTATTTTGTCTTTTATGCTAATAATAACGCCTATCTTTCGTAAACATGAATAATTTCAAGCTTTTATTCTTAATCTTGCTTTTGTGTTTTCAGACTATTTCTTTTTCTCAAAACAAAACCATTGATAGTCTTAAAATAGAATTACAAAATCATAAAGAAAAAGACACTACACGAGTAGAGGTTTTGTACGATTTGGCCTATTCGTTATACAGTAAAAACACCGACTTAACCAATACTTACATAAAAGAAGCTGAAGAAATCTCAGAAGCGTTAAGCTATACAAAAGGTAAGGCTCAAATTTTATCATTAAAAGGAATTATGGAAAGCAGAAAATCTAATTTCGATTTGGGACTTTCCTATTTTAAAAATTCACTTAAATTATTTGAATCGTTAAAAGATACATTAGGTATTGCATCATCCTACAATTCCATAGGTGTTAATTATTTATTGAAATCCAACAATAACGAAGCGCTTATCTATTTAGAAAAATCATTGAAGATTTATGAAACGCTTGATGCTAAAGAGCAATTAGTAGGTGCACATCTTAATATTGCAAATATTTATGCCAAAACTGGTAGTTACTCCAAAGCTATTTCAAACTATGAAAAAACACTAAAAATTAGCAAAGCCATAAATCATGAATACGGTACGCCCTATGCGCTTAATGGTTTGGGACATGTCTACAGTGAGCAAGGAAAACACCACAAAGCATTAGAAGCTTTCCATTTATCTTTTGATTATAAAGAAAAAATAAAGGATACATTGGGTATGGCTAATGCGTTAAATAGTTTGGGCAATCAATATAGGGCTATTGAAAAACTAGACAGGTCTTTGGAATACCACAACAAGTCTCTCTATTTTGCCAATAACATTGAGAACAAGTCTCTTATAGCAACAAATAAGGGCAATATTGGGCGTATTTTTATTAAAGAGAAAGCCTATAAAAAAGCTCTTAAACAAATTAATGAATCCTTAGCGTTAAGCAAAGAGATTGGTGATATTGATCAAATCACTAATTGTTTGTTTAGTATTGGGGAAATTAATTTATTACTAGACAAACCGGCCAAAGCACGCCAAAGTTTTGAAAAAGCCATAGAAATTTGCTCAGAAAACAACGATCAATTTGCATTAGCCAACAATTACTTAGGTGTTGGAGAGACCTATTATAATGAGAAAAACTTTGAAAAAGCGCTAAGTTATACTTTGAAGGGTAAACAAATTGCTGATAAGTTGGACCTTTTGGCTTCTAAAAATAAAGCATCGGAAATGCTTGCAAGTATTTATGAGCGTTCGGGTAACTATAAAGAGGCTTTAAAAGAACATAAAAACCATAAAGTGCTAAGTGATAGTATCTTCAATAAGGAAAATATTAAGAAAATGGCTGAGTTGGAGTACGAATACAAATACAAAAAAGAATTAGATTCTGCAAATATCCGAGAGCTAAAGCTTACAAAGACTGTTCTATCGACATCAGAAGATTTGCAAAAATCCAGAAGACGTATGTTCTTAGGAATTATAGCGTCATTGATTAGTGTTATTATTCTTGGTGTAATTATTTTTTCACTAAAATTAAAACATCAAAAAGCCAAAACTCAAAATATAGCTATAGAGCAAAAGCTCTTGCGTTCGCAAATGACACCTCATTTTATATTTAATTCGTTATCCGTATTACAAGGCATGATTTTAAATAAAGAAGACAAAAAATCAGTCTCTTATTTATCTAAATTTTCAAAATTATTGCGTATTACTTTAGAAAATTCTAGAGATAAATTAGTGCCATTAGGTCAAGAATTACAAGCGGTGAATAATTATTTACAGCTTCAAAATTTAGAAGATAATAATGCTTATAATTACACGGTAAAAGTAGATGAAGCTATTGATGAACAATTGTTTAAAATCCCACCAATGCTTATTCAGCCATTTATTGAAAATGCTATTGAACATGCCTTTAAAAATAAAACAGAGAATAGAGAGATTGACATTCAACTTAAATATGTCAATAAAGAATTAATTTGTACCATTATAGATAATGGTATTGGTATAGATGCTAAAAATGGACATCAACAACAGGATAAAAAATCATTGGCAACAACCATCACTTCCGAGCGGTTAAAAATGCTTTCTAAAGATTTTAATATTAAAGGTTCGGTACATGTCGAAGATAGAAAACATCATCAAGAACAAGGGACAAAGGTGACTTTAATCTTACCTTATAAAAAAGAAACTACCTAATATGCAAGCATTAATAGTTGAAGATAAAGCATATATCAGAAAAGGTTTGCTTAACCTATTAGAGTTAATTGAGACAGATATAAAGGTTGTTGGTGAATGTGAGTCGGTAAAAGATGCGGTTGTGGTTACTAATGCCTGCAAGCCAGAACTTATTTTTTTGGATATTAATTTAACTGACGGTGATGCGTTTGAATTTTTAGAGCAAACCGAGCACTTAAGCTTTAAAGTCATTTTTATTACGGCTTACGAAGAGTATGCTTTAAAAGCACTAAAAATGGGTGCTGTAGATTATTTGCTAAAACCTGTTGATATAGAGGAGTTAACCATAGCATTGCATAAAGTAAAACAACTATCAATTGCTGAACAAAAAAAGCAAATACATGTTGCTAAACAGGTATGGAATACCAAAAATGATCATCTAATATTATCGCTTCAAGATAGTTTTCAAGTGGTGGATTTAAATACATTAATGTATTGCGAATCTGATAAAGGCTATACCACCTTTTACTGCGCTGATGGTAAAAAACATTTAGTTTCAAAAACATTAAAAGAGTTTGAAGAGCGATTAACCAAGGCCAATTTTACACGTCCGCACCAATCTTTTATGGTGAATTTGAAATTTATCGACAAGTACGATAAATCTGGAGTTATTCATTTAAAAAACGGAAAAAAAATTCCGGTTTCTTCGCGTAAAAAAGAACAATTTGTTACTGCATTTTTAAATAGAAATGGCAAATAGCAAATAGTCCGTTTACGGATATTTTCTTAAGTATAACACTTATGGATTGGCGGACACCATTAATAGTTTTGGTATTTCCTTCTTCAACTTAGTCCTATACATTTATTCTATTAAAATCAATAATAGAATGAAAAATAAGACCCGAAACTCAATCTGTATTGTAGTACTATTTGTCCTTTCAATACTTTTAATAACTAGTTCTTGTTCTGAATCAACCCGAAATCAGCCTGCTACAGCAGAAGGATTTAAAGCCTTAGAAAACGAAATCAAAAACCAATTTGGAAACGACGCTTACTATACAGATCTAACAATAACCTACAATAAATCTATTGGAAATATAGTAGGTGTTACCGTTACAGAAGATCCAGAATCTCTAAAAATGGGGCAGTGGAATCTTACGCAAGATACGTGGCGACAGAACTCAGATATTTCTATAGAAGTACCAAAAGGTACAAAAGCTTCAGATTATATGTTTCAGCTAGGTGAGACAATCAACTTACATAAACTAGGTGGATTGGTTGAGCAGTCAGTGCAAAAATTAAAGGATGAAAAAGACCTTATAAATCCAACTCTAAGTATTGCTGGTTTAAACTTCCCAGATAACGGCGATAGCTTAAAAGCAGAATACATGATAAACCTTCAGCCAGAAAATGGTGGCACCACATTTAGTTTTTACTACTCTTTAGATGGCAACCTCATTAAAATGGACTATTAAATCAATTTTACAAAAACCCTAAAATTATTTGTTATGAAAAAATATTTACTCTTCTTAATGGTAATATGCGGTGTTATGACATACTCGCAAACCGTAGGCGATACGTTTATTGATAATTTTGTTACCTATGAAATCACCTCACTATCACCAAATGAGGTCGAAGCCATAAATTATGATATGGCAGGCGGAACTGCAGTAAATCTTCCTGCAACTGTTACCAATAGTACTCAAAGTTATTCTGTTACTGCGATAGGTGATGATGCCTTCAGGAATAAACAATTGGTTTCCGTTTCCATAACTCCTAACAGCGTAACATATATTGGTGCAGATGCTTTCAGAAACAACCAGCTTACTAGTATCGTTATTCCAAATGGCGTCACCAGTTTAGATGATAACGCATTTGGTGATAATGCACTAACCAGTATTGATATTGCTGATAGTGTTACTAACATTGAAGCTTATGTTTTCTTTGGAAATAATTTAACGGATTTTTCAAACGTGGTATTACCTATCGGACTTACAGCAATACCAGAAGGAAGTTTTTATGGTAACCAACTTATCGATTTATCGCTTCCAAGTACAATTGTAAGTATTGAGGAAGATGCCTTTGCCTTTAATCAAATTGTGAATTTAACCATTCCACAAAACGTTACAATAATTAGAGAAAACAGCTTCCAAAATAACCAATTGACTTCCGTTACGATACCTGAAAATGTGACGTTGATTGGTGATTGGGCATTTGGAGACAATCCATTAACATGTGTCATTGCTACAGGACTAACGCCACCTACTATAACATCGAGCGGAAATACAACTTTTAGTAATCCTGGCAGTATCGATGTTACTGTTCCTGCTAATACCACTAGTGCTTATATTGCATCTGGTTGGACAGGCTTTAATAGTATCTCCGAAGGTCTTACAGGTACTTTTGTGGTCGATAATATAACTTATGAAGTCATATCTTCGACTAACAATACTGTAAGAACTACCGATTATAATGTTGTTGGAGGTACTGTTGTAAATGTACCAGCAATGGTATCACAAAATTGCATAACATACAGTGTTACGGAAATTGGACCACTTTCCTTTAATAATAGTAGTCTTACTGCCATTACACTTCCTGATAGTATCCAATCAATTGGTGGCTTTGCTTTTAGTGGAAATCAAAGCATCACTAATGTAACTTTACCTAATAATCTTGTTACAATTAATAACCATGCCTTTGCAAACTGTGGTTTAACCTCAATTACTATTCCTAATAGCGTAACTTCAATCGGTTTTTCGGCGTTCCAACAAAATCAAAATTTAGCAACAGCAGTACTACCAAATGGTATTAGTAGTATTGGAGAAAATGCTTTTTTTAATTGTGGACTGACAAGTGTGAATATTCCAACAAGTTTAACTCTTATAGAAACTGGTGTTTTTGCAAATAATAACTTAACTGCAATTGCATTACCCAATGGCATAACGAGTATCGGGCAATTTGCATTTCGGTTTAATAACATCAATAATTTAGTTATACCAGATAGTGTAATAGAAATTGAGGCATTAGCTTTTGACTCTAATAGTATATCGAGTTTAGATTTGGGTAGTGGTGTTCAAATTATAGGCAATGAGGCCTTTAAGTTTAACCCACCATTACAATCGGTTACTATACCTGCAAGTGTTACTGCTATTGGAGATGGTGCATTTGCTACGCCTGGTCTAACAGACGTATTTTCCGAGTCTCTTGTACCTGCAACTATCACTACAAGTGCTTCGCCAAACGATACATTTGCCATAGATAGAAGTACTGTTCATTTACATATTCCGCCAGGTACTCTTGGTGTATATGTTACTGATCCAGGAGCTTTATGGACAGCTTTCAACCCTATTACTGAAGATGTTGTATTAAGTACTGATGATTTTGAATTGAACAATACAGTCAAAATAATCACTCAACAAAATAATTTAGAAATTGTGACAAATAATGATTTACAATTAAATGGTTATGAAGTCTATACACTTTCAGGATCTAAAGTAGCAACTGGGCACACTTTTTCTATCCAAACCGAGACGTTTACAAAAGGGATTTACATATTAAAGCTATACTTTGATAAGGGTGTAGTTACTAAAAAGGTGATTGTTTATTAAATCTATGATAAATATGAAATCAACAATTACACTTTTTATGACGATAATGTTATCTGTTAATATTACAGCCCAAATTATCACTTTTGACGATCAAGGCTATACCAATAGTCAGCAGTTAGGTAATCCTTATACGATTGTAAATAATGGCGAAACTTTCTTGTTTACAATTTCAGGGAGCACCAATTCAACAACACAGCATAGATATGTTACCCAAGAAAGTAGTTGCTCTAGCACAGGTTTAGGACATATTACTGCAGGTACGTTTCCTGCAACCACTTGGACCATTGAAACTGCAAGTGGCAATGAAATAAATTTAGGAACCATTCGATTTGATAATGTATTTAGTTGTTTTTCTTTTGAATATAGTCTGATTATTGAAGGGTTTAAGGATAATTTGTCAACTGGAAGCCAATCCTTTACAACAAACGGACTGAATAGTGTTTTTTCGTCAAATAGTAGTTTTGATGAAGTTGATAAAATAATGATTTCAGCATCGGATTTGGGCAACTTGGGAATTGATGATATCAATTGGACCATGGCCACCTTATCTAACGATGCATTTTTATCTGAAGATGAGGTAACGTTTGACATCAATTCAGATTTTATTAAAATCAGATTTAATAACCAGTTAGTATTTAATAACTACACCATCTACAATTTGACTGGTGCAGAAGTCTCGTCGGGTGAACAAAGTGAAATATATACCGCTACACTTGCCAGTGGGATATACATTTTAAAGCTCAATTTTGATAAAGGTATAGTAACAAAAAAAGTGAACGTTTATTAGTTTTAGTTAAATAGGTTGGTTGATATGAAAAAGCTACAATATAAAGGTTCAAAAACTGTGTACAGTCTTTGGCTTGTTGTAGCTTTTTTTTTCTTCAGCTACACATCCCTTAGTCAGGTCGGCATTAATACAACAAATCCACGCGGTACATTAGATGTTACAAGTGTTGACAATACAGGTTTAGTGTTGCCAAGGGTTTCATCAATAGAAGCCGTTACGGACGGCAATGGCAATCCACCAGTAATGGTACCATGGTGTATGATATTAGTAGAAACAAGACGTGCTTTTATCAAAATAATAGCTGGATTTGTATAGGTGAAGATGCAAGCGGAACCCCTATTTTAATTGATGAAACACCAGCAATAACTTCTTTTAATAACAGTTCTACCATAGATTATATTAAATCATCACTTACAGAAAGTTATGAAATAATGGGTAAGATGGTTGCTTTATCAGGAGATGGTAATACACTTGTTGTTAGCAAAGACAGTGAAGATAGTAATGCTACCGGTATCAATGGTACTGAAGCAAACAATCTAGCACCAGAAAGCGGCGCTGTATATGTTTTTGTTAGAACGGGTACGACCTGGAGCCAGCAGGCCTACATTAAGGCATCAAATTCTGAAAGTATGGATTATTTTGGTGACAGTTTGGCATTATCAGATGACGGCAACACTTTAGTAGTAGGTTCGTTTAGAGAGGATAGTAATGCAACTGGTGTCAATGGAGACCAAACCAATAACTCGTCAACAGATAGTGCCGCGGTTTATGTGTTCGTTCGTGCTGGTTCATCTTGGACCCAAGAGGCATATATTAAAGCATCAAACACAGATAGCAACGATTCCTTTGGCGATTCCTTATCGCTATCAGCAGATGGAAATACGCTTGCCGTCGGTGCAACAAACGAGGATAGTTCTGCCAATGGCATAAATGGAAATCAAACAGACAATTCATTACAAAATAGTGGCGCGGTATACGTATTTACCAGAGCTGGAACTAATTGGTCGCAACAAGCATACATCAAAGCATCAAATTCTGGTGCTAATGACGCATTTGGTTTTGCAGTATCGCTTTCTGACGATGGAGATACACTAGCTGTTGGAGCTTATAAGGAATCTAGCGATGCAATCGGAATAAATGGAAACCAAAACTCCAACGTATCGCCTGGTAGTGGTGCTGTTTATGTATTTACAAGAACTTTTAGTATTTGGACTCAAGAAGCTTATATTAAAGCTTCAAATGCTCAAACCGGAATCCAATTATATGATGACAGTTTTGGCGCTAATGTATCACTGTCTAGTAATGGAAATACCCTTGCTGTTGGTGCTTTTGGTGAAGATAGTAACGCTACCGGTGTGAATGGAAATCAAGCAAACAACTCAACTGGTGATAGTGGTGCTACTTACGTATTCGTACGATCGGGAACAAATTGGACGCAACAAGCATATTTAAAAGCTTCTAATACAGGTCTTTATGATAATTTTGGAGCTATTGTATCATTATCTAACGATGGAAACACACTTGCCATAAGTGCACCGCTAGAAAGTAGCAATGCAACAGGAATAAATGGTGACGATGCAAATAATTTGCAACCACAAAGCGGTGCTGTTTATATATTTAAAAGAACGGGAAACATCTGGGATCAGCATACATATATAAAAGCAACAGATACGAGTATAGACCTATTTTCGCCATTTGGAGATTGGTTTGGTACGGGATTGGCATTGTCTGGTGACGCCAATACTTTAGCAGTTGGAGCTCCATTTGAAGATAGCAGTGCAACTGGAATAAATGGTGATGATACTGACAATTTTGCTACAGAAAGTGGTGCGGTTTATGTTTATAATGCTAACTAAATATAAGATAAAAATAGTTGTAATTGCCTTGTTGTTAATGGTTTTGAGTTTAGGTATACATCACTTCTTTTTTAAAAATATGACGGTTGTCCAATCCAAGGTGTATTCAAATTTGTATTTGGTAAAGTATCCAGATGCAGATGAGGTTGTTTTAAAAGAATCGATAACTGAAATTATAACAAAGCACGTAAAATCTAATATTCAAAGTGAAAATCAATTATCATATTCAAAAGGCAATGCCATCTATTTTTATGAATATTACAATCCATTTTCACTAAATTTTATCAATAAATCGGGTACGGTTTACTTTATAGAACATAAAGAAGATTTAGGCGGTTTTGTTTCGGAAGAGTTAGGCATGTATGCCAATTATAGATTGGCAGAATTTTATTACGATGATTGCAATGACATTGACGCGAATTACTGCGGTAAAATGGACTATTTTAGAAACGCAACATATCTTACAACGGATAGCTTATTTATAGATTAAACTAATTAAATCAAAGTAAATTATGTTAGACTTTTTCAACCAATACCCAATTGTAAAATGGATTTTAATAGGATTAGGCGTGCTCTACGTTTTAGATAAATATGGTATTTGGAGTCCAATTGACAATCTGCTAAATCGGCGAGGTAGATACAGGTTTAAAATGCGTAGTCATTTAAATAATATACAATTAAATCAACTCATTTCTTATTTTAATAAAGGCGAATATCACAACGTAGAACAGCTGTTTAAAGGCTTTAATGATAGTTATCGCGCTTTCGGGTTTAAAAGTCTTGGGCAATATGGAGATATGTCTGTAAGTGATGCATGGCTCACAAAAGAATCGAATAACGACCTGCCAAAAATTATAAAAGGCTATCAATTGATTCACCAGGCATGGGAAGTTAGAGGTAGAGAAACTATAGATATGGTTTCTAACCAAAACCAAAATACCTTTAAGGGTTACCTACAAAAGGCCGAAAAATTACTGACTAAAGTAGACCTAAATACCAGCAAGTTTAAAGCAAATTGTGTGGCTTCACTATTAAAAATTTACAAAGCTACAGATGCTAATAGAGATGCTGTACACCAATTATTTGCTGACACTAATAAGGAGTTTCCCGATGATGCAGAGTTGCATTTCAATTACTTTTCGTTTGTATCACCAAAATGGGGCGCTTCAGAAGATGAGCTTAACGCATATATGAGTCATCTTGATTCCCAAAGCCCTTTTATTCAAGATTTAATTTTGGCACAGTATTACTTTGATTTGGTGCATTTTTATGATTATAAAGACTATGACAAAAGGATATTACAGTTTATAGAATCTGTAAAAGCAAAAACCATTAGCGATGATAATTTGTTTAAGTACGATCTATACCTGTTACTGTATTGGTTATCTAATAATTTGGAATTAAAAGCTTTAGAAAAGCATTTTAAAAATCAGATAGGTAATTATTGGACTGATGAAATCCCTGATTGAGTTTTTCTTTAATGTCTAACATAGTAACCCAAATACGCAACTATATTCTATGGATATTACTAAGCTTTGTAATAGGGATAGTTTACATGTATTTTATATTGAAGCCCTATGAATCTTCAAACACTGATTTTGGTTTTATCCAAGAAGTATTTTTAAGTTACGGTTTTGTTTTGATAGGCATTCCTTTAGGAATCATTATAGCTTTTTTCTTCATAATTATGGATAAAAAAATTATTGAGCCACAGCGCCTTTCGCACAGTTTTAGGTTTGTAAAACGACTACATCTTATAACCGTGATAGTCTTAATAGTAGTCGCAATACATTATTTGGCAGAAAAAGTGATTGATATAATTTAAACCAATACTTTTCAATCATGAATTTACTTAAAGCACATCTAATCTATATATTGCTAATAATAGTAATAACAAGCTGTAGTATTTCAAAAGTTAAGCATAAAAATGTGCAATCGTTTATTCCTGAAGGTTATAAGCTATACGAACGCATAGATGCCAATTTGAATAATGACGAATTTGAAGATTGTATTCTTATAATCAAATCGACCGATTCCAATCAAATAGTGGTTAACCGGTTTGATAAAAAAGTAGATCGTAATCGTAGAGGTATAATAATACTATTTAAAAACGGCAATCGTTACGAGTTATTAGATAAAAATTACGATTGCTTCTATTCTGAAAATGAAGATGGTGGTGTGTATTATGCACCACAATTAAGTGTAGAATCAGAAAATGGCGATATTCAATTTAACTACGAACATGGCAGATATGGGCATTGGAAATACACCTTTAGGTTTATAGATGATAGTTATAAGTTAATTAAATACAATGCCACTCGTGCTTTTGGACCAATCACAACATCCATAACCGAGCTTGATTTCTTGACCAAACAGAAAACATATACAGAAAACACCAACGAAGATGACGAAGGTAATGATGCTATTTTTAAGGAAACAAAATCCACCATAAACATTAACCAACTCATCAAACTATCTGAAATCGAGAATTTTGAAGATTTGGATTTAAATAACTATTAAAACTATGAAATATCTATGCCTTTTAGTAATGGTAATTTGTTTTTCGTGCAAAAAACAAACTAATGAAACAACTCAGAAGGTTGAAAAAGTGAAAGATATTGTTGAAGCTGATAACATTGAAGCAAGCGCAACAAAAACCAAAACGGATGCATCTCAATTCACTCTAAAAGAAATTTTAGAAGAAATTACAATTAAATCCTTACCACATTTTGAAACCACAAATTTCGATGACTTTATAGACCCAGATGATTATAAAAAGATCGATGCACGGTTGTTTCAATTAGAACATATTTATCCTAATTTTCATAAAAAAGGTTATAATTACAGGGCAATTCGCACTTATTCTTTACCATTGCACGAAGACTTTTTTTCCGTTATAATCACTATAGAAAAAGGGGATAATGAAATGGAAAGTATACTCGTCAATTATACTATTGACGGTGAAATCATTGATCATGTCGTGGTGTCTTATGATGAAATAGCTGAAGGTTGGTCAAAACGTGTTTCCAAGATTAGTCAACAAAAGCTTACCACAAATTACATTACATGGTTTGACGATATAGTAATTCAACAAATTAATTACCAAATTAAAAATGATGGTAAGATTGAAAAGGTTAATTCAGAACAGCTCCATAAAACCATTACAGATATTCACTTAATTAATACCATTTTAGAACAATTCGATTTGAAATATTGAAACATAATAAAATGAATTATAATAAAAGTATCTTTATGCCTGTAAGTAATTCTGAAAAATGAAAAAACAGATTAAAAAAGCTTTTTTAATTTTTGTGATGGTTCTATTTAATTGTAAGCCAGAAACAAGCACCAATACCTATTTGCGCTGGGTAGGCGATATTGAGCACAATGAACAAATAGACAATCCAAGTTTTACGGTGTGTAATGGCGAAGACAATGTATTGCAGTATTTTAATTTGAGTCAAGGACCAGTTTATAAGGATGAAAAAACTACAATTGTCAGTATGTTTATATCTCAATTCAAACCTGAATCAAATACAAACGAAAACGGATTAATAAGAATACGGTTTATTGTGAATTGTGAAGGCAAAGCTGGACGTTTCCGAGTTCTGCAATCAGATTATAACTATAACGAAAAAGTCTTCGACACCAGCATAACCGATCAATTGTTGAACATTACAAAAAACATTGAAGATTGGGCCATATTGTATAGAAATGAGGTGCCTGTAGATTATTACATGTATTTGTTATTCAAAATTAAAGACGGTCAAATCACTGAAATATTACCATAATGAGACATATAGTACTTTTCATATTATTCTTGGTAAGCATTCATTTATTTGCACAGCCAAATTGTGACGCTTATAGATATAATGGCGATAATCTGAAGGCGAAGGCTTGTGAAAAATCTAAAGAAGCAAGAGGTCATTACCAATTCAGTAAAGCTTATCAAATAGCGCTCGACAAATCCTTAGAAATAGACTCAACCTATGACTATGCCTATTGGGCAAAATCTATAGCCTATTTAAAAAGTGGCGATTTTGTGACTTGGAAACAACTTATTGATAAAGCTGTGGATCTCAACCCGAAAGAGCACCTAGGTTATAGAGGTTGGTGTCGCTATCAATTTTTTAGAGATTATCAAGGTGCCATTAACGATATTGAAAAACTTGATAGCATGGTGGATTATGATATTGGACAGTGTCAAAATGGAATGTACCATTTGAATATTGCAAAAGGTTTATGTTATAAGGCGCTTGGGCAAACAGAAAAGGCCATAGAGATTATCGAGAACCAAATAACGCTTAATGAAGATGAAAATTTTGTAGGTGCTTATGATTATTTACACCTTGGTGTCCTTTATTTAGAAACGCAACAATTTGAAAAAGCGATTAATACATTTAAAAAACAATCTAAAGAAAATGAACTTGCTGAAAATCAATATTATTTAGCGCTTTCACATTTTAAACTGGGCAATGTAAAAGAATATGAAACCTGTTTAAACATCGCTAAAGAACTCTATTTAGCAGACAGAAAAATGTTTGACACCTATTCTAATCCTATGGATAAAATATATCTTGAAACGATTGATATTGAACTGAAAAAAAATGAGGTCACTAGAAATAACTAATTAATGAACAATTAGTTAAAAAGTTTTTCTAGAAGTTTTGCATTGAAAAAAAACTACTCATCAATTCGTTTAAAGGATATAGTAAGAATAAACGTGCCGTAGATCATTATAAAGAAACATGGTAGGTAAGTATTGGCCAGGTGTATTTTCCAGAACGAAAATATACTTTTTATTGTATTGAAAAAGCACTTACCTGATTTATAAATCCGAACTAGACCACAGACCACATTTAAAACTTTACATAGTTCTGGTTTGGTAGGTAGGTCTGCCTTTACGTTTTATGACCCATCTCAATAGCTTATACGTAAGTAGAAAAATCATAGTTTCTTTTTTAAAAGATTGTTATAGCGCCTTGCTACTGAATACTTACCGTCGTATCCAGCGCAAGACACCACAAAACTGATTGTCATAATTAAATGACCTTACAAACGTATTTGATATACAGGCTACATGATAAAAATATGAGCGGACATTAGGTAGACAGATGATATATATCTATCGGACAAAAAGTGGACACATAAGTGTAAGTTACTGATTTACATAGATATAACTAATTCTTGAAGCGAGTCTTCGGTAGATAGATTAAGCTTTTTACGTAATCTGTAGCGTGCTTTTTTTACACCTTCGGTGGATATGTTTAGAATATTTGCTATTTCCTTAGTCGACAGATTCATCTTCAGTAAAGACATAAGTCGAAGATCGTTATTACTTATTTCAGGGTAGCTTTTCATCACTTTAGAGTTAAAGTCTCTGTGTACGTCTTCAAAGTAGGTTTTAAACTGCTCCCAATTATTGTCGTTACTTATATCTAAGTTAATATTGTTGATTATATTTTGAAAGCTCCTACTGTTGTTACTATCTGTTTTTAAGCTTTTTATTTGCTGTTTTAAATCTAATAGGACTTCATTTTTATGTGCTAAATGAAGCGCGTGGGTTGTGAGTTGTTTTTCTTTAAACTTAAGATCGATATCAAGCTTTTCGCGCTCTATCTTATTGCGTTTCATCTTTTGGCGTAGACCATAAATCATTGATATAGCAAATGCCAAAATACCTAGCCCAGTAATGATAAAGAACAAACGCTCATTCTCGGCTCTTTGTTTGCGCTCTTCCAGCAGTTTTATTTTATTTTCTTTAATAATAATCTCATTTTCCTTCTTTTGGAGATCATATTTTGTCTTTAATTCTTCAATGTAGCGATCAGATTCTGTATTAAAAATACTGTCATATAATACTTTAAACGTTTTGTAATCATAAAGCGCATTTTTATAATTCCCTCTTTTTTCATAAGCATTGGACCTGCTTTGGTACATCGTATATAAATCGTCCAGGGCATTAACAGATTCTGCAACATTAATTGCTTCAGAATAATTTTGTATTGCTTTTCCATTCTTTTTATGCTCCAAATGAATATCACCTATCATCCCATAATTGTTAATGATGTTGCTTACTGTACCTATCTTTAGGGTAATGTCTTGAGCTTCTTCAATCATCTGTATGGCTTTTTTGTATTCCCCTTTTTTAGAATAAATTCCAGCCATATTAGACAGTGCTACAGCTACATAGTCTTGTCTTTTCAAAGCCGTGACTATTCTAAGACTTTCTTGATATGTATTTAAAGATGCATCATAATCTTTGAGATGCCAATACGCATTTCCAAGCTGGTTGAGTACTATGGCTTGCCATTTGGTGTCCTCGATATCTTTAAAGAGTTGTAATGCTTCTTTGGTAGGCTCTATAGCTTGGCTGTAGTTATTTCTATGAATCTCAATCCGACCTATGTCCGACAATCCGACAGCTTTACCAAATATGTATTTAGGTGTCATCGAATCTGCAACTTCAATAGATTTTAATGTGACTTGCATGGCATTAGCAAATTCGGCCATATCTAAGTAGATAACGGATAACCGTTGCAGTGCTTCAGTAATAATCTTACCGTTTTTTAATTCTTTGGCAATATCTATCATTTGTTCTACCAGCTCCAATGCTTTATTAAAATTTCCTTGTGTGACTTCAAAAGTCGCAAATCTATCAAGTGCTGTACATAGCCGTTCTTTGTTGCCGTTTTCAGTAAAGTTTTTTACCGAGGCTTTAAAATAATATCTTGCAGAATCAGGCTTTGAAGCATACCTGTAATATTTTGCTAAATCTCTATATGCTGTACCTACGCCTTTTGTGTAATTTATTGCTTTAGATAATGCCAATTGTTCTTCAGCGAATTGTTTAGCTAAAGTTTTATCCTCGTATATAGCTAACTTAAAAAGTTGATGACCCAATTTTATTTTTTGTTTGTTATCCTCTAGGTTATTATAAATGGTAGTTAGACTATCAATTTTATTTTCACCTTGACTATATCCAAAAAGCTGAATCAATAAAAAAGCAAAAAGCCCTATGGTTTTTAATTTTTCTAGCATTACGGTTTTTTTTAAAATAAGATTCACCGAGAGGACATTTTTACGAATAAATGTAGATTTCATAACTACGGTATTATTGATTTCTTAAGGTAATATCACTTCAAACAAAATATAAATTACTGAAAATCATATGTTTAAAAATTTAAAGTGGGCGTTTGTCCACCTACTATAAATATCGTTATTTTTTCCTTATTTGAATTTTTTTACCGTGGACAAAAGGTGGACAGAGTTCTTTTTTTCTCAATTTAAAGATTGAAAAGTTTACTTTAGCTAACACAAAATTGAAAACATGAAATATTTGCGCAATAGTTTATGGGTACTATTCATGGTATCTTTCACAAACTATTCCCAGCAATTGTATTTTGAACTTGGTACAAATGTTTCTACGTTTGATTATGAAAACTCCCAAGGTCAACCTCTTAGTAACCTCTTATCTACATCTAAGGCTTACTACGGTATGGGTTATAGACAGCCTATAAATGAAAGGCGAACCTTATTTCTTTCGTTGGGCGCTAGCTACAACAGTTATGGCGCTATCGGGAGTGAAAGCAGTATAGATAATTTCTTTGAATGGGATGTTAGTTATCTTGGCCTCAACGCAGGTTTAGGAATTCAATTGTTTAAGCTTAGAGACTTGGTATTTCTGGCTAACGCCTCAGTTGCCTACGAGTTTTTAATACGTGGTACACAAACTATAAATAATGACGTATTCAATTTAGTGGGTGAGGAAGAGTTTAATAATTCCATTCTATTTTTAAGAGGTGGCCTAGAAATGCAATATCCTTTATCTAAATGGTCTGCAATTTTTGTCAAATACGCTTACGGACAATCAGCGCTAATTAATAGTGGTGATAGCAACGAATCTTTAAATCTTAGTACACATCAATTTGGTATAGGTTTTTTGATTAATCTTCCAAGATGTTATTGCGATTATTAGATATATTAAAAAGTTAACAAATTGATAAACTGTTTAAATGATTTGATAAATGAAAATTAATGAATAAACGTATCATCCATAACAATTTGCAAAGTAAGTTAATCAGTTTAAGATTGATTATCCAATTGGTCATATTATTTGGTTGCGTCCCATTAGTAAATGCTCAGGTAAATTCAAATTATAGAATAATCCGATCAAATACAGGAGCTGGTGGATCTATAAATACAATCCATACGACCTCTGGTACATTTAATATAAGCCAAAGTATTGGGCAGTCTAGTGTCATCGGTAATGGTTCCAATAATAAATACTATGTGCTTCAAGGCTATCAACAACCAATATTTGCAAGCACAATGAGAATTTCGGGTACCAATGATATTAAAGCTCAGGTTTTTCCAAATCCATTTACAAATGCCTTAAATATAAGCTTTACTGCTATTCCCAATGGCGAAGTAAACGTCTTTATGTATGATATACATGGTAAACTGATTTATTCCAAACCGTATTCGGCTACGCAGAATATACTATTAGAAATTAGCAATCTATCTAAAGGCGTTTATCTTCTGAGATTACAAACCGAAGGTGCATTCTTTAACGAGAAAGTGATAAAATTTTAAAAAAAGATATAAAAAATAACACATACCAACATGAAAAAATTACTAACCCTAGCATTCATTTTCTTCATTTTTATTCAAGTTGTCGCCCAAACGGATGGCATCACCTATCAAGCCGTAATCATTGGACCAGACGATTTGGAATTACCAGGTGTAGACTCTTCGGGTAATTTTTTACCCTCAACAACTATATCCTTAAGGTTTTCAATAATAGATGGTGATAATGCTCAGAATCCGGCAGAGTTTCAAGAAATTCAAATTACCGATACAGACGAATTTGGCCGTATCAATGTTATAATTGGTAAGGACAATGATGATTTTAGAGCTATTAATTGGGATGGTGAAACAAAATTATTAAAAGTTGAAGTCGATTTTGAAGCCGGTACGGATTTTACATTAATAAGTGTTGAGGAGCTTACCTTTTTACCTTATGCTTCCCATAGGGATATAACAGCTTCAGGGACCTTGACAGTAGATGATAGAACCTTTTTAAATGGCGAACTAGTTGTTGAAGCCCCAACCAATTTAAATAGTTCCTTAGATGTCAATAACGGTAATGCAACCAATCTAAGCGGGGATTTAACCGTTGAAGGTGAAACCAATTTAAATAATAGTTTAAACGTCAACAATGGAAGTCTTACAGATTTAAGTGGAGACTTAAACGTAGATGGTAATACCGCGCTCAATGGTGCTCTGGATGTCATTGGATTAACTACCCTCAACGATTTAACCGTAAATGGCCAAGCTAGTTTTGGCGATTTAACGGCAACTAATTTAACGGTTATAGAGTCGACTAATCTTTCAGGTAGCGTGGCAATTGAGTCTAACGAACAGGTAGTTATTTCTTCTACTTTAGCAAATCAAGATTTTCAAGGTGCTTTGCCTAATGATAAAAATATTAATTCATATCCCTTATTAGTTGATGGTGCAGACCAGGGAATAGCAATAAAGATAAATGGGACAAATACAACAAATAAGAACAACTTTATATCCTTTTGGGATGATACAACACCAAGTCCATCTTTACGTGAGCCAGCTTATGATGGAGGTCTTATCTCGGATGCGATTATAGATTTGTTCGGTGTTGTAGGTATTGATTTATTTGAAATTCCGACTACAAACGATACGCCAGTTGGTAATACAACATCTTATGAAACTGTTGCAGAATACCCAGGAGCGCCAATGATGTGGGGTAGAATAGAAGGTGAAACTGATCCCTCCGAATTTACGAATAATGCAGATTATAATTTAGATCAATTATCGCTAACATATGACGCTGTAGATGGTACACTAGATTTGGTGTGGCAGACAATTGATGTTGTTATGGAAGGTATAGCTTTAGCAGGGTCATCTGCGGACGTTAGGCCATGTGTGGGTTTTGGTGCATGTGTTACTTCACCAGGTCCAGCAATGATTGCAGCCAATGTAGCCAGTTTGGCACTGGCAGTGGTTAAAGAGCTTGCGGCTATATCTAATAACGCTTTTGCGTTTAGAAATTTCGATGTGTACAATTATCACAAGCAACGATTTAGAGGAGTGTCTTATGCCTCTGGTGCAGGAGATTATGCCGAATATTTATTACGTGAAAATATAGATGAGAGTATGTCTTATGGTGATATTGTTGGAATTAATGGTGGTAAGATATCTAAGAATACAGAAGGAAATGAAAGAAAAATGGTAATCTCTTATAAACCAGCAGTTCTTGGTGCATTACCACAACCACATTTAGAAAAATTCTATGAAAAAGTTGCTTTTATGGGGCAAGTTCCTGTTAAGGTATTTGGAAAAGTCAATATTGGGGATTACATACTTCCAAGTGGTAATAATGATGGTTTAGGTAAAGCAATTTCTCCAGAAAAAATTCAAGCCTTTGAGCTTAACGATATTGTTGGCGTTGCATGGGAATCTGTTGAGAACAAAGCAGGTTTTAATTATGTTAATGTAGCTGTTGGACTGAATTCTAACGATTCTAGCATGTTTATAGAAAAGCTAGACCGAACCGTTTCAAGACAGCAACAAGAAATAAATGAACTAAAGTCTATTTTGGAATTAGCTATTGAGAGAATCACTGCACTAGAAAACAATACAAAAGCTTTTGGTACTAATAATTTTGTCAATGATAAAGGTAGTGGTGTTTCGGATGATGGTAGAAATTATACAATTGAAAATGACATAGTTTATTATGAAATTACAGATCAGGATATAGAAAATGGTCTCGCTCTCGCAGAAAAAAGTATGCAAGAAGATGGCGTTGATACCATGAAACATTTCTTTTGGAAGAAGTTGAAAAACGATCAAGGGTTTAAATCCAAATTAATGACTTCAATTAAGAAAAAATTAGATAAGCAATTTCATTATCACAAAGAGATTCATAGTAATACGAAGCATTAATGTCTCGACTTTAGTCTAAAACTAAAAAGATAATGAAGACATATTTAATATTAGGATTTGCAGGCTTTTTATTGGTTATTGGATCAGTTCAGGCTCAGACTACTGCCATTCCTGATATAAACTTTGAGAACTATTTAGAAACTCATGCACAAGATGGATCAGAGGTTAATTTAGGAGATCCAAATAGTATGGGCGATGGTATTGCTAATAATGCATTGGTGCTTACAAATAGAATTAGTGATGTTAGCACATTAAACATAGCAGATCTTGAAATTTTGGATTTAACAGGTATTGGTGCATTTACCAATTTAGAAATTCTGGTTGCAAATAATAACAGATTATCTGCGGTAGACGTCTCCAATAACACTAATCTCAGCTTGCTTAATGTGTCTGAGAATAGAATTACGGGTGAGCTCGTTGTTTCCAATAATTTGGATATAGAAAGTCTTTTTTGTTCTTCCAACCAAATAGATCTTCTTGATCTTTCTTCAAATACTGTATTGAAAAATTTAGATGTTTCCAATAATGCATTATCGGCACTAGATTTAAGTACTATAAATACTGTACTTTGTCCAAATCCTCAAACAGATCCACCTACACCTTGTCAAGGTAATTCTCTGATAAATGTCTCTAGAAATCAATTGGTGTCTTTGGTTGTTAGTAATGGTTTCAACGAATTAATATCTGTTTTTGATGCTACTGGAAATCCTGATTTATTCTGCATTCAGATTGATACAGGATTTACACCGCAAGGTTGGATAAAAGATGATTTTACCTATTACAGCGACAATGTATGCGTAGATATTTTTACGTTCGTTCCTGATGATAATTTTGAGCAGGCGCTAATAAATAACGGCTTAGATGATGTATTGGACAACTTTGTGCTGACAGTAAATATTGAGAATCTTACCAATCTAGACGTTTCAAATTCTTCAATAACGAGTATTTTAGGAATTGAAGATTTCGTGGCTCTGGAATCACTTAATTTAAGTGATAATACTATTGAGGTTTTAGATTTAAGTGCCAACAGTGCTATGCTAGATTTAGATGTTAGTAATAATGTTATTAGTGAGATCGATCTCACTTCGAATGTAAACTTAGTACAATTAAATTGTTCAGATAATCAGATTTCTAGGTTAGAATTAAATAACAATACGCAACTTCAAGATTTAAATTGTTCCAATAACAATTTATCGGTTTTAGATTTGAGTTCTAACCTTCTTATTTCAGTTTTTGATTGCAGTTCAAATCAAATCGAACAACTTGACCTTTCTGATAATCAGATGCTAACTACCGTATTATGTAACAATAATAGTCTTTTTGCTCTCAATCTCAACAATGCGAATAATACGTTAATTACAGATTTAAACACTACAGTAAATCCAAATTTATTCTGTATTCAGGTAGACGATGTTGCTTTCGCAAATGGTGCTCCAGGTTGGATAAAGGACGCTACAGCCGATTATAATATTACCTGTGGTACATATGTACCAGATGACGCTTTTGAACAAGCATTAATAGATTTGGGCATAGATACGGATGCTACCTTGAACAATTTTGTACCTACTGCAGATGTCAATACAATTATCGGTCTAGATGTTTCCAGTCTTGGGATCCAAGATCTTACAGGGATTGAAGACTTTATTTTAATTGAAGATTTAAACATTTCGGACAACTTAATAGAGGATTTGAATCTAAATAATAACACTGCCTTACAGCTGTTAAACTGTTCCGGTAATGAAATTGAAAATTTAGATTTGACGAATACGCCATTATTAACAAGTCTGATTTGTAATACCAATAATTTACAAGTCCTAAATATTAGAAATGGTGCTAATAACATACTAACAACGTTTGATGCTACCTTAAATCCTAGTTTGTTTTGTATAACGGTTGATGATGCTACCGTGGGCAATGTTCCACCCACTTGGCAGACTGATTTAGGAGTTACATTCAATACAGATTGCCTAAATAATAGATTTACCAATATTCCAGATCCAATTTTTGAGCAGGAATTAATTAATCTTGGACTGGATACTGTAATAGATGGTCAAGTCTTAACATCTTCTATAGAACATCTTGAAGCCTTAAATGTTAGTGATAAAGGCATAACAGATTTATCTGGGGTTAGAGATTTTGAATCGCTATTAGAACTAGACTGTAGCAATAATTTTTTGGAAGAACTTGATATAAGCAATATGACGTTTCTTGAACGATTGAATTGCAGCTCTAACTTCTTGGTTTCGAACGATCCAAACGATTTAGTAGGTGTTTTTAATACTAATGGGACAGTAAGTTTAAATGCGCTTTTTTGCGCCGGTAATGATCTTACCAATCTTAATACATCAATAAACCCAAACCTCGAGACTTTAGACTGCGCGGATAACAATATCGTTCAACTTGTAATAAACACCAATACACAATTAGCTACTTTAAACTGTTCGAACAATGATATTGAAAATTTAGATATTGGTAATAATCCTAATCTAATAACGGTAAATGCGGATAGTAACGCATTAACGAACCTATCAACATCTACAATTCCAAATTTCACATTAACGGATTTAAGTTGCTCCAACAATCAACTCACAGCACTACAGGTTAATAACTATGAGAGTTTGGTGCTCCTAAATTCCAGTTTCAATGAGCTTACACAAATTAATGTTTCTAGCAATTTAGACTTGGTAACTTTGTCATTGACTAATAATCAAATCGCAAACATCAATTTAGCCAATAACTTGAGTTTACGAGAATTATTTATTAATCAAAATGAATTAACCCAATTAAATATTAACTCAAATGCACAATTAGAACAACTAAACTGCAATTTTAATCAGCTAAGTGTACTTGACCTAAGTCTAAATTTAGACTTGCAACTTTTGCGCTGTTCTAATAACCAATTGGGGCTTTTAGACATCGGAAATAACTTAAGTCTTATTGAGGTAAATTTAAGTTCAAACACCATTTCTCAACTAATTTTGGCAACAGATCTTAGTACAATGAAAGTTTTGGATGCGAGCAATAATAATATTGGCGCAGATATAGATCTAACTACATTTGCTGTGAACGCTTGTACGTTTCAACCGAACCAGACTGTGTTTTGTCCAGAAGAAATATCTATAAATCTATCAAACAATCTTATAACTTTTGTAAATCTTCAAAATGGAATTAACCCAAGTATCTCAAACTTTAATACAACGGGTAATCCAGAGTTGGAGTGTATACAGGTAGATAATCAAAATAGTATTAGTTCTGGATGGTTAAAAGATCCGTCTACCGATTACAGTGAAGACTGTAATTTTGGTGAAACTTTTGTTCCCGACGATAATTTTGAACAAGCTTTAATTGATTTAGGATTTGATGCTGCGCCATTAGATGATTATGTACTTACGGCGAATATCGAAGGGCTTACAAATCTTGATGTATCTGGTGAAGCTATTTCGGATTTAACCGGTATCGAAGATTTTCTGGCACTGCAAATTTTGAATGTTTCAGACAACACTCTAACCAATGTAGATTTAACGTCTAACTCAAATCTGATAACTTTAGATTGCTCAAATAATCAGTTAATTGCCTTAGATATTACCAACAATACTGTTTTGACCAATTTAAACTGTGCTTCAAATGCGATATCAAATATTGACTTTTCTGCAAGTAGTGCTATAACTAATTTAGATATTTCCGATAATGACTTTACTCAATTTACACCAAGTGCTATTTTAGGCTTGGAGGTATTTAACTGTACCGATAATCCGATTTTAAATCTAGATTTTCAATTAAATCCTTCTATTAGTAGTTTAAGTGTCCAGTCTAATTTATTGGAATCATTAAATGTAAGAAATGGACAAAATGCAATTCTCTTAAATTTAAACGCCCAAAATAATCCTAATCTAGTATGTATAGAGAGCGATAATGGGACTGTTCCTGCTGGTGCAACATGGATTATAGATAATACCGCCCAATTGGCCATAGATTGCTTCTTTGGTGAAACTTTTGTGCCTGATGATAATTTTGAACAAGCACTTATAGATTTAGGCTATGACTCTGGACCTTTGGACGACTATGTACTTACTGAAAATATTGAGGGCATCTCCTTTCTGGATGTTAGTGGACTCGGGATAGCAGATGCTACGGGTATTGAGGCTTTTGCCAGCTTAACGTCTCTTAATCTTGAACAAAATACACTTACCGTATTAGATATTGGCAATAACGCTTTGTTGAATAATTTGGACGTATCTGGTAATTCACTAGATACAATAGATGTTGTGGCTTTAAATGATTTATCTGACTTAGATGTTTCCAATAATTTACTGACTACTATCAATGTGTCATCTAATCTAAATTTGACTGATCTTAATGTATCTGGCAACGCACTGATAGTTATTGATTTGAGCTTACTTTTAAATTTAGAAGAGTTGATTTGTTCGGCCAATGCTCTGACAAGTCTAGATGTTACCCAAAACCCAAATCTACGTCTTTTGTTTTGTCAATCTAATGAATTGGTGGCGGACCAGTTAAACCTGCAAAATGGGAATAATGAAACTATTGTACTATTTAATGCAACCAATAATCCAGATTTGTCCTGTATCCTAGTCGATGATCCTGTTGCTGTTATTGCCAATGTTAATGGTGACTATGACAATTGGGTAAAAGATGATACGGCCAGTTACCAAAGCATATGTGAAGATGCGGACAATGACGGTATTGCTAATGAAGACGATTTATGCCCAAGTACGCCTTTTGGTGCTGTTGTAGACTTGTTCGGTTGTGAATTACCAGATATTACTAGTGACAACTTTGCTATTTCTATATTGAGTGAGACCTGCCAAAATAGTAATAATGGTCAAATAACTATTGTAGCTCAATTGCTATATAACTATTCCGCGACCTTGGTTGGAGACGATTTTTTCCAAGAATACAATTTTACTAACGATATTGATATTCTTAATTTATTGGCAGGAACTTATGAAATGTGCATTACACTAGAAGAGTGGCCGGATTTTGAAGTATGCTACACCATTGTAATAACAGAACCAGATACACTATCGGTTTTTACAAGTAGACTGGCTTCGCAAAATGCTGTAGATGTTGAAATGGGCGGGAGTAATCGCTATACCATAGAATTTAACGAGGACATCTTTACAACATTTGATTCTTCTATAAGACTTGATCTTCGAGAAGGTGTAAATACCTTAAGAGTAAGTACTGGTCAAGATTGTCAAGGCACCTATCAAGAAACTTTTTTCAATTCAAATGAATTTTTTGTCACTCCAAATCCATTCGGGCAATTTGTTAATATTGATAATATATTACCAGAAGAAATAGTTACCGTTCAAATATATTCTATTCGTGGAGAGTTGGTTTTCAATAAAATATTTAATGGTCCAACGCAACACATTCAGATCAATACAGAAGATCTAAAGACTGGTTTGTACCTCATTAATTTACACTCCGGATTAAGAGCATCAACATTTAAAATTATAAAAGAATGAAACGGTTATTTCAAATACTAGCTATATTATTTTTTTTATACGGTTGCAGTAGTTCAGATGATTTAGGAGATAACGGAAATGAAAATCCTAATAATGAAACACCAGATCCTATAACTGCTGTAGATTTAATTTTTCCATTTGAAAATTCATTATGTACTGAAGGCACAAATATAACACCTACAGAAAGTACCGTACTTTTTGAATGGCAACCAAATAACAACGCCACGACATATACTTTGATAGTTGAAGATTTGACATCAGGGAATACAGCGCAGTTTAATACAGAAGAGACGTTGTTCCCTGTAACAATAGCACGTGCTAATGCCTTTAGGTGGTTCGTTTCGTTTAATTATGAAGGTGAAGATCTGCAAAGTGAAGTTTGGAATTTTTATAATGCGGGAGAAGCCATACAGACTTATGCTCCTTTTTCGGCAGAAATAGTTTCTCCTAACATTGCTCAAACTTTACCGGCTTCAACAAGTGTAAATTTACAATGGGAAGGCAATGATGTTGATAATGATATTGTTGGATATGATGTGTATTTTGGAACTAATAATCCTCCAAACCTTAATGCCAGTGATATTACTGGCACGGAGTTAATGGTAAGCGTAGATCCGGGTACTATATATTATTGGAGAATTGTGACTAAAGACGAAACAGGAAACACTTCCCAATCGGTAATTGCACAATTTGCAGTTGAGAACTAAGTTTCAGATTAAAGGATATGGTTAATTAAATCACCCCGAATTTCAAACGGATGAAATCTTGAAAACAGTTCCTCAGAATACCAACCCAATTCTCGGGTTTTTTTAACCATGTTGGCATGTTTTTCATTTTGATAGGCATAAGCCATCATGTCCTTACCTGTATTCCATAACGAAAACGTTGCTTGCATAAATATAGGCCATTCACCAATTCCTTTAGTGTAAATGAGTCCTTTGTGACCATCCATAGATTTTGAAACAGAAGGAACATACCACCAAAATTTATAAGCTAAACTAGGCTTTATTGTTGCTCTTGTAATCACCGCTATTGGCTTATTATCATCATAAGCTACTGTTGGTACAAATGGCTCTTGCTTACTCCATTGTCCGTGGGCTTTAATAGAATGCATCAATACGTGACTGTATTTTGTGGTAGTGGTTTCATATTCGGCAATACTCTTAGATTTCAAAAATGAGTCAGCATTGTGCTCAGAGTCAAAAACAGTTAATAAGCCAAACATGGACCAATCGGGCCAAATGGAAAATCCGTTACCACTTCCTGTACCAAATGGTCGCCAAAAAGTTAAACCCTCATGGTTGCTGTCTAATAGTGGTGAGCGTCCCATTCGACCAAGAGCGTGCCATTTGTTTTTAAAACCTTGATATTGAAAAAGGGAAATAATTACAGTTTGAGACATACCCTACAAAGATACGTATTTAGCTTTTCATATTCTGAATGCGTTGTAGCAAGGTGGGATGCGAATAATGCATAAAAACATAAGCTTTATGTGGCGTTAAATTGCTCAAACTATTTTTAGACAATTTCTTTAACGAGCTAATCAGTGGTTCTGCTTTGTAAGTGGTTTTTGCATAATCATCGGCCTGATATTCAAATCGTCGTGATACGTAATTCATTAGTAAGCCCGTAAGTTCCGAAATAGGCGAGTAGAGCAGTCCAAAAGCAATTAAACCCACATGAAAACTGTGCTTTTCCACACCAATGGCATTTGAGAGTAATGGATTTGAAATAAAAACAGATAGAATATAAAGTGTTAATCCGGTTAATAAAACAGATGCTATAAGGTTGAAAATAATATGCTTACGTTTGTAATGACCAACTTCATGCGCTAACACAGCTACGATTTCATCATCGTCTAAATCGTTAATTAATGTATCAAAAAGTGTTACCCTTTTTTCACTTCCAAACCCCGAAAAATAAGCATTGGCTTTTGTGCTACGTTTAGAGCCGTCAATCACAAATATTTTATTTAAACTAAAACCAACAGACTTCGCATAATCCGAAATTTTGGTGCGAAGTTCGCCATCTTCCAAAGGTTTTTGTTTATTAAAAAGCGGTACAATGAGTCGGGAATAAAACATATTCATAAACACGGTAAAAGCCGTTACAATGCCCCATGCACACAACCAGAATTGCGCTCCAGTGAGTTGGTAAAACCAAATAATCAGTGCTAAAATACCACCGCCAATGATGGCCGTCATTAGCAAACCTTTCAACTTATCTATAATAAACAGCTTTTTAGTCGTTTTATTGAAGCCAAATTTTTCTTCGATTACAAAGGTTTTGTAATAGGCAAATGGAGTTGTGATAATATCGCTGGCCAAAATGATAATCCCAAAAAAAATCAAAGCAATTATTATGGGATGTTCAGAAAAACTCCGAGCCAGATTATCAACGTATTCAAAACCATCAAGTATTAGGAAGCCTAAAGTCAGTACAATGGAAAAAAGTGATGACCAAATACCAAAGTTATAATTGGTTGCTTTATAGGCTTGTGATTTTTTATAAGCTTCGGTGTCGTAAACATCATTAAGTTCTTCAGGTATTGGGTCGTTGAAATGCCTGGCATTTAAAGCATCTAATACTTTATCAATTACAAAATTGATTATAATGATTCCAATAATGATGTAAAAAAGGGTTTCTGATGTCATTTGATAATTAATAATGAATAATTATTAGTGAATAATAAATTATACTATGAACTTGATGATTGAATTATTTTAAATAGTATTTTTAATATTTCAGTCAGCTCTTTGTCTAGTTCATTGAACTCAGTTTTTGAAATATAATTTGTATCCCTTAAGAGTCTTAGCCAATAATGAGTTTCCCTAGCTTCTTTGTAAGAAATTGACATTTTGGCTCTAAAATCTTTTTTTGAAATACCTCCAATAGCTTCTTCTATATTAGCTCCAATAGAAGTGCCCGATTTTAATATTTGTTTAGATAATACGTATTCATTTTTTGTAACCAATCTTCTATTGAGCAATATAATTTTTATTGCAAAGTCATAACTCTTAGTTGCTATAATATTTTGCTTCATTGTAAATTAATAATTGCTCATTATTCATTAATTCGCCTTTGGCGAATAGCTTCAAAAATAAGAATTCCTCCAGCAACCGACACGTTCATGGAGTCAATTTGTCCTTGCATAGGAATATGAATATTTTTCGTAGAAGCATCACGCCATGCTTGGGTTAATCCAATAGCTTCAGTACCCAAAACTATAGCTGTTGGCAATGTGTAATCTTGGGTGTGATAAGGTTCAGAGTCCTGAAGAATAGCAGAAAATATATTGAAATTTAACTGTTTTAAAAATGAAATTGCCTCATCCGTTGTTGCTATAGCAATTTCATTAGTAAAAACGCAACCCACGCTAGAGCGAATGATATTCGGATTGTACAAATCCGATTTTGGGTTGGCAATAATAACAGCGTCTATATTTCCTGCATCGGCGGTACGCAAAAGTGCCCCAATATTTCCTGGTTTTTCTGGCGCTTCTGCCACTAAAATCAAAGGGTTTTTAGATGAAAGTTTTAATGCATCAAGTGTATGCAATTTTGATTTGACTACAGCAATGACGCCTTCAGTAGTGTCCCTATGTGCTAATTTTTGAAATACGTCTTTGGAAATTTCTATAATTTCAATACCGTATTTTGACATGGACTTAGCTTCGCTTTCAGAAAACAAATCTGTGTAAAATAAAAGTGTCTCAATGGTGTAACCGCCTTTTATGGCTAAGGAAAGTTCGCGTTTGCCTTCAATCAAAAACAACCCAACTTTCTTTCGTTCCCTTGACTTTTCTTTCAATTGAACAAGTTGCTTGATACGTGGATTTTGGGTGCTAGAAATAAATTTATTCATATAAAAAACAAAAGTAGTGTAATTTTGAACGTATTAAAACGTCCAAGACAGCAACTAAAACCAATACAATGAAAAATATCTTAGGTCTCATCTTTTTATTGACCGTAATTATTTCGTGCCAGCAGGCAAAAAATAAAACCGAATATTCCAATGATGATTTAACCGAAATTACCACAAGCATATATCCTGAAGGTATGACAAAAGTTTTTGACGCACATGGTGGTATTGACAACTGGAACAAAATGAAATCTTTGTCCTTTACTATGGAAAGACCCAACGGGAAAGAAGTTACTACAACCGATTTAAAATCGAGGGCAGAGTTGATAGACGCACCAACTTACACTTTAGGTTTTGATGGCAACCAAATTTGGGTTAACGAAAAAGATGGTAACGAATACAAAGGAAATGCCTGGTTTTACAAAGGCCTTATGATGTATTTTTATGCCATGCCTTTTATTATTGGCGATGATGGTATTATTTATGAAGATGCCGAACCATTAACATTTGACGGAAAAACCTATCCCGGAATTTTAATTTCCTACGAGTCCAATATTGGCGTATCGCCAGACGATCAATATATTATTTATTACGATGCTGAAACTGGCCAAATGCAATGGCTGGCTTATACGGTTACTTTTGGGAAAGATGGTAAAAGCAAAGAATTTAAGTTTATCATATACAACGATTGGCAAACCGTGAATGGTTTGGCTGTGCCTAAAAGTATTGAATGGTATACTTATGAAAACAATCAACCTTTGGAACCGCGAAATAAAGTTGAGTTTTTAGATGTGCAATTATCAGAAGAAGCGCCAAGCAAGAGCTTATTTGTAAAGCCTGAAACCGCTAAAGTCATTGAAAGATAAAGTGAGACCTGACAGGTTTTTAAAACCTGTCAGGTCTCAAAAATGGGATTACTTAAAGTGGTCTGTTTTCATAATAATTGACCAACAGCGCCACAACATAACTGTAACTCTTTGTGCCTGCGGATTGGTTGTTGGCTTTTAAAAAAGTGTCAAATGTTTTTTTAAACACAGGTTCAAGCGGATTTTCATAAGCTGACCAAAATTCTTGCACTTCTCTATAATTTAAAAGGATGCCATGGTTTACGGTTTTGAGTAGAGACTCGTAGGCGTTTTTATCGCGTCTGTAAATTTCGCCGAGGCAATACCGTAACGCAAAAGTGTACCCCGAATATTTAAAGTACAAATCGTCATTATGGATTGTGGCCAAATACCCTATAAAGTTAGCTTCGTTTTCTGCACCATAACCTAATTGGTGCGCCACTTCATGGCAAGCCGTGGTTGGAAACTTGTAAACAGGAATCAATGCATCAACCTGAGCTTCGTTAGTAAAAGGATTTAAATATCCCGAAAACCCCATGTACGTTAATGCCAAACTGTATAAAGATGTTTTTAAACTTTGAGGTTCGTAAATTAAATGTGGATAGGTCTTTGACAATGCTTCGTAACCAGAAGGCATTTTTGCAAAAATATCCTTTTTTGAATACGGAATTTCGATTTTTAATGAGTCGTTCCCGTTACTGATTTGATTGTGTATTTCGTTCGATTTGTCAATAAGCTGTTCTGTAAATGCCACTAAAGACTCTGTGGAATATTTTGCCTTTAAGTTTAAAGACTTATGCAGTGGCAATCTGTAATAATTGTAGCCCCAAAGCACATTAAAAGCAAAGTAGGCTAATGATAGTGTTGCACCAATATCCATAAGCCATTGACCTGTATCTTTTCTTATGCGTTTACGGTTAACATATAGCCAACGGAGCAAATAAACCACTGCCAAGGTGTAAAATAGATCACCAACCGAAAACGGCAACCAACCAAAAGCATAGCGCATCAATTTTGAGATGAAAACATAAATGCCATTACTGTAAAATGTTTCTACCAACTCAGGAAAATACTTCAGGATAGAATTGAAAATGATCTGAATAAAAAGAAAAACAACTAGTATTTTTTTAGTGTTGAAACGCATAAATCAAAAATAGAAAATAGTTTTAGTTTGGTTAACTTTACAACCTAAATATATACAACTATGAGTGCAGACGTTAGAGCCTTAGAACCAAAAATATTGTGGAATAAATTTGCAGATTTAAACGCTGTACCACGACCTTCTAAAAAAGAAGACCGCGTTATAAAATTTATGGTAGATTTTGGTGAAAATTTAGGTCTCGAAACCTTGGTTGATGAGGTTGGGAACGTTATCATCCGAAAGCCAGCAACTACAGGCATGGAAAACCGAAAACCCATAGTCATGCAGAGTCATTTAGATATAGTACACCAAAAAAATAACGACACCGTTTTTGATTTTGATACGCAAGGTATTGATATGTTTGTGGAAGGTGATTGGGTAAAAGCTAGAGGTACAACATTGGGCGCAGATAATGGTTTAGGTGTTGCCACAATTATGGCAATTTTGGAAAGTGATGCTATTGCGCATCCAGATTTAGAGGCGTTATTCACCATTGATGAAGAAACTGGAATGACAGGTGCCAAAGGTTTAAAAGGTGGATTGCTAAAGGGTGAAATCCTACTCAATTTAGATACCGAAGAAGATGATGAAATAGGTGTTGGCTGTGCCGGTGGCATTGATGTAACTGCGACTAAGACTTATCAATTACAAAATGTATTTGAAGGTGTTAATGCCTTTAAATTAACAGTGAAAGGATTGCAAGGTGGACATTCTGGTATGCAGATACATGAAGGATTAGGTAATGCCAACAAGCTAATGAACCGTTTGCTTTTTGCTGTAAATGAGGATATTTTAATTGCCGAAATTGATGGTGGTAGTTTACGAAATGCGATTCCTAGAGAAAGCGTTGCGACATTTGTTTGCAAACCTGAAAAATCAGAATTAATTGCCCAAGTAGTAAATGGGTTGTCAAACACCATAAAAAAGGAATACAAAAACATTGAACCAGATTTGGATATCATTTTAGAGCCTGGCGATATGCCAGACAATACAATGTCTTTTGATGATCAAGCACAATTACTTAATGCCATTTATGCCACTTGGAATGGTGTTTACCGTATGAGTCCAGATATATCAGATTTAGTAGAAACGTCCAATAACCTAGCACGAGTTATAGTAAAAGACGGCACTATAAAAGTTGGCTGTTTAACCCGTAGTAGCGTGGAAAGTTCTAAATGGGATTTGGCAAATACTTTAAAGGCAACTTTTGAACTTGCTGGTTTTAGTGTTGAGTTTTCAGGAGATTATCCAGGTTGGGCACCTAATATGGATTCCGATATTCTCAAAGTAATGGTGCCCATTTACGAGCGTTTAAATAATGGCGAAAAGCCGCATGTCGCGGCCTGCCACGCTGGTTTGGAATGTGGTATTTTAGGGCAAAACTATCCTGAAATGGACATGATTAGTTTTGGCCCAAATATTAAAGGCGCACACTCACCCGATGAGCGCGCACAGATATCTTCTGCACAGAAATATTGGGAGTTTGTGTTGGAGATATTGAAGCATATCCCAGTAAGAAATTAAATCAAAAAAGAGGCTTATATAAGCCTCTTATGTTTACTATATTTTCTTTTTTCTTTGGAGTTTATTTTTTGATGCTCTCTAATTGAATATCAAAAATCAAATTTGTTCCTCCAGGAATAACAGGTGGTCTGCCAGCTTCTCCATAACCAAGGTAATAAGGTATAAATACGCGTGCCTCATCTCCAACTTTCATATTTAACATGGCCTCTTTAAAACCAGCAACCAAGGTTGCTGTTTGGTTGTAGGGCATTTCAAAAGCTTTGTATTGCCCAGCATCTTCTTGTCTTTGATCAAATTTACCGTTCTTTTCGGCAACGTCTTTCCAAGTGGTCCAGAATAGTGTTCCATCTTCAAAATAACCAGCACAGTTTATAGTAACGCGGTCTGATGATTTTGGCTGTTCCCCATTAGCTTCTTTGGTGAAAATCATAGCCATTCCTGTAGGAGATTCTATACGTCTGCCTTCCATTTCTTCGTTGCTTTTTAGCCAGTCTGCCTTTGCCTTATTGGCAAGTTCTTTTGCCTTTTTTTGTTGCTCTTCTTTTAATGCTTTTAAATTGTCCTCAACCTTGGGCATTTCCTCATTAAATATTTTTGGGGCATCAAATTTCTTGGCTTCGTTCCCTTTTCTTATAATATTTAATTTAGTGATAACTACATCTTCAATAGGTTTATGGTTTCTTGCTTTTGGGTCAACAACTTTTACATTTGAAATAGAATCTTGAACATCAAGACCAACAACCAATTCTCCAAAAACCGAATGGCAACTTACGCCACGTCTTTCGCATGGTTTGAGATTACCTTTTTCGTCAAAGCCATTCAGCCTAGGATCTGGCACTTCAGTAATAAAAAATTGGCTACTATTGGTGTTAATACCGCCACCATTTGCCATTGATAATATTCCAGGTTTATCATGTTTTAAGTCGGGTGAAAAATCAGCTACAAACCTATAACCTGGGTTACCACTTCCGGTAGCAGTATGGTCACCACCTTGAATCATGAATTTGTCAATGACACGATGAAACGTTGTACCGTCGTAATAGGGTTTTTCCTTGAATTCATCATCAACCATAGGGTGATTTCCTTCTGCCAAAGCCACAAAATTTGCGACAGTAACAGGTACTTTGTCATAATGAAGCTTTGCCACCATAGTGCCTTTATTGGTAATAAATTCTGCATAAAGTCCATCGTCTAAATCAGCATATTGGCCTTTACAGGACATCGTATTTACTAATATTAACGCAATTACAGGAACGATAATTTTTTTAATCATTATTTTCTTTTTTAGTTATGTTATTTAAAGTTACGTCACAGACTATGGGAACATTGGTTCCTATTTTATTTTCATCGCCATAATACCCATAAGCTATTTGCGAAGGAAAAATAAATGTAATTTCTTCCAAAGGTTTCATGAGTTTCAAACCTTCTCTTAATCCCGAAAACAGTTCTTCTTTATCCATAAAGTACTCCTGATTTCCGAGTTGTTCTTTAGTATAGATTGGTGTACCGTCAATTGCGGAAACATTGTAGCTAAAATTGATATGGTCTCCAAACTGTGGTGTAATTGTGTCTTGGCTTAGTTTGGTTTTGTAGTGGTACCAAAAACCATTTTCAGAGGTTAAAAAGTCTTTTTCTGGTTGACTTTTGATTAAAGCTTCAATTTGAAGTCTTTCAGCTTCGTTCAGTTTTTTGTTTCGTTTTGCGGATTCCTTTATAAAAGAGCCGGTTTTAACAATTACGGGTTTGCGCGGTTCTGGCGACATACAACCCATAAGTAAAAACCCAAATATTAAGATGAATGGTAGGTGTTTCATCTGCTCAATTCCTTTTTATAATTGGGCAATATACTAATAAATTTTTCAACGGTTGCGTCTAAACCCTCATGGCTTCTGCCACCAGCAGCATTGGTATGGCCGCCACCATTAAAATGTGTTCTTGAAAACATATTTACTGAAAAATCGCCTTTACTTCTAAGCGATATCTTAACAATATCTTCCTGTTTGTTTTCAATGAAAATAGCGGCCAGTTTAATACCTTTTATTGACAGGCCGTAATTGACCAAACCTTCGGTATCTCCTTTTTTAAAATTGAATTGATCTAACTCGGCTTGAGATAGCGTTATGTATGCCGTGTTATAATCTTCAAGTACTTTTAGGTTTTGTAAAGCGCGCCCAATAAGTTGTAAACGGTTGTAACTATTAGTATCATAAACACTGTTGTGAATTTGGGAGTTGTCTGCGCCTTTATCAATTAAACGCGCAACAACTTGATGTGTTGTACTTGTTGTTGAATTAAACCGAAATGAACCGGTATCGGTCATTATTCCTAAATAAAGACAGGTGGCTATATCGGCTGTTATTTTATCCTCATCGCCCAAAAAGCAAATGAAATGATACACCATTTCGCAAGTTGATGACATTTTAGGGTCGGAATACATAAATGTTGCATAGTCATCTGGTTGTTGGTGATGATCTATCATTACTTTAACAGCGTTAGAAGCTTTAAGATGTGGCTCTAAAGCTTCGCCACTTCTGTGCAGTGCATTAAAATCCAACGTAAAAATAACATCTGCATTTTCTATGCAGTTCAGTGCAGTATCTTTTTCATTTTCAAATTTTAGAATAGTATCCTCGCCAGGTGGCCACTTTAAAAACTCAGGATAGTCATTTGGGGCAATTACCTTTGCTTTGTGCCCTTTATTATTTAAGAAGTGCATTAGGCCTAAAGTAGAGCCAATAGCATCACCATCAGGATTTTTATGGGGAATAATTATAATATTTCTAGGAGATTTTAGTAAATCTTGTAGTCCTAAAATGTCACTCTTTTTCATACCGAACGAATATACAATTTAATGGTAAACTGTTGAAAAACAATTTATATATTTTGGTATGAGTTTTTTATAAGGATGTACTAAGTGTCACTTATGGGAATAAATGTTAGCATAGGAATTTGTGATAAATGCAAATTACGGTTCTTTGTTTAACCAATCGTATAACTTTATTGAAATGGTCTCAGGGTCATCATCGAAAATTGTTGAGTGATGGTATCTCTTGACTCCATTTTTGTCTAATATATAGGTTTGTGGAAGTGATGTTATACCATTAAGAATAAGATTATTGCTCTTCGCATATATAAATTGATATGGCTTGTCTTTTACGAAAGACTCAATTTTGTTAATTGATTCGTCCGAAACCATTATAAAAACAAAATCCTCATGAACCTTTTCATAGGTCTTATCTAACAAAGGGAATTCTTTGATACATGGAGCGCACCATGTTGCCCAAAAATTCAGAAATATATGCTTCCCCTTAAAATCCGTAAGATGCAATGGGTTGCCTTCTAAATCTACATATTCAATCTGTTGCAGGTTTATATTGGCTATATCATTTGCTTTTGAAGTAATGTTTTTGAATGTAAAGTAGCCAAAAGTCAATATAACAATGCCTAGTAATGCACCTAATAATAAACCACTTTTAAAATTCAAATTGAACATCATATTTTAAATTTTTAAAAATCCTGTAGCATACAAAATTATTCCAGTGCATATTAATACACTCATGCAACCTGTTATAATACCGGCTAGGAATGTGAGAAGCTTTTTCATAATTGGTTTGTGATGAAATTTACAATCTGAAAAATCGCTAAAAAATATATTTAGTAAAAAGAATAATGATGAAAGCAATAAAAAAAGTGATTAGCGGACTCGAAACATATTAAAGATAAAATTAGGCGCAAACAATTGCTCAGATGTTAGGAGATTCTATTAAATGAATTATTTTTGCAGAAAATTTATAACAAAGTTCGTTACTTAAATAATAAAACATGGCAACAAATAAAACATTTACAATGTTAAAGCCAGATGCTGTTGAAAATGGACACATCGGCGCTATATTAGAAAAAATAAATGCTGCAGGATTTAGAATTGTAGCTATGAAATTGACACAGATGACCAAGGCTGATGCTGAGGAATTTTATGCGATACATAGTGAGCGCCCATTTTTTGGCGAGTTAGTAGCGTTTATGACACGTGGGCCAATAGTAGCAGCTATTTTAGAAAAAGAAAATGCAGTGGAAGATTTCCGTACATTAATTGGAGCAACAAATCCTGCTGAAGCTGCAGAAGGTACTATCCGTAAATTATATGCGTCATCTGTTGGTGAAAATGCGGTACACGGAAGTGACAGTGATGAAAATGCAGCTATTGAAGGCGCTTTCCATTTTTCAGGAAGAGATACTTTTTGATTTATATCTAAAAGTACTATATAAAAACGCACCTAACTTTTATAAGCTAGGTGCGTTTTAGTTAGAACATGAAGTTTATCTTGTAGTTATCTATTGTTTTATAATACGTTTAATAATAGTATTGTTGTTGCCTTCAATGGCTAATATATAAACGCCTAAGTTTAGGTCTTTTATTATGATACGCTTTTCCAACCTCATATTGTCAAGATTGTAATTGCCTATTTCTCGTCCGTTTATATCATATAAAATAGCACTGGACAAGTTTATATTGTTGGCCATATTGATAGTTATGAAATCTCTAGCCGGATTTGGGTATATGCCCACATCATTAAGGCTGTAGTAATCGTTTGCATTTAAGGTGTTATTTGTAAAATTTGTACATGAAAGCGTCAAACCTCCTGTACTTTGCGTCCAATTTGCTCCATTTTGAAGACTTGTTAGGGTTGTGTTGTTTCTTGCGGAATCATTAAAGTTGGCATTAGTGCCAGCACCACCACCAATATTGAATGCTATTATAATAGAGTTTGGATAATCATTCGATGGATTTTGATCTGATGGAGGGACTATATTTGATCCCCAGGCAAAACTATGGATTTCTGTAACCGAATTCCAAGGTGAAGCGTTGTTCGATGCTGAATATGCATATATTTCATCAGCATTTGAAAAAGACCATCCACCACTACCAGAAACTAAAGTTGCCGATCCGCCAGATATACACTGTACAGTAAAATTATCAGATCCAGAGTCCAATATACTTATAACCTCATTTGCATTTAATCCACCGCTAGGTACTGTAAAAGCAATATGACCTTCGCCATTATTAAAGTTATTTGAAAAATCAGAGTATTCATCTTCAGTAAAATAAATGATTTCCCCAGCAGAATAATTACGTAGTAATACAAATGAAAATTCATCGCCAGCACCATTTGTAGAGCCACTTCCATCCCATCCGCATATTGCGACATCTTGCGAATAGCTAATGAAACTAAACGCTAGCATTATTATTACGGCTTTAAATATTCGTTTTAGAGTAATTTTTTTCATGGTTTTTAAGTATTAATTATCTTGTGTTTTGTTTAAGAGTTGTGTCCTGTAAAACTTTCCGATTGGTAATTTTATACCATTAATTAGAATAAGTTGGTTTCCATCTATTAACTTTAACTTATTAAAGTTTATAGCATAAGATTTATGTATTCTTATGAATGGGCTTGGTAGCTTTTTGAGACAATCAGTCAACGTTTGTGGCACTAAAGTCATTTGCTCTGTATGGATTTTTATATAATTACCATAAGCTTCAATGTAATTTATCTCGCTGTGGTTTAGTTTTATTATTTTTTTTTCACTCTTTACGAAAATTGACTTTGGTTTTTTTTTATCTTCTTCTAAATCATTGATATTCAGATTTATTTGTTTTTGTACTTTTAGAACTGCTTGTAAAAAACGCTCTAGTGAAAAAGGCTTTAATAGATAATCAACAACATTAAGTTCAAAACTTTCAACGGCATAATCCGAATATGCTGATGTTATTACAACATAAGGTCTGTCAATGATGGTTTTAACCAAACTTATTCCTGAGAGTTTAGGCATGTTGATGTCTAAAAACAGAATGTCTACTGACTTTTCTTTTAGTAAATCCATGACCTCAAAGGCATTCTTGCAAGATGCTATGTGTTCTAGATAGGGTATTTCAGCAATGTAGTTTTCTAAAATCTTTCTTGCTATAGGTTCGTCGTCGGCTGTAATACATGTTAGGGTTTTCATGCTTAAATAACTTTTGGTAATTGTAACTTAACATGGTATATGTGTTCATGTATATTTATATCCAATGTGTAAGTATTGCTATAGATATAGTCTAATCGCTTTTTTATGTTTTCTAGTCCAATACCATTGTTTTTCCTTTCTATTTGAGAAATTTTTATTTGTTTTGTTTCAAAACTGTTTGCACATGTGAAGTTGATATCTCTATCTGTTTCTTCTATATCTACATTTACAAAGCTTTCTTTTTCATGTGTTGTTAAATGTTTGAATGCATTTTCAACAAACACTATCAAAAGCATTGGAATTATCTTACTATCCTTATTCTTGAGTTTTTTTGTGAATGTAATTTCTGTTTTCTCATCAAGCCTAATTTGCTCAAGTGCCATGTAATTTTCTATATAATCTATTTCTTTCTCTAGCCTTACGTATTTACTTGTGGTTTCATAAAGGCTATATCTTAACAGATCGGATAGTTTGAGCATTAAATCTGGGAGCTGTTCGGATTTAGATACAGAAAGACCGTACAAATTGTTCAATGTATTGAATAAAAAATGTGGATTAATTTGGGCTTTCAGCAAAGCCAGTTGTGTTTCTTTTTCTTTTTGCTTATTGATATAGTTATCTTTAGCCATTTTTATGGAAGATGCAAATACCATGGAGATAAAAAAAGTGCCTATTAGGTTTAAATATAAAAACCATTCGAAACCCTGATCTACTATAAGGTTTAGTATTACTGTAATCAAACTTGCATAGCATAAAACATTTAATAGAAATAAAAAAAAGAATTTACGCCGATTACCTTTAAAATAGGGAAGTATAAATAAATTGTTGATGTATACGCAAGGTGCTATTGCTACTATTATACCAAGAGAAATAAGAACGTTATTAACCTTAGGGGTGGCATTTAGCAGAAACAAAAATAAACCCAACCATACCAATAGGTTTTGGGAAAAAGTATTACTTAGCCAGAAATCTACCTTTCGCATTTTAGTCATAAGAATATGATTTTGTAAGTTACTATAACTTACTGCAAAAGGTAATTAATTGTGACGAGAGTATTGTTTAGTTATGTGTAAGTATTGATTTGTGTGATAAACACATATTCAGATTTTTTTATAATTCAAAAGTATTATTGTTCACAAAGAAAATAGCGTTTACTAAAAATAGTTTTCCGTTTTCCCAAAAACTTCTAAAAAGCGGATTGTCCACCATGTAAATAAGACTACCGCTACCCATGCGCTCTTCTCCAAAAACCAGAGTATTATTTAAGTTTTCGAGCGCATTTTTACCTGCAAAGCCAGAGTAAACTTTATTATTTTTTAAATGGGCTACATTAAAACCATTGTTTAATAGCTGGTATGCAGTACTTCCCAGTTTAAGGCTAAAATAATCAGTGCCGTAACCAAAAGCCATGGGATGCGTATTATCCACATCAGTTTTAAATATAGCACCTGTAATCGTATTGTTGGCGTATTGCCGTTCTCTTTCGGCATAAGGGATTAGGTTGGTATTTTCAACTTCGGTTTCATTCTCTTTATATTTCAGACCAATACCTTCTTTACCAACAAGGCTTCGCAATGCGCGATCAATTGCAATAACCTTGCCGCCAGTTTTGACCCAATCCGTCAGTTTCTTAATGCCGTTTTTGTCTAGAATGCTGTTGTAATAGCCACTTGGCATAATGAGCACGTTATATTTACTGAGGTTTGTGTTACTAAAATCATCGGTATGAATTGATGTTACAGGGTATTTCAACTGCTGTTCAAAAAAGTGCCAGAGCGCACCGTAACTTAATGATGATGTGCCGTCTCCCGAAAGCATGGCTATTTTTTGTTTGTTGACTAATTTAATGTCTGGTGAGCCAATATCTGGTGTTTTATCAGAAAAACCACTGGTAATGATGGATAGTTTTTGGCCATGCGCTTCAACAATTTTATTAAGTTTTGAAACTGTATTTTCAATATGAGCATTATCACCTTTTGTGATTATTAACGCACCTCTATCAAACTGCTTTCCATTTGATTTAAATGGTCGCTCGGTAAATCTTACCTTAAAATTCTCTTTTAATAATGAAGCTAAAAATTGGGCGTTTTTCATAGCGTTCCAGTCACACACATAACCGTAAGCATCTGGTAAACTTTGGTTTGGGTTATTTTCCAAAACTCCATTTGATGTACTCGGCACTTTTGTAGTACTCGCAATAGCATTGAGACCATAAGCATATGGTAAACTCCAAGCTGTTATATCATAGGTTAAGGAGTCGCTTAGTTTTGCATTGGGCTCAAAAAGTACTTTTACCATTTTGCCTTTTGACTGATCGGTGTGGACTACAATACCATTTTTATTTAGCGGTAGGTTACCTTGCTTTCCTGTTTGATAATTATAACCATTAACTTTAATGTTTTTTGGTTCTTCATAGGTTATCTCGTGCTTGTCCAACAGATTCTTAAGGCTTTGGATTTTATCCGGATTTCCATCCAAAACATAGCTTTTGTATTTAAGGTTAGAATTATCAAAAAATGCTGAAAATTCATTATTCAAACGCTTTGCATTTTTAGAAGCCATTTCAACGGTTGATAAGCCTGCAACGGTATGATGTGTTAAACGGTCAACAAGTGTGAGCACAATACCTTCGTCATTTAAAATACCAAGTCCGGCACGCCCATGGCCAGCTTGCTCGTACGTCATCCCAATAGCGCCCATGTATGTTGGGTAGGTATCACCATAACTTGGATAAAATAAATCGAAACGTTCCCTGGTGAAAAACAGCCAGCCTTCATTATCAAAATACTTAGCATGGTTTTTTCCTATTTCAGTTTGAAACTCTCGTTGGAAATCAGTTATGATTTCATGAAAAGGCTCTGCTGCAGGAGCAAAATAGTAGGGCTCATTAATACCTTGTTCATGAAAATCTACATGTATGTGTGGCATCCATTTATTATATATTTTTAATCGCGATGCACTTTCTATTTGCGTTGCCCAAGCCCAATCGCGGTTTAAGTCAAATAGGTAATGGTTTGGGCGTCCGCCAGGCCAAGGTTCGTTATGCTCGCTTGCTTGTTGATCAATATCATACGGTTTGCTAGCGGTTTTGTTGTACCAATTTACATAACGGTCACGACCGTCTGGGTTTATGCATGGGTCAATAATAATAACGGTGTTTTTTAACCACTCTTGTTTTTCGGTCAATAGCCTATATAATGTAAGCATAGATGCCTCGGTAGCAGATGCCTCGTTACCGTGTACATTATAACTTAACCAAACTATGGCTATATTGCTATCATTCGCAGTGCCACTTACCAATCCCGTATTTTTTAAGTTATTGTTTCGGATGGTTTCAAGCTTTTTCATGTTTTCTTCAGACGATATATAGGCAACATAAAGTGGGCGACGCTCGTAAGTTTGCCCATACTTTTCGAGTTTTACTTTATTTGGTAATGCTTTTTGCACTGCCTTAAAATAGTCCACTACTTCATGGTGCCTCGTAAACTGCGTGCCAATGTTGTACCCTAAAAATTCGGTTGGTGAAGGTAAGTTTTGAGAAAAACTTAAAGCAGTAAATAGAAGTAGTAATGCGGATGTGAAAATTTTTGGCATATTATGATGTTTATCGATATCAAAGCTAGTAAAATAAACTGTGCAGTGCACAATCTAAAGTTTCAAATTCATATTAACTAAAAATTAGCAGTTCAGATAATTGCTTGCCTTATCTTTATACCCTAATTGTTTTTTTGTCTTACATGCCAACTGACTACATCGCATTTAGGGATACCAACTATTTTTCAGATTTTATCTGTGATTATTTAGACCAAAAACCAGAGCTGAAACCGTTGTATAACCGTTTTCCGAATCTTGAAAATTTTAAACTTCAGATAGATGAAAAATCATTGACGTTTCAAAATGAAACCCGAAACGTCCTGACTTCGGTTTTAAAAGAACAGTATCAAAACGGCTATGCTTCTCAACTCTCGCTTCAAAATATAGAAAAGCTCAAAGAGGCAAATACCTTTACTATTACAACTGGGCATCAGCTAAATTTGTTTACTGGACCTTTATATTTTTTATATAAGATAATATCCACTATTAACCTTACCAAACAATTAAAAGCAACATACCCAGATTATAATTTTGTACCCGTTTATTGGATGGCTTCGGAAGATCATGATTTTGAGGAGATCAATTATTTTAACTTTAAAGGAAAGAAAATAAAGTGGAATAGAAATGATGGCGGTGCTGTTGGCCGTTTTGATACCAAAGGGCTTGATGCCGTATTGGCGGTTTTGAAAGAGGAATTTGGAACTAGCCCAAATGCGAAAACTCTTTGTGATTGGTTTGAGGAAGCTTATGTAAAACAAAATTCACTTTCAGGAGCAACACGTTACTTAGCTAACAAACTTTTTGGAAATTACGGATTAGTAATTTTAGACGCCGACCATGCAGATTTAAAACGTCTTTTTATACCCCAATTAAAAAGTGAACTTTTTGAGCAAACATCATTTTTAAAAGTCACTGAAACGAATAATAGTCTTGAAAGATTGGGTTATAAAATTCAAGTTAACCCAAGAGAAATCAATCTGTTTTACATAAAGGATAATTTTAGGGGACGCATAGTTTTTGAAGAAAACAAGTTCAAGGTTAATAATACTAGTATTAAATGGGCAACGGATGAATTGTTAAATCACTTAAACGAAAATCCAGAGCGTTTTTCACCAAACGTTATTATGCGCCCATTGTACCAAGAGGTAGTTCTGCCGAATCTTTGCTATATTGGTGGTGGTGGCGAACTGGCGTACTGGTTGCAGTTAAAGGCAAATTTTGAGGCTTTCGATGTTCCGTTTCCCATCTTATTATTGCGTAATTCTGTTTTAGTTAAAACAGAAAAGCAAGATGAAAAACTCCAAAGATTACACATTTCCAATCAAGATTTATTTTTGGATCGAAATACATTCATCAATAAAAAGGTTAGGGAAATATCGAATATAAATATTGATTTTTCAAAGCAAGTTGAACATTTAGAGCAACAGTTTAAAGATTTGTACCAACTTGCCGAAAAAACCGATAAATCATTTCTTGGAGCAGTAAAAGCTCAAGAACATAAACAAATAAAAGGGCTCAAACACCTTGAAAAGCGATTGTTAAAAGCGCAGAAACGTAAGTTAAAAGATCAAATTACACGTTGCACAGAATTGCAAGAACAGTTGTTCCCAAATCAGAGTCTTCAGGAGCGCAATCTTAATTTTTCAGAATTATATCTAGAATTTGGCGAAAATTTAATTCCGCAACTAATACATACTTTGGCTCCATTAAAAGCCCATTTTACGGTTGTTACCTTATAGTTTTTTACAGCTTTGTAACCTGTTAAAAAGTATTCAAAAAATAGTAAATGGTAAATCGTCAATCTGATTTCAATTATTATTTTTGTGCATGCAACACAACAAAGTCCTTATCCTAGATTTTGGCTCGCAGTACACACAGCTTATTGCACGCCGCGTTAGAGAGTTAAATATCTACTCAGAAATTTTCCCTTTTAATAAAATACCTCAAGATATTGATAGCTACAAAGCTGTTATTTTATCTGGAAGCCCAGTTTCTGTGAGATCAAATGAGGTGCTTCATCCCAACCTTGAAAATATTAGAGGCAAAAAGCCTGTATTGGCCGTTTGTTACGGAGCACAGTATTTAGCGCATTTTTCTGGAGGCGAAGTGGCAGAATCCAATACACGTGAGTATGGACGTGCCAATTTGGAATTTATAAAACCTGAAGAAGATTTTTTTGAGAACATTCATGAAGGTAGCCAAGTTTGGATGAGTCATAGTGATACTATAAAACAATTACCTAAAAATGGAGTGCTTTTGGCAAGTACTAGTGATGTTGAAAATGCGGCTTTTAAAATTGAAGGTGAAACAACCTACGGTATTCAATTTCACCCAGAGGTTTACCACTCGACAGATGGGCATCAGCTACTGCACAATTTTTTAATTAAAATAGCTGGTGTTGAACAAGACTGGACACCAAACGCATTTGTTGAAGAAACCGTCCAAGACCTTAAAAATAAATTAGGAAATGATAAAGTAGTATTGGGATTATCTGGCGGTGTTGACTCTTCGGTTGCAGCCATGTTACTGCACAAAGCCATTGGAAAAAACCTCTATTGCATTTTCGTAAATAATGGTTTGCTCCGAAAAAATGAATTTGAAGATGTCTTACACCAATACGAAGGCATGGGACTTAACGTTAAAGGAGTAGATGCTTCGGCACGCTTTTTGGATGCTTTAGCAGGAAAGAGCGATCCTGAGGAAAAACGAAAAACCATAGGTCGTGTGTTCATTGAGGTTTTTGACGACGAAGCACATCGTATTAAAGAGGTGAAATGGTTGGCACAAGGTACCATTTACCCAGATGTTATTGAAAGTGTTTCTGCTACTGGCGGACCAAGCGCAACCATTAAAAGCCATCACAATGTTGGTGGATTGCCAGATTTTATGAAGCTAAAGGTAGTAGAGCCATTAAAATCTTTGTTTAAAGATGAGGTTAGACGAGTAGGTGCTTCTATGAATATGGATAGTCATTTATTAGGGAGGCATCCTTTTCCTGGACCAGGATTGGCAATTCGTATTTTAGGAGATCTAACGGCCGAGAAAGTACGTATATTACAAGAAGTAGATGCTATTTTTATAAATAATCTGCGTTCTTGGAATTTATATGATAAAGTATGGCAAGCCGGTGCAATGTTATTACCGGTAAATAGCGTTGGTGTTATGGGAGATGAACGTACTTACGAAAAATGCGTGGCATTGCGAGCTGTTGAAAGTACTGACGGAATGACCGCGGATTGGGTTAATTTACCTTACGAGTTTTTGCAAAAAACCTCTAACGAAATTATAAATAAAGTAAAAGGCGTCAACAGAGTGGTTTATGACATCAGTTCAAAACCGCCAGCAACGATAGAATGGGAGTAAAGGTGACTTTTAAGTTACTATTTGTTTCTTACAACATAGAATAAATGTTTTATTAATGAAAATCCTAATTGCAATAGTATTATGTTTTGTAAGCTTGGTTATTAATGCTCAGGACTACAAAACACATAAAGTCCAACAAGGTGAAACTATTGAAAGTATTGCTAAAAAATATCTGGTTACGCCTTTTGACCTTTTAGCTTTAAATCCTGACGCAAAGGCCGATTTCAAAAAAGACCTTGTATTAATAATTCCAAATTCAAAAGTTAAGAATTCTGAAATAGTCAACGAATCCAAAGAGATTATTGACTACAAAAAACACAAAGTAAAGCGCAAGGAAACATTATTTAGCCTGTCCAAAAAATACAATGTTTCTATTGATGAAATAAAAAAGGCAAACCCATCACTTTACGCAGAAAATTTAAGACGTGGAGATAGAATTAGAATACCCAGATTTAAAACAATAGTTTCAAAGCAAACACTTCAAAATACATTAAAGAAATATACAGTTCAGCAAAGTGAAGGCAAATGGCGTATAGCCTATAAATTTGGCATTACTGTTAAAGAGCTGGAGGATTTGAATCCCAATATGAATGAGGTTATTCAACCCGGAGATGAGCTCAACGTACCTAATATTGCAGATAATGAAGAAAAGCCTACAACCAATACTTTTAATTATTACGAAGTGTTGCCAAAAGAAGGTTTTTATAGGTTAAAGTTGAAATTGGGTTTAACACAAGACCAGCTAGAAGCACTAAACCCAGAACTAAAATCTTCAGGTTTAAAAGCGGGTATGGTTTTAAAAGTGCCTAAGGATTTAGAAGTAGATACAACAACTGTTATTGACACAAACACTACAAATCTTGCTTATGAACTGGTCAATAAGGAAGTGAAAAGGTTAGGTTTGTTATTACCATACAGATTGCATCGTATTGATATGGATTCTGTTGCAGAAGTGAAAGACATGATAAAGAATGACCGTGTTCTCAACACTGCGTTAGAGTTTCATGCTGGTGTATTAATGGCTTTGGACTCGGCAAAACAATTGGGTATATCAACACATTTAAAAGCATGGGATACCCAAGCACGACCATCAGAAATAGCGAACATTACCAATACAACTGATTTTTCTAATTACGATGCTATTATTGGACCAATGCTGTCCAAAACATTTGACAGATTTTCGAGCGAAGTAAAATCATCCAATGTTCCAATTTTTGCGCCATTGGCAATGCCTTCAAAAGTAAGTGCTAACGTGTATCAAACTATTCCTGAGAAAAAATTATTGTCTCAAAAAATAGTCAACTATTTTAAGTTGGATACTACAAGTGTACAAGTGGTTATTATTGCAGATCAAAAACACAAAACAGTCAGCAATAGTTTAAAGCAGAGTTTCCCTAATGCAAAACAGCTCTTTTCTGAAAAAAATAAAAAAGGAGCAGATGCCTATTTTATTTATCCTGCTAATATTGAAAATATTTTTAAGCCAGGCAAAAACGTTGTTTTCCTTGAAACCGATGACGTATCCTTTGGTTCAAGTATTATCAGTTTGCTAAATGGATTAAATATTGACGATACAGAGATTGTATTGACCACAACAGATAAGAGTAAAGCCTTTGAGAGCAAAGACCCAGATAACAATTATCATTTGTCAAACCTCAAGTTTCATTACGCTACCATTAATAAAAGTTTTGATGCAGAAAACCCTAACGGATTTGTAAAGGCTTATAAGCAAAAGTATGGCGTTTCACCTAGTAAATACGCTACTCGTGGTTTTGACTTAACGTTAGATATATTGCTAAGGTTAGCCTCTGAAGATGCTGGATTGCTCAGTGGTTCCAAAAACGATTTGGAAACTGAATACACCGAAAACAAATTTAGATACACCAAAAAACTTTTTGGCGGTTACATAAATGAAGCTTCCTATATCGTGAAATATGACGATTTACGAATACTGAAAGTTCAGTAAAACCGTCAGCCGTAATTTTTTTGTTTTTTGGACGTTTTGTTTCAAACTTTATCCATGAAAACCCTAATAGTATTTTTATTGGCAATAGGATATGCTTTTGGCCAAGATGAAAATCTTGAAGTCATAAACTGGAAAGATGATCGAAAACTTAACTGGTCCGACTTTAAAGCTATGCCAGATCCAAACTCTGACGCTGTCGCGCTTACGGCATCTGGACTCACATTTCTATTCTCAATTGAAACGGCCGAAGGTGTACCTTCAAAATTAGAAACTACGGTAGTATGCTCCTTTTATCCAGAAAAATCATGGTATAAAAAAAGTCGTGCAAACGATTACATTTTAAGGCACGAGCAAATGCATTTTAATATTACCGAACTACATGCCCGAAAATTTAGGCAACAAATAGAACAATTAACACTGTCAAGAGACATCAAATCTAAGCTTGGTGATTTGTATAGTTCTATAAACCAAGCTATGGGCGAAATGCAAAACCGCTATGATATAGAGACAAAACATTCCATAAACAAGACAAAGCAACAAGAATGGGAAGCTTATATTATTTCTGAGCTAAAACAGCTTGAATCCTACAAATCTAATTAATGGTGTTTTACAGTTCTGCTCAACAAAAAGCATTATTAAAACTGGTATTTTATAAAATGCCTTTTGGCAAGTACAAAGACCAATATTTGGTTTATATTCCAGAATACTATTACACGTGGTTTAGTCAAAAAGGATTTCCTGAAGGCACTCTTGGAAATATGATGCAGCAAATGCACGCAATAAAAATAAATGGATTGGAGCAACTGATCTATGATATCCAGAAGAAGTTCAGACCATAACATAATTGAACCTGTGACTTTATGAAAATTGAAACAATTAAGAATCCACAAAAGCTCAAAAAGTCGTTTTATTTTGTAAATTTGCCTGCTTTTAATAGCGCAACATGTCAACCAACCCAAAGTATATTTTTGTAACAGGAGGCGTATCTTCATCACTCGGTAAAGGTATTATCGCTGCCTCGCTGGCAAAACTTCTCCAAGCCCAAGGTTACAGAACTACCATCCAAAAATTAGATCCGTATATTAATGTTGATCCTGGTACATTAAATCCGTATGAACACGGCGAATGCTATGTTACGGATGACGGTGCCGAAACCGATTTGGATCTAGGCCATTATGAACGTTTTTTAAACGTGCCAACATCTCAGGCCAATAATGTGACTACGGGTCGTATTTACCAGAGTGTTATTGAAAAGGAGCGAAGAGGTGAGTTTTTGGGAAAAACAGTTCAGGTTATTCCGCATATTACAGACGAAATTAAAAACCGTATCCAGATTTTGGGTAACTCTGGCGATTATGATATCGTAATCACAGAAATTGGTGGTACTGTTGGTGATATTGAATCTTTACCATATGTTGAATCTGTGCGACAATTAGAATGGGATTTAGGGGAGCATAACACCTGCGTTATTCACCTTACCTTGGTGCCATTTTTATCTGCTGCAGGTGAATTAAAAACTAAACCCACGCAACATAGTGTAAAAACCTTGATGGAAAGTGGCGTGCAAGCAGATATCTTGGTATGCCGAACGGAGCACGAACTGAGTGATAAATTGAAAAACAAGCTGGCCAGATTTTGCAATGTAAAGGAAGAAGCGGTTATTCAATCTATAGATGCCTCTACCATTTATGATGTTCCTAACCTGATGCTGTCTGAAGGTCTGGATAAAGTTGTACTAAAACAGCTGAATTTAGAAAGTGGTACTCCAAATTTGTCCAGATGGAATGAATTCTTGACCCGTCATAAAAACCCTAAAGACAAAGTTACTATTGGATTAATTGGCAAATATGTTGAATTGCAGGATTCTTATAAATCCATTTTGGAAGCCTTTATTCACGCCGGTGCTGAAAATGAAGTGAAAGTAAATGTTGAATCTATACATTCTGAATATTTAACAGTTGATAATATTACAAAAAAACTGAGCCATTTAGATGGCGTATTGGTTGCGCCAGGTTTTGGAGAACGTGGTATAGAAGGAAAAATTGAAGCTGTAAGATATGTGAGGGAACATAACATTCCGTTTTTGGGTATATGTTTAGGCATGCAAATGGCAGTTATTGAATACGCCAGAAATGTTTTAAATCTTACGGATGCCAATTCCACTGAAATGAATGAAAACACGCCACATCCTGTAATTGCACTTATGGAATCTCAAAAGGATGTAGTCAATAAAGGCGGTACAATGCGTCTTGGTTCTTGGGATTGTGAATTAATACCAAATTCAATAGTAAATACCGTGTACGGAAGTTCTTTAATAAAAGAAAGGCACAGGCACCGTTTTGAGTTCAACAATGTTTACAAAGATCAAATTGAAAATGCAGGATTAAAAGCCACTGGTCTAAATCCTGAAACCGGTCTTGTAGAAATAATTGAATTGCCAACTCATAATTGGTTTGTTGGCGTGCAATACCATCCGGAATATAAAAGTACTGTAGACAGTCCACATCCACTATTTGTTTCTTTTGTTGGTGCTGCACTAAACTTTAAAAATAAAAAATGAAGTGCCATCTTGGCATAAATTTAAATTTGGATAGTTTTTTGGGTATCCAAATATTGGACGCGGTTAATTCATTAACAGAATTGCAATTCCAATAAAGATAAGATAGATATACATGGAAGAAAAAAAATTAGATATAAATACGGTCATTGGCTTTGTACTCCTATTTGCAGTGATGCTTTGGTATTTTTATCAAAACCAACCAACACCAGAAGAACTTGAAGCGCAGAAACAAGCGCAACAAGAAAAGGTCGAAGCTGAAAAGAAAGACCGAAAACAAGACGAGACACTTGTTACTGAAGCTAAGGATTATCAGCCCGTGAAAGAGCTGGATTCGGTAAGTCGTGTGGCTTTACAAAATAAGCTAGGCTCATTTTCATATGCGTTAACATTGCCAACAGCAGATAAGGAATATACCAAAGTAGAGACGGATGTTTACGATTTAAAATTTAAAACAAAAGGCGGTCATTTAGCTGAGGTAAAATTGAAGAATTTTGTCGATTATGATTCTGTTCCAATCTATTTGGTCAAAGACGGTAACAGTAACTTCAACATAAATTTTTCAACTTCAGATAATAGAGTATTAAATACCCAAGATTTCCCTTTTGAACCGTCGGTTACTAAAAGTGGTAACAATACTGTGGTTTCCATGAAGCTAAAAATTTCACCTAAAGAATTTTTAGAATACCGCTACGAGCTGAAGCCCAATGATTACATGATTGATTTTTCAATCAAATCCCAGGGGCTAAATGGAGTTTTTAATACATCTCAACCCATAGCTTTAGACTGGAAACAAAAAGCAATACGACAAGCAAAAAGTATAAGTTATGAAAACCGCTATACGCGCTTAACTTACATGCATGACAGTGATAAAATAGACAAGTTGGCTCAAATGAGTGATGACGAAGAAACCGTGCAAGACGTAGAATGGTTATCATACAGACAGCATTTTTTCAGTTCTATTTTAGTCAATAACAATCAACCGTTCAAAACTGTAGAAATGTCCTCTAAGGACTTGGTAGAAGATGAGGAAATTGATACGGTGTATACCAAGCTTTACACTTCAAAAATACCATTAGCCTTCAATGGTGGCGAGTTAAACAAATCATTTGGGTTGTATTACGGACCAACTGACAGCAAAATATTAAAGACTTATAACAAAGGTTTGGAAAAAAGTATTCCATTTGGTTGGGGTATTTTTGGTTGGATAAACAAAGCCATCTTTATTCCACTATTTGGTTGGTTAAGTGGATTTTTACCATACGGTATTGCTATTATTGTGATGACTATTTTGGTGAAAATCTTGTTGTCCTTTGTACAGTACAAGCAGTTTTTGTCACAGGCTAAAATGAAAATTCTCAAGCCAGAATTGGATGCCATAAGGGCGAAGTACAAAGACAATAAACTTAAAGCACAGCAAGAAACCATGGCCTTGCAAAACAAAGCTGGTGCAAGCCCGCTTAGCGGTTGTTTGCCAGGTTTAATGCAGATTCCGGTATTCTACGCCTTGTTTATGTTTTTTCCAACTGCGTTTGATCTGAGGCAAAAAAGTTTTTTATGGGCAGATGATTTAAGTTCTTTTGACTCTGTTTTGGACCTTCCGTTTAATATTCCGTTTTACGGAGATCATGTGAGTCTGTTTCCAATTTTGGCGGCCATCGCAATTTTCTTTTACATGAAAATGACTACAGGGCAACAAACTGCCATGCAGGCGCCACCACAAGAAGGTATGCCAGATATGAGCAAAATGATGAAGTATATGATTTATTTTTCACCATTATTAATGTTAGTATTCTTTAATAACTATGCTTCAGGTTTAAGTTTGTATTACTTTATATCTAACCTTATTAGTATTGGCATAATGTTGGTGATCAAAAACTACATCATTGATGAGGATAAAGTATTGGCTAAAATAGAAGTAAGTAGGAGTAAGCCTAAAAAAGAAAACCGTTTTCAGCGTAAAATGACAGAGATGATGGAGCAAGCAGAACAACAAAAACAATTGCAACAACAACGTAAAAAGAAAAAGTAAACCCATTTTCTTTTTATTTAATCAGATATTAAGCCATAGATAATCTATGGCTTTTTTTTATCCAAATAATTCTATTTAATTTATAAAAATAGAGAAGTGAAATACAACAGAAATTGATATTATATTAAACGGTATTAACAATTATAATCTATCTCAGGTTGCTATACTGTCTAATTTATGGGAACCATTAGAATATTATGCTAAAAACGAAAAGAATGAAGTTATTGGAGGAGTTATTGCAGGTATTGGGTACTGGGATGGATTAGAAATTAAAATACTTTGGGTAAAAGAAAACTACCAAAAAAAAGTGTCGGAGCAAAATTATTTCGGTGTGTTGAAACTAAGTCAATAGATCTAAATGCTAACAAACAATGCTAGATACATTCGGTTTTCAAGCTGAGGCTTTTTACATAAAAAAAGGTTAAATGGAAATAGGGAGAGTTAAGGACTTTCCACATGGGTGTGATCGTATTTATTTCTATAAAGATTTGTAAAAAAGAAAAGCCTTTTGTCAAACAAAAGGCTTCCCACTAACTAAATCAATCAATATAAAAATGAGGTAATCAGCCTCGACTTTTACTTCTTAAGGCGCAGGTAATAATACGCTGTTAACAACATGGATTACACCATTAATTGCTTGGACGTCAACTACTATTATTCCTGCATCATTTCCGGCACCATCAGTTACATCTGCTATGTTGCTCGTACCAGGTGCTGGTGGTAACGTTATATCTATTGTTTGTGATGCTCCTAATAATGTACCAGGACTAGTTGTACCGTTTTGGTTCAATTCACTTGAACGGACATTAGTTCCGCCAACTACATGATATAATAGCACATTTGTTAATGTAGCATCATCAATATCAGCAAGTGAGTTCCACATCATATTGCTGTCTAATAAATCTTGGAATGCAGTGTTAGTTGGAGCAAATACTGTAAAGTCTGGATTAATTCCATCTTGGTTTCCACCCATAGTTCTACCTAATATACCTGCAAAATCTGTTGCTGGAGTTTCATCAGTCAACGCTTCTTGTAGTACATCAAAAGTTGGGTCGGCAACTGCAAAAGTTACAACAGTTGGCAACTCTATAACAGCATTTACGATATGTAAAACACCATTGGTTGCTGTGTTATCTGCATCATTAACAGTAGATTGACCATTGATTACGACACCGCTAGATGTATTAAAATAAAGACTCAAATTTGCGTTATCAGGACCAGTGGCTCCAGTACTTCTGTATCCAGCGCCTTCGTTTACCAAATCTGTGGATGATAAATTTTCACCGATAATAACGTGATTCAATAAAATATTTCTCACTAAATCTTCTTGTGCTGTAGTTAGATTATCCAAATCTAAACCTGCGTTTGCTATGAAAGTGTCTAATGCACTATTAGTTGGAGCAAATACTGTAAAAGGACCACTTCCTTGTAAAGTAGTTACTAAATCGGTAGCTGTAAGTGCAGCTGCCAGAGAAGTTAAATTGTTTGCTAATGCTACGTCAACAACAGTTGTAACTGTTGGAGTGTTGTCATCATCATCGCTACATCCGTTTAAACCTAAAACCAAAAATAAAACTGGAAGTAGTTTTAATGTTTTTGAAATAATTTTCATTTTTTTGAGTTTTTAAATTAATAAATTTTGTTCATTATTGTCTAACAAAACTATGAAATGATTAAACAAAAATTCATAATCGGGCTTTTTTTTAAAATAATTTTAACAAGCGGGTATGCTCAAGAACCAGTTAATAAACTCGATAAAAACCAAAAAAGACACGGTATATGGCAGAAATACTTCAAAGGAACCAACCAATTACGCTACACTGGTAAATTTTATCACGGAAAAGAAATTGATACATTTAAGTATTACAAACTTAAAAACGGAAAAAGCGTCTTGAGTGCCATTAAGGTATTTAACAAAAACAATGATATAGCAAACGTTATTTTCTTAGCCTCTAATAAAAAGAAGATAAGTGAAGGCCAAATGAATGGTCATAATTTCATTGGCCATTGGTCGTATTACCACAAAAATTCTGACAGAATAATGACCAAAGAGCATTATAATAAAAACGGAAATTTAGAAGGAGAACGTGTTATCTATTTCAAAAATGGGAAAATAGCAGAACTATCCAATTACAAAAATGGTAAGCGCATTGGATTGGCAACCTGGTACGCTGAAAACGGAAACATACAGCAAGAGTCCGATTATAATAATGATAAACTCAACGGAAAAACCAAATATTACGATGCCAGCGGCAAGTTAAGATCTGAGGGCTATTATAAAGATAACATTAAGATTGGTGAGTGGTCTTACTACAATAAATCTGTCTTGGTTAAAAAAGTTGATCACGATACGGATACTGTTTTATTTGCAAAAAATTGAATTCTTCTTGGTTAGAGGAGACTATACTTAACTGATACTCAAAATTCATTCAATTATTGTAATTTTGCTTGAATTTTTCGGACTAATTTGCAATGCAATCCAATAAAAATATACGAGTAGTTGTCGGACTTTCCGGCGGAGTAGATTCTAGTGTTACAGCATATCTTTTAAAAGAAAAAGGCTATGAAGTCATTGGATTATTTATGAAAAACTGGCATGATGATTCGGTGACCATCTCCGATGAATGCCCGTGGTTAGATGATAGCAATGATGCTATGCTAGTGGCCGATAAATTAGGAATCCCTTTTCAAACCGTAGATTTAAGTCAGCAATACAAAGAACGTATTGTAGATTACATGTTTAATGAATACGAAAAAGGACGCACACCAAATCCAGATGTGCTTTGTAACCGTGAAATTAAGTTCGATGTCTTCATGGACATTGCTCTAGAATTGGGTGCAGATTATGTGGCTACAGGTCATTATTGCAGAAAAGACACCATTGAAAAAAACGGAAAACAAATCCATCGTTTATTAGCCGGAGTTGATAATAACAAAGACCAATCCTATTTTCTTTGTCAGCTTTCACAACAACAATTAGCAAAGGCATTATTTCCTATTGGCGAATTAACCAAACCTGAAGTTAGAGAAATTGCTAAGGCTCAAAATTTAATAACAGCCGAAAAGAAAGACTCGCAAGGCTTATGTTTTATAGGTAAAGTACGCTTACCAGATTTCCTTCAACAACAATTAAAACCTAAAGAAGGTGTAATTGTTGAGGTAGAAGATACCTTAGGTATTTACAATCAAGAAAAACCCCAATTTGAAACTAAGCTTACAGAATTGCAATATATGTCGCAAAAACCTCAATATTCTGTTACCGATGGTAAGATTGTAGGCAAGCATCAAGGTGCACACTATTTCACTAAAGGACAACGTAAAGGGTTAGCCGTTGGCGGTACAAAAGAACCGCTTTTTGTTATTGAAACCGATGTTGAAGAAAACGTTATTTACACAGGTCAAGGCAAACAACATCCAGGCTTATTGCGTAATGTACTGTTTGTTTCAAACGAAGAACTGCACTGGATTCGTGAGGATTTAGCGCTACAAACCGATGCAGTTATGCAAGTTCAAGCACGAATCCGTTATCGTCAACCATTAGAAAAGGCAACACTTTACAAAGTAGATTCTGGTTTGTATGTGGAATTTGAAAACAAACAATCAGCAATAACCGAAGGGCAATTTGTAGCTTGGTACCAAGCCGAAGAATTATTGGGTTCAGGTGTTATTTCGTGAAAAGAATTCTTGTCATGCTGAACTTGTTTCAGCATCTTTTTTACATAAATTTACACTATAATTTTACAACGTAATGCAAAACCGTATCACAAAACTTTTCAATATAAAATATCCCATTATCCAAGCCGGAATGATATGGAATAGTGGTTGGCGATTAGCATCCGCATCGAGTAACGCTGGTATTTTAGGACTTATCGGTGCTGGCTCAATGTATCCAGAAGTTTTGCGAGAGCATATTCAAAAATGTAAAAAAGCTACTGATAAACCTTTCGGTGTTAATGTTCCCATGTTGTATCCCAACATTGAGGACATCATGAATATTATTGTAGATGAAGGTGTAAAGATTGTATTCACATCTGCGGGAAATCCTAAAACATGGACCAAATGGTTGCAAGATAAAGGCATAACAGTTGTTCATGTGGTAAGTAGTTTGAAATTTGCATTAAAAGCCCAAGATGCAGGCGTAGATGCTGTTGTTGCTGAAGGTTTTGAAGCAGGTGGTCATAACGGACGAGACGAAACTACGACATTGACTCTCATTCCCATGGTAAAAGAACAATTACAAATTCCACTCATTGGAGCTGGCGGAATTGCAACAGGTCGTGCTATGTTGGCTTGTATGGTTTTAGGTGCTGATGGCGTGCAAGTTGGTAGCCGATTTGTGGCTAGTGAAGAATCCTCAGCGCACCAAGATTTTAAAAATGCCGTGGTTGAAGCTAAAGAAGGCGATACACAACTCACATTGAAAGAATTGGCACCTGTACGACTCATTAAAAATAAATTCTATAACCAAGTGCAAGAATTATATAAAACTGCACCAACACCAGAACAGTTAAAAGAATTGTTAGGTCGTGCACGCGCCAAACGTGGAATGTTTGAAGGTGATTTGGATGATGGTGAATTAGAAATAGGTCAAATCTCAGGATTGATTCACGATATAAAACCTGTTGCCGAAATTGTGGAAGATATGGTTACCGAGTTTGAAGAGGCAAAACAAGAAGTCAATAACTTGTAATAATAGATTCAGACAACACAACCAAAGATTTGGAAAATTAAAACTCTGAATGCTGTGGCATCTTTGTATCATAATTTTAAAACGATACAAAATGTCTACAAAAACAGCAATTATTACAGGGGGAAGTCGAGGATTAGGTCGCGATATGGCACTTAATCTCGCAAAAGATGGTATCAATGTTATCTTTTCATACCATTCAAATTTAGAAAAAGCCAACGAAGTCATTTCAGAAATTGAAGCTTTAGGTCAAAAAGCGGTAGCATTTCAATTTGATGCCAATCAACCAAACACAGCAAAAAGTTTTATTCAGAAAGCTACAAATTACCTTCAAAAGGAAAATGGCAGTCCAAATTTTGATTTTTTAGTCAATAACGCTGGTACGGGAACGTTTAATATGGTTTCCGATACAACGGAAGCACAGTTCAACGACATGATGAATATCCACTTAAAAAGTGTTTATTTTTTAACACAATCGGCTTTACCATATTTAAATTCTGGTGGACGAATTATCAATATATCTAGCGGATTAGCACGTTTTAGTTTACCAGGCATGTCGGCCTACGCCGTAATGAAAGGTGCTATTGAAGTCTTTACGCGTTACTTGGCAAAAGAATTGGGTGAGCGTCAAATTACAGCCAATGTTATTGCGCCAGGTGCCATTGCTACGGAGTTTGCTGGTGGTAGTAACAAAGACCCAGAAAAATCTAAATTAATTGCAAGTATTACAGCTTTAGGTCGTGTTGGTGAAGCTGAGGATATTGGTGGTACGGTTGCCTTTTTATGCTCAGATAAAGCTGGTTGGATTAACGGGCAACGCATTGAGGTTTCTGGTGGGATGCTAGTGTAATTAGAATGGAATTTTTATTCGTCACTTCGAGTGATTCCGAGTATTCGGAATTGTATCGAGAAGTCGTAACGGTTCTCGATACGAGGCTGTCATAAAAGTATAAAATTTATAAATTGTCGCATTGAGCGCAGTCGAAATGTCTTTAATATCAATACCTTAGATTTATCGACTCCGCTCGAAATGACAGAAAATGTAACTTTTTAGACAGCCTCACAAAAACTGATGATTGTAAGTAAATAGTTTTAAATTTAAGGATATGAAAAACCTAAAGCACTTCAAAAAAGTAGGCGATTACCATAAACTAGCTAATATTCCTGCACCAGAACATCCGCTAATTAGTCTTGTAAATTATAGTGAAGTCCGTTATCCAGAAAATATAAATACCTTAAAATGGAAACAAGATTATTATGTGATTGGCCTAAAACGGAACATACCATATAAACTGTTTTATGGGCAACAAGAGTATGATTTTGATGAAGGTGTTATGACCTTTATTGCGCCAAATCAAATAATGAGTTTGGGTGACAATCCAAATGTAAATTCTGGGAAACCCGAAGGCTATTTGTTGTTAATTCATCCAGATTTTCTCTGGAATTCTTCATTGGCAACCGAAATAAAGCGTTACGAGTTTTTCAACTATTCGGTTAATGAGTCTTTATTTCTTTCCGAAAAAGAAGAACAGATGATGTTGGAATTGCTTAAAAATATTCAACGCGAATATCAAGCCAATATTGATAAGTTCAGCCAAAAAATTGTGATTTCACAAATAGAACTATTGCTCAACTATGCCGAACGTTTTTACGAAAGGCAATTTATAACCCGCAACATTTCAAACCATGGAATTTTAAACCAACTCGAAGAAATTTTATCCAATTATTTTAATAACGAAGATTTAATTGATAAAGGCTTGCCAACTGTAACTTTTGTATCGGAACAATTAAACTTATCGCCCAATTATTTAAGTGGTATGCTAAAATCGCTTACAGGTCAAAGTACGCAACAACATATTCATAACAAACTCATTGAAAAAGCAAAAGAACAGTTGTCAAGTTCATTGCTTTCAGTGAGTGAAATAGCATATGGTTTGGGTTTTGAGCGTCCGGCATCATTTTCAAAACTATTCAAAAATAAAACTGAAATGACACCTTTGGAATTTAGAAAAACATTCAATTAGCATAAAATGTTTACCTAGTAAAATTTTCAAATTCGATTTCATTTTCAACTTCAATTTCATCTTAATTCTGCTAATTTAGCAGAATGGTTTTTAGTCAATATACCAAAGAATTTAAATACAATCTAAAACTTGCCTATCCAGTAATTTTGGGTATGCTTGGGCATACTTTTGTCAGCTTTGTAGATAATGTTATGGTAGGCCAACTTGGCGCTGAAGAATTGGCCGCAGTATCACTAGGAAACAGTTTTATTTTTATCGCCATGTCTTTGGGTATTGGTTTTTCTACAGCAATGACGCCACTAATCGCTGAAGCAGATGCCGAAGGCAATTTTCAAAAAGGAAAATCGGCTTTTAAACATGGCTTGTTTTTATGTACGGTTTTGTCTATCGCACTTTTTGGTGTCATGCTCCTGGCAAAACCCATAATGTATATTATGGAGCAACCTGAAGATGTTGTGGTTTTAGCAAAACCTTATTTGGATTTGGTGGCGTTCTCGTTGGTGCCGTTAATTATTTTTCAGGCCTTTAAACAGTTCAGTGACGGTTTGTCATTGACAAAATACCCAATGTATGCCACCTTACTGGCAAACATTTTAAATATTGGAATTAATTATCTGCTTATTTTCGGAAAGTTTGGTTTTCCTGAAATGGGTATTGTTGGTGCGGCAGTTGGTACTTTGGTATCACGGTTTGTAATGTTGTTCTTTTTATGGTGGCTATTGTCCAAACGGAAAAAATCACGACCCTTTGTTACCCATATTCAGTTTTTCAAATTGCGATTTATGGCCATAAAGACCTTTGTAAATCTGGGCGTGCCCAGTGCCATGCAAATGTTTTTTGAGGTAGGCATTTTTACGGCGGCCATTTGGTTAAGTGGTATTCTTGGCGCAAATGCACAAGCTGCCAACCAAATTGCATTGAATTTGGCGTCAATGACGTTTATGGTTGCCATGGGCTTGAGCGTTGCCGCTATGATTAGAGTTGGCAATCAAAAAGGATTAAAAAATTATCCCGAATTAAAGCGTATTGCCACCTCCATTTTTTTATTGGGTTTTGTATTTGCTGTAGTATTTGCTTTATTTTTTGTGGTTTTGCACCAATGGTTGCCCACATTATATGTGGATTTAGATAACCAAACGGATATTCTAAATACTACCGAAGTTGTTTCTATTGCTTCACTATTATTATTGGCGGCGGCCGTTTTTCAAATTAGCGATAGTCTTCAAGTTATCGTTCTCGGTGCTTTACGAGGACTTCAAGACGTTTATATCCCAACCGTAATTACATTTGTTGCGTATTGGCTTGTTGGTTTCCCCATTAGTTATTATTTAGGAAAAGAAAATTCTTATGGCAGTTTAGGAATATGGATTGGTTTGTTAGCTGGTTTGTCCGTTGCAGCAATTTTATTGTTTTTACGTTTTAGGTTATTAATTAATAGTTATATCAAGCCAACTAATTAATTTTCTTTCGGAAGTTGTAAAGCAAGTTTCGTAAATTTCAATGTCGCTTTTATAAAGTACTGTTTTAATTTTGAAATTACTTTTCAAAACACAATGAGGTATTACAGTATCATTTTTTTATGTTGGTCGGCATTCATGTCCGCACAAAACGATAGCATTCAAGTACTTTTAGATAATTCTATTCAAAAAGACAGCTTATACATTTCCCGTTTAATTGATTTGAGCGATAGTTACGATACGGGCAATGTTAACAAACAAATACGGTTGTTACGTGATGCCGAAAGATTGGCAAAAACCAATAACGATTCTTTACAGCTCGCAACCATTTACCAGAGATTGTCTCGAGCAAATAATAGTAAAGGCGTCTATGATGTTGCTATTGCTTCGGCATTAAGCGCAAAGCTTATTTATGACAATATAGGAACGCAAAACCAACAATTACTCGCTAATAGTTCGCTCATTACCATTTACCGTAATAATGGCTATTCCAAAAAAGCCATTGCGCTATCTAAAGAGAATTTAAAACTTATTAAAAATCTGCCAATAGACCGCAATACAGGTCGCTATTATTTTGATTTAGGTGTTTCGTATTCGGTAGATAATCAGTTGGATTTAGCTTTAGTGTATTACAAAAAAGCTACTGAACTTGCTAAACGGGTTAATTTTAAACTGGGCGAAATGTTTATGAAGCAATCCACGGCGCAACTTTACAAAAAAATGGGGCGCTATAGCGAAGCTGAAAACATGTTCAAAGAGTTGCTCGGTTTTTTTGAAGGTAAAAATGATAAAAGCGGAATTGCTCGCATAAACTATGGATTAGCAACCATCTATTCGTTAAAATCACAACATCAAAAATCGATTCCTTTTTATGAAACATCTTTAAAATTGAATCGTGAAATGAACCGATTGGAATTCATAAAAGACATCAATCAAAAGCTATTTATCGCCTACAATATTGTGCAAGATACTGCCAAAGCGAATAGAGCTAATGAAGAATACAACGTAATGAAAGATACGTTAGATAGTAGAGAACGCAAAGCACTACTTGCAGAAATGGCAACCAAATACGAAACCGAAAAAATCGAGGCGCAGAGCCAACTCAATGCTAAAGAAGCCGAACTTTCAAAGGCAGAAAGTAGACAAAATATGTTCTATTTTATTGGTGCTTTAGTGTTATTAGTTTTGGTATTGGCGGTAGCCTTTATAAATTCAAAACGGTTAAAGCAGAAGCAACAAACAGCGTTGATAACCCAACAACTTAAAGCCTCTCAAAAACAGTTAGCCTTAGAAAAACAGTATCGCGATAGTGAATTAAAGGCTTTAAAAGCACAAATGAATCCACATTTTATATTTAATGTGCTTAATTCTATTCAAGAGTTTATCGTATTGAATGAAAAAGAAAAAGCCAGTGAATATTTGGCGACTTTTGCTGAGCTAATCAGGAACTATCTTAATTTTAGTAACGAAGAATTTATAACACTTCACGAAGAAGTAGAAACCATTACCAATTATTTGGAGTTGGAACATTTGAGATTTGGCGATGATCTAAAATATTCAATTCATATCGAAGAAAATTTGGATAAAAATTCTATCACCTTGCCAACCATGCTTATTCAACCGTATATAGAAAATTCGTTAAAACATGGCTTGTTTAACAAAGAAGGTGATAAGCGTATTTCAATTTTATTAGAAAAAACAAGCGACAATGATCTATTTTGTGTAGTAGAAGATAATGGCGTAGGTCGTAAGGCATCTGCCGAACATAAGGCTTCAAAATCAGACGCTCACAAATCGTTTGCGTCAGTCGCTACAAAAGAACGTTTAGAATTGCTCAATCAGCGTTATCATAGCAATATAGGTGTCAACATTGTAGACATAGAAACCGAAAACCAAACAGGAACACGTGTAGAATTGACCATTCCCATTAAAATTAATTAGCCTATGAAAGCCGTAATTATAGATGATGAAGAACGCGCAAGACGTTTGCTACAAGTTTTAATAGAAGAAAATTGCCCAAAGATTTCAGAGGTGTTTCAAGCAGAATCCTTATTAAAAGGTGTTGAAATTATTAAAGAAGAACAACCAGAATTGGTGTTTTTAGATATTGAAATGCCTGGACATTCAGGTTTAGAAATTCTGGATTTTATTGATAAAGACGATTATAATTTCGAAATTATTTTCACGACAGCCTATTCCGAATATGCCATAAAAGCCATAGAACTTTCAGCGTTGGATTATATTTTAAAACCAGTTCGTGCTTCAAAATTAAAAACAGCAGTAGATAAAGCTTTGAAGTTTATTGGTCGTACCAAACTTAATGAACGGTTTGAAGCCTTAAGCCAAGCATTAACCTCTAAAGAATTCAAAAAAATAGGCTTACCAGTAAAAGATGGTGTAGAGTTTGTGAATTTTGAAGACATTGTTATGCTCGAAGCCGAACGCATGTACACCAATATTTATATTAATGAGCAAAAAATACCAATGCTTATTAGCAAACCTTTAAAATACTTTGTGGATTTATTGCAACATTTACCTTTTTTTTACAAACCACATCGTTCGTACTACGTCAACCTAAAATACATTACTAAATATGTAAAATCTGATGGTGGTTATATTGTTATGGATAATGGTAAACAGGTATCACTTTCCAAAGAAAAAACCGAAGAATTTATGCAATTAATGCAACAGTTATAGGTAGAAAATTTTCCTTTCAACAACTCGGAAGTTCAACTAACCGCTTCGGAAGTTTTCACGATTTTCAGCCTAACTTCAAGCATACTTTTATAGTGAATTTAAAACCCTTTCACTATGAAACTAAAAGTACTTTTTTCTATCACGCTATTTTTATCTCTAATGCTGAATGCGCAACTCACTGTACGTTCAGAATATTTGTTTACTGGCGGTTCGTTAAACAATTCAGGTGTAAATACTAATGCATTAACACAAACAGGAACAGCTTTAACAACCATTAATGGTATTGACGATGTGCCAAACAACGCTATTGAGCTTAATGGTGATGTGCTAAGCGCGCCATCATACATAAACCGAAACTTACAAGATTTTACTGTGGCGTTTTGGATAAAAACCACCGAAGTAAGTACTGTGGAACAAACAATTTTTAACCACAATGGCGCTGGAAATGAAAATTACGGTTGGAAATTTTCTTTAGAAAACGGAAACCTAAAATCATGGATGCGTTATTGGGATTTTGGGCGTCAACCTTGGCAACAAGAAGCACCAATTACGCACACTTACAACAACATTGCTGACGGCAACTGGCATTTAATCGTGTTACGAATCGATGAACAACCATCAACTCCAAGTGGTCCAGCATCAATTCACCGCACCAATTATCGCTTATATGTTGATACAGTTCAGGTACTTAGTCAAAACATGACAAGTGTATCTACTGGCGGAATTACGCCAATTCCAAATGTGCCGTTATACATTGGCGACGATCACACACTTACAGCAAATAAATACACCGACGCTATTGATAACATTCGTTATTATCACGGTTTAATAACAAGTAGTGAAATTATTAATTTGTATGCTGAATTTAACGATCCTAACCAACTGACACGTGCTTATGTTGATGCGAGTGCAACAGGAAATAATGATGGCAGTAGTTGGGCTGATGCATTTACAAGTTTGCAAGATGGCATTAATGCCTCAGCATTTAGTGTAGAAAAGGAAGTTTGGGTTGCAAGTGGTGTTTATAAACCTTCTACATCAAATAGAACTTCGTCATTTGCAATAAACGCCGACCAAATGGCTATTTATGGTGGTTTCAACGGAACAGAAACTCAGTTAAGCGATCGCGATTGGCGTACAAATCAAACGATACTTTCAGGCGATATTAACGGCAATGACAATACTACACTTTCTTACTCTAACAGCTTAAGAGCAGACAATTCTTATAACGTTGTTAGAATAAATGCGAATGACATAACTGTTGACGGTTTTACTATTACTGGTGGTCATGCCAACAATACTGGCAGTGGCGCGCCAGTGAATCAAAATCGTGGTGGAGCTATTTATAAAAGTAGTCAATTCAATAATTTCACTTTAAAAAATTCAATAATAGAGTGGAATGTATCCGATCGAGAAGGAAATGTACACTTAAATTTTGATAATGGTGTTAATAGCGTCACCATTGAAAACTGTATTTTTAATAATAATATCTCAAGATATAGTGCTGGATTTCAGGCATTGGCATTAGCTAATACAACGGTTAACCTAAATTTGTTTAATTCACTTTTTTATGAAAACACTACAACTAATAGTCCTAGTGGTGGTGGATTTACAGGAAGTAGCTTTAGTGCATTCGCAAATGATGGAATAATTAATGCTAATATAATCAGTAACACATTCACAAACAATGCCGATGTTGGTAACTCGAGCCCTAACGATAAAGGAACCATTGCTTTTAGACGACTAAATAACAACACAAATAATGTTATTAATGTAGAAATGCATAATAATATTTTTCACGAAAATTATTTCCCTACAACTAGTGTTTTGGCAGTTAGTGATATAGGATTAATGAATCGTCCTTCAAATTCGCTAAATACTATGAATTTTACACACAATATTACGGCTAACGAAGCTAGTTTGTCGTCGAGAGTTACAAGTCTTACTACAAATGCTAATATTAATGCAAACCCAATGTTTACCGATGCTTTAGCCGACGATTACCGACCAGTAAGTACTTCTCCAGCTGTAAACGTGGGCGATGATACTCAAGTTCCTACATCAATAACTAAAGATTTAGATGGCACTTTGCGCATTCAAGGCACTGCTGTAGATATTGGAGCTTATGAGTTTGGGAGCCTCTTGTCAAATGATGAGTTTCAAGTGTTAAACCAGCCTCAACTTCGTCTTTATCCTAACCCAGTACAATCTATATTAACAATTGATACAGATGTTGCTATTAAAACTATAACAATTTACAATCATTCAGGACAACGCGTTATTAAAGTATATCTAAAAGACCAAATAGATGTTTCTAAATTAAAACCCAATTTATATTTGGTTGATATACATACGGTAGACGGAAATAGACTGGTTAAAAAAATCATAGTGAAATAGTCTTTTTTGTTTAGTGTTTAAATCCGTCAGTATTAGTATTGACGGATTTTTTTTTGATATTTTTGTTCTAAATATGCTAACATGGAGCTTCCAAAATTTATTCTTGGCGATAATACCGATTATCCAGATGCGATATTCATCATCCATACTGAATTTCCACGATTCATCATTAATCTTGAAAATGATGAGGTTGAATGGTTTGAGGAATTTGATCAGCACGACCAAAAAGAATTAGAAACCGAAACTGAAAATTATATAAAACTCGCAACAGAGTTTTACGATAGGGAAGTAGCAAGATACGAAGAGTAATGCTTAGCAAACTACTTGAATACGATACAGAATTATTTTTGTTCCTCAATAATTTAGGTTCTGAAACTTGGGATGGCTTTTGGATGGCTTATACCCATAAGTTCAATTGGATTCCTTTTTATGCTTTGTTGTTGTTTTTGCTATTTAAGCATCTTGGTAAAAAGAAAACCTTGCTTCTGGTTTTTATTGCCGTGGCAATGGTAGCGTTTACAGATCAAATCACCAATTTGTTTAAATACGGATTTGAAAGATTTAGACCTTGCCATAACGAGTCTATAGTAGATGCTATGCGAATTGTAAAAGAAGGTTGTGGCGGACGTTTTGGCTTCTTTTCTGGTCATGCTTCTAACTCAATGGCTGTTGCGGTTTTTGTGGGCTTACTTTTAATAAACAAATACAAGCGACTGATATTTTTATTATTGGTTTGGGCCATAGCTATGGCTTATAGTCGCATTTATATTGGGGTGCATTATCCGTTAGACGTAGTTTGTGGTATGGCATTTGGCGCACTGTCTGGATTTCTGTTTTTTAAGTTGTTTGGATGGACTTCAAAACGCTTTACAGAAACAACATAGTTTATTTCTGGGTTAGAAAGGCAACAGTGTTCACTAACCTGTCATTGTAAGAACGTGCATCTTTATTAATTCGGTTGAGGTCAAATTTGCCAATAATATCAACGTAGTATTCGTCTTCAAACTTATCAAAATCCGATGATGAACAATCGTGGCATATAAGGTAAAAAGCGTTCTCGTTATTAGATTTTACATACTTTAAATTTAATTGCGGTATCTTGTCGCCATAATTGTATAGCATTTCGGGAGATACGTAATTTAATGCGTAAACGTTCTCTTTTTCATAGCTGATTCCTGAAATAGGTCTGTAGTTTTCAGCCTTTTTGGTTTGTTTTAAAAGTGGCATGCCAATACAGCCTAGTGCTATCACAAACATAACACATAAATAAACGGTTGTTTTAATATTCTTATAAATAAGATTTTTAAATATGAAAACACCAATACCTGCACTTGCGATGGATAATAGCATGAGTCTTAAAACAGGTATGTCTTCAAAATAATCTCCAACAAACAACGTCAATAAAACTGCTGACAAAAGTGCTATTGTGCCAATTAAGCCAAAATTGAAATACACAGGGAAAGTCTCTTTTTTGCTTTTTAAAGTTTTAAATTCTGAAATTAAATAGTTGATGTAAAATCCAATATTTAGGGACAACGGAATCAATACCGGCATGAGGTATCGAGATTTCTTTTCTGGAATAATTGACAATAAAACCACAGCAATAACAGTCCAAAAGAAACTGAACCGATAGGCTTTTATGTTTGAAACCCTATTTTTCATGTAAGGGTACAAAAGGCTAATAAATGCGGGAATTGTCCAAAGGCCACTTTGGGTAAAAAAGCTCCAATAGTAGTAAAATGGACGCACATTGTAGCTTCCCCAATTTGAGGTTTCTTTTATAGCGATTTTTGCAAATGTTTCGGGGTCAGAAATTCGTACATAAATATACCAAGTTGCGCCAAGTGCTATTGCCAATAGTAGTAAGCCTAAGATTTTTAAATAATAAAGTTTAAACCGTTGGTAACCATACGCAATGCCGTAAGCAATAGCGAACGATAAAAATAATACGTAAAGTGATACTGGTCCTTTTGACAAAACCGAAGCAATGACACATAACACGAAAATGAAGCTTCTCCTCAGGCTTATTGAGCTATCGTGAAGCATTATAAACAATTGGTAAAGCCCTAGTAACATAAACCCGTGGGCATAAATATCCCATGGGGCTTCAATGGTTATTCCAATAATGTAAAAGGAAGTTATTGCAATACATCCGGTTATTAGGCTATGCGATTTGTTATTGGCAATTTTTAAACTGAAATTATAAATGCTAATGCCTATGCTGGCAACCATAATCAAAGCTGGCCAGCGAAGCGCCAACACATTGGTTATTCCAAACAGTTTGGCAAAAACAGCTGTAATCCAAGTTGGTAGAGGTGGCTTTTGGTAGCGCGGTTCACCGTTCATAGTGGTTAAAAGCCAGTTATCATCGGTTAGCATTTCTCTTGCCGAAATAAAATTTCTGGCTTCCATGATACTTACGGGAATGGCGTCAATGGTAAAGCCTAGCATTAAAAACACGCTAGCAAAAATGCTTACATACGGATATTTTTCAATGAGCTTAACCATTGGTAATTCTAATCAAATAAGCATTTCGGGCATAGATTACAACTCCAAATAGATGACCAACAAATAAAACGGGATCTTTTCTAAAAATGGCATAGCTTAAAATGAGCGATGCACCTATTAAGCTTAATACCCAGAAACCCATAGGTAGCGTAGACTTTTTTTGCCTTTCGGAAAGTAGCCATTGGTAGAAAAAGCGCAATGTAAATATGACTTGTGCCGTAATACCTAAAATCAGTAACCAAACCGGTATATCTTCGTTTTGAAACAGGAGCTCCAAATCAATTTTGTTGTTGTTAAAATAGTAAAGTACTATGGCAATGGGAACAACAAATAATAGCAATTGAACAAACCTTGGTATTTTTTGCCATTGGTTTTGCAACTGTAAGTTTCTTATATAAATAAAATAGGTTAAACTTTGCCCAAACATAATGGCAAAATCTAAACGTAAGTAACCATAAATAAACAATAAAAAAGAGGCGATAAGGCTCAGTATCCAAAACGTACTTGGTGTAATGACCTTGCGTTGCCTTTCGGACGTAATCCATTGTACCAATAACCTTGACGAAAATAAAATCTGCGCCAAAAAACCGATGCTATAAACAATCCAATCGGTCATTATCCTTTTTTCTCAATCTGGTAATTAATGTATTTTTTCTTCATCCATAAGTAGGCAAAACAATCCATTAACGGACCAAGTAACCTGTTCCAAAGTCCATACTTAGCGGTACCTGCAATTCTTGGGAAATGTTGTACAGGTACTTGAATGACCTTTCCATTTTGCAATAAAACCATAGCTGGCAAAAAACGGTGCAGGCCTTTAAACATGGGTATACGTTTTGCATAATCGGAATGTACTATTTTTAATGGACATCCGGTATCATCCATGCCATCTTTGGTAAATGCGCGTCTAATACCATTGGCAATTTTTGAAGACATGTTTTTTACAAACGAATCCTTTCGGTTTGCACGAACGCCCGTAACCAAATGATAATCTTTACTATGTTCTAAAAGTAAGTTGAAATCTTCAGGCGTGGTTTGTAGATCAGAGTCAATATAGCCAACAAGCTCACTTTCAACTGTGTCGAAACCCGCTTTTATGGCGGCGCTTAGTCCGCGGTTCTCTTTAAAAGAAATAAAACCGAACGATTGGTTTCTGCCACAGATTGCCTCTATAAGTTCCTGGCTTTTATCTTTTGAGCCATCGTTTACAAACAATACGGATGTTGAAATCGAAGCAATTTTGAGATAGTTGGACAACTCCTTTTCAACCCTTAAAAGGTTGTCCTCTTCGTTATATACGGGAACAACAATTGTAAACTTGTAGTGCATTTGGCGCTTTAGTTAGTGGTACAAAAATATTGTTTTTTTGGTTACGTTTTTCGCCATAGGTTAACCAACAAAAAAACCGTTTCTTTGTAACGGTTATTTGATAGATAGCAATCAAGCATACGAAACATGAAAATATTAATTACCGGAGTTGCAGGATTTATTGGTTCGCATTGTGCAGAACGCCTTTTGGATATGGGACATGAAGTTATTGGCGTTGATAATTTTTGCGATTATTACAGTTTGGAATTAAAGACCCAAAATGCTGAAGACGTAAAATCTAAAGGTGGTACAGTAATCGAGCTAGACCTTAGGGATAGTATGTTTGATAACCTTTTGGATACCGATTTTGATTATATTTTCCACTTTGCGGCACAACCTGGAATTTCCCAAACCTCGTCTTTTGAAGATTATTTTACCAATAATATCATAGCCACTAAGAACCTCATTGATTTTGCTTTAAAGTGTAAAAGTTTACAACTGTTTGTCAATATTGGAACGTCATCCATCTATGGTTTAGAAGCTACCTACCCTGAAAGTATTGCTCCGAAACCTGCATCGCATTACGGCGTTACAAAATTGGCGGCCGAGCAGTTGGTACTTCAAAAAAGTAGAGAACAGCAATTAAAAGCATGCAGCCTCAGATTGTATTCTGTAATTGGCCCACGTGAACGTCCCGAAAAAATGTACACCAAGCTTATTGATTTAGGATTGCAAAACAAACCTTTCCCATTGTTTGAAGGCAGTGAAAATCATTTGAGAAGTTTCACTTACGTTGGCGATATTATTGATGGCGCGGTAAGTGTCATTGGCAATGAAGATAAAGTCAATGGCGAAATTATAAACTTAGGAACTGAAGTTGAGCATACCACACAAGATGGTATAGATGCTGTTGCCAAAGTTATTGGTAAGCCTATTAATATAGAGGTAAAACCAAAACGCGCTGGCGATCAACTTCGCACAAAAGCCAATATTGACAAAGCCAGAAAACTGTTAAACTATAATCCTACAACCACACTTATAGATAGTGTAAAATCACAAGTGGAATGGTTTAAGGAAAAGCGGTTATGACATTCAAAAACATTGAGAAAACCCAACTTAGATGGTTTGGGATTGGTCTTTTTGTTTGTGCTACACTTTTTGTTTCCTTATTTTTTTATCATCAATTCTTCACTGAAGACAAAACATTGAAGTTTGAAGATGCTATAAATTTAAGAGTAACACATATTCATAGGTGTAAAGGGTCAATTCTGTTAAATGATAGTATAGCAATGCATGCTAATCTCAAACGAATTAACCCTTATGTTTCCAAAACTAGATATATGGAAATTGGAAGCATTAACGAACCATATCAGATACTAAAAGAGCCTAATTCAGATTCCATATTTGTCTTAAAGGATTTTAAAATTTTGATTTACAGGCTAAACCCAAAATCTGAACATTGGTTTAAAATATTATTCAAGTCCCAATAAATATTCTGCGGCAGCAAAAGGTGTAGTCTTTCCGTTTTCAATTTGCTGTATTTGTTTTCCCAATTCGGTTTTGATAATACTTCGGTTGTAGAAATTAGATTTTAAACGGTCTTCAATGGTCTGTTGTAACCAAAATGTATTTTGGGTAGTTCGGTTTTTTTCAAAAAATGAGTTGGATTTTGTTTTGTCCACATAATCGCAAACCATGGTCCATAATTCAACAATACCTTCATTTTTTAGCGCACTGCACAATGTGGTTTTTGGAGTCCAACCCGAGGCTTTTTCAGGATAGAGATGCAACGCACGGTTAAATTCTAACTTGGCAGTTTTTGCTGCTTTTAGATTTTCGCCATCGGCTTTATTAATAACTATGGCGTCGGCCATTTCAATAATACCGCGCTTAATACCTTGCAATTCGTCACCAGCACCAGCCAATTTCAGCAACAGGAAAAAATCTACCATGCTGTGCACTGCGGTTTCACTTTGTCCAACACCAACGGTTTCAATGAGTATAACATCATAACCTGATGCTTCACAAAGTATTATGGTTTCCCTTGTTTTTCGGGCTACGCCACCTAAAGAATCGCCAGAAGCTGAAGGTCTAATAAATGCTTTTTTATCCTTTACCAAATCTTCCATTCTTGTTTTATCACCAAGAATACTGCCTTTGCTTAATGTGCTGCTGGGATCAACTGCAAGTACGGCTACCTTTTTGCCAATGCTGGTCAAATGTTTTCCTAAAGCTTCAATAAAGGTACTTTTGCCCACACCAGGTACACCCGTAATACCAACTCTAACAGAATTGTTGGCATAGGGCAAACAACCAGAAACTATGCCGTTTGCTTTTTGGTAGTGTTTAGGGTTTGTGCTTTCCACGAGTGTTATTGCGCGACTCAGTGCAGTAATGTTACCTTTAGTAATACCTTTAACCAAATCGTCAACACTTGGTGCTTTTTGACGTTTAGATTTTATACGCTGCGCAGAATATGAATTGACTGTATTTGGGTCTTTTACGCCTTCTTTTTCTTCCAGTGCAGATATGTTGTCTTTTTTGGCCAATGTATAATTGAGGTTACTAATTGGATTTTATGGTATTGCCATTTTGATTTGCCCTCAAATTCAATGGTACGGCTATTTTTGTTTTGTCCCAAGCCATGGTTAAATTGAGATTACCGGTTGTATTGTCAAATGCAATCGTAAATTTTTCAACTGTTGTATTTAAAGTTTCAGCTTTAACAACTAGTTCCACTACATCGTAATTGGGATCCCACATGGGTTTCATTTCTTCATTGACGCCCCATTGGTATTGTTTTGAGTTGAACATAACCTTCCATTCATTCTCCATGGGTACTGTCCATAGCGTATAGTCGCCTTTTGGAAGTGGCATACCTTGAATAACTAAATCTTTGTTTGTGGAAAAGGTCGTAGCTTCATTGGCACCAGTTCTCCAAACTTGGTTGTATGGCACCAAAGCGCCAAAAATATCGCGTTCACGTTTTGAGGGTCGGTTATATTGGACCTCTAATTTCAAATCATTCAAGGCAATTGATGCACTATCTTTAGGACTTAATCTTGGCGAAAAGATATTTTCAACAAAAAGACAATAGGCTAAAAGCCCAAGGGCAACTATGGCCAAAAAAATGATTAAGCGTTTTAACATATTAGTAAAAAAATCTAAGTTTAATTAGAAAATAAAGATAGTTGAATTCCCTAAATTTAAAGAGTACAACAACTTTATTTTAACGATTGAAAAAAATAATTTAAAAAATAACGCAAATTTTGCCACACTTATTTTTTTGACTCGTCTATTAAGAGAACCAATCACAAAAACCAAACCAATTGAGCGTGTTTCAAATTGATGTAATTGAAAAATGCAAGCAGAACAACCGTAAGGCGCAATTAAAGCTTTACAACCAATACTGTAACGGTATGTTAGTAGTCGCCAATCGTTTTGTGGGCAACACTATGGAAGCCGAAGACATTGTGCAGGAGTCATTTTTAAAAGCATTTACTAAAATTGACCAGTACAAAGCCGAAGTAACATTTGGCGCATGGCTAAAGCGTATTGTTGTTAATAAGAGTATCGATGTTTTAAAGTCCAAAAAACAGCGCTTGGTAGAGCTTGAAGATGTACATTTAAAAGTAGTCGAAACTCAAGATGACGATTGGTGGGTTGAAGATCATATTACTATTGAAGACGTAAAGCAGGCAATTGAACAATTGCCCGAAAAGTATAAATATGTTGTAATGCTGTATCTCATTGAAGGTTATGACCATCAAGAAATATCCGAAATACTCAGCATATCCGAAGTCGCCTCAAGAACGCAATTGTCTAGAGGCAAAGTTAAATTGCAACAGCTATTAAAAATTAAAAAAAATGGCACAGAATCTTAAAGAATTATTCAAAAATCAAACTGAAAATTCATCAGTACAAATGTCTGAAGGGCATGAAGCCAAGTTTATGGAACTTTTGGATGAACGCCTGCCACAAGGCAAAAAGTCCAGCGATTTCAGATTTTTAAACATTGCCGCAAGCGTTATTGTCTTGTTAGGTTTGAGTTATGGGGCAATGACTTTTTTCTCAAACCCCAAGGATGACCCACAACCAACAGAAGTTGCTAATGAGCTAAAAACAATGGGTGACATCTCACCAGACTTAAAGAAAGTGGAAGACTATTATTTGGCCAGTATAAACCTTGAATTGTCCAAGGTGCAGCTAACACCGGCCAATAAAGAACTTTTTGATGGCTACATTGAGCGCCTAAAAGAGCTTAATGACGAATATGACAATCTCACCATTGAGCTCAATGAAAATGGTCCCAACCAAGTAACGCTTGATGCTTTAATCGACAACCTCAAGTTTAGATTAAACTTGGTGATGCGCTTAAAAGAAAAGCTTACAGAATTTAACGACAGTAATTTTGAAGAAGAACAACTTTAATCAATCTTAAATACACAATCATTAATCAAAAAACGAACAGTAAAAAATCAAAAAAATGAACAGAATTAAAATTTTAACTCTTTGCCTAATAACCAGCTTAGGGTTTGCACAGCAATCGCTCAACAAAACATCGCAATCCATTAAAACGAATAAGGATGTTGTTGTAGATTTAAATACCAATTATGTTGAAATTGAAGTAGATACCTGGAACAAAGATGTTGTAGAGGTTGAAGCCTATATTGAAAGTGCTAAGCTTTCAAAGGAAGAACTTCAAAAGGCTTTAAAAGCATGGAATTTAAAGGTTGATGCATCAACAGATAAGGTAAGCATAAGTTCTGAAGGTGGCCGAAGTTTGGGCTTATTTTCTGATGCATCTTCCTATGATGATATTCTGAAAGACTTAGAGTTTAACCTGGCCGATTTGCCAGAAGTCCCAGAAGTTATCGTTATACCTGAAATGCCAAATATGGCTAATATCCCTCAAATGCCAGAACTTCCTGCAATGCCAGAGTTCCCTGAACTTCCTGAGTTGCCAGAAGGTATCAAAACCATAAAGTTTGATTATGACAGATACCAAGAAGAAGGCGAGAAGTATTTGGAAGAATGGAGCAAGCGCTATGAAAAAGAAGGTGGTAAAGAACTCCAAGAGCGCATGACGGAATGGGCACGTAAGTTTGGCGAATCTGATTATCAAAAAAAGATGGAAGCTTGGGGCGAGGAATACGGCAAGCGTTTTGAAGGTCAATGGGCAAAAGAAATGGAAAAATGGGGCGAAGAGTTTGGTGAAAAATTTGGCAAGGACATGGAAAAATGGGGTGAAGAGTTTGGCGAAAAGTTTGGTAAG
>CAYSVY010000017.1:0-78555 GCA_964434705.1 uncultured Flavobacteriaceae bacterium
TATTAAAATAAAATATCATAACAATGGAACTTATATTAAAACAAGACGTTGAAAACTTAGGATTTAAAGACGATATTGTAACAGTTAAGAACGGTTATGGTAGAAATTATTTAATTCCACAAGGACAAGCGATTTTAGCAACAACTTCTGCAAAAAAAGTGTTGGCTGAAAATTTAAAACAGCGTGCCTTTAAAGAGCAAAAATTAGTAGACGAAGCTAAAGCTACAGCTGAAGCACTTTCTGCTATTGAATTAAAAATTGCATCAAAAGTTGGTACAGGCGACAAATTATTTGGATCTGTAAACAACATTGACGTAGCAGATGCTTTACAGAAAGAAGGTCATGCTATTGAAAAGAAATTTATCAATGTAATTGGTGGTAACGTCAAAAGGCTTGGAAAGTACAATGCCGTAATAAGACTGCACCGAGAAGTTACAGTTGATTTGCCTTTTGAAGTTATTGCTGAAAGCAAATAATTAAAATCACAAATTATTGAAAACCGTTTAGTTTACTAGACGGTTTTTTTATTCATTATATCATGAGGTGTTTAATACTTTTATCGTTAATACTACTGTTAGGTTGTAAAACCGAAAACAAACACTCGACTCAAAACAGCAATACATTACTTGATACTTATAGATATAAAAATGCGGACAACCTTCCAAAAATCAGTGTGCACCGCGGTGGAAAAGGTATAAAAGGGTATCCCGAAAATTGTTTGGAAACATTGCAATATGTTAACGATAGTATTACTGCCATCTTTGAAATTGATGTTGCAAGAACAAAAGACAACAAGCTTGTTTTAATGCACGATAATTCAATTGATAGAACTACAACCGGATTTGGCCCGATAAAAAATATAGGTTACAAAACACTGCGCGCCTTTAATTTGGTTGACGACTATGGAAACGAAACCACCTTTAAAGTCCCATTGTTTAGTGATGTTTTAAAATGGAGTAAAAAAAACAACATAGTATTAAGTGTTGATATTAAACGATCTGTACCCCAAACGCAAGTGATAGAAGCCATATCGCAATACAATGCAGAAAACAATTGTATTCTCATCACTTACAGTTTGGATCAAGCCAAAAATGCGTATGCAACTAATCCTAATTTATTATTGTCGGTTTCTGCTAGAAATGAAAGTGAAATGACCAAACTTTTAAATTCTGGCATACCAACGAAGAATATGATTGCTTTTACGGGTACACGCTTGTCTGACGCTTCATTATTTAAAAGGCTTCATGATAATAATATACTCTGCATTTTGGGAACATTGGGCAACTTAGATAGGAGAGCAGAAGCTAGAGGTGATTATTTGTACAATCAGTGGCTACAATTAGGTGCTGATATCTTGGCTACGGACAGGCCATTTGCAGTTTCCAAAACAATTAATGCCAATTAAAAGATGAAATACGCTAGATTAACAAAAGAACAGTTTGAAGAATTGCATCAAGAATTTATCAATTTTCTGGCAACGCAATCCATCACTGCAGGAGAATGGGAAGATATAAAAAAGACAAAACCCAAAGCAGCAGAGCAAGAGCTGGATGTGTTCAGTGATTTGGTTTGGTATGGCGTACTTCAAAAGGTAGAATACTTAGAGCATATATCGCCACAGCAAATCCATCTGTTTCATTGCAGACCGACAGATATGAGGCTGATTGCTTTAAAGCTAAAGGACAATGCAAACGACCTAACTACAAAAGAAGGTTTTCAGTGGTTAAGGGAAAATCTACTTTCGGATGATATTGAATTCTTTACCGCTAAAAAGAAGTATTCCGATGATAAGTACCAAGATATTTTCAAGCTTATACAAGAAGGCGCCAATATTACAAAAGGAGATTTATTTCGGTATTTTGAAAAGCTGGTTGCTTAACTATTCGTAGCGCAATGATTCAATAGGATCTAATTTTGCTGCCTTTGTAGCCGGATATACACCTGATATTACCGCAACTATAAAAGCAATAAGTGCAGCCCAAAACATGGCAAACCAAGGTATTGAAAACTGCAGTTCCGCAAAATAGGAGAATGCCCAACCAATTAATATTCCGAGGATAATACCTACCAATGCACCATATTGACCAATTATAAGGGTTTCAATAAAAAATTGCCACGCTATGGTTTTTCGTTTTGCGCCTAGAGATTTTCTAACACCAATTTCGCGTGTGCGCTCGCTTACAGAAACCAACATGATGTTCATCAGTGCAATGGTAGACCCAAAAATGGTGATAATACTAATTATCCACGCGGCAACATAAAGATAGTTGGTAATGTTGCCTATTCTGTTAATCAAATCATCGCTTCGTTCAATGCCAAAATTATTTTTTTCAACTGGGCTTAAGCCTCTAATATTTCTGAATACGGCAATTGCATCATCTTGCGCGCCTTCAAGCATATCTTTTTTATCAACCTTTACGCTTAAACCATAATTAATTGATGGATTTGTAAAAATAGAACGCGCTTTCTGTATAGGTAAAATAACCCTTAAATCTTGGTTATTACCAAAGGTTGCACCTTTTTCTTTTAGATAACCAATAACCTTAAACTTGGAACCTCTGATGCTTAGCGTTTGGTTTATAGGATTTACGTCTTTAAACAATGCCTTAACCAAATCACTACCAATGACACAAACGGCATTATTGTTAGATACATCAAAAACATTAAAACCGCGACCTTCTTCAATTTCAAGTCCGGAGTTTTCCAAAAAATGCTCGTTGGCACCTAATACAATAACTTCTGGATCGGTTTTCTCGGAATCGGTTTTTATTTCAGCTGAAGCTGTCCCGGTAAACACGATTGAGGTTTTTGTAAACGGGTAGTTGTAATTTTCAACAAATTCCTTTACGTTTCGGTAACTGATTACAGGGTTTACGCGTTGCCTGTCGCGTCCGCTTTGGCGTTGGGTCGTAAACTCATAACGTTGAATATTAAAGGTGTTTGAACCCATGGACGAAAAGTCACTAGAAATAGTGTTTTCCAAAGCAGCAATGCCACTCAATATGCCCACAAGTGCCATTATGCCAATGGCAATGATCATTACGGTTAATATGGTTCTTAACAATTGGCCTTTGATGGATCCAATTGCAATTTTAATGTTTTCTCTCAGTAAGGGAAGCTTCATGTTTTTTTGGAGCTCGGTTGATATCAATTAGCTATAAGACTAACAACAGGGAATAAAGTTACTATAAAATCAAATTATCTTGATAATGCCTCTAAAATTTATAATATTTTTGTGAGAATTATTGATAAATCAAAACGCAAACCCAGTTAGGGAACGTATTATGGCACAAAAACCAAGCATACCTAAAGGCACCAGAGATTTTAACGCAAAAGAGGTTGCAAAGCGAAACTATATTGTAAACACCATAAAAACGCAGTTTGAAAGCTTTGGATTTCAACCTATTGAAACGCCAAGCTTTGAAAATTCGGAAACGTTGATCGGAAAGTATGGTGATGAAGGTGACCGCTTGATTTTTAAGATTTTGAATAGTGGTGATTATTTATCAAAAGTACCAAGTCATTTGATTGATGATTTGAAGACCAAGAAATTTAAGCATTTGGGAATTGATAAGAGTGGATTAGAAGTCGTTGAAGTATCCACAAAAGAAAAGCTATTATTAAGGGATTTCACTTCTGAAATCTCCGAAAAAGCCTTGCGCTACGACCTAACCGTACCATTTGCCCGTTATGTGGTACAGCACCAAAACGAGATAGACTTTCCGTTTAAGCGCTATCAAATACAACCAGTTTGGCGTGCGGACAGACCGCAAAAAGGCCGTTTTAGAGAGTTTTACCAATGCGATGCAGATGTTGTTGGCAGTACATCACTTTGGCAAGAAGTGGAGTTTGTACAGTTGTACGATGCTGTTTTTACTGCTTTACAGTTGGATGGTGTAGCTATCAAAATCAACAACCGTAAAATTTTATCGGGTATTGCAGAGGTTATTTGTGCGCAAGATAAGCTCATCGATTTTACCGTGGCGTTGGACAAACTGGATAAAATAGGAGAGGAGAAAGTAAAAGCCGAAATGCTTAGCAAAGGCATATCGGAAGATGGCATTTCAAAGTTACAGCCTTTATTTGAACTCAACGGTAGTTTTGGAGAACAGGTTCAAAGCTTAAAAACTATTTTGGCAAATTCTGAAACTGGTATAAAAGGTATTGAAGAATTGGAGTTTATAGATAATGCTATTTCAAATTTGGAACTTCAAACCGCACAATTGCAATTGGATGTTACTTTAGCGCGTGGCCTTAATTATTACACCGGAGCTATTTTTGAAGTTTCGGCACCAGATGGTGTAAAAATGGGTTCCATTGGTGGTGGCGGACGTTACGATGATTTAACGGGTATTTTTGGGCTTAAAAATACGAGCGGTGTTGGTATCAGTTTTGGCCTTGACCGTATTTATTTGGTTATGGAAGAATTAAACCTCTTTCCTGAAACTGTCAATAAAGCCACAGATGTCCTGTTTATAAACTTTGGAGATAATGAAGCGCTTTTTTGTTTGAAAGCCATTAAAGTATTGCGCAATAACGGCATAAAGGCTGAATTATATCCAGACGCTACTAAAATGCGAAAGCAAATGACTTATGCCAATAACCGTGAAATCCCTTATGTGGTTTTGGTTGGAGAAGAAGAACTTGCATCTAATTTATACACCTTAAAAAATATGACGGAAGGCACACAGGAAAAGGTGAGTCTTGATAAGTTAGTTGAATTATTAGCATAAAAAAACACCTCGTTTTACGGAGGTGTTCTTTATAATTTAAGTCTAGTGTTTAGTCTATCAATACTTTTTTAGATACCGAACCGCTTTCGGTATTTAATTTTATTATATAGGCTCCAGAACTTAAATCCCCAATGTTGTATTCGGTATTGTTTCCGTAATCAATATCTGTTAGTTTAACGATGCGTTGTCCTAATAAACTGTATATTTCAATAAAATCAACAGCTATTCCGTGTGGGTTGATGAGTACAAGTTTATCAATGGAGTTGGCATAAACAATATCAAGATTTTTGTCCGTTTGAATAAAATCATCATTGCTCAAAGCATTTGGATTGGAGAATACAATCTCAAAGCGAGAATCAAAATACCCTGCGTTTAAGAAAATACTGTAATTGCTTTCTTTTATATCATGGTAAACCCCAAGGTCTTTATCGTGCAGATAAATTTCTTGATCGTCCGGAATATTCATTAATTCATCAATCATAAACGTATTTTCGCCAGCTCTAGATGTGTAAACCACTAATGGATAGCTTGTAGTGTCATTCATTTCGTTTGATCCTTGAATGACAAGGAAATGATTATCAACCAACCAGAACATGTCATCATCCATAAAATCGTAACTGTCGCCGTCAAATGCCCAATCAATTCCTGGTGTTGATCTGTCGTCAATGGTCAATAGTAATTGCCTGTGTCTATTTCCAACAGAATTAAAACCAATTTTAATTTTTTGTCTTGTGTCATGAGGGTTAGATGCGTTAGCATTGTTGCTACTGCTTCTTACAAACGTACTTTGTCCAACAGCTTCTTTCTTAAATACGCGCTGATCATTATTGAAATTGATGGTGCCGCCATTGGCTGCAACGACAAAGAATCCTTGTCCGACAGGAATATATCTTTCAGGTGTTTTTGTGGGTGTACCACCACTGCCAACATCTGGGTCATTTGTGCCAAGTAAACTATATGAAGATGTAACGCCACCAGCTAAGTTATACGTGGCATAACCACCTTGATATTCCGAAAGTATGTGGCTTGATCCACCCCAATGTTCCCAAAAATATAACGTACCGCTTGTAGTTGCGTCAGCTTCTGGAGTTACCGCATCGTTGTAATACAAAGTTGGGCCATTGTCAATGATAAATTGATCTGCATCTATTGCCGAAGCATATGGGTTACCCACTAAATAGTCATTATTGGCTGATATTGTTAAATTAATGTCAGCATTGTTCGGTTTTCCTAAAAACGTATAGTTCTGTTCCGTACCAGTAGTACCAGGACCTTTCATGGTAAAGCCTTCGCCTGGTAATATGTTACCGTTTCGTCTTATATGTTCCCATGCAGAGTAATCGCCATCTGGATTATTGGCAAATTTCCAAATCCAATAATCTGCTATTGTAATTGGTGTTGTTGCAGATCCGTTAAATCCTGATGCACTAAAGTTGACAGCAGATGCGCCGTCTCTCATAATATTTGAAACTGTATACTCGTATCTATTCACATTATTTGGATCAGTCGGTGCAATACTTGTTACGCCAACAGGAGCAGACCAATAGTTGTAATGGAACGTATTTGTTGTTCCTTGCTGATCTTTTTCAAGTTCACCATTTGTACCAACAATCAAATCGCTATCGACAGTTTGAATAAATTGGGATTCACCTTCTAGGTCTAGTTTCCCATTTAATTCAAAATAGTGTGTTACTGTATATCCATAACCAGTTTTTGCAACATTATCGCCATTAACCGTAACTTCACCAGCGTCTAAAACATGAGCGAGAACAGTTCTGTTTCCTTCATTATCATTGCCATCTAAATCATCAAGTCCAATAAGGTCATCATCAAATAATGCGGTATTATCAATAGTAATATCATGCCCGGTTTGAACGATGTTCCAATCTACCGAAACCTCGTTATCTGCAAGAGAGCGTGCTCCAGGTATAGTTTGCACATTTCCATTTCTCCATGTTGAATTATCTTCCCAATCACCATCTTGATTGGAAATGTAGGGTAGCGGTGCAGTTTGAAAATCAACTGTTCTCAATTGCCTTAAATAACCTATTAAATCATTTCCAGACTCGTCATTGGTATTGGTATAGGTATATCTTGACATTGGGAAGTAAGCACGAAGATTTGAAAAATCTAATGCTATTGCATCATTCTTTGTTGGTAGAATCCCATTGTTGTCAAAATATTTTCCAATGGTTCCGGCATTGTCTTCAAGTTCTTGGTTCATCAAAAACTGAATCTGTACATCAGTTAAAGCTGTGTTCCAAACCCTAACTTCGTCAATGTTTCCGTCAAAATACGATTCCGCACTTCCGTCTCTACCAGCAGCACCAATAAGGAAAGATCTGTTTGTGTTTAATGGTAAAGGTAGGGTTTCAGTGGTTTCCAAAACCCCATCAATATATAATCTTGCAGTTGTTCCGTCGTGGGTTACGGCAATATGGTGCCAAACATTCTCAGGTATTACAACGCTAGATTGGATGCTTCTTGTTGAACCGTTTATCCAATTCATTTCCACTCTGCCATCAGACATAATTTTAAGATCATAGCCTTCAGAGTAACCAACGTTTCTTTTTGAAACTATTGAAGTGTTGGCAGAGCCAGGTTCTCTTTTTATCCATGTTGAAAGAGTAAATGCTGTGTTTAAATCTAAATTATCTTCAACATCAATATAGTTTTGTGATGCAGAAACAAAATTGATGGAACGCTCCACAATGATTTCTGGAGCATAACCAAAGGTTATATACTTGACTCCAGTAAAATCATATTCTACGTCCAGATTACCACTGCCATCCGATGACATTACTCTGTATTCAGCTGTTGGCGTAAATTCACCATTATCAGATATAAACATTAGAAAATCTCCAGGTGGATTTATATTTCTGACCGTGTTCTCTGGGATAGATACTTTTACACGACCAACATCTCCAGTTTCAACAACTCTCCAAATACGTTGCATACCAACAAAAGATACATCGGTAGTTAGTCCAGGGATATTTTCGCTCATATCAACATCAACGGTCATTGGAGCCGCTTCTAGGTCTGCATTATTATTTCCCCACATTAAAAAGTTTCTATCAGCCAATGGACTTGTTGAACTAATATTCTGATTGTTTGTTTCATAAATGTCAGTTAAGCCCATTGTTAAGAAACCACTTGTCGGACCTTCTAAGTCAGCTTCATCGTTTTGACTGCGAGATTGGCGTTGGTCTAAATGAGATGCATCGTCTCTTCCAATTCCAGCAACATCGTAATTATATGAGTTACCATTTATATCCGTTGCACTTGTATCCCAAATTACAGTATCACCAGAGTCAATATAGTTGGTATCATTTAGCCTATGATCCAATAATGTTGAATTATCTGCTTGCAGAGTAACCCCATATTTTAATGCCAAATAGGTTTGTATTTTTTGCTTGTTTATTGCAGAGTTGGCTGATGAGTAGGAGATAACCTCAGCGATCATGCCGTTCATTTGCGATACAGTACGACCAGATATACCTGATCTTCCTGTACCTAATAAATAAGGTAAGTTTTCCAGCTCATTAAAGTTTAAGTCAGTACCATTACCAGCTTGTCCTGTAGTATTATCTACTCGTTTTCCATTTTTGTAGATCTCAGTAGCGGTATTTCCTGTATTGGTTTTTACGTTAATGATTAATGGATGGTTGCTAAAAGTATCTGTAATGCTGGTGTAAGCTCTACCATAAGATGTATCGTTTGGCCCTGAAGTTGCTCCATTTGGAAACGAGCTAACATTAAATGCAACGATCTCGTTTTCATACCTTGCGGTGGAACTACCAACGGCAATACCTGTAGCATCTTCATGATAATCTGTTTCTGCAAAGCGACCCCCAATGGCAAATTGTCTTCCAGGAGTAAAGGCTCCAGTATCATTTTCAATTGTATCATCACTTCTAAAAACCACAAACAAATCTTCTGAGAACAAACCACCTTTACCGTTCATGTACTGTCTGGTAGCAGCTGAATTATCGAAATCTGCAACAGGATTAAAGTTTATATTTCTTGCACCACTATCTCTATATGTTGGCGCTAATGTAGTAGAACTAATAGCATCTTCTTTGTCTAAATCCGTGCCGTAAGCTTGGTCTTCCCAAAGTGTTAAAGGTGTATTGTCGGTGTTTGAAATACCCGAATTTGCTTTGAGCCAAAGCCTAAGATTTGATGTGAGATTTGCTGGAGCAACAGATGCGCTTGCTGGTATTGTACTTGGATCTGCAATAATTTTAAAATTATCAAAAGCTACACCTTCAAAATTATTTGAGGCATCACTTGCAAATTGAATACGAAAACGCACATTGTTTTGTCCAGCAAAAGTACTACTGGATAAGTTTATTGAAGCATTAACAAATTGATTATGCGCACCTGTAAAAGTTGGATCGGTTGGGTGTCCGTCCCCATACCAGCCATCTCCGCCAAGCGCACTTGCGTTACCATCATACCAATTGACTCCATCACCAGAATTACCTAATACGGTATATGCACCACCTGCCACTGAATACAAGATGCGTAAACCATCTACTGAATTTTCTGTGTTGTATTTAACATCAAGACTGAGTTTCAAGTTACTTAAATCAGAAAAATCAAAAACAGGACTTTCTATAACAATATTAGTATTGCTATTGTAAGTATTATAGCTGTTATTTCTAAAGAAATTACCATCACCCATTTCATCTGTTGTGGTAAAGGTATCCGTTCTTACCCAAGAATCGCCTGTTGATGTAACTGAAGTCCAGCCCTCATCAGAATTATCAAACGTATGAAAGTAGGCAGTATATTGTGGGTCTGGTAAAAGCCCTTCACCTTGAACTGTAAATGTGTAAACATCTTCAGGTGTGTTGTCATTGTTGTTGATTGTAATAATACTGCTAGTTATTCCAGAACCAGATGGTGTAAATGTTACTGAAAACGTTGTTGAGCTACCTGAAGAAATAGTGGTTAACGCAGGTGGTGTTGAAATTACAAAATCACTATTACTGCTAGACCATGAGCTCAATACCAAATCAAGTGCACCAAGGTTTTGTATTGTGTACGTTTGTGTTACGGGAGAAAGGTTATCCGTACTACCGAAATCAGTATTATCAGTCGTAGATGGTGTTGTATCTCCATCGGCAATTGTAATGGAATTACCCTGTATATTTATTTCTGGACTAGGAGACGTTGTAAGTGATATATCATCTATAGCCATATCACTTTCATAATCAAACCCGGTAGTTCCGTTAAATCTGATACGGATTATCTGACCTAAATATGCAGATAAATCAATATTTGCTTGTATCCAAGCATCAGATTCACCAGTTTGCACTTCTCCAGATTGTGTCCAGACTGGCGCCGAATATGTAAGGCCGTTATCTGTACTTACCTCAACATCTAGTGTTCCCATATCGCCACCATACATGTGGTAATAAAATGAAAAATCAGCAGCCAATTCAGACGTCAAGTCAAAACATGGACTTACTAAATTGAACACACTATTAAAATTAGGATTACTCCCTTCTGTAAACATATACCAAGAGCCTTCATGGGCAGAATCTGGTCCTGTAAAGTCCGAAGGTGTTCTAACGTTTGTTCTTGTCCAATTCCTATCGTCTCCAGTATCTTGTGTCCAGTTGCCTAAACCAGTTTCAAACCCTTCATTGTATGGAAAGGATGTTATGCTAGTCCCGCAAGTAAATCCTTCACCTTCAACGGTAAAAGTATAGATATCTTCTGGTGCGATATCATTATTATTTATAGTTATGGTTGAATTTATAGCACCTGCACTAGAAGGATTAAACGTCACTGTAAAAGTTGTTGATGAGCCAACTGGTATGGTTGTCAACCCTGGTGTAGAAACAGTGAAATCAGCATTGCTGCTAGACCAGCTCGAAATTGTTAAATCTGCTGTGCCATTATTTTCAATTGTATATGTTTCAACTGAAGATAAGCCAACCGCAATTAATCCAAAATCGGTATTGTCAGTAGTTGAAGGTGTTGTGTCACCATCAGCAATTGTGACGGAATTACTAAGTATGTCTATTTCTGGAGTGGGAGCTGTTAAAAGCGAAATATTGTCAATAGCCATATCGCTTGTAAAATCAATACCGGTTGTACCATTAAACCTAATACGTATTGTTTGTCCTAAATATGCTGACAAATCTACATCTGCTCGTATCCAAGGATCAAATTCACTGGTTTGTACTTCCCCAGTTTGTGTCCAAACAGGAGCAGAATAGGTTAAACCATTATCTGTACTTACCTCTACATCTAGAGTTCCCATACTATTACCGTGCATGTGGTAATAGAATGAAAAATCTGCCATAGGAGCGGATGTTAAGTCAAAACATGGGCTTACCAAGTTAAATTCGCTGTTAAAATTTGGTGTACTACCTTCGGTGAACATGTACCATGAGCCTTCATAGGCCAAGTTTGGCCCCGTTAAATCTGATGGTGTTCTAACGTTTGTTCTTGTCCAATCTCTATCATCACTAGTATCCTGAGTCCAATCTCCTAAACCTGTTTCAAATCCTTCATTATAAGGAAATGAAGCAACAGTAGTGTTACATGCTACACCTTCACCTTCAACTGTAAAAGTGTATACGTTTTCAGGTGCTGAGTCGTTATTGTTAATTGTAATGGTTGAGTTTGAAACACCTCCAGAGGTTGGATTGAAAGTCACTGTGAAAGTTGTAGATGATCCAGCTGGTATTGTAGTTAAAGCTGGAGCGGAAACTACAAAATCAGTATTACTACTTGCCCAGCTTGAAATTACTAAATCTAATACGCCATTATTTTCAATTGTATAAGTTTCTACAGAAGAGGCGCCTGCTTGTACTAATCCAAAATCTGTGCTGTTACCAGTTGCTGGACTGTCTATACTGCCATCAGATATAGGATTGTTTCCGCTATCTACAATATCTATTTCAGGTTCAGGAGTTGGGACTATGACTTCTATTGAATAGTCTTCAACTTCTCCATCAAAAGCTGTTGGTTCACATGCAATTGGTGCACTATTGTATTGTGCCGCAACGCGCATACGTGTTGTTCCTAAGGTAGCACCAACAGGGATATTAATTGTAAAAGGAGAGGCTGATGTTGCCCCATCATCTATTGTTGTTGCTGTTCCTAAGTTGTATGACTCGTTAGCATCGTCAAAGTCAAAATCCTGGTTCCAATCTATAAACACCATTGCGTATACTGTTCCGGTACCACCAGTATTCACTCTCAAGCTTATGGTTTCTGTACCGCCTTGCTCTACTGTTGTTGATAATGCTGTGAAATCTTCGTATCCCACATCTTTCCCAATTCCGTCAGAATTATTAATACTGCCAATAGTAACGTTTGTTATTCCTGTATTGAATGATAAGTTACCCGTTGACGTGCAATAGGCTGGTGGAGCACCGAGACCTCTGATAACAACATCATCAATTAAAATAAAATCATTCGTATTGACGGCTTGTCCTATAAATCTAAATTGAGAATTACTATCAAAATTGTAAGTTCCACTATTTAAGGTTTCTGTGAAATTTGTTGACACTCCAGAACCATTTCCAGTAAAATCTACACCCTTTCGGTATTGTCTTACAGTAACCCAATTCGTTCCGTCATATAATTCTAAATCAAACCCATCATTATTATTTACACCTGTAGTTTGAAGACAAAAATCAAATTCTAAATCAGTGTATGGTGTAGCGTCAAAAGCTGGTGATGTGAATGAACTTGAATTATCAATATCATAATCATACCTGATAAAGAAGTTTCCTGTATTGTTGCAACCCCAAGTGGCATTATTAAGCATGCTTGCATAGGTGCCACCATCAATCCAACCTTGATTGTTTCCACCATCAAAATCGTAATTGCCAATGGTTACTTGGGAATGCAAATAAATCGTAACAAAAAGGAAGCTTAAAGACACAAAAGCTTTAACCTTTAAAGTGGTAATAGTTTTCATAAGCGGTTAATTTATAGTTTGGGGACTATATATTACGCAACAAACATATTGTATTATTCTATGAAATGCAAAAAAAATCGATGAAATACATTTAATATAATTAAATCGCTGACTATCAGAAAAATAAAAGAGGTGTTTTTCCTCAAAAACACCTCTTTTAAATAAATTAGAAACACTTTAGTTTTTTACTAAACGTCTGGTAAATAAGGTTTTGGTTCTTTTGCTTTCAATTCTCACTATGTAAACAGAACTCGTAAGATTATCTAAATTATTGACTAAAATTGAATTTGAAGCATTACTAAATGTATTGAAGAAAACTTTTCTGCCATTGATATCAAAGATTGAAATATCAATATCCTCATTTGCAATTGCTCTTGGCAGACTTATGGTAAAACCTTCATTAAACGGATTTGGATATATATTAAGGTTTGAAGCATCAATAACAATGTCTTCATTATTCAATGTTCCTTGGGTAGCTGTTATGTTTATATTATCTATGGCTATATCACTTCTGTAGCCACTACCTGTTGTTCCGTTTATCCTTAATTTTATGACTTGTCCAACATATAGCGATAAATCAACTACCTGAGTTCTCCATGCCGCCGTTATGCTTGTTTGTTGTTGTCCTGTTATTGGATTTTCACCTTCTTGATTATTTGTAGCTATAAACCGTTCTAAAATTGGGCTATACGACGTGCCATTATCAAAACTAACTTCAATGGCTAAACTACCTATTTGACTCCCAAACATGTGGTAATCAAACGTTAATTCAGGTTCTGTAACGGATGTTAGGTCTATACAGGGCGAATCCAAGTAGGCTCTTCTATTCGGGCTTCCTGCTGGTGAAACATTAGTAGAAGCTTCTGTGAATAAATAATAGCTTCCAGTCCCTTCAGATCCTGTATTTGGTCCAGTTTGGTTTGAGGCAGACGAATTTCCGCCAGATGGAGTTCTTCCTGTATTTTTTGTCCAATTAATATCATCAACTGAAAAATTAGCTGCTTGTGTCCACAGTCCAAAATCATTTAAATCTGGATTTTCAAAGCTTTCGGAGTATGGGTAGTTTGAAATTGTGAAATCCAAACAATTGGCATTTGTTTCTGTTGTTAGGTTTAATGATGATGAAAAACTTGAAGTACTACTTACACAACGCGTAGCCACTTGTACTTCATAATCTTCGTTTTCAGCTAAACCGTTAATAGCGGTTGAAGTTGTGGTTATATCGGTAATAGTATTCCAACTGCCAGCTCCAACTTGTCTGTACCTTACATCATAAGTTGCAGACTTGACTCTATCCCAAGAGACAACGGCAGAAGTAGGTGTTACGGTTTCTAGCGTTAATCCTGTTGGTGAATTAGTGTCATCACACGGAACAGGGAAATTGATAATTTTGAAGTTATCAAACGTAAACCCTTCAAAATTGGCATTGATGTAACTGTCTTGTCTATTTGATCCATCAGTAAAGAATCTAAATCTAAATGATGCTGTTGGGCTATTGTAAAGGAAGTTATTGGTAACATCATCAATTACTATTTCCTCCATATTCCAGCGATCTTGGGTATCACCATCATAAAGTGGTTGTCCAGCAGGCTGAATATCTTCATCTCCCTTTTGTGAATATTGGTTGTTTACCTGTAAATGGCCAGGTTTTGTTAGTTTTCCTGTTAGAGGAAACCAGTTAGTACCATCTGTTGAGGCTTGTAATTGCATGTAGTCAAAACTACGTTCCAAGTCCCATTTTGCGTGAAACTGAATAAGTGTGGTTTCATTGTTGGATAAATCTACTGTACCATTCAATACTAGTGCGTTATTTGTATTGTTGGCATAAGGACTTGTACCCGTAGTAATTGCGGTTCCTGTTGCATTAGGTGGGAAAGCGTCTGTTGTTGTTGTCCATGCAATTTGAGATCCGATGGCATTCCAATTATTTAAATTTGTAGGATTGGCGTTTTCACTAAAATTTACCGTTGGATTGTAACGTTTTTTGATTATTGCTTCATACAATATGTTATCCGTTGCATAATCACTGGTTAAGACCACTCTGTATTCAATAAGATCATTGTTTTGAATGAATGGATCAAGTGTATAGGCTATATCAACTTCGCGTTGTTCTAATTCTACTTGTATTGGGTTGGTTTCGGTGGTAGGGTAGTTTGGATTAGCAGCATTGATAAAACTCTCAGTAACCGCACCTCCAATTGATGTGATATTAGATGAAATAGGTGTTACGGTAAGTGTAAAATCTCCTGCAGTTTGTCCCAGTCTTTCAATACCAAAAGTAAGATTTCCGTTTAAAGAATTTATATCATTTTGGGTAAGATCATGAAGCTTTGCATACTTACCACTGTAATAAGCGGCCAATAAATTCATACGCATTGCACGCTGAGAAATAGGTAAAAATGCCGATGGTTGAGGCCAAAACCCACCAAAAGAACCTCCGCTAGTTTCTGTATTTATTCCAGCACCGTTCTCAGGAGTCCAAGCCATAGTGTGCTGTCCAGAACCAGTTCCTGTTGGTGTACCACTTGCACTGGTACCTGCTGGACCGCCTAGCATCCAATCGTTCATGTTGCCACTATTTAATGAGGTAATGGAAGTACTTGGACCATAACCATAACGGTTATAGTAGGTCATATCATGGTTATACTTTGAATATTCATCTGGCCTTGGGTTGGCTTGATTTACTCCTGCATAAGCATGAAGCATAGAGTTTTTAAAAGAGTGGTGGTTCAGTGCAATTTTAAATTCATGGTTATCCAAGAAAAAATCACGCATTATCTGTGTTTCATTTTCTGAAAATGGAGCAGAACCTCTATAGGTGTCATTACAAATATCGTTGGAAGCTCCACCATTGCCCCAATAGTAGGCAGAGTTTCTATTCAAGTCAATACCATCACGATAAATGTTGCCAAATGTTCCAGATGTATTTACACAATTATCAGCACCTACATTTCTGTTTTTACGTTGGCCACCGCCACCATTTGGTGCTACGGTTTCGTTGTAAACAAAACCATCTGGGTTGAATACGGGTATAAAGTACAGCTCGTGATTGTTTATTAGATATTTTATAGCAGGATCGGTGTCATAATTTTCTAACAAATACCACATAAAGTATAGTTGACTCATGATACTTGCTGCTTCTCTGGAATGAATAAGGGATTGGTATAAGGTCTCAGGTTCATTAGCTTCATTTACATCTGGATTATCAGAAATCCTTACCATCCAAACCGTACGTCCTTCAATGGTGAGTTTAGGAGTAGCACTTGGGTCAGCGTTTGTTCTTGCAGAAATAATATCGGGATATAGGGTACGCATATCGTCGAGTTCGTCAAGTACTTGTTGATACGTTAAGCAACCTCCAAAAAATTCAGTTCTTGAAGGATAATTTTCTACGTCGTTAATATTCCAATTTTGTGGTACTGCCCATTCAATCTCTTCTTCACCTGTATATTGACCAATATTGGCAATAACGTCAGTTGCACTGACGGTACGGTGCATAACAGTTGGGTTTTGTGTACGCTTTAGACGCTTAATCTCAGCTGATGCTCTTGGAAGATCATCAATTGCTCTTTGACTGTAAAAGGTTGTCATGTCATCAATCAATACCTCAAATGAGATACCTTGTGTGCGTAAAGCTTCAACTTCATAATCGGCAAGTTCAACAATCAGGTTGTCTCCATGCATGTGAGAGCCACAATCTAAATCTGCACCTACATTTGCAAGTACTTGATATACTTCATTACTTGGGTTAGCAATTTCTATTCGCTGATAATTAGTTTGCGAAAAAGCGGTTTGGAAACTCACTAATACACATAGTAGTAAAGTTAGGGTATTTGTTTTCATCTTGATTTGGGGTTTAAAATGAATATGGGACAAATATAAAATAATTTACAATAAAACATCGATTAAAAGCAAAAAAAATAGATTAAATGTAAATTTTAACATTTATTCATGTTTTTAAAACAAAAAAGCACTACCGTTTACGATAGTGCTTTTTAACATTAAATTTATGATTACTAGTTCACCAAAAGCTTTTTGGTATTTAGAATTTTTCCTTTTCTATCTCTGATATCAATAAAATAGATTCCGTTACTCATGTCTTCGGTACTTACAGCAACATTGCTTCTTAATTTACTCAATGTTTTGACAGTTCGTCCTTGTATATCTGTTATACTAAGATTTATACTTTCAAGAGTATTGTTGTTAAATTGAAGTTGAAATTGTGTTTTGGCAGGATTAGGGTATAATCTGAAATTATATGTATTAAAACTCTCTGAGCTTAAAGTTTGTCCTACGAATTGAATTTTCATAACAACCCCTTCATTAGTTACACCAACATTTGTAGTCCCTGATGGTCCAGATGTACCACCACCATTATCAGTTATTGCCCAAAAAGTAACACCATCTGGATCTGGTATTACATCTCTATATCTGTCATTTGAAGAATGCCATTCTTCGTATACGCTGTTGTTGGATAAATTTGGATTACCTTCAATAAAGTCTCCTGATGCATCTAATTTCACTCTATAAATAGTACCTCGTTTTAATGTTGGAATTAATAATGAAGTTCCCCAATTTGGAATTATACCATTTTCATATATAGCTATTCCAGAGGGCGCAACAGTTGGCCATGTTAGCCAATTACCTGTTTGAACGGTTGTTGTAGTACTTCCATAAGTGCCAATTGGCGCAACAAAGTCAGCTGGTGTGCCACTTGGATACGAATCAAACTCTTTCATAGAAACCACATTTCCTGGCCCTCCACAACTGCTTGTTTGACTTTCGTTAAAATATTCATAGGCAGCATTATCATATCCACCAGCAATTTCTGGCCATCCATAATTTTTACCAGCTTCAACGATATTTAGTTCATCATCAACTTCTGCACCATGTTCAGACGAGTAAAGTTTCCCGTTTGATCCAAAGACAATACCTTGGGCATTTCTATGGCCATAACTATATATGTGACTTTGAACGCTATTGAACAAAGGATTATCATTTGGAATACTTCCGTCTAAGTTAAAGCGTAACATTTTACCTTTATAATATTCCTTATAATCATTGATTGTACCGCTTGTTGTCGGTAAGTCTTGAGACCTTATGGGCTTACAAGCATTAATAAATTGATTTGCACCTAAATCCCCAATTGCGTAATACAGCTTTAAGTCTGGACCCATTATGAGTTTGCCTGAATTGTGGTCATTACTAGCATCAAGGTTATCTATAATTACAAAATCAGAATTTATATCAATGTTTGGATTATTGCCGTTATTGTAGTTGTAAGTATAGCGCACTATTCTTAAACGTCTGTCTACATCATCCTCAGAGTTGTCATCATTGTCATCTGTTGGATCAATATCATAAGTATAAGCTAGATATACATAATTGTTTGTAGTTGTTGAAATATCATTATATAAATCTGGATGAATTGCCATACCCATAAGGCCATCTTGTCCTTTAGATTGGTGCACTGGTGGATTTTCTGAAGATAAATTTAAAAGTGTATTTATAGCACCTGTTGTTTTGTTGACTCTAACTACCTTTTTTCCAACACGTTCTGTTATCCACAATTCACCATCTGGGCCATTTAAAATTGTATAAGGATTTTCGAGTTGGTTGTCTAAGGTTAGGTTCGAAACTGTCCAATCAGAATTGTTAGTTACTGGGTTTTGGGAAAATAGTAATAGATTGCACGTAAGCAAACTCATAAGTAGGGTAATTTTTTTCATGTTTAAATCAGATTGAGGCTAAAAATTGGATTAAGATTAATTGCTTATATAGTTTTATTAGTTAATTATGACTTTACGGGTTAGTGTACCATTTTCGGTATCAAGTTTCAGGATATAAGTACCAGGCGATGTATTGTTGAATTCATACTGAGTTTGTGTGCCCGAGATAATGTCGTCAATAACTCCAATTCTTTGACCCAACAATGAATAAATTGAAATAGAATCTATTGCAATATTTGATGGGTTTGTTACTATTATTTTTTCTGAATTGTTAGAGTAGCGTATATCTAAATAATATTGGTTTCCCGGATAGTTTTCATTTGACAGACTGTTTATCTCATTAAAAACAATTTTAAAACGTGAGTCGTAATAACCACTATTTAGAAACACAGTATAATCGCTATCCCTTAAGTTGTGGTACAAATTTAACTCAGAATCATGCATATAAATGGCTTGTTCAGCGTCGTAATTTGTCAATTCGTCAATTGTAAATGTATTGTCACCATCTTCTGAAGTAAAAACAACAAGAGGATATATAACATCATTTTCAATGGTATTTGCACCTTGTATTGCGAGGAAACGGTTCTCTACAAGCCATAACATATCATCTGGCTGAAAACCAAATGCATCTCCATCAAAAGCCCAGTCAATACCTTGCGTTGTTCTGTCATCAATGGTAAGCAATATTTGTCTATGGATACCTGTAACTGAATTAAAGCCGAGTTTCAATTTCATTCTGTCATCGATTTCATCTTCAGCAATTTCATTTGCACTTCTAATAAATTCTCCATTAGTGGGATTTTCCAACCTAAATACGCGTTGCCCATTATTAAAATTGATTGTGCCATCATTATCTGCCGAAACAAAGAAGCCTTGCCCAACAGGTATATATCTGCCTGGAGTTTTAGTACCAGATCCAATAGGTGATACATCTGGGTCACTATCTCCAGTTAATGAGAATGGTGCCGCTACACCACCTGAATAATTATAGGTTGCATAACCACCTTGGTATTCTGATAAAACATGACTAGAGCCACCCCAATGCTCCCAAAAATAAAGTGTACCACTTAAGCTCTGGTCGTCTTCTGTAACTGTAGGTTGGTTAAAGTCTACGGTTGGCCCATTGTCTGCTATAAACTGATCTGCATCCAGTGCTGATGCATATGGATTTCCTATCAAATAATCGTTATTTGCATCAATATCAAGTTCAATAATTTTATTATTTGGTTTTCCTCTAAAAGTGTAACTCTGTAATGGAGAAGATGCACCAGAACCCTTCATTGTGTAGCCTTCTCCTGGAAGTATATTTCCTGTGCTTCTAACGTGTTCCCATTCAGAATAATTACCACTTGGATTATCGGCAAATTTCCAAATCCAATAATCTGCTATTGTAATAGGTGTGGTTGGTGCACCATCGTAGCTTGAAGATGTAAAATTTACTGCACTATTACCATCGAACAATATGTCTTGTACCGCATAAGAATAACGGTTTACATTATCAGGATCTGAAGGTGAAGTGCTAGTCATACCTATTGGTGAAGACCAATAGTTATAGTGATAGATATTTGATGTTCCTTGCTGATCTTTTTCTAAAAGCCCATTAGTACCAACAACAAGGTCGCTATCTTGTGTTTGCACTAATTGTGAGTCGCCCTCTAAGTCTATTTTACCATCTAATTGTAAATACCACGACACGGTAAGTTCAGAGCCGTTGTCTACAGTATATGTTATAGGGTCTGTGCTGGCATCGGTTTCATTAACAAATAGTCCTAAGTGTCTTTGTGTGTTATTGTAGGTTATACCATCGTGTTCAACCCTTACTATTGACCAATCGTATGTGGCGGCATCCTGCCCATGAACGCCATCTGCAACTATATCTACAGCGTTTATTAGGCTTGTATTGCCTGTTTGTGTTACAAAAGGCATTGGTGCATTTTGATATTCAATTGTTTTTATGTTGTAGAGTTTGGCTCCACTTCCCGTGTCTACCGTTGGTGTCGTTAAGTCATCAGTTATATCTCCTTTAAAATTATCAAGCCTAAAATATCTTAAAACATTACCCCATGGTAATGTATTAACGTCCTTAGGAATTTCGGTACCTCGAACATTGCCGTTATCTTCAATTTCTTGATACACTAATTTTTGAACTTCATCTTGAGACAAAGCACTGTTAAAAACCCGAATTTCATCCAAGAAACCGCTAAAGTAAGAACTTGTGTCTGTTGGATCAGAAGCTTTACCAATCGTGAATCCGTATGAATTAGTATTTAAAATAGCTCCAATGCTATTTGTTGTTTCAATTATTTCTCCGTTTAGGTACAGAGACATTTCTGACGAGCCATCAAAAACTAAGGCTACATGTGTCCAACGTCCTTTTGTAATTGGATCTGTACTATTATCGTTGGATAGTGTAGTGCCGTTTACACGAGCAATCAATGTTGGCGTTCCATAATCTTGGAATTCAAGTTCAATATTATCTTGACCAAATAGTATAGCTCTTCCACTAAAGCTAGCATTAATTTTTACCCATCCCATTATTGTAGCGGCTCCGAGTCCACTTAATATTTGCGAGTCTTCAACATAATCGTTACGTCCGTCAAAATATAGTTGTAATTTCTGGTCTAAATCTCTTGGTGAGCCAAATGTAGCATCATCAGTATCAAACAAATCTAAAATACCATCTTGGTCACTATCATTTACGTCATCAATAATTCCATCAATAGGATGCGCTACATCTAAGTGGGCATATAGGGTAGTGCTTATATCAAAAGTGCCAGTTAGATCGTTGTATTCATCCATATAATCTGGGTCACCATCACCGTCAGAATCCAATACATAGTAGGTATGTCCCATACCTTGGTTAGAATTCCCATAAGCAGTGCCCATTGTAGCACCGCTAAAATGATCATAAATATCAAGGATGCCATCAGTGTAATATTCAGAAGTACCATCGGAATTAAAGTCTTTTTCCCTAACCTCGTCTGTATCTAAACCATCTCCGGTACCATTTCCATCAATATCACCATCTCCATTTTGGAAAGCTGGATTAGCAATATTTCCTGCACCAGACTCATCCACATCAAAAATGGAATCATTGTCACTATCCAAATCCAAAAAGTTTGGGGTGCCATCACCGTCAGAATCTAATGGCATACTACCTTCCAGCGTATCATCCATGCCGTTTCCGTTTAGATCCCAATTAGGATCTGAAGTATCAATTGTTGCAGTGCCGTTACTGTAGGTGCCATGGCCAGCTTCTACTACATCAGGAATACCATCATTATCGCTATCTAGGTCAAAGACATCAGCTACACCATCGTAATCCGTATCACATAATGTTTGCCTTATTTCAATATCATCCAAAGCTAAATCGTTTCCAAGACCACCTAACTGGTTGTTGTAAAAATACACATTGAATTCACTTACATTGAAAGTTAGATCGGCAGAGAAGTTATACCAACTATTTGTTGGATCTAAATTGTTTGACGGCGGAATATCACCAGTTGTAATTGTTGCTAATACGTTATCATCAACATCCCTAAATTCTACCCTAATATCTGGTCTTAGTCTTGAAGCAATTCCCGGTGCAGTTACAGTATCTAAATTTAAAACCCAAAAACTGTAGGTTACAGGTACATTTGGTAACGCTCCTGTAATACTGGCCGTGTAAAAAATACCTGGATCAAAGGCTGCATTGAATAAGGCCATTCTTCCGTTGGTATCTCCAGCTGTATGGTCTCCACCTGTAAACCAATATTGCTCTGCCCAGTTGGCTACATCGTCTATCGGTACATCGGTATTATCTCCATCTCCATCGGTAGCTTGATAATAAACAGTATATGCGCCATCATTCAGATTAATAGTAGAATCACATGTGCCAGTTCCGTCCTCATAGCAATATGTGGTAATTGCGTCATAAGTAGTATTTATCTGAGCTCGAGTACCAGTACCAAATGTTTCATTTAAAAACTTGTAATCACTTGTTATAGCTATGCTTGAGTTTTGACATGCTAGTTCTTCTAAAGAATCTTCTATGCCATCGTTATCGTCATCAATATCAATATTATCAAAAACACCGTCGCCGTCACTGTCAAAGAAGTTGGTTGAGGAATTAGCTTGAATGGTAAAGTCATAAGGGTCTTCATCTGCATCACTGTTAACAACACTAACTGTTGTTGATGCCGTACCGACAATATTAGATTCATATCTTATACTGAGAATACTAGAACTCCCATTTGTAATTGTTGCGCTAGGAGATGTAACTATACTGAAGTCCGTAGTGTTGGACAATGTTATAGCGCCTATGCTTAAATTTGAAGTCCCCGTATTTGAGATGGTAAAACTTCTTGTCATTGTAGTACCTAAATCAGCAGAACCATAATCAGTATTATCAAGTATATAAGGAGTGGTGTCTCCGTCAGTAATCTCAAATGAGTTACTTGAAATCATTATTTCTTCTTCAGGAGCATAACCTGTTACTGTTACATTATCTACATATATAATATCTGTATTATCATTAGTGTCTGACCTAAACCTAAATCTGGAATTATTGGTTAATGTAAAATCATTTATCGAAATGTTACTACTTACACTATGGATATTCCAATTATTATAACTACTAGCTGAAAAACGCTCAACTTCGGACCAAGAAGAACCACCATCGTTTGAATAATCTATAACTAAGCTATAAGCTGACGGCACTGCCCTAAAATAAAAATCAAAGTTAATCGTTACAGAGCCATATGCGGATAAGTTGGTAACATCAGAATAAAAAGTGGAATTTGGATCGTCTTGACTATGTATAACAGCCGCTTGAGTAGGGAAAATCCAACTTACATAATCCAAGGTTGCATTAGAACCACCATCGTTCCAATTGCCCCATCCCGAGTTGAAATTATCAGAGGATATAACAGTTTGGCTCATTATTATTGTAGGTAATAAAAACAAGCACAAGAATATTATATTCCTTTGTCCTTTGAATTTCATATTGATTGAATTTAGATTTGGGGGACTAAATTTTATTAATAGCTATTACAATATTACGCAATTTACAATAAATCCTCGAGAAAACATCGGTAAATTAACTAAAAATACCGATGTAATGCATATTTTTTATTTGCTTATGCTTTTTAAATTACTGAAAATCAGGTAATTATTTGTTATTCAATTAACTCGTTATGAATAGTGTTTTCTCAGATTTTAGAAAGTACGATAACAATCTTATTATCAAAACCTTATCAAAACTGGCTTTATATTCATTAAATAAATAAATCCAGCACAAAATGTACTGGATTTATTGTAGCGAGATCGAGATTTGAACTCGAGACCTCCGGGTTATGAATCCGACGCTCTAACCAACTGAGCTACCTCGCCATATTGCGGGTGCAAATATAAAAACAAATTCCACCTTAGCAAACAATAAAATTCAGAAAAATATTTTTATCAATATGTTTTAATCTCAATTTTAATTATATATATTGAGCAAATAATTTTTTTACATGGACGACAAGATTAAATATGAAATGGAGTTTCCTATCCATGCCTCACCACAGCTTTTGTTTCAATATATTTCAACACCTTCTGGACTGTCTGAATGGTATGCAGATAATGTAAATAGTAGAGGAGAATTGTTTACTTTTATTTGGGATGGAAGCGAGGAGCAGGCTAAGCTTCTGGTTAAAAAAAGTGGCGAACGTGTTAAGTACAGATGGATGGAAGACGAAGAAGATGGCAATACTTATTATTTTGAAATCAGAATTCAAGTAGATGAAATTACCAAAGACGTATCGCTAATGATTACTGATTTTGCCGAAGAAGATGAAATAGAAGAATCTAAAATGTTATGGGAAAATATGATCGGTAGCCTAAAGCAAGTTTTAGGTTCTGCTTAACTTATATAGTAATTACAAACTTTATCTTTGTCCTGATTTTAAATCAGGACTTTTTTATGGTAAATATAGACGGTAAAATATTAGAAAACTTAGAGCTTACAGAAGCTTTTACCAATAGAGGCTATAAATATGGCGACTCTGTTTTTGAGACCATTAAAGTGGTTAACGGGAAAATATTTTTTTGGGAAGACCATTATTTTAGGTTAATGTCATCAATGCGCATATTGAGAATGGACATTCCAATGGCATTTACCATGGAGTTTTTAGAAGGTGAAATTATAAAAACGTTAAAAGTTAACAAATTGTTAAGTAAGCCTGCTCGTATAAGATTAAATGTAGATAGAGGATATGGCGGTAAGTATTTGCCATCTGATACCGCTAAAGTGGGTTTCAATATAACCGTTGAACAATTAGAAAACCCTTTTTATATTGTAAACCCATTCGAGGATTATATTGTTGATATCTATAAAGATTATTATTTAGCGCCTGGTTTGTTAACAGGATTAAAAACAAACAACAAGGCATTTCAGGTAATGGGTAGCATTTTTGCCAAGGAAAACAATTTCAGTAATTGTTTCGTACTTAACACCGATAAAAGTATCGTTGAAGCACTTAACGGAAATTTGTTTTTAGTTAAAGGCGAAGTAATTAAAACGCCACCTTTAAAAGACGGTTGTCTAAGAGGAATAATGCGAAAACAGATTTTAAGCCTTTTAAATGAAAATCCTAATTATATACTTAAGGAAGAATCTATTTCACCTTTTGAATTGCAAAAGGCAGACGAGCTTTTTATAACTAATACAATAGTGTGTATTCAATCTATAGGCAAATACAGAAAGAAAACATACCAAAACAAAGTAGCTTCTGATATCTTAAATAAGCTGAATGTTAGACTTAGGTTGGTTAGTTAAGGCTAGGGTTTTCAGGTGCGTTGGACCAAATGGAGTATTCGCCTCCGAACTCCAGCATTTTTTCTTTCCAAAATTCCCCACTAGATTTTGAAATAATATTATTCTGATAAGTATTGTTAGTTACACGCCAAGCTTGAGATTCCAATTCAGAGTCTAATTGATTTTCTTCCCAGCCAGAATAACCGAGAAAAAATTTAATTTCTCGTGGGGTTAATTGTCCGTTATTTATAAGGCCAAGAACAGTTGTGAAATCTCCGCCCCAAAAGACACCCTGTGAAATTTCAATACTATTTGGTATGAGTTCAGGGGATTTGTGGATAAAGTAAAGATTGTCCTGCTCAACAGGACCACCATTATATATTGGAAAATCGGATTCTGTACCTTCAATCAAGTCTCCTAAATTATAATCTAACTGTTTATTTAAAATAAAACCTACGGAACCAAGCTTATTGTGGTCTGCCAGAAGAATTACGGCTCTATTAAATGACATATCACCTATTATAGAAGGCTCGGCTACAAGCAGATTACCTTTTTCTGGTTTTTTCATCATTTATTTGGGTTTTACAACTTAAAGTTACTATTATTTTTAATATATGCAATAACCGATAATAGCGTGCTTCATTTTTGGCAAAAAAAAATCCGCTATTAATAGCGGATTTTAATATGTTTTTAATAAAAACGTTTAGTTTACAGCATCGCTTAAATCAGAACCTGCTTTAAACTTTACAACATTTTTAGCTTTAATTTTTATGGTTTGTCCAGTTTGAGGGTTTCTTCCTTCTCTTGCAGCTCTTCTAGATACTGACCAAGATCCAAATCCTACTAAAGAAACTCTGTTTCCTTTCTGTAAAGCGCCTTCAATATCAATTAAAAGACCATCTAATGCTTTTTTAGCAGCAGCTTTAGTAATTCCGGCATTTTCTGCCATGCTGTTGATTAAATCTGTTTTGTTCATAAAACGTAAATTTTTAAGTTATTAAAAAATTGGTGTTTCAACATTTTGCGTTAAAACTGAAACAAATTTATATGGAAATTCGTCTTAAACAAGATTTAGCCCAGTAAATACGGGCATTTGTTGATAACTTTGGCCATTTGTTAATAAAGCAAGTCAATTTTAGTCAATTTTTGTTATGCCAGTAACCATAAGGCTTTAAAGCATTTTAGCGTTTTCTGAAAATTTAAAGCCATTTAAAAGTGATTTTGAATCCATTTTTCGCTTACCTGGAAGCTGAATTTCTCTAATATTGATAAATCCGTTTTTGCAGGCTACAATTATTTCTGTATTCATAATTTCAATACTTCCATATTCCGAATTGTGCATTTTTTCAATTTTTTCAACATCAAATAGCTTTACAGCTAATTTTTCATCATTTTGGTGTAAATAACACCATGCGGACGGAAAAGGATTTAAGCCTCTAATTTTATTGTAAACGGAATGCACATCCAAATTCCAATCCACTTTACAATTATCGCGATTAAGCTTGTAAGCTGTTTTTAAATTTTCAAGTTTGGGTTGTATTGTTGTTGTTGCTTTATTGGTTTCAATTTGCTTTACAGTTTCCATAACCAAGTTGCTACCAACATGCATTAATTTATCGTGTAAAGTACCCACGGTTTCGTCCATTTCAATTTCAACTTCATCTTTTGAAATTATGGCGCCAGTATCAATTTTTTCGTCAATAAAAAACGTGGTTACGCCAGTTTTTGTTTCGCCATTTATAATTGCCCAATGTATGGGCGCCGCACCACGATAGTTGGGCAATAACGATGCATGTAAATTAAAGGTGCCATATTCTGGCATTTGCCAAACCACTTTTGGTAGCATTCTAAAGGCAACTATAATTTGAAGATTGGCCTTAAGTGCTTTTAATTCTTCAATAAATGATTCTGATTTTAAATTGGTTGGTTGCAAAATATTCAAATCATTTTCTAAAGCAAATTGTTTTACTGCCGAAGCCCGTAATTTTCTGCCACGACCAGCTGGTTTGTCTGGTGCGGTAATGACACCGACAATATTATAATTATGTTCTAATAAGGTTTTTAATGTTGCAACAGCAAAATCTGGCGTGCCCATAAAAACGATGCGTAAATCTCTCTTTATCTTCATATTAAGGTATATCTGTTTGTTGGGGTAATTTTTATGGTGTTTGTTTCTACAAGTTGTTTTAAGGTATTCAGCAATTGGTTTTGTGGACAATCCAGTAGTTGCAATAATTCTCTTGAATTTAAATCCTTTTCGTTTAAGGCTTCAACAATTGCATCCGCAATTGAAGCGGTATCTTTTTGTGGGGTGTTTTTTTCAACACAGACGGAACATATTCCACAATTTTCAGTTGCTGTTTCATCAAAATACTGTAATAATTGAATGCTTTTACAAACTTTAGTATTATTTGTGTAATCAATTACTGCTTGTATTTGCTTACGTTTTAGCTTTTGCTGTTGCTGAATAATTGTAATTAATGGGTTAATGGTTTTATCGTCTTCACGCGGTTTTAAAAAAGTAATTTCAGAATCTGTATTTGCAATTTGAAGACTGATAATGTTATTTTTTTCTAAATCCTTCAAAATAGCAAATAACTGCTTTTCGGAACAATTGGCTTTTTGGGCAACACTATCTGTATTGATTTTGGTTTCAAAATCAAAAATACCGCCATAAGTTCTCAGTAATGCTTTTACAACTAAGTTTTGCGATTTATGGGTTTCTAAATAACTAAAAAGGGCTTTGTTATTCACCAAAAACTGAATTTTGGTTTTATAGCTAAACTGCTGATTGAGTGCAATAACACTGTTTTGATCTAATGTTTTTAGTACATTATACGTTTCAGCGCCATTTAAATTATAGGTGTTGCAGAAGTCCTTAAATTGAAGCTGATGCGTTGTGTTTTCGCCTTCGCCGTAAGATATTTGAAAATAATTGCAAAGTTTGTTATATACAAATTTCACACTGTCCACAGTTGGCATTGCACCTAAAAACTGACCTTTTAATTGGTCTTCATCTATGTTTTTTTTCAACATAAAGGCATAGGCTTTTTCGTCGTTGCGTCCAGCTCTGCCAGCTTCTTGGTAATAACTTTCTAAACTTTCGGGTAAATTGAAATGTATAATGGTTTTTACATCTGGTTTATCAATTCCCATACCAAAGGCAGTTGTAGCCACCATAATTGGCTTTTGGTTGTTGGTCCATTGTTTAAGGCGTTCGGCTTTTTCGTTACTGGTAATGCCACCATGAAAAAATGTGGCTTCAAAACCCTTATTACCTAAATAATTATTGATTTCAATGGTTGCTTTTCTGGTACGCACGTAAATAATCGCTGCGCCTATAAAACGTTTCAAGATTCGATCTAAATGATACAGTTTGTCTTCAGATTGTATAACGCGATAGCTAATATTTTCGCGTTTAAAAGAGGCTTTAAAAAGTTTTGGGTTTATAAAATCTAAAGCTTCAATCGTATCTTTAACAACTTTTTGGTTTGCTGTTGCAGTAAGTGCTATACAATTAACATGCGGATGAATTTCTCTGAGTGTTACAATGTGTTTGTATGCTGGTCTAAAATCGTTGCCCCATTGGCTAATGCAATGCGCTTCATCAACTGCAATTAAGTTGACATTCATTTGCGCAATGCGTTCTTTTACAATAGGTTGCAATAAACGCTCAGGTGACAGATATAAAAACTTGTAGTTGCCATAAATGCAGTTGTCCAGTTGTATGTCTAAATCCGCATAACGCATGCCACTGGTTAGCGCTATAGCCTTAATCCCTTTTTGTTTTAAGGTATTTACTTGGTCTTTCATCAATGCAATTAATGGCGAAACAACTATGCAAATACCATCTTTTATTAAGGCAGGAATTTGAAAACAAACAGATTTTCCGCCACCAGTTGGTAACAATGCAAAAGTGTCTTCGTTGTTTAAAACCGAAGTAATAATGTCTTCTTGCAACGGGCGAAACGATGTGTAACCCCAATACCGTTCTAAAACTTCAATAGGATGCATAAATGCTTATAATGCGTCTGTAATAAAGTTAGCTCTATTTTCAATGCTATCAAAAGGAACATCAATTAAATTGTACCCAAAACGCTCGTAGGTTTCTACCAAATGTTTGTGGATTAGTTGTGCTTGATCAAAGTTTTCGTAACGCTCACTGTCCGATTTAAAAATGGCTTCCCAAGGTGCTAAAATAAAAACCTTATCGTAAGTATTAGTAGTACAAGCATTAATAAAATGTTGCGGATAGGTATCACCAATGTAGTCCATATAGGCCAAAACATCTGGCAAGCCTCTATCTAAAAATACATGGTTAGCACTTTCATTTGAAGCATCCATAAATTGTAGCGTTCTGCCTTCTAACAATTTTTCGCTAAACAGTAACGGCTCGGTAAGGAATAATTGTTCAATACCATCTTGGCGCGCTTGCAGTGTAATTTGGCGCGAAATTTCATCATAACACACATAACCTTTAGCTTTTAAAGCTTCTATTAATGATGATTTTCCTGTGCCTGGTCCGCCAGTAATTGCAATTTTTTTTGGTTTCAAACGACTATAAGTTTACGTGTAAAAATCGTGATTAATAATTAAACTTAAAACTAAACTTAACTGTATCTTTGCAATTCAAATTTTCAAAATGAATTCATCCGAAAAAACAGAAGCATTTTATAAAAAACTAAAGTCGCAGTTACAAGACATAACACTTTGGCCATCAGAGTATTTATATAAATTTATTGTAAAAACCGACGCTAAGAAAATTAGTGATTTAGAAGATTTATTTAACAACCTTGGCGCAGTTATAAACACCAATGCATCCAAAAACGGAAAGTACACAAGCGTTTCCATTAATGTACGCATGAAAAATCCTGACGCCGTAATTGCCAAGTACAAAGAGGTTGCAGAGAAGATTACCGATGTAATTTCGCTTTAGTTTTAAAATAGATACATTTTTTTGTACTTTGCGCTAAAACCTACCAACTACAGGTTTACAATTATTTACTACACATTTTATTATTTTGATTGACAATTTAGAATACAACACCGAGCGAGAACATTTAATTATTCCCGAATATGGACGTCATCTGCAAAAAATGATTAACCATGCCAAAACCCGCGAAACCAAAGAAGAACGCAATAAAGTAGCTAAGGCTATTATTGCCGTAATGGGAAATTTGCAACCGCATTTGCGCGATGTGCCAGATTTTCAGCACAAACTTTGGGATCAATTATTCATTATGGCAGATTTTGATATCGATGTAGATTCGCCTTTTGATAAGCCCGAAAAGGAAGTGTTGCAAGCCAGACCAGAACCCCTAAAATATCCGCAGAATCATCCAAAATATCGTTTTTATGGAAACAACATAAAAACGATGATTGATGTTGCAATTACTTGGGAAGACGGCGAAATGAAAGAAGCGTTAGTGTACACCATAGCCAACCACATGAAAAAGTGTTTTTTAAATTGGAATAAAGATACTGTTGAAGACGACGTTATTTACGATCATTTATTCGAGCTGTCCAACGGACAGTTAAATCTTAAAAACAGCACAGAAGATTTAAGCGATTCCTCAAGCTTATTGCGCACAAAATCTAAATATGGCAATAAGAATAACAAGAAAAACAACAACAGAAAAAAACATTCCAACAATAGAAAACGTTACTAAAACGTATGGGAACATTTAAAATTGAAGGTGGACATCAGCTAAAGGGCTCAATAACACCACAAGGCGCAAAAAACGAAGCACTCCAAATTTTATGCGCTGTTCTGCTTACTCCAGAAACAGTTACTATCCATAATATACCAGACATTGTCGATGTCAATAAGTTGATAAAATTATTGGAAAATCTTGGTGTAGAGGTACATAAACTATCATCGAATTCTTATTCTTTTAAAGCCGAAAATGTCAATTTAGCTTATTTAGAATCCGAAGCCTTTAAAGTTGAAGGTCGTGGACTAAGAGGTTCCATAATGATAGTTGGTCCAATGTTGGCACGTTTTGGAAAAGGTTATATTCCAAAACCTGGTGGCGATAAAATTGGTCGCCGTCGGTTAGATACGCATTTTGAAGGTTTTATAAATCTTGGTGCTAAATTTAGATACAATCGTGAAGATTATTTTTATGGAGTAGAAGCAAAGGAGCTAAAGGGAACTTATATGCTTTTAGATGAAGCTTCCGTTACCGGAACGGCGAACATTGTCATGGCAGCTGTTTTGGCAAAAGGTACCACAACCATTTATAATGCGGCATGCGAGCCTTATTTGCAACAACTTTGCAAGATGTTGAATAGAATGGGTGCAAAAATATCTGGTGTTGGTTCTAACATGTTAACTATTGAAGGTGTTGAAAGTCTTGGTGGTACTGAGCACACCATGCTACCAGATATGATTGAAATTGGAAGTTGGATTGGTTTGGCCGCAATGACCAAAAGTGAGCTGACTATTAAAAATGTAAGTTGGGACGATTTGGGATTAATACCAAATGTGTTCAGAAAAATAGGAATCACTGTTGAGCGTCAAGGTGATGATATCCATATCCCTGCCCATAAAGACGGTTATGAGGTGCAAAGTTATATTGATGGCTCCATACTAACCATTTCAGATGCACCTTGGCCAGGATTTACACCAGATTTATTGAGCATTGTGTTAGTTGTGTTGACACAAGCTAGAGGTAGCGCACTCGTACATCAAAAAATGTTTGAAAGCCGTTTGTTTTTCGTTGATAAATTGATTGATATGGGAGCAAAAATTATTCTTTGCGATCCCCATCGTGCTACTGTTATTGGTCATGACTTTAAATCGCAGTTGAAAGCTACTACAATGACATCACCAGATATTAGAGCTGGTGTTTCCTTATTAATCGCGGCGCTTTCTGCAAAAGGAACGTCTACCATTCACAACATTGAGCAAATAGATCGCGGTTATGAAAATATTGACGACCGCTTACGGGCAATTGGTGCTAAAATTGAACGTTTAGAAGGTAATTAATCTCAATTAAAAAAAGCCCTGAAAATCAGAGCTTTTAGACATTGTTTTTGAAATGGTTATTCCGTCGTTGACATTGCTGTCATAATTTGGAACGTATAATAATTTTATTTATTGTGTATTATGTGAAAAAAATTTAACTCACTGCTTTTTTATACACTTCTAAACAACGCTCGCGAGCCATTTTATGATCTACAATCGGTTGTGGATAGGTTAACTCTTGATAGTCTGGCACCCATTTTTGAATATACTTGTGTTCCTTATCAAATTTTTGAATTTGAGAGGTTGGATTAAAAATTCTAAAATAAGGCGATGCATCTACACCAGAACCTGCAACCCATTGCCAATTACCTACATTGCTGGCCATCTCATAATCATGCAATTTTTCAGCAAAATAGGCTTCGCCCCAACGCCAGTCAATTAACAAATGTTTGCATAAAAAACTACCAACTAGCATGCGCACACGATTGTGCATAAAGCCCGTTTCGTTTAATTGTCGCATACCAGCATCTACTAATGGATAACCTGTTTTACCTTCGCACCATAATTTGAATTCCTCTTCATTATTTCGCCATTCTATACGGTCGTATTTGGATTTAAAGGCCTTATCTCTTGTATGTGGAAAGTGCCAAAGAATCTGCATAAAAAATTCGCGCCATATCAATTCATTCCAAAAAATTTCATTTTTTTCTGCTATAGCTTTTTTAACCATTTTTCTTATGCTTACTGTGCCAAATCTTAAATGTGGGCCAAGTCGTGATGTAGCATCTTTAGCCGGGAAGTTTCGTGTTTCTTCGTATTCTTGGATTAAGGTTGGTGTGACCTCATATGGTTTAATTTCCTGCGAAGAACGCTTAAAACCTAAATCTGACAACGATAGATTTGGTAATCTTGAATGGTCTACAAGATTATTAAGATAACTATTGGTATAGAAAATTTCTAAATCTATGGTTTTAAATTTCTCTTTCCATGTATGCATGTAAGGTGTGTAAACCACATACGGATCACCATCTTTTTTTACCACTTCGTCTTTTTCAAAAATCACTTGATCTTTAAAGGTTTTAAACCCAATATGTTTTGATTGTAAAAACTCTGAGATTGACTTATCCCTATCAGTGGCGTAAGGCTCATAATCATGATTGGTATATACTGTATTTATATCATATTCAGCAGTGAGATTCTTAAAAATGTCTATAGGTTTACCATTGTAAATAGCAATACTACTGCCGTGATTGTCTTGTAATTCTTGTCGCATATGCTGAAGCGTACCATGCAAAAAAGTAACGCGTGCATCATCTTCGGGCAATTTATCAAGAATTTCAGTATCAAAAATAAAAATAGGTAACACTTTGTAATCAGATCTTAAAGCTTCGTAAAAACCGAAATTATCATCTAATCGTAAGTCACGGCGAAACCAGAATATGTTGATGGGTTGTGTCATAATTTATTAATCTTTAGTCTATTTAATAACTAATTATTGTTCAAGAAAATATAACTTCTCGATACATACCGAATCAAGTTCGGTACACTCGAAGTGACGTAGATTTAGAATTTACCAAATATAGCCTCCATTTGTTCTTTTCGGTAATTGAAAATGGCTTCTAATTTTGGTTTTACAAGAAAAGGATGCACCAATTGACCTAAAATGCCAAAAGGGACTTTGTAATCAATGATGTCTTCCATTTCAACACCGCCGTCTATTTCGTTTACAAAATGCTTGTGATGCCAAAATGCATATGGGCCATACAGTTGATCGTCTACAAAGTATTTTTTATGTTCATACTGTGTGATTTCACTGACCCATTTGGTCTTAAAACCAGGTAATGGTGTTACACTATATTGTAAAACTTGACCTGCATACATTGGCCTATCTGCACCAGAAATGATGGTCATATTCATTTCTTTAGGCGTCAGTTTGGATAGGTTTGCAGGATTACACAAAAAGTCCCAAGCTTCATCTAAGTTTATGGGTAGTTTCTGTGTTTTATGTAAAGTATACAGTTTCATTTTTTAATTATTGAAAACCACATAGGCATTAAGTGATGTTGCAATGCACAACCAAATCATATAGGGTAACAATAAGTATTTGGCATATTTTAATCTGTCATTCCTAAAAGTGATGAAATAGTAAAAAATGATCAAGGTCAACAAAAAGATCACTAACAAACCAATACCTGTCCAATGTTGGTTGAAGAAAAACCAGTTCCAGCTGACATTTAAAAATACTTGAAAAGCGAACAAACCCCATAAAAATTTAGAAGCTCTATTTGAGAATAATTCTGCCAAATACCAAGAAAAACAAAGCATGATAGCTGTCCAAGCTACACCAAATATCCAACCTGGTGGTGTCCAAGGTGCTTTATTTAGGTTGTTGTACCAATCTGAAGTTGAACCACCATCCATGAGCCAACTGCCTAAGGCTAATCCACCAAAATTGATAACTAAAAATAATATTAGGTAGGTGATTTTATTCAAAATACGCTTGTTAATGTAGCCTCATTAATACTAGTAGTGGAGGCTGAGTGCTTAAAATAAAATTAAGATTTTTCTTTTAAGGCATCTATTTTAGCCAATACCTTTTCGGCTTCTGCGTATTTCTTGTCACTTTCTGCACGATTCGTCGTTGATAACTTGTGCCAATCAGACATTAATTTTTCGTATTGCTTTTGCAATTTTTCTAATTCCGACGTTTTTTTGAATAATCCAAACATGCTTAATTCTTTAAATGTGATGTGATTCTTGAATTCATAGGTTTTGTAATAGAGTAGAAGTAGTCTATTAATTCCCCATTTTCATCTACCAAATATTTCTGGAAATTCCATTTTACAGAGGAATTGTGCGTGCCATTAAACTCTTTTTTGGTCAACCAGATATACAGCGGATGTTGGTTGTTTCCTTTAACATCAACTTTTTCCGTAATTAAAAATGAAACACCGTAATTGACTTCACAAAAATTTTGAATCTCATCTGATGTTCCTGGTTCTTGTCTACCAAACTGATTGCATGGCACACCAATAACTACCAACTGATCTTTATAAATATCTTGCAATTGTTGTAGTTCCCTATATTGTGGTGTAAAACCACATTTGGAAGCTACATTGACGAATAAGATTTTTCGTCCTTTGAATTCCGATAAATCAATCGGATGACCTTGTAAAGAATGGATAGCAATATCATATAAAGATTCTGGCGCATGATGTTGTTTATTGGAGTTATCTTTTGTGTTTAGAGTGCCAACAAAGGCTTTTAATGGATTCATTTTTTAGATTTTAAAACTTACAATGCCACAATCCATTTCAAATACCTGACCTGAAAGTGATGAGGCTTTATCAGATAATAGAAATGTTGCCATATCTGCAACTTCTTCTGGTTGTAAATATTTTTTCAGCGGATGACGCTCTTTCATATTTTCTACCATTCTGTCGTTGCGCAACAACTTAGATGCCAAATCCGTATCAGTTACCGTAGGTGCAATAGCATTTACGCGAACTGTAGGTGCCAATTCGGCACCAAGGGATTTTGTCAAGCCTTCAACAGCTGATTTTGCCGAAGCAACCGAGGCATGGAATGGCATTCCTAATTTTGAAGCTACGGTACTAAACAACACAATAGAAGGATTGTTACCTTGTTTTAATGCTGGTAAGTATTTTTGGATGGCTTTGACAGCACCAATGACATTGATTTCAAAATCATTCCGAAAATCATCAACCGATAACCTATTTATTGGTTTTAAATTTATACTTCCAGGGCAATACACCAAACCATCAACCGCCTCAATATCTGGTAATTCATCACTAATAACGTCACATTCGTAATGCGTCAAATTGTTATGTGTATCTGGAGTGCTTCTGCTAATGTTTGAAACATGATGGTCTTTTAGTAAAGATTTTGTAATTGCATTACCAATACCTTTACTGCCACCTATGACTATATATTTTCCCATAGTTATGCCGCGGTTAACGGTCTTCCTTTCAAGCGTTTTTCAATTTTCTGTTTAATGGCCGTTAATCGCTTCATAACTTCCATTAATTGAGCGTCCTTTGTTTTTTTATACACTTCATTTAAACCAAGAATAAGCTCTTTGGCCTCACGACCAGCTAAGATTCTGTCACTAGTTGTTTTGAACGAAAACTTTCTATTTTCAAATTCAGTAGCTCTTTCTAAAATATCCATAGCTTAATTATTTATATAGTTTTGCAATTCGTTTATTTTTTCGGGTGTGTTAAATGCACCACCATAATAAGTGGTCACTGTCGCAGAAGTATCATCTTTGACACCTCTAGACGATACACATAGGTGTTTGGCATCTATAATGACCGCAATATCTTCAGTACCTAAAACCGTTTTAAGTTCATTTGCAATTTGCTGTGTTAAACGCTCTTGTACTTGTGGTCTTTTAGCATAATACTGCACAATTCTGTTAAGTTTGGATAAGCCAATTACTTTGCCTGAAGAAATGTATGCCACATGGGCTTTACCAATAATTGGTACAAAGTGATGCTCACAGTTTGAGTAAAAGGTGATGTCCTTTTCAACCAACATTTGGTTGTACTGATACTTATTGTCAAATAAAGCCACCTTAGGCTTATTTTTTGGATCTAATCCAGAGAATATCTCTTCTATGTACATCTTGGCCACACGATCTGGTGTACCTTTTAATGAATCATCCGTTAAATCTAAACCTAAAACGTCCATTATTTCTGAAAATAATATGGAAATGCGTTCCTTTTTTTCACTATCAGACATATCAAACGCATTTGATTTCATTGGTGTGTCTAGACTTGTGAATAAGTGGTCATCACCAATATCTTCAATAGTTAATCCATTTAAATGATGTCCGTTTTTGTTAGGAATTGTTTTTGTGTTCATCGTAATCTTTTTAATGTGCTGTCTTTAAGTACTCCAAGCTTAAATCAAAGCACGGTTCATCGTTTTGATATAGAGTTGTTAGAAATTGATTTTTGTCTCGAGCATTTAAATCTGCCTTCCTCAAAATTTCGCTTTTTCATATGTTTTGTTGCTCTACCTTGGACACGCTCTCGCCACATCCTGAAACTATTAGGTTTCATTTCTCGTCTCATTAAATTGATAACTTCCTGTTCTTTTAATCCAAACTGAAAGGTGATAGCGTCAAATGGTGTGCGATCTTCCCAAGCCATTTCAATGATCCTATCAATATCCTGTATGGTCAAATCTTTCTTCATTATGGCATGGCGTACTGCATGTCGTACTTTACTTTTTCGTCCAAAAGTTTATCAAAAAACTTTTTATTTTCTCTAAATGTCTTGCTATCCCGAAAGTGAACATATTTTCCCTGCGCATGTATGCTAGAACCATTTGTCTTGTAAATGACTAATTGGTAATAAGGTATGATCCATGTAAAGTTTTTTAAACCTTGGTTAATCATAATCAGTACACCTTTTGGCCTAAGTTCCATGTTTGCATAATTGATGTCCGAAACCTTATTCATCATGGATTGCATGTTTGGACTTACTTCGTCAATAATCATGCGTTTTGAACCTACACCATTCATCTTCAATTTTTGTACCAAAGAAAATGGAGCACCAACCAAATCTTCTATTATTTGTTTATGCTCTTTATTATTATTGGTTGTATTCAATATCATTGTAATGTAAATATACAATTGTTTAACCTTTTCATATAAAAGTTGAACAAAAATTAACAGAGAATTATGATTGTAGGAAAAGTAGTTTTAAACCGTTGTTAATCAGTCTGTTCGTAACATGCGATTTCTATCGCTAATAGTATGTCGTTTTAGAATGCGAATACTTTCAGATTTGACTTCCGGATCATCTTTCATGCCCCATAAAATCTCACTTGCACGCTTTCTGTTAGTTTTAATATCTACAATAGGTTTTGGATAATCCACACCTAATTTGAAATTATACATCGCTTGTTCTAGTTCGGTCATTAAATACGGTTCATGAACAAAAGGCGTCTCTAGTTTGGCGAGTTCTGGCACCCATTTTCTAATAAAAACAGCATCAGGATCGTGCTTGAGGCTATTGGTTGTTGGGTTATAAATTCTTAGATTATTGATGCCTGTTTCACCAGCTTGCATTTGTAACTGTGGAAAATGAATGCCAGGTTCAAAATCTAAAAATTGTTGTGACAAATGGGCAGAGGCATCTTGCCACGGTTGCCATAAAATATGCGTGAAAAATGATACGAGCATGGCACGCATTCTAAAATTGACGTAACCAGTTTCAATTAAGCAACGCATACTAGCATCTACCAATGGAAAACCTGTTTGACCTTCTTTCCAAGCCGTTTGGTAAGTTTCAGAAATACTTTTTTTTAGTTTATGGTAGCCTTTATTGACGCTAGCTTGCTCCATGGTATGTTCCATTTCAAACTTTTGAATAAAATGGGCTTGCCAGCGTAATCGAGATAAAAAAGCACCTATGTGTCTTCGGTCTGTTGTTTTGTTTTTAATGGTTTGACCTTTTTGAAACACTTGCCTTATGGATACGTTTCCCCAAGCAATGTATGGCGATAATCGGCTACAGCTAGTTCGTGAAGCTTCTGGTTGTGAGATATGAAACATGTAAGATTTGTGTCGTTCGTCAAAAAAGGAATTGGCATATTTCCAAGCCATGGCACTTCCACCTTTTTGAAAAGGAGTTTCTTCTGGTGTTGTTAGATCAGTTTCAGACAAAACGTCCTCTAATTCCGCTATGGCCTCGTTATTCAGAAATTGATGGTCATTCGCTTGAAACGGAATGACAGGTTGATTCATATAATCTCCCCAATTTTCGAACCAGTTTTCTCTATTGACTAATCCTCGCGCTACTCCGTTATTTTTACTTTCAACCCAATTGATTAAGTTGTTTCGGCAATATCTTGTAAATTCTTTGTCTCTATTATAAGTAACTAGTAATCCGGTTTCAACATGTGAATAGACGGAATGTATTTTATAGAAATCCTGAATTTGATTGAATACCGTGGCTAGGTCATTAGTGACGCTTAACACTTTTGTGTGTAATCCCGATAACTTTGTATTGATATCGCGGATAGATTCTTTTATGAAGTTGAAATGCCTTTCGCTGTAATGAATATCATTAAGTAATGACGGTTCAAACACATAAAGCAGAAGTGTTTTACGGTTTGAATGTAACGCATTGAAAATGGCTTCGTTATCCTCTAAACGAAGGTCACGCTTTAACCAAACTATATTAATATGTTCTTTTGTTCTTGTCATTTTTTCTTATTACTTCTCGATACAATCCCAATAGCTATAGGGATCACTCGAAGTGACGATATAGAAATATGTCAGTTCGAGTACTATTCTGCCTAAGGCGAATGGCGTATCGAGAACTAGACATTGTCTAATTCATTTAAAAACTCTTCCGCATTTTTAAAATGTTTGTCCTTTGTTTCCTGTTTCATCTTATCAAAAGTTCTTATGAGCATTCCCAACCTTGGATTACTCAAAAAGAAATCGCGATGCTTGTCCATAAATGTCCAGAATAAGCCATCCCAAGTCGCTTCCCAATCACCTTTACCGTAATTACTCATTTTTTTGATGTAGTTGCTACTACTTATATAAGGTTTGGTACTCATTAATCCGCCATCGGCGAACAAACTCATACCATAAACATTGGGCACCATAACCCAATCATAAGCATCAATAAATAGTTCCATAAACCATTTGTAAACCTCGTCAGGATCAAACTCGCACAATACCATAAAATTACCTAGAATCATAAGGCGTTCTATGTGGTGAGCATAAGCTGTTTTATTTACTTTTTTAATAACATCATCCACAGGTTGAATACCAGTAGTACCATCATAAAAGGATTTTGGTATTTTACGACTGAATCCCCAAAAATTCTTGGTACGTTCTTCCGTACCTTTGGCCTCGTAGACACCGCGAATAAACTCGCGCCAGCCCAGAATTTGTCTAACAAATCCTTCAGTAGAATTAAGAGGCACATCATTTTTATTGGCATATGCAATGGCTTTTTCAATAACATCCATAGGATTTAGTAAACCAACGTTTATTAGTGGCGATAACAGACTATGATTTAAGAAGTGTTCTTCTTTTACTATAGCATCTTCGTAAGGGCCAAATTCATGAAAACGGTGCTCGAAAAATTGCTCTAACCATGCTTCGGCCGAATCAAAATCTATAGGGTAAACAATAAAATCGTTTAGATCACCATAATTTTTACTGAAATGTTCATTAACATAAGTTTCAGCATCTTTATGATATGATGTTTTATCGGGAAAATGTATGGCTGGTGGCGTTTTGTCCTTTGGGTATTTTTTTCGGTTATCGGAATCATAGGTTAATTTTCCGCCTTCTGGTTCGCCAGAAACCATGAGTATATCCCTGTTTTTTCGTTCTGATTTATAGAATGATGTTTGAAAAAACTTCTTTTTATCTGGTTTAAAAAATGATTTTAAATCATCTTTTGTATTGATAAATAGTGGATTATCGTACCATTTTATCTCTAAATTTTCTCGCGATGCATTAATATGTTTTTCTAACCAATTGTCTGTTGGGTCTATGATATGAATCGTTTCAACACCATTTGATGCAAAATGTGGTAGCAGTTTTCTAATATCTGAAAGTTCATCTACGGCATCTATATAGTTTACAGATTTGCCATGGCCTTCGAGAAAGCTTAGGTAGGCCTTCATACTGGCACGATGGAATGCTATTTTCTGTTTGTGAAATTTATAGTGTTTAAAAAACAGAAATTCTTCTACTAAATAAATGGTGTCCACCTGCTCTAAAACTTCTGTTGTTTTGAACAGTTGGTGTGGGAATATGATATGTGTTTCTTTGCTTTTCATAATTTTTATTTGTCATTGCGAATAAAATGAAGCAATCTTTAGTGAGATTACTTCGTCAATCGCATACTCATTCCTCGTAATGACTTTGGTAATTAAAATAAACTTTGTTGCAACCAAAGTTTTCTAAACTTTCCATTGCTGTCGTAGCGTTCTGCCTGTAAATCCACATTAAACTTTCGGTCTCTTGGGTCATTGCCAACGCCAGCAACATACATCCAATTGCCATAATTACTGTGCACATCGTAGTCGAGTAGGAGCGACTCAAAATAAGAGGCACCAATACGCCAGTCGAGTTCTAATTCCTTAGCGAAATAAGATGCTACATTTTGTCGGCCACGATTGCTCATCCAACCAGTTTCCTTAAGCTCAATCATGTTGGCGTTGACAAAGTCTGATGGTGTTTCGCCATTAATCCATTGCTCTATTTTATTCTTATTTCTAGACCACTCATAGTCTTTTTTCAAAATGCCTTCAAGTTTGAAAATTTGGTTGCCGTGTTTTAGCGAGACGTATTTGAAATAATCACGCCAAATCAATTCAAAAATGAGCCAATAGGTGGATTGATTTTTGTAATGTTCTTTTTCAAATTGTCTCACTTTCCAATAAATAGTTCGTGCCGAAATACTGCCATTGGCCAACCAAGGTGAAAACTTAGAACTGTAATCCACACCGACTAAACCATTTCGTGTTTTTTTGTAGAATCCTAACTTTTTAGTCTGGAAGAAATAATCATCTAATCGATTTAATGCTTCTGTTTCACCACCTTTAAAAGGGAAAGCGGTTTGCACATTGGTTTCAAATTCCTCGAAACCTAAATCTAATAAGGTTGGAATTTCGGTGGTGTTTTCAATTCTATTGTCTTCTGATCGCTTTTCAACAAAGACTTCTTTACGGATATCTACGTATTTTTCCGATTTTTTTCTGAAGACTGTAAACACTTGAGGTGTTTTTGAAATTGCGAAATTGATATCTTTTGGGTGGTACAACAACTGATTGTATATTCTGTACCAGTTAACGGATTGTGTTTTAGCCATGACGGCATTTTCAGTATCTAATTCTTCTTGTGTCCATTCACGTTGAATAAAAATATCAGTAATAGCGTAAGTCTCTTTTAATTTGGGGATCACGGCTTCTGGGTAGTCATAGTAAACCAGCAATTCTATATTCAGATTCTGGAGGTTTTGTTTAAGCTGATGGATGGTTTCTATTAGAAATTTAGCACGGTATTTTTCTGTTTTTTTGAATCCATACATATTAGTTTCAAATTGACGTGGATCAAAACAATATACCCCAATAACGTTATCGCTACTTTTACAGGCTTCAGAAAGTACAGCATTATCTGTTACTCTTAAATCGTTTCTAAACCAAATTAGATTGTTTTTCATTTTTCTGTTTTTCGACGTGTTAGGTTTTGTATTCCTATAAGGTCTTTGATGTTTTAAATTTTATAGACCTGCTAGGTTTATGAAACCCGCGAGGTCTTACTTCTTTTACAACGCTCGCTACAATATTTAACATTGTCCCAATCTTTCGCCCATTTTTTGCGCCACGTAAACGGTCGTTCGCAAACTGGGCAAACTTTTGTTGGCAGGTGTTGTTTTTTTATTCCTTTTGGCATTTGTTTTTTTCATTTGACCTGCTAGGTTTATGAAAACCTGCAAGGTCTTTATGTCTTAAAGTCATTTTTTATCAACTAAGGCATTAATCATGCCTTTAAAAACAAAAGCATGGAAGGGCAACACCATGTACCAATACAATCTGCCCCAAACGCCTTTTGGTCTAAAAACAGCACGTTGAAATAGCTTATTTTTTACAATTTTAAACTCGAGCCATGCTTCACCTGGTAATTTCATTTCGGCAAATAACAGCAAACGTTTTTCATTCTTATCTGCAAACAATACGCGCCAAAAGTCTAAAGGATCGCCTGGTTCTAAATAGGTGTCGTGTGTGCGTCCACGACGTAGACCTACGCCACCAAACAATTTATCTACATAACCTCGTAGTTTCCACAATCTATTAAAACTGTACCAACCGTTACGACCACCAATACTCCAAATTTTATTTATAGTGAATTCTTCATCAATAATCACTCGCGATCTTACATCTTTAAAACAACCGTATTGTGGTAGCTCAATATGTTTGGACAGTTGATCCTTAAATACACCGCTACTTACGGCGTCTTTCCAGCTCGAAATCACCGAGTTTTGCTGAATACGTTGAAAAGCTAAATCCACAGCCGTTTTGTAGGTCATTGGGTTAACATCAATATATGTATTGATGTCACTTGGTTTTCCTATAACTTCTACTTTCATACTATCTACCAAAGCTTGTGCGAGTTGAAACGACGTTGAGGTGACAAAGTAGAGCCAGTAACTCGATAATTTTGGTGTCAAAACGGGTAGCGTATAGATGTACCGTTTTAAACCACGTACCACGGCAAATTGTAATAATAATTCCTTGTAAGTAAGGACTTCTGGACCAAAAATGTCATAACTTTTATTATACAGCGGTTCTTTTCCAATAGCACCAGAAAGGTAGGCAAGCACATCACGGATACCTATAGGTTGTGTTTTGGTGTTTAGCCATTTAGGCGTTACCATTAATGGTAATTTTTCAACAATATCTCTTATAATTTCAAATGAAGCACTACCACTTCCCACGATGATGCCGGCTCTAAATGTGGTTAATCCGTAACTCTCTGATTTTAGCGTTTTTTCAACCTGTAAGCGTGATTTTAGGTGCTTAGATAAGGAATCGTCATTAACAATGCCACTGAGATAAATAACTTGCTTACATTGTGTTGCTTCAACAAGGTGGTTTTTAAAATTATATGCGCATTGACGTTCCAAGGCTTCAAAATCATCCGTATCTGTAGACATGGAATGTATAAGGTAATAAGCAACGTCAATATCTGTTGGAATTTTATTGGGTTCTGGACTTAAAAAATCCATTTTTATAAAGGAGCATAAAGGATGTTCTTCAATCTCATCGGGAATGCGTTCCATATCACGAACGCAACAGACGAGCTCATGGTTGTCTTCAACCAATTGAAGTGCCAATCGTTTGGCGATGTAACCTGTAGTGCCTGTAATGAGTATTTTCATCCGCAATAATTCCGTCAATTCGAGTGTCCAGAACTTGCTTCTGGATTTATCGAGAATCGGAATTAGCATCTCGATACGATTCTGATAAACCAGAATCACTCGATGTGACGTTTAATATTTATTATTCGTCTTTAATCAATTCCTTTTTAGGCCGTTGGTAATCTAATCGTGTTTGTAATTCTGGTACGGCGTAACCATCTAGTCCGTTTATTGTTGCCACTTTTCCTTTGGAAAGGTTTATAAAACCATCTTTTTCCAGTAAATCATCCGGAACGAAAAGCTTTTCTATCTGACCAATAACCAATATGGTGTTATTTGCCTTTATCGGATATTCCTCCACGTAAGACATGGCCATTTGTATTGGTGACCCTTTTACAAATGGTGCTGTAAAACCATCTCTATATTCTTCATCCAAATGTGTCATATCAAATTCAGATATGCCTTTATCGTACTTTGCAGACGTATGATGCGCATCTTCAATAATATCCTGATAAATATGATTGATAGTATAGACACAAGTATCTTTAATATTTTCGTAAGTATTTCGAAGTACTGTCGTTGGTCTTAAGAAAAACCCAAGAAGCGCAGGATTAGAACCCATGTGCGTAATAGAACTAAACACAGCAACGTTACTTGTTCCGTTTTTATCTTTTGTACCTATTAAGTTAGCAGATTTATAACCACTACAACTATTGATTAAGTTGATGCGGTATAAATGGTGCATCTCGTTGATATGTTCTCTGCTGAATTCTGCCATTATAGGTTGATGAAGTTGTTGATTTTTACGTTTTCAGCTTTAAGGTCGAACATTAAATTATATAGACCAAAAAAGGTTCGGTTGATGTAAATAAAGTGTTTTGATCCACGATTACCATTCATATTGCGTAATTCTGTACTTTTTGAATAGCGTTGTCCCATTTCGCCAACTTGATTGAAAAATTCTGGATCTGAAAAATCAAATGTATCGTTATGAAATGGCTGTGTGAATAAACACAACAAATCATAAAACATATCGCTAAAAAATGCCAATTCTTCTGGCGAATCATCTTTACGTAGTATTTCTAACTCATAGAGTTTTTGAGTGAAAAAGTCCTTGTCTTCAAGACTTTCCTTCTTAGCCAATTCAAAATACGGCACGTAAAAGTCTTCTGGAATTTCTTTCATGCAACCAAAATCTAGTGCAATGAGTTCGCCTTCTTCAGAAACTAAAAAATTCCCTGGATGCGGATCGGCGTGTACCTTTTTCAGCACGTGTATTTGATACATGTAAAAGTCCCAAAGTGCTTGTCCAAGTGCGTTTGATAGTTGCTGATCTTCATTATGTGCCACAAATTCAGAAAGGTGCTCGCCTTTCATATAGTCCATGGTTATGATGCGCTCCGACGATAATTCTTCGTAATAATTGGGGAATTTAAGATTTGGAATATGCTTACACGCTTCAACAACGGCTTTGCTTTGTTCAACCTCTAAAATGTAATTGGTTTCTTCAGTGAGTTTGTATTCTACTTCTTTGAAGTATTTATCAGAATCTTTGCCTCTGATATTAAACATCTTAATAGCAATAGGTTTTACTAAAGCTAAGTCTGAAGCAATACTTTCTGCAACCCCAGGATATTGGATTTTCACAGCAAATTTTTCCCCATCCTTAGTGGCCGTATGGACTTGTCCAATACTGGCCGCGTTGACTGAGGTTGCATTGAAAGTATCAAAAAGTTCTTCGGGATGTTTCCCGAAATATTTTTTAAAAGTTTTAATAACTAATGGTGGCGATAATGGCGGTACCGAAAATTGTGAAAGTGAGAACTTTTCCACATAAGCTTGTGGTAAAATACTCTTTTCCATGCTCAGCATTTGGGCCACTTTTAAGGCACTACCTTTCAGCTTTTTTAAACTGTCGTAGATGTCTTCTGCGTTATTCTGATTGAGGCGCTCTTTGGCTTCTGCTTCAGTCTTGGTGAGTTTATCACCGTAATATTTTATATAATTCACACCAACCTTAGCACCAGTAGTGACAAGTTTACTAGCGCGAGAAATTTTTGTAATAGGTATGCTATCTATTGTTTTCATATCTGTTGAACCTCCAAGAGGAACGTTTTAATTGGAATGTATTTTTTCTTTATACAAGAATTTCCCAAAGTCGATGATATTTTTTAATGGAGTTGTATCAATTAAATCGAAGCTCGCTTGTACGGATTTTTCAATAAAGATATCTGTCTTTTCAAATGATGGTGATGTATCGTCCATCCAAAATTTTAGCGTGACTAAAAGCTGAAACCAAGCAGACTCTTTTAAACCTCTGTTTTGCAATTTATCTAATCGCTCCTGCTTTAAATCAATAGTTTTAATACCGATATTTTCAATGTAAGTGGTAAAGCTTTTTTTAAGATGCGATAATGTCTTTAGTGACTGCATGCTGTTTTTATGTTTACCTAGAGCATGCACAACGTAGCTTCTATTGGCTGTTAGATTTTCAAAAAAGGTATAGTAGAAACTCAATAATTTGTTTCGTGCATCAAAATTTTGATAATCTTCACTTTTTTCGAGTGCTTTGTGTGTATTATCGAAAAATACGTTAAAGATAGATTGCTCTAAGACCTCAAATGATGCAAAAAACTCATAAAACTTAGACTCGTCAAAATTGTTGTCTTTTGCAAAGGCGTATACCGATTTAGGCTTATGGTCGTGCATAAGCACATAATCCATATAAAACCCTATAATATCTGATTGTGTGATTGATTTTTTCTTTGCCATTGTATTAGAATTACAATGTAAAGATAAGAATGTTTAATCATTTTATAATAAAGTTAAACAAAGTTTAACAGCAATCTTATGAACATAATAATTTTGTGGACTTATTTCAGTGTTTTATGCACAGCAATGGCTGTGATTGCACCTAAGATTGGTGCAATTAAATACAACCACAAATGTTCTAAGTTTCCAGAGATAAAGGCAGGAGCAATAGACCTAGCAGGATTCATTGACGCTTTAGTCATTGGGCCAGCGAACATAGCCTCTAAAAGTATGACCGATCCCACGGCAATCCCTGCAAGCGCCCCAACTTCTTTACTTCCAGTAGATACGTTGATAATGGTTAACATCAAAAAAAACGTCAAGAAAAACTCTAATATAAAGGCTTTGTAAGGTGCAAAACCATCTGCAGGATAGGTGTGTCCAAAGCTTTGGCTTTCTGGAAATAAAACCCATAAAATGCCAATAGCTAAAAAAGCACCAATCATTTGAAAACCAATATAGCTAGGAACTCGTTTCCATTCGAATTTTTTAGCTACAGCAAAGCCAATAGTTACAGCTGGATTAAAATGCGCTCCAGAAATTTCACCAAAGGCATAAATCATTGCCATGACGATTAAGCCCCAAGTCAAAGCTACACCGACATGTGTCACTTCACCACCTGTAACCTCATTGATGGTCATAGCACCACAACCGCAAAATACCATGGAAAATGTGCCTATAAGTTCTGCTATCAACTTTTTCATTTTATTTTTAATTTACATGCTATTAGAGTGTCATTCTGAATGCAAATGAAGAATCTTTTAAATTTAATATATCGATTGCTACTAAACTGAGATTTTTCGACTGCGCTCAAAATGACATTACTGTTTATGCACTTTTATTTTTAATACTTGAAAACACGTATTTCAATTCCGTAGCAATTTGAAGGCTACGTTCCAGATATTTTTCCTTTTGAATTGGTGTATCGTCAAATACTTTTGGGTCTTCAAAGGTCATTGCAATTCGTTTGTCAGAGCCAGAAACAAAAGGGCAACCTTCATCGGCACTTGAGCAGGTCATTATAGCTGCAAAATTTGATTTTGGGTTAAAATCATTATCAAAGGTTTTTGAAAACCCAATAATGGGATGTGCGTTATTTGCGTATGTAATGCTATACACAGGATTACTCTCATTTGAAAGTTTTGTAATACTAAATCCTAAATTTTCTAAGGTTTCTGCCACAACAGGGAATAGGGCAGTAGCTTCAGTTCCGCCAGAATAGGTAAATACATTTTTTATATTGAAATGATATGCCAACGTTTGCGCCCAAACCTGTGATAAATGACTGCGACGCGAGTTGTGTGTGCATATAAAATTCAAATTTATATCTTGATTTGAATTTACCTTGGTTTGGATAACCTCAACAAGCTCATGAAGCACTTGTTTTCTAGCTTCTGAAATACTATCAGTTTGTAAACCCTTGATGATATTGGTTATTTCTGGGTACATATTTTCTGACTTAGAGAAAGGTCTCGACTGCGCTCGACCTGACATTATTCTATTATTAATTTTTGATTTAACAGCAACCAGAACTTGGATCACAACAGGATTGGCTTTGTAATTGAGATAGGTTTACTCTCAATTTTTCTTGCGGAATACCACATTTATCCTTTGCTAGGCAATCCGTCTGTTTTGAAGTGAGTAGGAAGTTAGAGCCATCGAAATCCAGTCCGTATTTACCAATAGTTTCAGCTTGATATTCAACTTCAATGTCTAAGTCACCAATGCCTAAGGTTTTTTCAGAAAGTTCAATAATCTGCATTAACTTTTCTGGATGTAATCTGTGGTCGTAATCATTAGCTTCCCACAATTGAAAATTCACTTTTTTTTCTTGTCGTAAAACACCACCACAATCAATGAAATGTTTTGATACTTTCCCAACTTCTGTTACATGGAAATGACTAGGAACTAAATTGCCGTTTGGAAGTTGAAATGCTATAGTTTTAAGTGTCTTTAATTTTGATTTAAATTCTGATAATGTCATAAAATTAAGTTTAACAACAGTTGTTTGATGTTGAATGATTATTAAAAAAAGCTTCAAAAATAGTTTTTATTCGCATCCAATTTTCTGAGTTAATACAGTAACATACACTCGTACCTTCAATATTCCCTTGGATAATCCCGATGGATTTTAATTCTTTTAAATGCTGGGAAATTGTGGCTTGCGCTAATCCTATTTCGTTTACCAAATCCCCGCAAATGCATGTATTAGTTTTAAATAACTGGTGCAAAATGGCTACACGTGCAGGATGTGCAAAGGCTTTAGCAAGATTTGCTATTTCATTTTGTGCATCCGTGAATATCTCACTTTTAGTGACTCCCACAATAATTTTAATTTGTTTATTGCAATATTACGATAAATGTACCTAGTTTCAAATAAAATCAACAGAAAATCATGAGCAATCTTTTAAGTATTCATTAACAGATACGCCGTGGCTTAAATTGTAATTTTAACCCAGTTTAACACTAATCATAAAAAACCAAATAAAATGAAAAGAATCTTAACATTTGCATTTGCCTTAACAATGTTGTTCTCGCTTAATGCGCAAATTGAAACACCACAGCCAAGCCCTTCAGCCAAATTGGTACAAAAAGTGGGACTAACTGATATTACAATTGAATATTCCCGACCTGGAGTAAAAGGCAGAAAAATATTTGGAGATTTAGAGCCTTGGGGAACAGTCTGGAGAACAGGAGCCAATAAAAATACAACAATAACCTTTAGTGATGATGTCACCTTTGCAGGTCAAGATGTTAAAGCTGGAACTTATGCTATATTTACAAAATTAAATTCAGCAAAACAATGGGATGTGATGCTGTATAGTGATACTGAAAATTGGGGGACACCAAGAAATTGGGATGATTCTAAAGTTGTTGCTACTGCTAAAGTTGCTGTTCAAGAAATTCCTTTTACTGTGGAAACATTTGCCATAGATTTAAACAATATTAAAGACGATAGTGCTACACTTGAGCTTATTTGGGAGAGATCTTATGCTGGAATTCCAATTACAGTACCAACAGACAAAACAGTGAGTGCCGCAATAGATAGAGTTATGAATGGGCCATCTGCAGGTGATTATTATGCTTCAGCTGTTTATTATATGAATGCTAGAAAAGACATTAATAAGGCTAAAGAATGGATGGATAAAGCTTTGGGTATGATTGAAAAGCCTAGGTTTTGGCATCTAAGACAAAAATCATTGATCTATGCAAAAGCAGGCGATAAGGCTGGAGCAATCAAGGCAGCAAAAGCATCTTTAGCTGATGCCGAGAAATCTGGAAATGCTGGCTATGTGAAAATGAATAAAGACTCACTTAAAGAATGGGGTGCTATGTAATTTGCACGCACACTTTGTATTTAAAAAGCAACTCATACGAGTTGCTTTTTTTATTTCTTAATAATCTTGAATGTCTCTTTCGAATTATTGGCAGTAATCTGAACAAAATATATACCCGAGTTAGCTTCTGATAAATCAAATTTCTTTTGGAATTGTAAATCTGATAAATCAACGGTTTTGATCAACCTTCCATTGATGTCATAAACATCTGCACTTAGTAATGCAATTTCAGAAGTTTTTCTTATTGTAAATATACCGCTTGACGGATTTGGAAAAATTATCATCGCTTCTGAAATACTCTCAAAATCCTGAACTGCTAATACAAAGTTACAGTTGTAAATTACAATTTCGTCTATATACCAACCTTCACGGCCATTGCAGCCATCGGTGCCCATTTCAAATCTAAATTGCACAGATGTGTTGTCCGTTACATTAATTTGACTTAAATCAATGATGCTTCGTCCCCAACTGCCACTAACTGAACCTTGATCAGATCCTGTGAATGCTTCTTCGCTAGCCATAGGATTGTCATTGCCAATTGAAGCGGGATTAATAGTGCCATTATAAGGGTTATGCAAAAAGGCTGTTGCTGGAAGTATTTCCCAAGCACCACCATTTAGACTGTATTTTATATTGGCACCATCCCAATTGGTTTCTGTTGATATGTAATGGTTAATTATCATTTCATTCGTTCCAACACTGTAATCGGGAATGTTAATGACTGGACTTTCCAACCTGATAACACCATTTTCTAAATCGGTATTGCAATCGCCATTAATAGGGTCAATGCCAAAAATGCCGGTACCAGTTCTGCCCTTGGGCAAGTTGTTTTCTAAAGTCCAATCACGGCTTTCCCATGTTCCCGGATTTGTTGGTAATTGTGAAATGGTCCAGCCATCCATACCTGTTTCCCAATCTTCAATGAATATTGGATTGGTTGTGGCGGCTTGGCATGGGTCTGGAGTTTGCCCAAGTAAGGGTTGAAAGTTACAAGCATCAGGACTCATGCGCATCTCCACTGCTAAAATGGCATTATTCACTTGATTAACATCGGTAGTATTAATAATTTCACCAGATAATCCCGCAGGCGTATTAGTCGTGGAAAGCCCTTCTAGATTAACTCCTAAAAGATCATTGACTGAGGCTTCCAAAGCATCTGCAAGCGCAAAAAAGTCACTTGTTGCTGTTAGATACTGACTTTGTGCGCGCCAAAAAATATGGGCAGCTTTTGTAAAACCTATTGGGGTGATAGTATAGCCATTAAACGTGCCACCATCTACGAGAAGTGCATAGGCTTTATTTGGGATTCCAGAATTGATATGTACGCCACCTTGATCTCCTGTGGTACACCAGTATTCGGTGTCTGAAACTTTACCGGGATCATTATTACAGGTCGGATCCCACATATCTCTAATAGCACCACCAAATGCTGTGGCATCTTCTCCCATGCGCCAACGGTCAGAACTGTTACAGCTTGTTCGCAGGGACAAGTCTTCACCTGTATCTTGATAACTGTTCAGTAGGTCAACTGTTTCTCCCCAAATGTCTGAGTAGGCTTCATTTATTGCACCAGATTGCCATGCATAGATAAGGTTGTTGGTGTATTCTGTATAGGCATGTCCCCATTCATGTGCAATAACATCATCAGTTGCCGTACCGTTACAATAATTAGCCGAAAAACCGTTCCAGCTTGCGTTTGGGCAGTTAAGCCCAGGATTATTGTTTATGGTTATCATTTGTCCGTCAGCATTGTCAAACGAAATATAATTAAAGGCGTTTTTAAAAAAATTATAGACATGCTCCGAAGCAACAACCTCGTTTTGTTGCCAAATGGTCAATGATCCGGGAAATGCATCGCCTTCTTGCCAAACTATATTCGAGGGATTTGTATTGCCTTCATAAACAATTCTATTTATAGCATGGGCTATACCTGTAAACTGATCAATAATTTCTCCATTATGGGCATCAACAAAAACATATTCCCTAACGTCTGTATTATTTCTTACTTCAATATGGTACGCCAAATGGTTTGTAGTTATATGTCCCATCACTATACCTTTAGGGTAAATAACCAATTCATTTTTATGGATGAATAATTCCATACCAGACCTATTTAAGTTTTGGTTTGAAATAGTTACTAATGCTATTGTGCTGGCATGTTGTTCAGAAATATTTGGTGTTGAGGACACTTTTATGTTTTCGAAATAATTGCCGTTTATGCCAGTAATATTATTCTGTGCATCAAAATGAAATCTTAACAGTCCATCAAAAACAGGAATTCCATTGTGATTTTGCCTAAGTGTAATATGAGTTTGCCCATGAGTGTCAGTTTGTGATTTTTCTAAACTGAAATCATTACGATTTAAATTTCCGAAAAGATCAGATTCTGAAATGAAGTTCAATGATTTATCAGTATTTGTATCACCTTTTGCGATATATGGTTTAGAATTTTGGAACTTAATAAACTCAATTCTGTCGCTAGTGGAGCTATAAGTCACCGTTGCATCAGTCGAGTTGGTGAATTTCGTAATCTTGTCAATTTTAGATTGGCTATTTAATACTAATGAAAAGAAAAAGATTAATAGCAAACAGCGTGTAGATATATTCTCCATATTAAGGTTTGGGTAGATTTTAAGCCTTAATATTACTGAAAAATAACCAGATTTTAACTATACTTTAACATTTATGGCACTGTCAATTGAAAATTAAGGTTTTGATTTTTGGCTTAATTGTATAAGGTTGGCAATGCAAATTACCAAAGCACAACCAAATAGGTTAAGCCATAAATAAGGCATCCAATCTTGCCACCATCCTAAAATAATGACTAATTGAGTTATTAAAGCCGCTGTGAAAACAGCATTCCCTTTTATATGCTTAAAGAAAAACGCCAATAGGAATATACCCAAAACATTTCCATAAAAGATAGAACCGATAATGTTTACCAACTGAATTAAATTCTCGGCTAAGTTTGCAAAACATGCAATAATAATGGCTATGATTCCCCAACCAAGAGTGAACCATTTTGTGGCTTTAACCAAATGTGCATCATCTTTTTCTTCTTTTAAATTTCTACTGTATAAATCCATTGAAGTTATTGTTGCCAATGCATTTATTTCTGATGCTGTAGATGACATCGCTGCAGATAAAATTACTGCTAACAAAAGCCCGATGAGTCCGATTGGAAGATGATTTAAAACAAAACGAATAAACATGTAATCCCTATCGTTGGTTGCCGTGTCTTTTGCTGCTTCATTATAGAGTAGCGTCAAGACTTCTGACTTTTCGAGATATTCACTGCTTTTTGGATTTAGTTTTAAACGTTCAACTTCGGTTTTAAGCTTCGTGTATTCATTTTTATAAACAGAATCTATAGCGCTTTTAATCAAAAATTTTGCCTGCAAGCGGTTGGCTTTATCCATGCTGTCTAATTGGGCAATTTTTGATTTAACTTCTGTATCATCAGACCTTACCAACTGCTGGCTTAAATCTTGTTTTTGAAGAAATAGCGCATTTTGTTGTTCCTGAAGCGTTTTATAGTCTTCGGCATATTCCGAAGTCAAAACAGCTTCTGTTGAAGCATCAATAAAATTTAAAGGTGATGGATTAAACTGATAAAACACAAATACCATGACACCTACCAAAAGAATAAAAAATTGCATGGGTACTTTTAGCAAACCGTTAAAAATCATGCCCATTTGCATTTCCTTCACATTTTTACCAGACAAATAACGTTGCACTTGACTTTGATCCGTTCCAAAATACGATAGCGCCAAAAACGTACCACCAATTAAACCTGACCAAATGGTATATCGGTTTTCTAAATCGAATGAAAAATCCAGAATTTCCATTCTGCCGTTAGCGCCAGCAATATTCAAAGCATCGGTGAAGGAAACCTCTTCAGGTATTAAATTCAATGTGATGAATAAGGCGGCCAACATACCCGCAAAAATGACAAACATCTGTTGTTTTTGGGTAACGGTAACGGCTTTGGTGCCACCAGAAACCGTGTAAATAATTACCAAAACACCAATAATGATATTGAGGTAAACGATGTTTATTCCTAAAAGAATCGATAAAATAATGGCCGGTGCAAAAATGGTAATGCCTGCGGCCAAACCACGCTGAATTAAAAATAGAACTGCTGTTAGCGTTCTGGTTTTGAGGTCGAAACGGTTTTCTAAAAACTCGTAAGCCGTGTATACTTTTAGTCTATGATATAATGGAATAAACACCAAGCAAATGATGACCATGGCAATGGGTAATCCAAAATAGAATTGCACAAAACCCATACCGTCAGAAAAAGCTTGACCAGTTGTGGATAAAAAGGTAATGGCGCTGGCTTGTGTTGCCATAACGGACAATCCAATTGTCCACCATTTTGTGGAGTTTCCACCTTTTATATAGTCTTGTACACTTTTTTGGTTTTTTGTTTTCCAAGTACCATAACCAACAATAAATAATAGGGTAGAAGCAAGCACAACCCAATCTATCCAACTTAATACCATACTAAAAGGCTTTCATTATTAGGTAAAACAGAATGATATAAATAAGGTTTGCTACCAATACTAAAGTATAGGATTTTGACCATGGTTGTTTTTGGTTTTGCTGTTGTTCCATGATTAATCGTTGAATTTAGAAGATGATAATTCCTCTTTCCCTGCTGAAAGTAAATTGGCAAATAGACGATAAGCGCCAGAAACACCAGCTGGGAATTCCCTAAAAAAGCTCAAGCCTGTGTAAATATAGTTGCCTTTTCCGTATTTGGCAACGAGCAAACTACCATTTTTTGGCGATTCGCCTTTGTCGTTTGCCGAAAGTAATGGCGTAAATTCAGAACTCCATTCGTTTGGAAAATACAAACCACGTTCTTGTACCCAACCATCAAAATCTTTTGCGGTTATTTTATTCGGGAAATTGAGTAGCGGATGTTCAGGATTTAAAATTCGGATTTCAGCGGTTTCATCAGTGACGCGGTCACGCGAGAGTTTTAAATCGTAAGGCGCAATATTATCTACTTTTACACGTCTGCTGGTATTGTATTGCACAATGAGATTGCCACCATTTTCAACATAGCTGAACAAATGTTTTTGCTTGAATTTTAGTTCGTCCAAAACATTATAGGCTCTAATTCCCATGACAATAGCATCAAATTCTGAAAGGTTATCTGCAGAAATCTGTTCAGGTTTGATAATGGTAACATTATAGCCAATTTGGCGCAAACTTTCGGGTACTACATCGCCAGCACCTTCAATATAACCAATATTTGTTCCTCGTTTTTGAATGTCTAAACGCACCACTTTACTTTCGCTGGGCAAATACACGGTTTGAAAGGGAATATGTGCGTAATTGATTTCTACTTCTTCACGTGTGTAAAATTCGTCATTAAAATTTACCATTGGTGTAATTAAACCTTCGGATTGGTTTTTTGGTGGAATAACGGTGAACACTACTTTTTGAATATCATCTTTATTGACGATTTCAATTTTTTGTTGGTTTGGATACACTTCCCAATCGTTAGGATATGCCAATTGCACATAACCTTCAACAGCATCGCGACCAGCTTTTACAATGACTTCAATATCCTTTTGTTGATCGTTTTCAAAAATGATGACCTTGTTTTTTAGGCGAGCCGAAACCGGTGGAATGATTTCAAACGGTCTGTACAGTTCACCTTTATCGGGTTTGGAATAGCGGTAAATAACTGGTTTGGTTATGGTAATAAGCACGTTTTCAATATTTAAATTGAAGGTTACGTTTACAGCTCTTGGTGTTTCGGGTTTTCCTATTAACGTTTCATCTTCAACTGTGTACATTCCTAATGAGGCTTTTTTATTAAGCCAATACGCGTTAGTGTGATTGGCGCTTTTGGGAATAGAAATACTTTCTTTTAGGTTGATTTTTTGATTTTCACTAAGTGCTATGTTTTTTGAAATTGGATTTTTTTCTGAAGTTAATTTGTAAGAAATCAAATCAATTGAAACATCACTTCTATTTACAGCTTCAATATTTAGTTGAATAGTTTCGTTGTTAGTTGCTGTTGGTGTGTTTGCAGAAACTTCTAAGTACAAACCTGCGCAAGCTTCAATAATGGCAATTAACTCTTTTGATTTTTGGGTTTTCCAGTGTTTATCTTCAACAGTTTGGAGCATTTTGTAAGCCCTAACCAAATCTGGAATGTGTTGCGCAGGATTTTTAAAATTAAAGTTGGTTTCTACGGTGTTTAAAATTTCACCAATAGCGTTTCCGCCTTTAATGCGGTTCCAACTTGTGTCAATACCTTCAAATGGATAGTTGCCATTTAAGGGTTCGCCTTTAAGAAATTCAATATATTCATCTTGAGTGCCACGTTGTGATAAACGGCCAAAACCTTGGCACAAATGCTGGCTACTTGCCAGCGAAGCCACTTCGTTATTAGATAAGCCTTTTAAGGGATAATAGACACCAATATCAAAATTTAGCATGTTGCGTTTATCGGCTTGGGCAAATTTTTCGCGACTGCCATAAAACCACCAAGAGGTATTGAAAAAGATACGCTTGGGTTGCCAAACATCTGTATATTTTAATTGTGAGGTAAATTGGTTTTTATCGTTCGATAAATCAAAAGCTTCCATACTTAACATGGCTGATGCAGTGTGGTGACCATGCGTTCTGCCTGGTGTTCTGTGGTCAAAACGGTTAATTATAATGTCTGGTTTAAATTGGCGGATAGCCCAAACCACATCGGCTAAAACTTTGTCCTTATCCCAAATATTCAGAGTTTCATCTGGATGTTTTGAATAGCCAAAATCGTTGGCTCTGCTAAACAATTGCTCGCCACCATCAACGTTGCGCGCGGCCAATAATTCTTGCGTACGAATTACGCCAAGCAATTCTCTTAATTCTGGTCCAATAAGATTTTGGCCACCATCGCCACGTGTTAATGATAAATACGCAGTGCGAGCTTTCACTTCATTGGACATATACGAAATAAGTCGTGTATTTTCATCATCCGGATGTGCGGCTACATATAAAACCGAAGCCAAAACGTTTAGCTTTTGTATAGCTTCGTAGATTTGTGAGGAATTAAGTTTTTTTGGTTGTTGGGCGTTTATTTGAAGTAATACCGTGAGTACTAATAAAACAGTAAGTTTTATGCGGTGCATCATAGAATTTGTTAGTTACTTTCCAAAGGTAAAAAAGTCAATAGGTGAGACGTTGTTTTTTTGAATTATTTAACTGTTGTTTTTTAAGTGTAAAGTGTAAAGTATGAAGAGAAAAGTTTAAAGTGTAAGTTTAGGGTGTTGTAGTTACAGCCATTTCTTTCGCTTGAAATAAAATATCAATCCCACAAATATGAGAAACATGACGCCAATGAGCACAAAATATCCGTTTTGGTATTTTAGTTCTGGTATGTATTCAAAATTCATTCCGTAAAGACCTGCTAAAAAAGATAAGGGAATAAAAATGGAAGACATTATGGTAAGGACTTTCATGACTTCATTCATGCGGTTGCTAATTGTAGTCATGTACATGTCCATTAAACTCCAAATCATTTCGCGATATATATCAATGTTTTCCGATACTTGAATTAAATGGTCGTAAATATCTCTAAAATAGGTAATTGTGCGTTTGTAAATTAAGGGGTGTTCGCCTTTTTCGACACGGTTTATTATATCTCGCAAGGGGAAAATGGCACGCCTTACCTTAAGTATTTCACGCTTTAATTGTTGCACTTCGATATTGACATTTTCTCTGGCATTACCTGTAAACAACTCCGTTTCTAAATCTTCAATTTTGTTGCCCAATATTTCAATTATACTAAAATAGTTGTCTACAACGGCATCAATTAAAGCATACAGCAAGTAATCGGATTTCATACCACGAATGCGACCTTTATCTGCCCGTAATCGGTCTCTAATGGTGCCAAAAACATCACCTTCAGCTTCTTGAAATGTGAGTACGTAATTTTTTCCTAAAACAAAGCTTACCTGCTCAATGGCTAACACTTCGTCTTTATCGTAATATAGCATTTTGAGTACAATGAAAAGATAATCGTCATACTCATCTATTTTTGGTCGTTGTGTGGTGTTTACAACATCTTCCAATACCAAAGGATGTAGGTTGTATTGTTGTCCGATATCCAGAATTTTGTCGGTATGCTTCAGTCCGTCAACATTTATCCAAGTTACCGATGGTGTTTCTTTGTAATCCTTGGCGTCTCCAATATTTAAAAGTATGGATTCTTCAATCTCTTCTTTTGTATAGTCAAAGCATTCAACTTGAAAATCCTTATCAGATTTTTTGCCAGTATAAACTAAGGTTCCTGGAACTTGACCGATGTATTTTTTGGAATGTTGTGTACGTTTTTTAACCATTGTAAAAACAAATTACAGAATTTCTGAATGGCTAAGTGCATCTTTTTGCACTAATGTTACTGCTTTTTGTAAAATAAGATTGTTAGGATAGGTAACTATATTGCCATTGTCTTCTTTTAAGATAATCTGAAAAGCTCTAATATCCTGTATTATGGCTTCAATTGGATAATCTTTATCATGAATAATTATTTTATCGCCAACCTTATAGGGAAAGGAAAAGAACATTATAACACCAGACGTAATGTTGCTAAGTATAGACCAAATGGCAAATAACGCTATGCCAATAACAGCAAAAATCGATGAAAATACCAAAGCAATTTCTTCTCTATTAACCCCAATGATAAGTGCAAAAACAAGCAAAGTAATAAGCACCAATAGTACAGTTGCATAACGGCCAATAAGTCTGGCTCGTGCTTCTGTAGTACCACTGCGTTTACCTATGCGCTTTACAGAAATTACGATTATGGTTCTAATAATGAACATTATAACCAAAAGAACTGTACTGGAGATTATCTCGGAACGGTATGTTTGAAGAAAGTCTATCATGTCAAGTTATTTTATTTAACAAAGATAGCCCGTTTCTTATAACCTATTGCAACATTAGTCTTTCTCGTAATACTTCATCAGCATTACTATTTTTGCTCCAATAGGCGGATTTAATTGTTTTTAGCTTGGTAGCTTTTGTGGTTAAAAGTTCTGTATTTGGTCCAAAACTACTTGGTATAGTTTCATTCCATCCTAATATTTCATATGGAAATTCAGAGTTGAATTTAATATTTAATCTTCGGTTTAGTTCTGGGTAATACAGCGTATACACATTACCTTTTAAAGTAGCATTAGCTTTGTATGCTTTAAATTGAATATGTTTGAGTCTTATAAACTCTAATGCTGGTATTATATCAATACTACCGGTTGGAAGCGTTTTTGGGTCAATACGGAGTTTTGTCCACAGTTCATTTTCTGTCCAAGTCTTATCGACTTTAAAATCTTCATCACCTTCAGATTGAAAATAGGAGTGCGACATAATTTCAAATTGATTTCTGTTATTTAATTGCGTGTACACATGACCACACCATTCTTGCACCGATGCCGAAATTTTTAAGGTGTGCTGGTTATTGGCCACAGGATAAAACGTACTTTGCATAATGGAATACGGATATATGCCAGTATTGAAATTTTTTGTGGCATTCAATTTTAAAACAGGAACATTATCTTTACTGTAATTATCAGCTTTTACTTGTGTTTCTGGTAAAAAATCTTCGGTAACGTAAACCAAAATAGCATTCCCGTTTCGTAACTCGCCATAGCGTGCTTGTTCTAACTTGTAGGATGTTATTTCTGCTTCGCCAGCGTACCAATAATTTTTAAATTCTTTTGAAAGCGGTTGTTTAGGTGGTACATCTTCTTCGGTTTTTATTTTGGCTAGCGCAATGGTATTGTCAGTATTGCTCTGTTTTTTGTTCTTTTCACAGGATAACAATAGTACCAAAACAGACAAAACCGCTAGAAAAACCACGATGGGTCTTAACGTATTATTCTTGTTCATTTTTTCAATTTTTTATAAAAATAAAACCTTAATTACTATTTACAATGTTAATTAACGTTTCATAAAACAGATGTGTTGGCAAGCCAACCACATTGTTGTATGAGCCTTCAATATTTGTGATTCCTATGGCGCCAATCCATTCTTGTATGCCATAAGCACCAGCTTTATCAAAGGGTTTAAAATTGGTAATATAATATTCAATTTCTTCATCCGTCAATTTTTTGAAGCTTACTTTTGTACAGGTACTTACAATTTTTTGCTTTGTTTTTGTAGTAAAGCAAATAGATGAGATTACTTCGTGTGTAGCGTTGCTCAAGGACTTTATCATATTAAAAGCTTCATGAGCATCTTTCGGCTTTCCTAACGCATGATTGTTGTGCCATACTATCGTATCACTCGTAATAAGAATATCTTTTGCTTGCAATTCATGTTGAAATGGTTCTGATTTTAGTTTTGAAAGGTAATCCGTTATTGCTTCTTTTTGAAGATGCTCTGGATAGATTTCTTCAACCGGTTTTAGTTTAATTTCAAATTCCAGTCCTAAATCTTTCAAAAATTTATGCCTTCGTGGAGAAGCTGAAGCTAAGATGATACGATACTGTTCAGTGATATCTTTGAGCATTATTTGGTAAGGATTAATTGAAAGAGCAACATGGACAACACCCCCAAAACCATAACGAGTTTTAAAACCGAACTGACATGTTTAAAATGCTTTTTATGCGAAGCGCTGTATAGTTTTAAACTGCAATAGATAAGTGGCCCAACTAAAAATAAAAGCGCATAAACCAGTGCTAAAGGTTGTTTAGATAAATTATTAACACTATACATAATTAAACAGACAAGTGGCACAAGCGATAAGAAAAACACAATTCTACCAGCACGATCACGACCCAAAACAATAGGTAGACTTTTAACGCTAATTTTATAATCGCCATCAACATCTTCAATGTCTTTAACAAGTTCTCTTATAAAGTTTAGCATAAAAGCAAATATGGCATAATCTAAAATAAGCTTTAAAAAGAATACTTGTATATCTCTATTGAACATACTCATTGTTGGTATAAGGTCAAAAACACCAACAAGTAAAATACATACTGCGGTCATTAATGCCATAATAATATTGCCCAAAAGTAATATGTGTTTTAAAAATGTTGCATAGGAATACAATAGCGCAGAACAAATAACGAATATCACAAAAAGGTTTGGTTTTTCTACTGCATAGGATATTAGAAAACCTAAAATAACGCCAATAAAATTTAGCGCAATAAACCAATTGGTCGCTGTTTTGGTAGACATGTATTTGCCAACAACAACCTTATGTGGTTTGTTGATAAGGTCAGCTTCCACATCTTCAATATCATTAATGATATAACCTGCAGCTGCAATACAAAGCGTTGCAGATAAAAGCATTATAAATCCAGAAAAAGTCAAGGTAATACTAATGTCGTAATCCGACTGCAAAGGTTCTAACAAAGCGTATTTTACAAGAATTTGGGATAGCGCAATAATGAGTAGGTTTTTCCACCTTATCAAATTTAAAAAATGTATCATGGTTAACGCGACATGATTTGTGAAATCAAACAATAGGCTAGGTAGGCAACTCCAATAAAGACAATAATTGTTATGACAGTGGTTCTTTGGCTCACTTTACGTTCTTGTTTTCGTATTTTATCCTTAATTTTTTGTTTATCTTCTTTACTTAGGTTTTTGTGTAAAAAATCCATTTCGTAATGAAGGTGGGCTTCAAGGTCAAGCTTTTGTTTGTAAACGGAAAAAGGCTTTTTGGAACTTTGGTTAAATGTAGTTTGACTATTGCCAAACCCAATGTATCCGAAACCTGTGCTATGTCTTCTTCCTCTAGGCATTAATCGTATTTTGCATTAAAGTTATTGTCCCATTTTCCGTGGACTTTAAGTACCTGTTCAATAACATCTCTTACAGCACCTTTGCCACCATTTTTATGGGATATATATTTGCTAACAGCTTTGATTTCTGGTACGGCATCTTGCGGACAACAAGGTAAGCCTACTATTTTCATAACGGGAAAATCTGGGATATCGTCTCCCATGTACAATACAGCTTCAGGTTTAATATCATAAATATCCATGTACTCATCCAGTTGGTCTACTTTGTGGTGTGAACCTAAATAAATATCTGTAATGCCTAATCCTGTCAACCGTTTACGTACGCCTTCGTTGGAGCCACCAGAAATAATACACACATTAAAACCTGCATCAACAGCAGTTTTTAAGGCAAGCCCGTCTTTTATGTTCATTTTTCTTAGCATCTCACCATCTGTAGTAATGGTTACACTACCATCGGTTAGCACACCATCTACATCAAAAATAAATGTTGAAATATGAGCTAGCAGTTCTTTATAGCTTTTATCTTCCATGAGTTTTCTGTATCGAAGCGGTCAACAATTCGTAAATAGTTTTATGCTCGTCTTTTTCAATTAGTTTCAAATGTTTTTTTATCGTCTTTTTATCTCTTCTTAATGCCGGTCCGGTTTGCGCTCTGTAAGGCGACATATCCTGAACTTTTTTTGCGGTTTCCAGTATCAATGGCTTTAAAATATCAAAGTTAATGCTTTTAGCATCGCTAATTTCATGTGCAACACGATAAAGCTGATTTGTAAAATTATTTACATAAACGGCGCAGAGATGTAGCACCTTACGCTGTTCGGTATTAATTTTATAAACTGGGCTATTAATAGCTTGTGCAATTTCTTTTAGTAACGGAAGTTTCGATTTATCTTCACTTTCAATGCAAATAGGCACATCTTCAAAATTTAAATCGGCACCGTCACTAAAACTTTGTAAGGGGTAAAATACGCCACGTACGTTCTTTTTGTCCAAATCGTGCAGCCCAACACTACCCGAAGTATGCACTAAAAAACGATTTTCAAAGGTTAAATCATTAGACAGTTGTGCAATAGCGTCATCATTCACCGAAATTATATAGATATCCGCATCCTCTAAAATAGTCAGATCATTTGTTACGGCTATCTGACTCTCATAAGGTTTCAAACGTTCAATTGATCTATTGTACCATTGTTTTACTTCAATACCTTTTGATGCTTGAAACGATTCGTAAAAATGGGTAGCAACTTTGCCCGCGCCTAAAAGTACAATAGAAATCATAGCGCTAAAGTAATAAGAAATGCCACTGGATAAAAACTATGATAAGATTGCATTTAATTTTTTTGGATGTATTGATAAAATAAGCAGATATTAGCATTACACATTAATAATATCAACTTACAAATAGCAACTATATATGAAACTTTTTCAAGAATTCAAGGAGTTTGCCGTAAAAGGCAACATGATGGAAATGGCAATAGGAATAATCATTGGCGCAGCGTTCAATAAGGTTATAGATGTTTTGGCCAAAGAAGTATTGTTGCCACCATTGTCATTGCTGTCCGATGGTGTTAACTTTCAAGATAAAAAACTCGTTTTGCGTGATGCTGTTTTGGATGCTGCAGGAAACACAACCGTTACCGAGGTTGCCATAGCTTATGGTAAACTCATTGAAGTATCGTTAGATTTTGCAATCATTGGCTTCACCATTTTTTTAGTGGTTAAATTCATGAACCGCTTAAAACGAAAAGCTCAGGATACCAATGATAAAACCGTTGTAACACCTAAGGATATTGAGCTTTTAAGTAACTTGAATACCTTGATGGAAGAACAAAACCAACTTTTAAAATCCCAAAAGGCATAATGTTTTAACTCAAAGTGAAAATTTAACAACTTTTTGATTTCAAGGCAGAAGTTGAAAAGCGTTAAAAGCATTATCTTTGCACGAGCTAATTTTAGCCACGCACTATGGAAAAAAAGATTGCTAATTTTCTCTTCTCAACAAGACTCACTGCCGTATTATTTATTGTGTTTGCGGTTGCCATGGCAACTGGTACAATTCTAGACCGAAATATGGAAACCTCACCAACACCATATACAAGGCATTTTATTTATAATGCTTGGTGGTTTGAAGCCATAATGGTGTTTTTTGTGATCAACTTTTTGGGTAATATTGTACGTTTTCGTTTATGGCGAAAAGAAAAATGGGCAACCTTAACGCTTCACTTATCATTTATTTTAATTCTGGTTGGCGCATTTGTAACGCGCTACATAGGATACGAAGGCGCTATGCCAATTCGAGAAGGTGAAACGGCTAGTCAAATGCTTTCGCTTAAAACTTATATCAAAGGCAAAATTGTTGGCGATTATGAAATTAATGGACAATTGCAACAATATAATTTTGAAGAAGAAGTCGATTTTTCACCGCGTTTAAACAACAAGTTTAAGGAAACTTATAATTATGGTGGTACACCAGTAACTTTAGAGCTCAAAGCGTTTATAACCGGTGCTGAAAAAGACATTATTCCAGATGAAAATGGCGAATCCTATTTAAAAATTGTTGAGGCTACAAATGGGAAACCACACAATCATTTTCTAAAAGATGGCGAAGTGCAAAGCCTTCATAACATTTTATTTTCATTAAACAAATACCAAGAAGGCGCCATAAATATTACAAACACAGAAGATGGTTTGTTTATAGAGTCTCCTTATGAAGGTGAGTATCTTACTATGGCAACAATGTCTCAAGGTAAGTTGCTAAAGGATAGTCTACAACCATTGGCGTTGCGTTCCCGGTATGTGATTGAAAATATGCAGTTGGTCTTTCCAAAACCTGTTGTAAAAGGAAATTTTGGTATCGTCAAAAAATCTAGAATCTTAAAAAATGACGAAGATGGCGTTGTGCTTAACATCACAGCCAATGGAGAAACCAAAGAGGTTGGGCTTTTAGGTGGTCAAGGTAGCTTTAACGGCTTTGAAAATGTTACTGTCGGAGGTCTCGATATTTCCTTGTTATATGGCTCCAAAGTTATTGATCTGCCTTTTGAGATGAAGCTAAACGATTTTATAGCCGAAAAGTATCCTGGTACTGAAAATGTACCAAAATCCTTTGAAAGTAAAGTCACCGTTTTTGACAAAGAAAATGGAGATTTCGATTATAGAATTTACATGAACCATGTATTGGATCATAAAGGTTACCGTTTTTTTCAATCTGGTTATGACCCAGATGAACGTGGCACAATACTATCCGTAAACCACGATATGTGGGGAACTTATATTACTTATGCTGGGTATTTTCTGCTGTATTTTGGTTTATTGGCTATAATGTTTTCAAAAAACACCCGCTTTGATGAACTACGCAAACAGCTTGAAAAATTGAAAAAGAAAAAAGCAAAGCTCTTAACTATTTTAGCTTTATGTTTTGCAGTAACAGGTTTTTCGCAAAACAATTCTCAAGCTGATGGGCATCAGCATGATACTACTACAAAAAATATCAGGCCTACTAAAGCGCAATTGGATTCTATTTTAAAAGCCAATATAACACCCAAGGTGCATGCGGATAAGTTTGCAAAGATGGTGATTCAGGATGTTAGTGGTCGCATGATGCCAATGCACACATTTGCTTCTGAAGTATTGAGAAAGCTGAGCAAAAAAGATAATTATGAAGGCATTGATGCTACTCAAATATTGCTGTCCATACAGGAAAGTCCAAGGCTGTGGTACAACATGCCAATTATATATTTAGCAAGGCATAAGGCAGATTCCGTTCGGTCTATTATTGGTATACCAACTTCACAAAAATATGCAACGTTATTAGATTTTATAAATCCAAATGGCACCAACAAGTTAGAACCTTACTTGGAAGAGGCCTTTAGTGCACAAATACCAAACGGAGACCAAAAAGAAATAAAGGAAGCCTACAATAGGTTGAGTATATTGTCTGGTTTAATAGAAGGCCGATCAATAAAAATATTTCCCGTTCCAAATGATGAAAACAATACTTGGGTATCATCATTTGAGTATAAAAATGGCAAATTTAAAAATGAAATCCAGCAACAAGATTCGCTTTATGGCAACTTTGTGAAAAACGGTTTCAGCTTTTATTTAATGACATTAAACAATGCCAAAGAAACTGGTGATTTTACCAACGCCAATAAATTGTTAGATGATTTTAAGGCTACCCAACAAAAATTTGGTAGTGAAGTTATGCTGTCCGACCAAAAGGTTGAAACAGAGATATTATACAACAAATACGATATTTTTAAAAGTCTATTTAGTTGGTATATGTATGCCAGTACAGTATTGCTTTTTCTTCTTATATGGCAGATTATTAAATTTAGAAGTAAGTTGTTAGAAATCTCGATAAAAATCTTGATTGGGATAATTATTTTTTTATTCATTTTTCATATTGGCGGATTGATAACACGTTGGTATTTATCTGGTCATGCGCCGTGGAGTGATGCATACGAATCTATGATATACGTAGCTTGGGCAACGATGTTATTTGGTCTGTTGTTTGGTAGAAAAAGTAGATTAACAATTGCTGCATCTTCTTTTGTGGTTTCCATAATTTTAATGGTTGCGCATTGGAATTGGATGGATCCTGCAATTGGTAACCTGCAACCCGTATTACAAGGTTATTGGTTAATGATACATGTTTCGGTTATTGTTGCTAGTTACGGACCTTTTGCTATCGGGATGATTCTAGGGCTAGTGGCCTTATTACTAATGATTTTGACCAATGAAGAGAATCAAGAGCGAGTTAAATTGAGTGTCAAAGAAATAACTATTGTCAATGAATTGGCTTTAACTGTTGGTATCGTTATGCTTACTATTGGCAACTTCCTTGGCGGCATGTGGGCCAATGAAAGTTGGGGACGTTATTGGGGTTGGGATCCAAAAGAAACTTGGGCATTGATTAGTATCATGTTTTACGCCTTTGTCATACACATGCGCTTAATCCCAGGTTTACGAAGCAAATGGCTTTATAACCTGTTTTCTGTTTTGACTTTCGGAAGTATTTTAATGACCTATTTTGGGGTTAACTTCTATCTTTCAGGATTGCATGCCTATGCCAGTGGCGACCAAATAATCAGCTTTCAGTTTATAGCTATTACTCTTGCTATTATTACAATTATTGCATTTTTCGCTTATAGAAAATATAGAATCTATTACAAATAGTATTTTTTTGTGTTCAGATCAATTTTGAAACAGAATTTTGTTTAACTTCACACCACAATCTAACCATTGAATGAACTTTATTAAAAAATTAGGATCTGCGAACCTCTTAATGTTGTTGTTATGCGCAGTGATAATTATAGTAGCAGAATACTTATTTTTAACAGGCGATAAATTGCACGGTATCTTTGTTGGGCTTTGGGCTCCAACGCTTTTAGGTGTAATGATATACCTAAAATTAATTGATAATGGAGGCAGATGATATCGTTTTTTGGTTCTCTATTATAGTTTCGGTCTTAGTCGTTATTTGGGCATTATTGCTAATTAGGGCTTATAATAATATTGGTAAAAAAGACTAGTAGCTCATTTTCATAAAATAAATTTCTATAATGAAACTCACGCTTCGTTTAGCGGCAATCTACAATGTATTATGGGGAAGTTGGGTTGTATTGTTTCCTGACCATTTTTTTCAACTTGTTGGTATGCAACCATTAAATCATCCTATGGTTTGGCAAGGTATGGGAATGGTTATTGGCGTTTATGGCTTGGGGTATTGGTGGGCGTCCTACAACCCAATGCGTCATTGGCCTATTGTTGCTGTGGGCTTTTTAGGTAAAATTTTTGGACCTCTTGGATTTGTTTTTAATTATTTGAAAGGTGATGTTCCTTTTGAATTCATTTACACACTAATAACCAATGATTTTATTTGGTGGATTCCATTCTTTTTAATTCTGAAAAAAGTTCATACGGATTATAAATGGAAGCTTACATGATAAAAGGATTACGGTTTTTATTAATTGTATTTTATGCTTTTGCTGGAAGTTATCATTTTATAAATCCAGATTTTTATTTCGGCCTTATTCCAGATTATTTGCCTTATCCAACCATTATCAATTATTTAAGTGGTTGTCTTGAAATTCTTTTTGCCATTGGTGTTGCTCTACCTAAAACACGGACATTTGCAGTAAAAGGCATAATTGCGCTTCTTATTTTGTTTATACCTTCACATGTGTATTTTATTCAAATTGGGTCGTGCATTGAGAACAGCTTATGTGTAGCGCCTTGGGTGGCTTGGTTACGCTTGGTGATTGTACACCCTTTATTGGTTCTATGGGCATGGTCTATCCGTAAAGTATAACACTATGGCATTAGCACTTTTCCGTTTATTAATAGATTTTGGTTTTGTTGTACTTATTTGGGCAGTGCAATTGATTATCTATCCAAGCTTTAGGTATTATTCTACTCCTAATTTGGTGAAATGGCATCAGGCTTATACAAAGCGTGTCACAGTAATTGTTTTGCCCTTAATGGTTGGTCAACTCATTATGGCTATAGTACAGGTTTGGCAATTTCAAAATTGGTACACACTTTTAAGCATAGTTATTATAGGATTGCTTTGGGCTCTTACATTTTTAATATTTGTCCCTTTGCATCAGAGTATAGATAATAATAAACCGGTTGAGAATGTTTGCATAAAGCTGGTTAATAAAAATTGGATTAGAACCATACTTTGGACTGTTCTTTTTTTACTTTCACTTTTAAAAGTCTTGATTTTTTAGAAAAAATAATCATATTTGTAGCCTTATGAAGGCATAACAACAAATCAGTATTCACATAAAACCACCGAAAGTGTTTGTGGTTTTCATTCTTCACATTAAAATTTAAAAGTGATTATTAGTTATGCGTTTTCAAATTTCAAATATTAAAACAGTATTCAATTATTTTAAAATTGCCATATCTGGCAAACCACAAGATTTTACTACCGGTAGTATTCGCAAGGCAGTTTTTATGCTTTCTGTACCCATGATATTAGAGATGTTAATGGAATCGGTCTTTGCCATTGTAGATATTTTCTATGTTTCAAAAGTCAGTGTAAATGCTGTTGCTACTATTGGTTTAACCGAATCTGTAGTAACCCTTATATATGCCGTAGCTATTGGACTTAGTATGGCTGCAACAGCCATTGTAGCTCGGAGAATTGGCGAGAAAGACCATAAAGGCGCATCGGATACAGCTGTACAGGTTATATTCTTAGGTATTACAGTAGCCTCAATTATTGGAGTGATTGGGGTTGTTTACCCTAGAGAAATATTACAATTAATGGGTGGAAGCGAAGAGTTGATAAATGAAGGATATGGTTATACACAAATTCTTATGGGTGGCAATGTTACCATTATGTTGCTTTTTTTGATAAATGCTATATTTCGTGGTGCTGGAGATGCTTCCGTAGCAATGTGGGCTTTGGTATTGTCTAATGGGCTCAATTTAATTCTTGACCCCATTTTTATTTTTGGATTTGGACCAATACCCGAATATGGAGTATCTGGTGCGGCAATAGCCACAACAATTGGCCGTGGTTGTGCTGTAGTATTTCAATTATTAGTGTTGTTTTATGGATGGAGTAGCATCAAAATTTCACTCAAAGATTTAGTGCTTAAAGTAGCTGTTATGTTAAACCTCATTAGGGTTTCATTAGGTGGTATTGGACAATTTTTGATTGGAACTTCCTCGTGGGTTTTTTTAATGCGCATTATGAGCGAATTTGGTAGCGAGGTCCTAGCAGGGTATACCATTGCTATTCGTGTTATGCTTTTTACTTTAATGCCAGCATGGGGCATGAGTAATGCTGCCGCCACATTGGTTGGGCAAAACTTAGGTGCAAATAAAGTTGATAGAGCCGAAAAATCTGTTTGGAAAGTAGGGAAATATTGTGCCATATTTATGGCCTTGATTTCTGTTGCTTATTTGTTATTTTCACCTCAAATAATAGCTGTATTTACAGATGAGCCTGAGGTTGTTGAAAACGGATCGTTGTGTTTGCGGATAATTGCCCTAGGTTATATTTTCTATGCCTACGGTATGGTGGTCATTAATTCATTTAATGGTGCAGGAGACACTAAAACACCTACTTGGATTAACTTTATTTGCTTTTGGTTATTTCAATTGCCATTTGCTTATATCACTGCGTTTACTTTCAATTTAGGGCCTTTAGGTGTTTTTATAGCAATAACTATTGCTGAGGTGTTGATTGCTATTATAGGAATAATATGGTTCAGAAAAGGACGTTGGAAAAACATTAAAGTATAAAAAAAGCCTCCGTTTGGGAGGCTTTTTGTTTTAGTGATTGGTAGCTATTTAAGCTTCAGATGTTGAAGTTGCTGCCACAGCTAAACTGTATACAACTAAACCAAAGCCAATTTTATTCACAGCGTCACCTATGTTATAAATTACATCCATATTCAATCCCCAATCTGCTACAAAACTGTACCAACCTTCTGTACCTGCCATGTAGCCAAGCGGATAAATAGCCCATCCTACTAGTACAAACCAGCACAGCGTTTTGTGTGCCTTCAATACTTCACCACCAGCTTGCTCGGCCAATTTTTTTGCTTGCCCAAACCAAATAATGTAAACAATAGCAAAATACGCAAGACCAGAGATTAATCCCCATATTGCAGGTCCTGGATCAGTTGTATGTACCGCTTCACCAAAATATCCAGTAACTAACATGACAACAGAGAGGAAAATCATTTGCCACATCAATGATTTTTTAGCACCAGCTACTTTTAATATCAAATAAAATTCGACACACATTAACGGTACTGTTAATACCCAATCTACATACCTGAAAAATGTTGGAGATTCAGCATTAGTAGCCCAATAATCTCTCATGTACCAGTAATGAACTGCGGCAATGAAGGTAATTAATCCCGATACCAAAATTGAAGTTCTCCACTTTCTATCAAAGCTGTTCATTGATAAAAAGAAAAATGCCGAAGCTGCCATCATGGCCATACATCCTACAAAAAATGTAAAGCCAACGTAATCATCCGTTGCAATTTTGCTCACGTCTGCGAGCATGCTAGTTAGTAATTTCATGATAATATTTTTTTTGTTTAATCAAAATTAAAAAAGATTAAACATAAAATGTTTAAATTTTTCACAAAAAAATTAAACAAAACATATTTTTACTAGGTTTGTATTATGAATAATTCATTATTTAGATTGGTTCTAACCATTTTTTTACTTTGGTTAACAATTCAATTGAACTATAAATACGAGAGTTATTTAGCCTATGTTTTGATTTTATCTGTTGGTATTTTACATGGCGCTAATGATATTTCACTTATCAAATATGCTTTGAATAAATCCAAAAAATCTTCAAAATTGACATATGCTTATTTGTCATTATATCTTCTGATAATCCTAACAATGGCATTCATGTTTTTTCAATTTCCAATCGTTGCTTTAATTCTATTTGTGCTGGTGAGTTGTTTTCATTTTGGAGAGCAACATTTCTATAAGCATATAATTAAAAATGACCTAAATACAGGTTTGATGTTTACAGGTTATGGTGGTGTTATTTTTGGATTGCTTTTTTATTTTAATGCCGTAGAATCTTCATCCATTATCTATGAGCTAACAGCACTAATGTTTGATAAATTCTATTTTTTATACTTTTTGTTAGGTTCAACTTCACTTTTTTTGTTGGCATTTTTCATGAATTACAGAAATTTTAAACCATCATTAAATTATTTAAATGAGCTTTTTTTATTAGTGCTATTTGCCATAGTATTCAAGCTTGCTTCGCTATTATGGGCGTTTGCAATTTACTTTATTGTATGGCATTCCGTTCCGTCGTTGCTTGATCAAACCATAAAGCTTTACGGCAATATTAAACGTGTGGATTTAATTCGATACATTAAAACTTCACTGCCAAACTGGTTGGTTTCTTTATTGGGTCTTGGTATTTTTTATTACGTGTCAACGCTTATAAATATGCAATTTATAGTCTTGTTTTTTGCTTTCCTAGCGGCTATAACAATACCTCATGTTATTGTAATGTACTATCTTAATAAAAGTAAGTAGCTCTGTATTGAATTCATTATTTTTATTACTATTTTAGGTTAATGAAAAAACTAGGTCTCAATACCATTTGCACCCATATTGGAGAAGTAGAGGATAAGCAATTTAAAGGTGCTGTATCACCCATTTTTTTGAGCTCATCCTATGAATTTTTAGATGTTGACATCAAACGTTATCCAAGATATTTCAATACGCCTAATCAGGAATATCTTTCCAAAAAAATCGCAGCGCTTGAACATACTGATACAGCAATGATATTTGGTTCGGGAATGGCGGCAATAAGCCACATGTTTTTGGCTTTTCTTCAAAAAGGAGATCATTTGGTAGTTCAGAATACCTTATATGGCGGTACCGTAAATTTCATAAAGGAAGAGTTCCCAAAATATGGAATAGAGTACACCTTTACCAATGGGTATAAAATTGAAGATTTTAAAAAAGCTATAAAACCTAATACGAAACTGATTCATATAGAAACGCCTTCAAATCCATTATTGACCATAACGGATATTGAGGCCTTGAGTAAATTTGCAAAAAAGAGAAGAATAATTACCTCAATTGATAATACTTTTGCGTCTCCGATTAATCAAAATCCGGCCGATTTAGGCATAGATTTAATTATGCACTCGGCAACTAAGTATCTCGGTGGACATAGCGATATATGCGCGGGTGCTGTTGCGGGCTCTAACGAACATATTGAAAGGGTTTGGAATGCCTCCAAAAATCTTGGTGGTAGCCTTAGTGATATGACGGTTTGGATGTTGGAACGAAGTATGAAAACTTTAGGTTTGCGTGTAAAAGCTCAAACTAAAAATGCCGGTAAATTGGCAAAATGGTTGTATGGGCATAAACATATTAAACACGTTTATTATCCTGGTTTAAAATCTCATCCAGAGCATAAACTGGCTAAAAAACAGATGAACGGTTTTGGTGCCATGTTATCTTTTGAGCTTAATGATGAGTTAGATTCTTACGCCTTTCAAAAAAACCTTAAACTTATTAAGTCATCAATGAGTTTGGCGGGTGTTGAAAGCACCGTAATCTCACCGCATTTGACCTCTCATGCACTTTTGACAGAAGATGAACGAAAAGCCGTTGGCATCAGTAACCAACTGATACGTTTTTCTGTTGGAATTGAAAATGCAAAAGATTTAAAAGCCGATATTGGTCAAGCTATTAATGCCCTACTTTAGTATTTAATTTTCTGGCATCGGTACTAAAACTTATTCCTATTTGGATGCGGTTCAGGTTGTTCTTCCTGATATGTTGTTTTAGGTATCCAATTTGAAGCGTGGCGTTTTGCATCACATTTATGCCAATGCCTGCATAGAAACGATTTTCATGAAATGCTTGATCTTGAAAATTTAAAAAGGGCTCCTCAGTAATTTTTAAGAAGAATACTTTATTTAAATCATATTTGAAACCAATCCGATAACGAAATCTGTTCTGAATTTCATTTCTATTGCTAAAGGTTAAAAAGCGCTGTTCCAGTTGTGCTCTATGAACTATTTTGATCCGACTCCATTTGTGGCTATATGTGTACTGTTCAAATAATCTGTGTTCGCGTACGTTTGGTTCATTATCAAACTCAAAAACAGTATCGATATCCAAATACGCATAGCCACCACCAATAGTTGTTTTTTGATTTATATGATATGTACCTCGTAAAGAGAAAAAGGCAAGATTGTAATTTGATGAGGGTTCGTAAAAACGTAACTCGCCATAAGGACTAATGCTTAAGCGTTCATTGAGCCTGTGGTTGCTACAATAAGTATACCATGAGCCTAAAAAGTCTTCTGATGGATTCTGAGCGAAAGTGAATAGTTGTATAGTGACTAAAATCACTATGAGTTTAAACTTCATCTTTATTTATCAAAGATTTATTGGCTTTTTAAAATGAAAAAAGAGCCCACGAATGGGCTCTTTCAATCATGGAACTTAAACATGGTCGTTTAAATGATGATGCTCATCAATTAGTGGACCACCTTCTAAAATTTGATCGGAAGCTTCACTTGCGAATTTTTCAAAATTCAAGTGGAAAGAGTGAGCCAATTGTATGGCTTTGCTAACATAAGCTCCTTTTTGCAACCAAGTATTCATGGGATCTAACATTTCTGTTGGTACGTTTGGACAGTACTTAGGCATGTGCAATCCAAAAATTGGATGTTGTTCAAAATCAACATTATCCAACTGACCTTCAAGAATAGCAGTAATCATTGCTCTTGTATATTTTAATTTAATACGAGATCCAACACCATAAGGTCCGCCACTCCAGCCAGTGTTTACCAACCAAACATTAACGCCAGCTTCTTGCATTTTTTCACTTAACATTTCTGCGTATTTAGTGGGGTGCAACGGCATAAATGGTTCTCCAAAACATGCTGAGAACGATGGTACAGGTTCAGTAATACCAGCTTCGGTACCAGCTACTTTAGCGGTATAACCTGAGATAAAGTGGTAAGCGGCCTGACCAGGTGTCAATTTTGAAACTGGAGGCAATACGCCAAATGCATCACAGGTTAAGAAAAATATATTTTTTGGATTATCTGCGTATGACGGTACTTGTATATCATCAATATGGTAAATAGGATAACTTACCCGAGTATTTTGTGTAATACTGCTATCAAAATAATCTACATTGTTATTCTCGTCGAAAATGACGTTTTCAAGTATAGCACCAGGTTTAATGGCTCTAAAAATATCTGGCTCTTTTTCTTCCGTCAAGTCTATTGTTTTTGCATAGCAACCGCCTTCAAAGTTGAAAATTCTATTTTCTGCGGTCCAACCATGCTCATCGTCACCAATAAGCTTACGGTTTGGATCTGCTGATAATGTAGTTTTTCCTGTACCGGAAAGACCAAAGAAAATTGCGGTTTCACCATCTTCACCCACGTTTGCAGAACAGTGCATTGGCAGTACGTTTTTATCAACAGGTAAAATCATATTTAAAGCTGAGAAAATGCCTTTTTTCATTTCACCTGTATAAGCAGAACCGCCTACAAGCGCAATTTTTTTGGTAAAGTTTAGAATAGAAAAATTACCCTGTCTTAAACCATGTTTTTTTGGTTCTTTACATTCGTATCCTGGAGCACAAAGCACTAACCATTCTTCTTCAAAATTTTCTAATTCTTCTGCTGTTGGTCTTAAGAACATATTGTAAATAAACATATTTGACCATGGATATTCAGTAATGGTTCTTACATTCATCTTGTACTTAGGATCTGCGCATACATAACCATCTCTGGCATATATTTCTTTGCCACTCAAGTAGTTTTCTATTTCAAATTGTAAATAATCGAAATTCTCAGGAGAAATCCCTTTATTGGTTTTTCCCCACCAAACGCGGTCTTTAGTATAATCGTCTTTTACTAAAAATCTATCTTGTGGTGAGCGTCCAGTAAATTTCCCGGTATTAATGGCCAATGTGCCATTAGCAGTTTCTTTTCCCATTCCCTTTTCAACGGTTATGGCTTGCAATTCTTCTGGCGATAAATTCCAATGTACTTTAGAATCTATAATGCCATACTTGGTAAGGTCTTCAGTTTTCATTTTAGGCTCTTTTGTTAATAATGCTTCCATGAGATAATTATTTAATTATACTTTATTTTAAAATGGCCATATTATTGGCACGAGTATTAATGTTGTTATAAAAAAGAGTAGGAGTAGTGGCGCTCCAACTCTAACATAATCTTTAAACTTATAGCCACCTGCAGTCATAACCATTGCATTTGTTGTAGTGCCAACTGGTGTTAAAAAGGCAGTTGATGCACTTATGGCAACAGCAATCATAAACGGTGCTGCTGAAATATTAAGTGTATTTGCTGCTATTATTACAATAGGTGCCATAAGTACAGCAGTGGCAGAATTATTAATAACCTGACTAAATGCAGTAGTTAGTAAAAACACACCACCTAGCAACATTACTGGATGTAAATTCCCAAGGCTTTCAACCAATCCATTTGCAATGAGCTGTGCTGTACCTGTTTTTTGTAATGCCAATCCCATAGGAATCATTGCGGCAATCATAATAACGCTTACCCAACTTATACCTTTGTAGGCTTTTGCTATAGGAATACAACCAGAAATAAGAACCAAACCGGCAGAAATTAAAGCCGCAATCGCACCAGGTACAATTTTAAAAACTAGTAGAACAATCATCAATACAAGTGCCGCTAGTGCTATATATGATTTGTATGTTATATGAGTAACGGTTTTGGCCATGCCTTCGGGGCTACCAATAATGACAAGGTTTTCGTGGTGCGCTTTAAGTTGTTCAATATCGCTCCAGATACCTCTTATTAAAAATGCATCGCCAGCTTTCACGGTTATTTCTCTCTCAGTAAATGGGATATTGTTTCTGGAAGCTGCCATAAGCTGTACACCAAACCGTTTGAAGAAACGTCCAATTCTAACTTTACGACCTACCAATACAGATTTTGGGGTAACAATTATTTCGGTCATGCCAACTTCTTGGTTAATGAGATTGTTTTTAAGCTCATCCGCAATCGGCTCTAATGGCAGTAAGCCTAGTCGGAATCTAATCATTAGGGCGTTAATGGCTTCTGTATCGCCTTTAACTGTTAGGATATCGTGGTATTTAAATTCTGAGTCGTTGTCTGGAAACTCAATAAAAGGATCATTACCTTTTAAAAGACTAGGATGCCTTCTTTTAATTCTTAGAATAGACACATGATGGTTATCCTCAAAATTCCAGTCGTTGATTTTTGTACCCAGTAATGGTGACACTGAGCGTACCCTCAAACGGTAATAATCATCTTCAACTTTATAAGCTTCAATCCATTTGTGCAATGTTGAACTGATATCAACAGGTTTGTTGTTGGTTTTGTTTGAAGGTAGAAGTCGCCATCCAATGTATTTAAAGTAAACTAGTGTTATGAGAAGAAGTGGTAAGCCAATGAGTCCAAATTCGAAGAACGAAAAACCCTCAAGACCACTTTGCACCATGGTGTTGTTAACTATGATATTTGGTGGCGTTCCGGTTAAGGTAAGCAAACCGCCAGTATTTGATCCAAATGCAACAGGCATTAACAATTTTGAAGGTAATGTGCCAATACTCCAAGCAGAGGAAATGGTAACGGGCAATAAGGTTGCTACGGTACCTGTATTGCTCACTACACCAGATAATAATCCTGAACCTAGCGTTGTAATCAATAAAAGTCTTGTAGAGCTTTTTTTGGCTAAGTCTATAAATTTTTGACCCGCTAATGCTGTCCACCCAGTTTGCGATAAGCCTTCACCTATAATAAAAAGAGCGGCAATCATAATCACAGTTGGATTACTAAAACCACTTAGCGTTTCATTCAGGTCTAAAATACCGAAAATAAACAAGCTTAACATAGAGAGCAATGCAACAATATCTGGTGTAAACTTTCCCCATATAAAAAGGAGAATTGTTACAGATAATATAATTAACATTAAACTCATTATGTATTTTTTAATACGGAGTAAAGTTAGCTTCAAACATGCGGATTTCTTATGACCGATGTCATGCTTTGCTATGGGATATCAGTTTTCAATTTATTACAAGATTCGATAATTTTTATTGCATATATTTTTTGCGAAGACGATTGCAGATTGAAAATAGCGTTAGATTCTTTCTACTTTTTAATACTTTTGATACCAATAGGGAGAAGTAATTTATTATGAAACTAGATATTTTAGCATTTGGAGCGCATCCTGACGATATAGAACTAGGATGTGGTGCCACATTGGCCAAGGAAGTTTCCAGAGGAAAAAAAGTAGGTATTATAGATTTAACCCGTGGTGAGTTGGGAACTCGTGGTACTGCTGAAACCCGAGATGATGAAGCCTTTAATGCGGCAAAGATTTTGGGCGTAAGTATGCGGAACAATCTTCAATTTTCAGATGGTTTTTTTGTAAATGATAAAAACCATCAACTGGAAATCATTAAAATGATTAGACTTTACCAACCCGAAATTGTGCTTTGCAATGCCATTGATGACAGACATATTGATCACGGTAAAGGCAGTAAACTCGTGAGCGATTCTTGTTTTTTGAGTGGTTTGGTAAAAATTGAGACCCAACATAATAATGAATTCCAACAACCGTGGCGTCCCAAAGCAGTTTATCATTATATCCAGTGGAAAGACTTGGAGCCAGATATTGTAGTTGATGTTTCAGAATTTATGGATAAAAAAACGGAAGCAGTACTGGCATACAGAACACAGTTTTACGATCCTAATAGCGAAGAACCTGAGACACCAATATCTAGTAAAAACTTTACCGATAGTATAGAGTATAGGGCACGAAACTTGGGACGAATTATTGGTACTGAATATGCCGAAGGTTTTACCGTTGAACGTTATCCTGCGGTAGATAGCCTTTTCGATTTGAAATAAAGTTTAAAACGTTTTGTTGTAAAATGCAAATCTTTTACATTTGCAGTCCAATTTTAATGGTGGTTGTAGCTCAGTTGGTTAGAGCGCCTGATTGTGGTTCAGGAGGTCGTCGGTTCGAGACCGATCTTCCACCCAAAA
>CAYSVY010000018.1:0-63366 GCA_964434705.1 uncultured Flavobacteriaceae bacterium
ATTCTTTTACTAAAACAACAGGATCTATTACAACGCCATTACCAATTAAATTGATAGCATCTTTGTGAAAGATACCAGAAGGTATGGTTCTTAGAACATGTTTAATACCATCAAATTCTAACGTATGACCTGCGTTGGGTCCTCCTTGAAAACGTGCAATGATATCATAGTTCTTTGTTAGTACATCCACTATTTTTCCTTTTCCCTCGTCACCCCACTGGAGCCCCAAAAGTAAATCTACTGCCATGTTTTAGTTGTTTTGTTTAGGTTGTTTTTTTGTGTTGCTTTCGTTTCGTTTGCCATAGAAATACAGGGAATGTTTGGTGATTTCAATATCAAAAACTTCTTCTATGGTTTTTTTTATGGATTGAATGCGTGGGTCACATAACTCAATAACTTCACCAGTATCTGTTAGAATAACGTGGTCGTGCTGTTTGTCAAAATAAGACTTCTCGTAGTGTGCTTGATATTGACCAAATTGATGTTTTCTAACCAAGTTGCAATCCAACAACAACTCAATGGTGTTGTACAATGTAGCCCTGCTTACCCGATAGTTTTTATTTTTCATTTTAATATAAAGCGACTCTATATCAAAATGCTCTTCACTATCATAGATTTCTTGGAGTATAGCATAGCGTTCCGGTGTTTTTCGGTGCCCGTTTTCCTCTAAAAACTGGGTAAAAACACGTTTTACAATTTCTTGATTACTTTCTTCTGTTTTTGCATTCATAATAAGGCCATAAAATTACACAAAATTTATAGTCTTGTAACCTTCTCAATACCATTAATTTTTTTAAGGTTGTCCATAAGCTTTTTTAGCATGGTTTTGTTTTTTACAATGACCGTAATTTTTCCAGAGAAAATACCATCATCACTCGAAAAATTCAAGCTTTTCATGTTAACATGCATGTTGGCCGAAATTACTTTTGTAACCTCGTTTACCAATCCCAGATTATCAAGCCCAGACAAAACTATTTGTGATGTATATTCCTGTTGTGAAGAGTCGATCCATTTGGCTTGCATAATTCTGTAAGCATAATTGGATCGTAAGCTTACGGCATTTGGACAGTTGTTTTTGTGCACTTTGATGCCATCGTTAATAGTGAGGAATCCAAATACTTTATCGCCAGGTATTGGGTTGCAACATTTTGCTAGCGTGTAATCTAGTTTTTCTTCTTCCTTACCAAAAACCAGCATGTCATACTTGGACGTAATCTCTTCCTTATCAATATCTTTTGGTGTAGAAGGTTTACTCCTAATTTTGTTTTTAATGTAGCTTACGAGTGCATTGCTTCTTGACGATGCGTAAGACTTGAGCATGCCGTTATCTATGGTGCCTAGCCCAACACGGTAAAATAAATCTAATGAGGTGCTTAATTTAAAGTGATTAACCAATTCGTTAACCGTAGTTTCATTAAGGGTTATTTTTAGCTGTTTTAGTTTTCTTCTTAGTATTTCTTTGCCTTCTTCTGCTACTAGTTTTTTATCTGCATTTAAGGCCGATTTGATTTTGCTTCTTGCCCTTGCGGTTGTTGCGTAATCCAGCCAATTGCTATTTGGTTTTGCATTTTCTGAGGTTAAAATTTCCACGCGGTCACCGCTTTTAAGCTTGTAGCTTAATGGTACAAGCTTGCCGTTTACTTTTGCGCCTCGGGTTTGCATACCTACTTCGGTGTGAATACTAAACGCAAAGTCCAAAGGTGTTGCGCCTTTAGGCAATGATTTTAAATCGCCTCTGGGCGAAAACACAAAAATTTCTTTTGAGTACAGATTCAGTTTAAACTGTTCTACAAAATCAACAGCATCCGCTTCATTGTTTTCTAGCGCTTCTTGAAGGCGATTGATCCAAATATCAAGGCTGTCTTCTTTTTCATTTTGATTTTTATACTTGTAGTGCGCGGCATAGCCTTTTTCAGCAATTTCGTTCATGCGCTCACTTCTAATCTGAACTTCAACCCAACGGCTTTTTGGCCCAACTACAGTAATATGTAGTGCTTCGTATCCCGTAGATTTGGGAGAAGAAATCCAGTCGCGTAACCTAATGGGGTTTGGAGTAAAATGGTCCGTAACTATGGAATAGATTTTCCACGCCAAAAACTTTTCCTGTTCTGGTTTGGATTTATAAATGATTCTAACGGCAAACTTATCATAGACTTCATCAAAGGTAACACCTTGCTTCACCATTTTACGGCGTATACTAAAAATGGATTTTGGCCTGCCCTTAATTTCGTATTCAAGGCCTTCTTTATTTAAAGAATCTTCAATAACCTTTGAGAAATCTTTTATGTAATTGTCTTGATCTTCTTTACTCTCTTGTATTTTGTTAGAAATATCATTATAAACTTCAGGTTGGGTGTACTTTAAGCCTAAATCTTCAAGTTCAGTTTTAATATTGTAGAGCCCAATTCTGTGTGCCAATGGCGCGTATATGTATAAGGTTTCTGAAGCAATCTTGGCTTGCTTATCGTCTCGCATGGCATCCATAGTCTGCATGTTGTGCAACCTATCTGCTATTTTTATGATAATTACCCTGACATCATCATTGAGCGTCAGTAGCATTTTCCTAAAATTTTCCGCTTGGAGCGATACGTCCATATCCTTTTTAAGCGACGATATTTTCGTAAGGCCATCAACAATACGTGCCACGGTTTCCCCAAAAAGCCTTTCCATATCTGCAATAGTGTAATTGGGATTGTCCTCAACAACATCATGAAGTAGCGCAGCGGCAATGCTCGTAGCGTCTAGGCCAATTTCCTGTGCAACAATTTTTGCAACTGCAATGGGATGAAAAATATAGGCTTCGCCAGATTTGCGCCTTTGGTCTTTGTGCGCATCAACAGCTACATCAAAAGCACTACGAATAAGCTTTTTGTCTTCCGTAGTCAATGTTTGGTAACTTACTTTCAGTAGCTCTTTGTAAGCTTTGGCAATTGCCGCATTTTCTTTTTCAATAGCTTCTTCAGTCATAGAACTAAAGTAATAAGACCTATTGTAATAAGCAATTGTTTCCTAACTTAAAGTGCGGAAATTTTATCAATCTGTAAATTGAAGGTTTCTTCTTTTTTATTGGTAATTAAAAATACGATTTCTTCTATTTCTGTACCATCAAAATTTGGAAGATCCAGTTTGTAACCTCTAAATGTCGATTGCATTTGGTTGAAAGGAATTTCAATAGTTTCCCAATCACCCGAAGTTTTAAACGTATATGTGTAGGAATATCTATTGTTACTGTTATCTTTGACCCTAAATTGGTAGGCTTTGCCATCACCTTTTACCTTTATTGAAAAACTACTATACTTCTCGGTATTAATGGTGTTGCAGTTATATCTTACAGAAGAAAAACCACCGTTGTTCTTTAATGAGATATAGCCGTAAAATTCTCCATGACCTTCGGAATTGATTTTGAAATTTCCGTTAGAGCGTCCACCCATAACAACATCATCTACTATTTGCCATTTTTGCGCATCAGTTTTGGTATCAAAGTCGAAAATGATCATTTTTGAAGTCATTAGTATCAGAAAAAATATAAAGTTCAATGATGTGATTTTTTTGTTTGATGATTTTTGACTTGTCAACAGGCGTTATCGTAAAACAAGTTTTGTTATGACGTCTTTTCCTAGCGACTCGTTTAGCATATTTACTATTTTCTCTTTACCATAGCTCAATTCTTCACGTAACACGCTAGAGCTTAATTGCACAAATAAAGTATCTTTTTTAAGCTCAATAGCCGTAGTGTAATTGTTTACGCCGTTTCCCATTAAGTCTGTCCAAGCCTTGCGCACGTTTACTTTGTCAAGGCCTTCTTGTAAATTATTGGTATCTACAAATGCCTTTATAATGTCTTCTAAAGACTGATTGTCATTGTTGCGTCTTGCCATGGAAAGTTAACTTGCAACCGCAAATTTGGAGTTATTCAATATCCAGTTGTAGCGGTTTATACCTTTTGTAAAGATAAACGGTTTTTTTGTCATTAACCACTTTTAAAGTAGTTTCATTGGCCATTAAGACCGTTTCTTTCCAAGTTGCATATGGTGTTTTGTAATATAGGTGCAAGCTGTCGTTTTCAATTTTTGCAGTTAGGCCTTCTGCGTCTTTGGAGGTAACGTACTTTGAATTGATACTCGGTTTTAGTTTTTTTCTAAAACCAACTAAACTGTCGTTTAAGTTTATATAATCAACGGTGTCATTGTATTTGTATTCTTTTTTTGTGCCATCGATAAAAATGACCTGTTCAATTTCCCAATAGCCGTTAACATGCTCAACAAAACTATTTGGGTCTTTGGAGCAGGAGAAAACCAAAAGGTAAAAAATGATGAGGCTTAGCTTTTTCATAAGGTGAAAATTTTATAGGATTGGTGAATTTGTTTCACCACATTTTCTGTTCGTTCCGGATGCGTATCGCTAATAAACAATTGCCCGAAGTTTTCGTTATCAACCATAGCAATAATTTGCGCAACACGGTTTTCGTCTAGTTTATCAAAAATATCATCTAAAAGTAAAATAGGGGCAAAGCCATTTTTTTGTTTTATAAAATCAAACTCCGCAAGTTTTAGGGCAATTAAAAACGATTTCTGTTGGCCTTGGCTACCAAATTTTTTTACAGGGTAATCCTCAATTTTAAATTGAAGGTCATCTTTATGTATACCAACCGATGTATACTGTAAAGCTCTGTCTTTATTGAGGTTACTTTCCAAAAGAGATTTTAATTCTGTGTCAAATAAATCGCTTTTATAGTTTAAATCAACATTTTCTTTGCTATTGCTTATAGTGGCGTATCTGTCTTGAAAAATAGGAATAAATGTTTCTAGAAATTTTGCTCTTTTTTCAAAAATAGGTTGCCCTAAGTCACTGAGTTGGGTGTTGTAGATTTCAAGTGTATCAGTATTAAAAGTATTGTTAGCGGCAAAATATTTTAATAAGGCATTACGCTGACTCAAAACCTTGTTATAATCAATAAGATTGTTGAGGTATTGTTTGTCGCTTTGCGAAATAACACTGTCAATAAATTTACGTCTAACATCGCTACCTTCACTAATCAGATCTCTATCTGCTGGAGAAATAATTACTAACGGAATAAACCCAATATGCGCGCTAAATTTGTCGTAAGGTTTGCCGTTTCGCTTTATAACCTTGCGTTGACCACGCTTTAGGGAAACTACAATTTTTTCATCTTTATTATTTTTGATAAAGTTGCCATCAACAACAAAAAAATCTGTGCCGTGCTTTATGTTTTGGGATGCTACCGGATTAAAATAACTCTTGCCAAAGGCTAAATGGTAAAGCGCATCTAAAACATTGGTTTTTCCAATGCCATTGGCGCCAACAAAACAGTTGATCTTTGCATCAAAATCAAAACGTTGTGTTTCAAAATTTTTATAATTAACTAATGAGAGTTTGGTTGCAATCATTAAATGGATAAGCGTAGAAATTTATATTAAAAACGAAAGTCTAAAACGAGTTGCAAAATATTGAAAAATAACAAATAAATAGGCTTTTAATTACCAATAAATATTTTATTTTTGCCCCGCGTAAATCAGAAATTATGGCAACTTACAAGAAACGAGGCTACAAACCAAAAACCAAAAAGGAAAAGGTTGAAGCTATTGAAGAAGAATCAACAACTGCTGAGGTATTTAATGCCCTTGACGAGTCTGCATCAAAAACAGAAGAATGGGTTGTTAAAAACCAAAACTATATATTCGGTATCGTTGGTGTGGTAGCCCTAGCCGTTTTGGCCATTATTGGTTACAACCGTTTTATAGCTGAGCCAAAGGCGGAAGAGGCCATGAACGAAATGGCCAAAGCACAAAGTTATTTCGACGAGGCAGTTAACGCCACAGAAAAAGATTCGTTATTCACTTTAGCACTTGAAGGTGGCGAAGGAAAGTTTGGCATGTTGGATATTATTGAGCAATATGGAAGTACACCAGCAGGAAACCTAGCCAATTATTATGCAGGCATGGCGTATTTGAATATGAACAAGTATGAAGAAGCCATAAAGCACCTCAACGATTTTTCGAGCGATGATTTAATGTTGTCTCCAATTGCAAAAGGTGGTATTGGTGATGCTTTTGTCCAATTGAACCAATTGGAAGAAGGATTGGAGTATTACGAAAAAGCCATCAAAGATAACGTTAACGATTTTACAACGCCACTTTATTTAATGAAAGCGGCAAAGTTGGCCATGCAATTAGGCGACAATAAAAAGGCCTTAGGTTATTTGGAGCGCATAAAAACGGAGTTTTCAAAATCCAACGAAGCTACAGATATTGATATTTTAATAGGAAAAGCCTCTGCAAGCATGTAATATGGCAACAGAAAACAAAAACTTATCTCAGTACGATAAAGCTACAATCCCAAGCGCGAAAAATTTTCGGTTTGGGATTGTTGTTTCAGAATGGAACGCAGACATTACCGAAGGTTTGTACAAAGGTGCTTTTGATGCTTTGATAGATTGCGGCGCAGAAGAAAAGAGCATTATCCGTTGGAACGTTCCTGGCAGTTATGAGCTTATTTACGGCTGCAAAAATATGCAAATGCAAAATTTAGATGTGGTTATAGCCATTGGATCTGTTATTAGGGGCGAAACGCAACATTTCGATTTTGTTTGCCAAGGCGTAACACAAGGCATTAAAGACTTAAATGTACTGAATGATGTTCCAGTTATTTTTTGTGTCTTAACAGATAATAACCATCAGCAATCTATTGACAGATCTGGCGGAAAACATGGTAATAAAGGTACTGAGGCAGCCATTGCCGCTATTAAAATGGCAGAGTTGCGTAAAAACTCCAGAAAACGCGGTATCAGTATAGGCTACTAGGCTATTATTGGTAGTTCCATTTGTTATCAGCCATTTCTTTGGCAGGCTTTTTGTTAACAATTATTAGGAATCTTGAAAGCCATTTCCATGTTTTTTTGAGTAATTTTGATTAAATGCCATTATTATGTTTTCTACCTTTTTCAAACAAAGAAAAAATAAAAGATACAATTATACACCTCGCTATTATGATGAGCGTAAGGAGCGACTAGATAATTTGAAAAAGAAACATGGTTTAATTGAGGATGAAAACAAAGACAAACGGTATACAAGAACAAATTTCAGGGATGAATGGAAGCAAAACAGCAAAATAAGAAATGATCGGAACTCAAGAGTCAGATTCTTAGTAATCCTTGCTTTTTTACTTCTTGCAGCATATGTTGCAATGAGCTATCTCGATTTATCCATTTTCTTTTAGAATAAATGTCTGATATCATTCAATTGTTGCCAGATCATGTGGCCAACCAAATTGCTGCTGGTGAAGTGGTACAACGACCAGCCTCCGTAGTTAAAGAGCTTTTGGAGAATGCTATTGATGCTGAAGCTACGGACATAAAACTCATTATAAAAGATGCGGGCAAAACTTTAGTGCAGGTCATAGATAATGGAAAAGGTATGAGCACTACAGATGCGCGTTTAAGCTTTGAGAGACACGCGACTTCAAAAATCCGCAATGCCGAAGATTTATTCAAACTTAACACCAAAGGTTTTCGCGGTGAGGCTTTGGCCAGTATTGCGGCCATTGCTCATGTGGAGTTAAAAACAAAACAGGAAAACCAAGAATTGGGCACGCAATTGATTATAGAAGGTAGTGAGGTAAAATCTCAAAATGTAGCCGTTACACCAAAAGGTACATCAGTGGCTGTAAAAAATCTGTTTTTCAACATTCCCGCGCGTCGTAATTTTTTAAAGTCCAATACTGTAGAACTGCGTCATATCACAGATGAGTTTCACCGTGTTGCACTCTCGCACCCGGATATTGCCTTTAGCATGTTTCATAACGGAAGCCAGCTTTTTGATTTACAGGCAAGCAATTACAGAAAACGCATCGTCAATATCTTTGGGTCTAAGACCAATGAAAAATTGGTGCCGGTTACTGAAGATACCGAGGTGTTGAAAGTTAATGGTTTTGTTGGGAAACCACAGTTTTCGAGAAAAACAAGGTCGGAACAATTCTTTTTTGTAAATAACCGATTTGTGAAAAGTCCGTATCTTAATCACGCTATTAATGCGTCTTTTGAAGGCTTGTTAAAAGATGGGTATTATCCAAGTTATTTTCTGCATTTAACGGTTGATCCACAATCTGTGGACATAAATATTCACCCAACCAAAACGGAAGTGAAATTTGATGATGAGCATACATTATACGCCATATTGCGTTCCGCTGTAAAGCATAGTTTGGGGCAGTTTAACGTAGCCCCTATTTTAGATTTTAACAGTTCAACACATTTAGACACGCCTTACAGCTATAAGGATAAAGACGGCAAAACACCCACAATTGAGGTAGATCGAAGCTTTAATCCGTTTCAGGATGAAGTGGGTACACCAGCAAAAATAATGCATACATCGTCTAACTTTAATCCGTCTAAGCATAGTAAAAATTCATCGGGTTGGGAAAGTTTGTATGTGGGTTTAAACTCCGAAACAAAAAACAGTGATACGGTACTTAATTTTGAAAGTGAACCAAAACCTTTGGAAGTCTTTTCCGAAAATGAAGTACAGCAAGAAAGTGCATATTTTCAACTGCGATCAAAATACATTGTAAGTACCCTAAAATCTGGAATGCTGATTATTGACCAAAACAGGGCGCACCAACGTATTTTATACGAAGATTTTTTAAAACAGTTAACCGTAAAGGAAGCAACCACACAGCAATTGCTGTTTCCAGTAAAATTGAATTTTTCCAGTTCGGATATTAAAGTGTTGCAAGATTTGGAAAAAGATTTGGCTGCAACGGGTTTTGTATTTTCAGACTTTTTGGAAGATGAAGTTGTGGTATCTGGAATTCCAGTTGGAGTTTCTGAAGGTCAAATAACAGCAGTATTTGAACAGCTGATTAATGCTATTGAAAACGATGTGCCAGACCAGAATTTTAGCACCTCGGACATATTGGCAAAATCCATGGCAAAAAGTTTGGCCATAAAAAACGGGCAAGCATTGAGTAATACCGAGCAAGAGTATATCCTTAATCGTCTTTTTGCCTGTAAAGAACCAACGGTATCACCAACGAATAAAACGACGTTTATTACGTTACCTTTAGATGATGTAGAAAAAAAATTCAATTAAGTATGGGATTTAGATTGACTGATGTAGTTAAGCATTTACTTATAATTAATATCATTGTTTTTTTAGCATCAAAGTTTGTAGCAAGTGGTATTTTATATGATTGGTTTCCAGTTTATTTTCCTTTAAATGACAACTTTAAAGCATGGCAGATTATTACTAGTATGTTTATGCATGCCGATGAAAGTCATTTGCTTCATAATATGTTGATGCTTTTTTTTATTGGTCCAATGGTTGAACATGCTTTAGGATCTAAACGTTTTCTATTTTTATATATAAGTGCTGGAATAGGAGCTATAATTTTATCTTTTTTGGTAGATTTTATTCAGTTTCAAATTGCTTTGGGTACGTTATTGGAAAATGGATTTATAAAAGAAGATATTATTAACTTAATTAAAACTCGGAAGTATAATTTAGCCTGGGAAATGATATTAGGTGATAATGGGTTGAAGCACTTAGTAGTAAATTATAATGCAAGACTTTTAGGAGCTTCAGGAGCATTAACAGGTGTTTTAGCTGTTTTAGGTCTCATGTTCCCTAACAGAGAATTACACTTATTATTCCCACCAATAAGGCTTAAAATAAAGTATTTAGCCTTTGGTATTATTGGTTCGGATTTTGTTTCTGCTCTGCTAACCGGTACGCCGTTATTGGGTAATAGTAATGTGGGTTATATTGCTCATGTTGGTGGCGCTATAACTGGAATTATAATATTTTTGATTTGGAAAAAGAACAGTATGGATAATTACCGTTGGAACTAACCATGAATACAGCACAAAACCTAAAATATAAATACAATAATCTCGATGTTTTTGGCAAAATTATAGTCATTAACATTATTGTATTTATCATAACACTATTATTGAAGGTTTTTAGAATAGATGTTATTTCCAGATATTTTGAATTGCCCTCGGATTTTTGGGATTTTATTGTACAGCCTTGGTCTATATTAACCTATGGATTTCTTCATGCAGGTATTTGGCATATTCTGTTTAATATGCTTATGTTATTTTACCTTTCACGCGTAGCTACCAATTTGTTGCGAGATAAAATGATACTAAATGTGTTTTTCTTGGGTGTCATTTCTGGTGGTACAGCCTACCTACTCATTGCCAATTTATGGCCAAATAATTTTTTTAATACTGGTGTACCGTTACAAGGCGCATCGGCAGGTGTTACCGCTTTGTTGGCTTTTGTAGCAATTTATATTCCTTACGCCACAATTCGGCTGTTTAACACTTGGACTATAAAATGGCAGCATATTGCCTTGTTTTTTGTTATTTTAGATGGTGTACGCCTTTTATTGGGTATTAACCAAGGTGGCTATATTGCACATTTTGGGGGTTATATATTAGGGTTTTGCTATGCCAAGCAACTTCAAAAGGGAACAGATATTGGCACTGGTTTTGAAAAATTTATGGACAATCTAGTAGCATTGTTTAAACCGAAGCAAAAATTGCGTACTGTTCACCGTAAGTCTAAGAAATCAAAAGCATCAGCACAAGCGCAAAGTCAGAATGCTAAATCAGTGAAGCAACAAAAAATTGATGCTATTTTAGATAAAATCAGTAAAAGCGGTTATGAAAGCTTAACAGCTGAAGAGAAAGAATTTCTTTTTAAGGCTGGAGAATAATTTACAAAAATGAAAGGTCTGAGTTTTTTTGAAAAAATTGTTTTTCTGCTAAATGTCATAGTGGCATTCTTGCTGTTGCTGGCTTACATATTACCGTTTGTGCCACCACAATCGTTTTCAATATTATCGGTATTGAGCTTGAGCGTGCCTTTGCTTATGTTTCTAAATCTGGTCTTTTTTCTGTATTGGCTTTTAAAGTTGAAACGTCAAGTTATTTTATCGGCATTGGTCATTTTGGTAGGCCTAAATTACATAAGTTCTATTTATAAGTTTTCAGGCACAAAAACTTCAAGTAACAAGAGTGACTTATCTGTAATGACCTACAATGTGCGCCTGTTTAACTTCTTTAACTGGTTACCCAGCAAAAGGGTTCCAAATGATATACAACACTTTATAGAGAAAGAAGCGCCTACCATTTTGTGTTTGCAGGAATACCATAAAAATCCTGATTTTAAACTTGACGGTTATTATAAGTTTGAAAATCTTTCCGATGGAAAAGTGAAAAGTGGCCAGGCAATTTTTTCAAAACTACCTATTATAAATTCAGGTTTGATTTCTTTTAAAAAATCAAATAATAGTGCCTTGTTTGTTGATGTTTTAAATGAAAAAGACACAATTAGGGTTTACAACGTACACCTTCAATCTTCAAAATTAAACACTGATATTACGGCTTTTAAAAATGAAACATCCCAAAATATTACGCGTTTAAGGGATGTTTTCAAAATGCAACAATCGCAAGCCGAAAAGATTTTGGAGCATAAAAAGGCCTGTAATTATAAAACTATTATTGCGGGCGACTTTAACAATACGGCATTCTCCTATGTTTATAATATCTTACAAAAGGGCAATAAAGATGCTTTTGAAGTAGCTGGAAAAGGATTTGGTAAAACCTTTGAGGTTAATTATTTACCATTACGAATAGACTTTATTCTTGTAGATGACGCTTTTGAGGTAAAGGGTTTTAAAAATTTCGATATTGAATTATCTGATCATTTTCCCATCAAGGCTACTATTGAATAGCTACATGAATGCACAATCTGTTATATCTGCTAAAATATGAATGAGTAGCCCAATGGCTAAAAGTCTCGTCTTGGTAAAAAATAACATAAAAAAATAGCAACCAATAGCATAGTAACTGTGCAACGGATGAAAGTTGATACTGCACCTGTTTGGATCAAAAATTGGGTTGGCCAATAAATGATCCAAATCTATAAGCATACCCAAAAGCATCATAAGGTAAGCTTTTTTCCAATGGTCTTTAAAAAACAATAGCGCTACCGCCAGAGGCAATCCAAAATGAATACCATAATGTATGCTAGTTTGCAACATGTTAAACCGATTGGGATTTTAAGTACAGTACTGTGTTTGGACCTTCATTAAAAAGCAAGTCTAATACGCTGAGGTTTGGTAAAAAACCATGTTTTCGAGTAAAAACCTGAACGTAGTTTTTAAATTCATTGTTCGTGTTTTGCTTTGCATTTATCAAATAGCGGTAATCGTTTTCACTTTCGGATCGGTATGTTTTGGTTAATGAGTACTTCAAATCCAATTCCAGACAATTGCTAATCAAATCAATAGTTTTTAGGTTTAATTGCAACAAGTTTTGAAATTGGTCTGTGAAAATCGGCATAAGCTCGTCAATATAAAATTCGTAAAAAGGAGACATGCGGTATGCCGCTTCTAACGATTTTAAATGTTGCTTTTGCCAATCTGATACGTTGTGTATTTCAACATCTTTGAACTGTTGCCGATGCTTTTGGGTATATGATACAGGTACGGTAAGATTCAACTTTCCGTTTGCACCATATATTTCACAACGGTTACGGTAAGTTTGCTTTTGGTAATTATCGTTAATTTCAAAAATAAAGTTATCACAATTTGCCATTACTGTAAAATGTGCAATGTTTGGGAAATATGAGGGATATAATAGGGTTAACATTACTTGAAAATTAGGCTTGCTAACCAAGTGTAGGCGACAAATAAAATTATTAGTAAGGTAATAACGTCACCAAAATTAACACCCATTACATAACTTATTGCAGGAGCAATTAAAATTATTATACCATAACTAAAATCAAAAATTTTAGAAAGTCTCTTAGTTGAAAGTGGTGCTTTGGACAATGGCAATACTGCAACCAAAAACGATAAAGACAGTACAATCAGAAAATTATTGTGGAATATCAAATTAATAGAATACGATGTTATAGCCAATAGCAATAATAGAAACATGGTCAGGCCACTTAATCTATCATTTTTGTTTAGTAAGTACTTTCCATGTTTATCCATCAAAAGAATCATATTTGATATAGGCTCCATAATCCAAGTGCCTAATGCGAAAAGCAAGTAAATAACCACAAGTGGAACAGCTAGTATGGATAGACCGCTGAATGTTAGAAATTTGACAGAAAACCTATAAATTAAATAAATCGCTATAATTGATATAATTTGGTTTCTACCCGATTGCTTACCTATCCAAAATACATACTTCAAATAAGTTCTGTAAAATATATTTTTTGCTTTTATTGCTGTCAACATTCCTTCTCTTGCAAATTCATCGTTAGGGTCTAATTTTAAAGACTCTTTAAAATGCTCTAATGCTTTTTTGTGATTGCCGTTTTCAAGCAGATTCCAACCCACATTTGCATGAGAAAATGAATTCTCAGGATTGTCACTTAATAAGTTCTCAATAGTCTCATTGGCTTCATTGGTTTTATTCAGTTTTGTGAGACATGTTGCACGAGCGTTTAAGCATGATAAATTTTTAGCATTAATCTCAAGACCTTTATTTGCGAATTCTAGAGCTTTTTCAAATTCTTTTTGATTAATTAGAATGTATGATTTTACAGCAAAATAATCATCATTATATGGATCCAGACTTATGGCTTCTTCTATATAAGATGTTGCTTCTTTGGTATCATCGTTATTGAGGCAAATCTGTGCTAGAAGCTGGTATATTGGTGCAAAATTTGGAGCCATAGACCTTAGTTCATAGGCTAAGGATTTTGCTTTTTCAATATCATCATTATAAAAGTATGTATAAGCTAGATAAAACTTAGCATCAATATTATCTATATTTTGTGTTAGTTCATTTTTAAAAAATGGAATGGCTTCTTTATACCTACCTAACTCATAAAGCTGTAGGCCACGTTCAAAATTTGCAGAATTGCTCATTTCTTAATTTTTAAGTACTCTAGGATATCATCATAAAGTCCGGAATCGTTGGAGTAAAGCGCATAATTTTTGGCAGAAGAAAACCATTCTTTGGTGGAAGGTTTCATTTTTGAGATAGCTTTTGAAATATCTTTAGTTGTTAAAGGCTTTGGAATTCCATCCTTAAATGATTCTTGAAGTTTGTTTTCTATGGCTATATCTATACTGGATTTTATATCTGCTCCAGAAAAACTGGATGCTTTTTTAGCAAGTGTTTTTAAATCAATTTTTTCAACAGGTTTATTGGTTAATTGAATTTCAAATATTTTTTTTCGAGCTTCAATGTCTGGAGGTGCTACAAAAATAATACGGTCAAATCTTCCAGGACGTCTAAATGCAGGATCAATATACCAAGGCGCATTTGTTGCTCCAAGTACTAGAATGCCATCATTATCTGAATCTATACCGTCAAGTTCGGCTAAAAATTGATTTATAACAGTTCTACCAGCATTTTTGTTTATATCATTTCTATTTGCACCAAGAGCGTCAATTTCATCAATAAAAACTACACAAGGTTTATGTTTTCTTGCGGTTTCAAAAATTTCATGAAGATTTTTTTCTGAATTTCCTAACCACATATCTAGTATGTCGTTTATCCCAATATTGATAAAGTTTGCATTTATTTCTCCAGCGGTTGCTCTTGCTATATGGGTTTTTCCACATCCAGGTGGTCCGTACAGTAAAATTCCACCCCCAATTTTTTTTCCGTAAGCTTTATATAAATCCTTATGTAGTAAAGGTTTAATGATTTTTAAGTCTATTTCTTCTTTTACTCTTTCCATGCCACCAACATGATTGAAGTTTATGGTTGGTTTTTTGAGAAAACGCAATCCATCAGAGTCTATAAATTCATTATCAACATTAGAGTTTTTTACCCTAAAGTTATCATCGATTTCAGGATTATTATAATTTGGATTTATTTCTAATATTTTCTCATAAATAGCTTTAGCTTCATTGTTTTGATTGACTTTAAGTAAAGTTTCACAATAAAGTTCTAAGTATTCTATTGCATCAGAATTTTTAGTGATTTCTTCTAGTATAACTTCAGTAAGATTGTATTTTTCTTGTTTAAAATAACAATAAGCTAGAAGATGTTTATGGTTATGAGTTGGACTATGTTCTAACACATTAAGAATGTGTTTTTCTGCATTTACATAATCAAACATATCCATATAAATATTATGAATCTGAATGTTTAATGGGATATTATCTGGTGAAAACTTCAGAGCTTCCAAAAGATTATTTAATAGGTCATCACTCATTTTTAGTTGCTTTCTTCTTTTTTCTCCAACGGTTAAAGAATATTATACCAATGACCAGCGCTACAAAGGGCCAAAAATAGCTAAAACGTTCGCCACTACCATTCACAGTAGTAAAAACACGATCCCAACGGATGCTCCAATTCTTAGCGCCGTCCATTAGGCCGTCAATGCTCATCCAAATAAAAACAGGTTTCCCAATAACATGGTCAAAAGGAACAAATCCCCAAGCCCTAGCATCAATGGAGTTGTGTCTGTTGTCTCCCATCATCCAATAGTAATCTTTTTTAAAGGTATATTCCGTTACGGGCTTACCATCTAAAAATACTTGATTGCCTTTGGCTACCACATTGTGGCCTTCGTATTCCTGTATCAGTCTATCGTAAAGTGGCAGGTTCTGAACATTAAGCTCTGTTTTAGTTCCTGCTTTTGGGATGTAAAGTGGCCCAAAATAATCGGTATTCCAGGAATAATGCGGATCTCTTGGAAATACATTTGGGCGTCCATAACCGTCAAATGAATATTGTTCTTCATTTTGAACACTACGTTGAACTGATGCAATTTCAGGATGAATTTTCAATTGTTCAATAGCTTTGTCGCTTGCAGCATAAACTCTATACATATATTCAGACATTCTGCCCGCACCGTCATCAATATCGAAACGATCTAAAATTCGGAAGAATTTTTGTTCGGCTACTCTAGAGTCAATAGGGTTTTTTAAGGTGACATCATAAGAGAACTGTAGTTGCCCACGATCTGGTAATACGTTTTTCTTCCCATTAATATAAACAAAGCCACCTTTTATTTCCAAAGTATCACCAGGAATTGCTACGCAACGCTTTACCAAATTGGTCTTTTTGTCAATAGGTTTATAGTAATTACGATCTGGATAAAAATCGTTCATATCACGAAGCGTATCTGCTGGTTGTCCAAATACCACATAATCGTTGTTTTTTATAGTTTGAAATCCTGGTAGCCTAAAGTAGGGCAGTTGCAATTTGTTCTGCCATGAGCTTTTTCGGGTTTCAAAATTATCATTATACAGATACGATTTTGTTTTTACTAACGGAATAGTATCATGTACCATTGGCAATGCCACAGTGGTCATTGGCGCACGTGGTCCGTAATGTATTTTGCTAACAATTAAAAAATCACCAACTAAAAGCGATTTTTCCAACGAAGACGATGGAATTACAAAAGGCTGAAAAAAATAGGTGTGCACTATTGTAGCAGCAACAATGGCAAAAAGTATGGAGGTAATCCACTCGCCAGCAACGGTTTTTGGTTTTAAAACTCTGTTTTTAATATAGCTGACATCGGCAAGATAGTTGAGGTAGTACAAATAAAATCCTAAAGTGATAATACACAAAAGCGCATCTAGTTTAGTATCCTTTCCAAAGCTTCTTGCTGTTTCAACCCAAACGGCAGGAATCATAATTAAATTTACAATAGGTAAAAAAATAAGGATTAGCCACCACCAAGGTCTTGAAATGATTTTCATTAAAACAACACCGTTGTAAAAAGGGATAAAGGCTTCCCAAGCTTTACGTCCAGCTTTTATGTATAGTTTCCATGTGCCAAGGCCATGTATGACTTGTATAATTAACACAAAGATTAACCATTCTGTCCAGCTCATAAATTAAATTTTAGTCTATTGTTTGTAGAAAAGTATATCAATTGGTTTCAAAGGATTTGCAAATTAACCAATGTTTAACACATCTTGCATGCTAAAAACACCTTTTTTATTTTTTATCCATTCGGCTGCAATTACGGCGCCTAATCCAAATCCGTGGCGATTGTGCGCCGTATGCTTAATTTCAATGGAATCTACCTCGGAATTATAATATACGCTATGCGTTCCCGGTACATTTTCAATGCGCTTAGCTGTAATTCCCAATTCGTTTTTATCAGGTTTATCTAAAGTCCAATCGGTATAATGGGTTTCAGTAATGATATCTTGGGCAATGCTTATTGCCGTACCACTTGGTGCATCTAGTTTTTGGGTGTGATGAATTTCTTCAATAGCAACTTTGTAATCTTTAAAACCATTCATGAGTTTTGCAAGTTGACGATTGACTTCAAAGAAAATATTTACGCCCAAACTAAAATTTGACGCGTATAAAAAGCTACCATTTTTGTCTTTGCAATATGTAACGATATCGTCATACTGATCCAACCAACCTGTTGTACCCGATATCACGGGAATATTATGGTCTAAAGCTTGCTTTATATTGTAAACCGCTGTTTTTGGCAGACTGAAATCAATAGCTACACCGGTATTCGTAAAATCAAAATGAGTTGTTGTGCTATTGGCTTTAAACGAAATGTTATGGCCACGTTCAAGGGCAATTTTTTCAATTATCTTACCCATTTTACCATACCCGAGTAGTGCTATGTTCATAGGCTTAAAATTTGAAGTTCACGGTCAATCCCAAATCCGAAGAATTTTCCATTTGGTTATATTGAAAATGTGGGCTAACCGCTAAATTTTCGTCAACGTTAAATTGCAATAAATGGGCATCTACATTGGCATCAATAATATTGAGCGCATAAATACCAACGGTTATGAGCATGGCAACATCCCGATTTCGCCGAAATTGTCGTTGTGCACGTATGAGTCCATCTTCAGAAATAGTACCAAAAAATTCATCGTCTTGAAATCCGGCAAGTCGTCGTTTGAAGGCATCACGATACCTGTTGTATTCCTTATTGTAAAAATCATAGACCAAAATACCACCAGTAATGGCACCAACAACAATAGGCACTTTCCAGTATTTTTTATTGTATGCTTGACCTAAACCTGGTAATATGGCAGAATAAAATGCAGCTTTTGATGGACGAAGCGGATCAATTTCGCGTTTGGTAATAAGTGTATTGTCCAGCTTTAGCTCATCAACAGTAGTGCTAACAGTACTGTCTTTTTCGGTTTGCGCAAAACTGCACATACTGAAAACCACAATTACAATGAAAGTATAGAAATACTTATTTGGCACCTTTAACAAGTTTTACAATACGGTTAAAATCTTCTTCCGAATGAAACGGTATGGTAATTTTACCGCTTCCGTTCTTGGCTAACTTAACGTCTATTTTGTGGCCAAAGTATTCCGAAAATGCATTTATACCTTTTTTAACAGGCTTCGGCAATTCAGTATCATCCGTATTTGATTTTGAAGTTTGCGGTTGGTTAAGGTTTTTTACCAATGCCTCAGTTGCACGTACCGAAAGTTTGTTGCTGATTATTTTTTCGTAAACTTCTAATTGATCTATTTGTTTTTCAATGTTGACCATGGCGCGTCCATGTCCCATGCTTATAAAGCCATCACGCATTCCGGTTTGGATAATAGGGTCTAATTTTAAAAGACGCAGGTAGTTGGCAATTGTTGAACGTTTTTTACCAACGCGTTCACTCATTTGCTCTTGCGTTAAATTGATTTCATCAATTAATCTTTTGTATGACAATGCAATTTCAATCGGGTCTAAATCTTGACGTTGAATGTTTTCTACCAAAGCCATCTCCAAGGATTCTTGGTCGTTTGCAATACGAATGTATGCTGGAATTGTGGTGTTACCAATCAATTTTGAGGCTCTAAAACGACGTTCACCAGAAACCAATTGGTATTTGTTGAAGGCAAGTTTACGCACCGTAATCGGCTGAATAACGCCAAGCTCACGAATGGACGATGCCAATTCTCGCAAGGTTTCCTCGTTAAAATTAGTACGAGGCTGAAACGGGTTTAGCTCAATATCGTTGATATCCAGTTCCACAATGTTGCCCACAACCTTATCGGCATTTTTGTCTTCTACTGAATTAATATCATTTTTCGGGTCTTTTAAAAGCGCTGACAAACCACGTCCCAATGCCTGTTTTTTTGTTGCCTTTGCCATTACAGGTTCTTTTTAATTAGTTCTTTAGCCAAACTCAAATAATTGCTTGCGCCTTTACTGCTTACATCGTAGTTGATGATGCTTTCACCATAACTCGGTGCTTCGCCCAAACGCACATTGCGTTGTATTATGGTGTCGAATACCATTTCGCTAAAATGCTTTTGCACTTCTTCAACCACTTGGTTAGAAAGTCTCAATCTGGAGTCGAACATGGTGAGCAACATGCCTTCAATATCCAAGGCTTCGTTATGTACTTTTTGTACACTTTTTATGGTGTTCAACAATTTTCCTAAGCCTTCAAGTGCAAAATATTCGCATTGGATTGGAATTATAACCGAGTCGGCTGCCGTCAAGGCATTTAATGTTAAAAGACCTAACGATGGTGCGCAATCTATAATGATGAAATCGTAGTCGCTTTTTAAATCAACTATGGCTTTTTTAAGCATGTATTCGCGTTCATCTTTATCGACCAATTCAATTTCAATAGCCACCAAATCTATATGAGCTGGCATAATATTCACGTTTGGCGCATTGGATTGCACAATGGCATCCTTGGCTTTTATGGTATGTTCCAGCACCTGATACGTGCCGTATTCCAACGCGTCGATATCAATGCCAAGGCCAGAACTGGCGTTGGCTTGCGGATCGGCATCAATAAGCAGGACTTTCTTTTCCAGAACCCCAAGTGAAGCGGCTAAGTTTACAGATGTTGTTGTTTTACCAACACCACCTTTTTGATTTGCTATGGCAATGATTTTACCCATCAATTTAAGGCTTTTTAATGCGCTAAAAATACGATTATTTATGGGTTTTGAAAACGGAAGTTGTTAACAGGATTTGAGATGCTGTTTGCTTAGTGAAACTTGGAAATGGTGTTGTGGTTTTTATTTGTGAATGGTTTGGGGCTTTTTGAATTTATGATTTTTAATTACACTTATGTTGATGCGAAAATTGTTTTACTTCATAGATCCATAAAATAAATTTTTTAATATGTTGATCGGGTCTGGTTAATTTAAATTGATATAATTTATTAATGGCATATGCATTAGTCTTGGAATAAATAAGTGTTAATTCTATCGTGATGTGTATCTCTCAATAGAACGTTATTTTAGATGATGAAATTTTCTTAAAATAAAAAAGAGGCCATTTATAATAAGCCTCTTTTTTATTTTTTACTTTAACGCTCATCCTTCTTCTTCCATTTTTAGGTTAAGATTTTTTGTTTTCATAATTAGTTGTTTAAAATGAGTTGTCTTTGATTAACAAATACAATATATAAAATTATTATTAAAAAGGCCAAAATAGTCAAGATTTAACTATTTATTAAAATTATGAACAATAATTATACCATTTCCATTCAAGAGCCACTTCTCAGTTGTTATGTCAATAGAATTACTATCTTTTACAATGTTTATTCCACCATTTTTTGTGTCTTGAAACGTGCCAAAACAATTCCCGATTAAGTCTACTTCACATTTTTCGAATGAGTAATTTACATGAAATTTCTCAACAGGGCTAATAACACGATGAATAAAAGTGTTATCTTGAATACTCACAGTACGTTTTTCAGTTATTCGAAATTGAATGTTCTCATCAAACTCAAATAAGTTTCCATCCTTGAACTTTATGTGCGACAATAAGTTGTAAGGAGATGATTCTTCGAAATAATCTTCATATAACATTTCTACACTTTCGATTTTGTCCTCCCAATTTCCTTTTTTGTCTATTATTGTGTGAAATTTGGTTATTTTCCGCATATCTTCATTTTTTAAATCGTCCTCTCGTTTTAAGATTACCCTTGATCTAAAATAATCTGTGGCATTGCATTTTTCCATACTAGGATTATTTAATGTGAAAGTTGTTGTGATGAATTTTTCAATAATATTGTTTTCTAATAATTTACATCTAACAACAATCTTATAAGAACTAAAATATGGTGATAAAAATAAATTTGCTATCTCAGTGTCAATTTCTTTTAGAGAAGTGTTAACTCTATTTGCTGATTTAAGATATGCTGATTCTGTTGCATCAGACCTAAGAGTTTGGAGCTCTTTAACATCTAATCTATTTAAGAAATCATTATCTTTAAAAAGTTTAATTGAAGAGTTGTTTACATCATTCAATAATGCAGGGACTCTAAGTATTAGTCCAATTATTGAGGCAGCCATGAATGTTTTTCCGATCGTGAATAAGAATGGACTTAAGTTTGTTTCTAATATTATTATTCTTGGAAAACTGAGATGAATTAAAGTAAGCACTAAACCCCCAAAAAGTATTAGCCAAATCCTAAGCTTAGTATTTTTTAATGATTCTGTAGTATTATTTTGTTCCATATGTATATTCGCTTATATCTATTCAAAAATACTTCAAGCTTAAATTAGTAATGATTCACAAATTGTTAAATAGGAAAAACACCCTATTTTCAATCAATCAAAATCTCCAAAATCTGTATGGCGGCATCGCTAATTTTTGTGCCTGGTCCAAAGACGGCAACGGCGCCAGCATCAAATAAATATTGGTAGTCTTGTTTTGGGATAACGCCACCAACAATAACCATAATATCGTCTCGGTCATACTTTTGCAGTTCTTCAATAACCTGTGGTACCAAGGTTTTGTGACCTGCAGCCAATGAGCTTACACCTAAAATATGCACATCGTTTTCCACGGCTTGTTTGGCGGCTTCAGCAGGTGTTTGGAACAATGGGCCAATATCTACATCAAAACCAACATCGGCATAACCGGTTGCTACAACCTTTGCGCCACGGTCGTGACCGTCTTGCCCCATTTTGGCAATCATAATACGTGGTCGGCGTCCATCTTGCTCGGCAAATTGGTCTGCCAACTTTCGGGCTTTTGCAAAACTGCTATCGTCTTTTATTTCTTTACTGTACACGCCAGAGAATGATTTTATTTGTGCTTTGTAACGTCCAAATTCGGCTTCAAGTGCATCGCTAATTTCACCTAATGAGGCACGTTTCCGTGCAGCATCTACGGCTAAAGCTAGTAAATTTTCTTCACCTGATTTGGCAGCTTGGGTCAATTTTGCCAAAGCCTCGGTAACTTCTGCCGTATTTCTGGTGTCTTTTATGCTGTTTAAACGTTCAATTTGCTGTAAGCGTACGGTTTGGTTATCCACTTCCAAAATGTGCAACGGATCTTCTTCTTCCAAACGGTATTTATTGACACCAACGATTATATCTTGTCCAGAGTCGATACGGGCTTGTTTTCGAGCCGCGGCTTCTTCAATGCGCAGTTTTGGAATGCCAGCTTCAATGGCTTTGGTCATACCGCCAAGCTCTTCCACTTCTTGTATCAATTGCCATGCCTTTTCGGCGATATCATTCGTTAAACTTTCCACATAAAAACTGCCTGCCCAAGGATCTACCGTTTTGGTAATATGGGTTTCCTGTTGCAGATAAATTTGCGTATTTCTCGCTATACGTGCCGAGAAATCTGTTGGTAGCGCAATGGCTTCATCCAAAGCGTTGGTGTGTAGACTTTGTGTACCTCCAAAGGCCGCAGCTGTGGCTTCAATACAAGTGCGCGCTACATTGTTAAACGGATCTTGCTCGGTTAAACTCCAGCCACTGGTTTGGCTGTGCGTACGCAAGGCCAAAGATTTTGGGTTCTTAGGATTGAATTGTTTTACCAATTTTGCCCACAGCATACGTGCGGCACGCATCTTGGCAATTTCCATAAAATGGTTCATGCCAATTGCCCAGAAAAAGGATAGGTGAGGCGCAAAGGCATCGATATCCATACCAGCTTCCAAACCTTTGCGGATATATTCTATGCCATCGCATAAGGTGTATGCCAATTCAATATCGCAAGTAGCACCAGCTTCTTGCATATGGTAGCCCGAAATACTGATACTGTTAAAGCGTGGCATGTTTTGACTGGTGTATTCAAAAATATCCGAGATAATTTTCATGGATGGCGTTGGCGGATAAATGTAGGTATTCCGTACCATGAACTCCTTTAGAATATCATTTTGTATGGTTCCCGCGAGTTGCTCGGGTTTAACACCTTGCTCTTCGGCCGCGACAATATAAAAGGCCATAATGGGTAACACGGCACCGTTCATGGTCATGGATACGGACATTTTATCCAATGGAATTTGATCGAATAAAATTTTCATATCCTCAACGGAGTCAATGGCAACGCCAGCCTTACCAACATCGCCAACCACGCGCTCATGATCGCTATCGTAACCACGGTGCGTTGCCAAGTCAAAAGCTACGGATAAGCCTTTTTGTCCTGCAGCCAAATTACGCCTGTAAAAGGCGTTACTTTCTTCAGCGGTAGAAAAACCTGCATATTGCCGTATGGTCCATGGCCTGCGCACATACATTGTGGAATACGGACCACGTAGGTTTGGTGCTATACCTGCAACAAAATCCAGATGCTCTAAATCCTTAATATCTTCTGAAGAATACGATGATTTTACAACAATATCTTCAGCTGTTTTAAAATGGACTGTGTTGTTTGGTTTGACACTTTTTGAATTTGATAACTCGAGATGTTGAATATTTTTACGTGCCATTAGAATTTTATTTTTTGCAGATATTGGTCAAAATCAATTTCAGAAGCTGTATTGATATCCATTATCATATACTTATCTTTTGTTGATATGTAATATTTGCGTTGGTAGCGTGTGGTTTTTTTCTTCTTATCCGTAACCTTAAAATGTGTTTTGAAGATTTGTGCCGCAGCACTTTCGCTGTAGTTAGCCGATATTTTTTCAAATTCCGTTTTGGTAATCTTTGAGATTTCATTCTGATCACGGATGATATCTGCCAGAATGGTTTTGGCATCTTCTTTTAAAATAGGCTCGTGCGCAATGGTATTAACGGTTATGGTTGAGTTTGTGCTCTCATCAAAAAAGATGTAATGGTTGCCATCAATTTTTCTGAGATGGCGCAGGCGTTGTTGTTCCAACTCTAAAGCCTTTCCTTTTACAAATTTCTTTAACAACGCTTCGTATTTAGCGGAAGAATAACGCTTAAAAGCTTCTGGCAAGGTCAGCTGTATGCCATCTTCCTCCAAAAAATTCACATTTGCATCTGCAATGCTGACTTCTTCTTTAGGCGTATCTCCAATATCTATTTTGCCGTCCTTGCAGGCATTGGCGAAACAAAATAATAAGACTAGTATTATTGTTTTAAATAGTTGTTTTGTATGGTGATTTAATATCATTTATTCTTCTTTTAATCGTTTTTGTTCCAATACTTCAGACAGTCTTCGTTCTATAATAGGCTCTAAAAGTGTTTTCCGTTTTTCAACTTCTAAAAACGGGTTGACTTCCAAGCTGTTTTTCATTTGATCTTTTGCATTTGGGTGTTTGTTTGTTCCCAAGAGTACAATCTGTTCAGCATCAAAAGCATCTTGTTCTTTTTGGGCACTTTCTTTAATTTTTCGTTGAATAGTGCCATCTTTCAATTGGCTTAAAAAACCACCATTGGCTTCTATGGTTTTAAAAATATCGAGTGCATTTTCAGCTAATTGGTTAGCAAGGCTTTCAACATAATAAGCACCATCGGTTGGGTTATCTACCGCATTGAAATAGCTTTCGCTTTTTAAAATTAGCAATTGGTTTCTGGCAATGCGCTCTCCAAATTCAGTAGGTTTTTGGAAAAGCGAATTATAAGGTAGATTGTAAACCGTATCTGCACCACCAAGTACAGCGCTCATGCATTCTGTTGTGGTACGCAACAAGTTGACGTTATAATCGTAAATGGTTTTGTTGCGTTTGCTTGGCGAAGTTATGATTTGGCAATTGGTATTATACCCAAATTCTGTGGCTAGGGTTTCCCACAATTGTCGTAAGGCTTTTAATTTTGAAATTTCAAAAAAGTAATTGGAACCTACGGCCACATTGAACACAACTTTAATGGATTGCTTTGTCTCATTGGAAAGAATAGCATCTAGATGGTTGAGGTATTCGCTTGTGTGGGCTAGGGCATAAGCCAGTTGTTGCGTCGCCGTAGCACCTGCATTTTGGTAGGTACTCAAGTCCACATATAGCGTATTGGTAAAACCAATAAGCCTTTCAAAATTACTATGGTCTGTTTTTAAATCTGAAAACCAATTTCCTGATTTACCAAGATTGCCAATAATATCCGAATGAATATTTAACTGGCCAGAAGAAATTTCATTAGTGAAATGAGATTTTAGTTCTTCAATAATTTCTGAAGCACATATTGAAAGCTTTAGGTTTACGGTTTTTGTATTTAAATCAATATCCTTGAGTAATTCTTTTACAGAAATATCTTTTGAGATGATATGAAACACGATGGATTCTGCACCACGTTGCAATGCGTCAACTGCCCATTTATTAGCATCCGTTACATTTGTTACAGTGATGAATTGTGCTATTTTCCAAGCTGTTGTTGCAGTATTAGAAACAGTTGGTGTATCTGTAAAATCATCTGAATGGTAAAAAGGCTTAACGTCTATACCTTCAGCAGTTTTCCAAATTAAGGTATCGTTATAATCTGTGCCTTTTAGATCGACTTGGATTTTTTGTTTCCAAGCTTTTCCCGATATGGGATCAAAGTCTTTGAACAGTGCTTTAGTCATCTTTATGTTGTTTTTTGATGCTGTCTTCGTATTCTATAATATAAATTTCTTCATTGGGCTTTTTCATGTAGTAGGTTTCACGGGCTGTTTTTTCCACGCCTTCTTCCGTACTCAATGTTTTTATGGCCTTTTTGTCCTTTTTCATTTCGTTTTTATAATAGGCTTTTTCATCTTCAAGGGCTTCAATATCTTCATTTAAATCTTTGTGCAACAACCATGAATGGGCATCGAAAAAAATCATCCATACGGCAAATCCTATGAGACCTATAACATAGAAATTTTTAAACGGTTTTAGATATTTTCGTTTTGATTTGGCCATATTATAAACGTTCGTTAATTATAGTTTTTACTATATCAACAGCAACTGTATTGTACTTATTGTTTGGTATTATAATATCCGCATATTCTTTCATGGGTTCAATAAACTGCTCATGCATGGGTTTTAAAGTCGTCTGGTAGCGGTTTAAAATTTCGTCAATATCTCTGCCGCGCTCGCTAATATCACGTTTTAAGCGTCTTATGAGTCTTTCGTCACTATCGGCATGTACAAAAATTTTAATATCAAAAAGCTCTCGTAGTTCGGGATTGGTAAGAATAAGTATACCTTCGACAATGACTACTTTTCTTGGTTTTGTTAGAATTGAATCACCTGTTCTGTTATGCTTTACAAATGAATATACGGGTTGTTCTATAGGTGTGTTGTTTTTTAAATCTTTGAGATGCTTTACCAACAATTCAAAATCGATGGATCTTGGGTGATCAAAGTTTATTTTAACGCGTTCCTCGTAGCTTAAATGCGATGTGTCCTTGTAATAGGAATCTTGTGAGATTACAACAACCTCGCCTTCAGGAAGTTCGTTTATTAACTTGTTGACTACTGTGGTTTTTCCACAACCCGTGCCTCCAGCAATTCCAATTATGAGCATTGAAGTTAGATTTTGTTAGTGGTACAAATGTATATAAAGGTAGAGAGTTATTTTGTGATTTTTGTCACTTCTTGCGGCGTTACAATTTCGCCATAATCATTTCCCCAATAGTGGTTTATAAAATTCATGACATCGGCAACTTCAGTATCCGTTAATCCCATTGGTGGCATAAAACTGTTGTAAGTAACGTCGTTAACTACTATTTCTCCTTTTTGCCCGTACTTTACGCCACGAATACTTTCTTCCCGATTATTTTTAAGATAATCCGAATTGGCCAAAGGCGGAAACACCCTCGGTACGCCTTCGCCATTTGCGGAGTGGCAAGTGATGCAAAAACTCACGTATACTTTTTGGCCTCTAGTTATACTTTTATCTAATTCGGTTAGTTGCTTTTTGCTGTACGTTTTATCAGATTCTTTACAGCTTAATAGCGTTAAAATACAAAATGTAATTAGAGAAAGTTGTTTAATCAGTTTCATTTATTTTTTAATTTGAAGGTAAAATTCTAACAATACCCATATTTTCAATAGCAACGTAAATATAGCCATCTGGTCCTTGTTTTACGTTACGGATCCGCCCCATATTTTCAATAAGTTTTTCGCGTTTTACAACCTTGTTGTTTTCTAAAACTAGACGCTCTAAATACTGAAACTTTAAGGAGCCAACCAGTAAATTGCCTTCCCATTCTGGGTACTTGTCAGAATATACAAAGCACATGCCGCTTGGTGCAATAGACGGTGTCCAGTGAAATAGCGGTTGTTCCATACCTTCTTTTTCGGTGATATCGGTGAATTTTGTACCACTATAATTGAGCCCATAGCTAATTATTGGCCATCCGTAATTTTTACCCTTTTTAATTATATTGATTTCATCACCGCCTTTGGGACCATGTTCATGCGTCCAAATTTCTCCTGTTTTTGGGTGTTTAACCATGCCTTGCGGATTGCGGTGACCGTAACTATAAATAGCAGGTTTGGCGTTTTTAGTATTTACAAAAGGATTGTCTTTTGGTATAGTTCCGTCTGCATTTAACCTATAAATTTTACCGCAATCGCGTGTAATATCTTGTGGGTTTACATCTCTATTGCCACGGTCGCCAATAGAAAAATAAAGGTAACCGTCATTATCAAATGCTATTCGTGAGCCAAAATGTTGCCCACGACCAGAATTTGGTTCTGCCTTGTAAAGACGCTTAACATTAACTAAAGAATTGCCATTTAATTTTGCCCTGAAAAGTGCCGTATTGCCTCCATTTTTGTTGCCCTCGCTTGAAGCATAGGTAATATAAATAAACCCATTGTCGTTATAATTTGGATGTAATTCAATATCCATTAAACCACCTTGCCCACGCACATAAATATCGGGTAAGCCATCAATCAATATTTTTTTATTGTCTTTAAAAAGAATAAGTTCGCCTGCTTTTTCTGTAATGAGCATGCTCCCATCTGGCAAAAAAGCCATGCCCCAAGGGATGCTTAGATTTTCTACAACAGTTTCAACTTTATAATCACTAACGCTAGGTGTCTTTGCAACAATTTTAGATTGTTCTTGTTGTCCACAGGCATAAAAGGTTGTCAATAAAAAGATAAGGTAATGGCGTTTTAATTTCATAACTTTTTTATTAAAGCTAAAGGTAAATAAATAAACATTTTTGTGAATGGATTTTATAGTGTTTTAACGAAAAAAGAAAACCATTACCTATTTGCAGAACGTTGTAATTTATATATATTTGCAATCCGATTTTGATAACCATTTCGGGGTGTAGCGTAGCCCGGTTATCGCGCCGCGTTTGGGACGCGGAGGTCGCAGGTTCGAATCCTGCCACCCCGACAAAAAAAGCCAATAGTCATTCGAGTATTGGCTTTTTTTATTTTTCAATCCAAATTCAGATTGTAGCTTTTATAAATGATGTAGCTCAAAATCTATTCCAGATATTGTTACAGCACTGATGAGTACCACCAAAACAATAGCTAAAATACTAGCTCCAATGAGTGTTTTCTTATCTTTTTTAAAAATATAATCTCTTCGCTTTTCATTCTTGTCTTTTATCAATTTCATAATATATTTTTTTGGTTCAATTATATTATAAGGGATTAACGTTCAAATTCAAAAAAATAAGCGTTAAGACTATTTTAAAACATCTTTTAAAACCGACAAGGATTGTTAATGTACGTTAAATATGTGAAGTTAATCAGCTTTGATGTAGAAATAATAATCAAATCTTTATTGGTATTCTTTTTTACTTTTAAGATCTTTGAATAATTTAGTCTTATCTATCAATCAATACGTTTGTAATTTTCTGAATACATATTGTAGCCATCTTCATCAACCCGTATCTGGCTAAACGAATTTTCTTTTAAAACCAATTTGTAATTGAATTCCTTTTGCTCTGCAATTATGGTATTCATTATTTCAGATCCGTATTGCATCTGCTCAGTTAAAGTACTGTCTGTTGCTTTATAGCTTCCATACCCAAACCATTCAATAGAGTCTGTGGGTACTAACTTACTCCACATCACTTTGTTTTTATTGAACATCTTTACTTGTCTATAACCTTCACTGGTTTTAAAAGAGTCCACAATTTCATTATTGCGATAATTGTAATAACCCACCATTTCCCAATTTCCTTCTAGAGACAGTTCTGGGGTATCATTAACAGTTGTGTCATTTTTCTTTTCGTTTTCCTTGGTGTTATTGTCGCACGCTGTAAAGACAATAAAGACCGACAATAAGCAGATTATACTTTTCATAATTAATTGTTTTTTAAGCTAATACTCCATTAAGATACAAAAAAAAGTGAATTTGAAATGAAATAGCTAATCTTAATAAAACCATTGGTTCTGTTGATAACTAAACTGTAAGGATTTAAGCAAAAAACCTACTTTTGTTTAGTTAATAATGAAGATTTTTTATGTCAGATACAATTGAAAAAACAAAATGTTTGATTATAGGTTCTGGACCTGCAGGTTATACGGCAGCTATTTATGCAGCAAGAGCCAATATGTTTCCGGTTTTGTACCAAGGTGAACAACCTGGTGGACAGCTTACCACAACAAATGATGTTGAAAATTTCCCAGGCTATCCAGATGGTATCACTGGACCGGAAATGATGATTGAATTACAAAAACAAGCCGAGCGTTTTGGAACGGATGTACGCCATGGTTGGATTACCAGAGTAGATTTTACAGGTCCGGTTCATAAAGTGTGGGTTAATGAGGAAAAAGAAATTCATGCCGATACTGTCATTATATCAACCGGTGCTTCTGCAAAATATTTAGGCTTACCATCTGAACAAAAATACTTGCAGCTTGGTGGTGGTGTTTCAGCATGTGCAGTTTGTGACGGTTTCTTTTACAGAAACCAAGAAGTGGTTATTGTTGGTGCAGGAGATTCTGCATGCGAGGAAGCACATTATTTATCAAAACTTTGTAAAAAAGTAACAATGTTGGTTAGGCGCGATCAGTTTAGAGCTTCTAAAATTATGGAAGCTAGAGTGCGTAATACTGAGAATATCGAAATCCTTTTGAATACTGAAACTGTCGAGGTTTTGGGAGATGGACAATTGGTAACTGGCGTTAAGGCAAAGAATAATATTTCTGGTGAAGAATTTGATATTCCTGCCACAGGTTTCTTTGTAGCCATTGGCCATAAGCCGAATACAGATATTTTTAAAGACTATCTTGATTTAGATGAAACAGGTTATATAATTAATGCCGTTCCGGGTACAAGTAAAACTAATATTGAAGGTGTTTTTGTAAGTGGTGATGCAGCTGACCATGTCTACCGACAAGCTATTACTGCAGCTGGTACAGGCTGTATGGCCGCGTTGGACGCAGAGCGCTACTTGGCTGCAAAAGATGCTTCATTTGAAGTGTCTACGTCAACGTATAATTAAGCTAGTTCTATTTTAATGCATAAAAAAATGCTAGAGAATTTTCTCTAGCATTTTTAGTTTCATATGGGTTTAATCTTTTAAAACAGACCTTTCTCGTTTATATCTTTTTTCTGAAGTTTAGCAGTATCGGTAAAGCTGTTTAAATTAATCTTTGGGTTGCCGTAAAGATAAGTTTCTGTTGATCCTGATGCGTCTAAAGTTAAAGCTTCGGTAACATGTATAATGGCATCAGCAGAATTTTCAACCAATACGTTTGCGGTTTTAATAGTATAATTTTTACCTGAAAAATTACTGGAATTGTCAATCCGAAGCGTAGAGGTTTCCGAAGTGCCTTCAATAGTGGCGTCTGCACGTTGGTAAATATCAAATGCTGAAGATGTTCCATTTACTAAGGCATCTAGTTTACTATTGTCGTTTAGCACAAAGTTTGTAGAATCCGAAGTTATGTTCAACCTACTTTTACTTTTACCCGAAGCTGTAAATTGAAAACTATGGGATTTTACATTTAAATACGCTCTAGAGTTGTCATTGGTTTTAAGCGATACATCGTCTAGCTCCAACGATGTAAGAGACCTTAATTCGGCATCGGTGAACAATTCTAAAGTACGGAGTTGCGAACTGTAATTAACCGTAATTATTAGTTTTTTCTTTGAGGTGATGCGCCTAGCAGTTTCAATGGTTAACACTCCATCTATAACTTCAATGTCAATAACATCGTGAAGGTTGTCATCTGCTTCAACTTCAACAGAAGTTTTGCTGTTGAAAGCTAGATTGACTTCAAAGTTATTTTTGACGATCAGTGTCGAAAAATCATCTACATAGGTTTGTTTCACGGTAACATTTCTGTTGCCTTTTATTTTCTCCTTGCTTTGTGATAGTCCAATTTGGCCAATGAATAATACAATTAGTATAGTGAAAATATATTTGTTCATCATTTAAATTTTTAAAGCCCTTATATTAAACATATACGCTATTTAAATACTGGCAGATGTTTAAGGTTTTATTGATTATAAACAAATATATACAAAAACCATCCCAAAATGATTTTCATTTTGAAATGGCCTTGTTTTATTCAATAATAAATAAACATGTAATTCGTTTTGAGTTATTGTGTACAAAAATCCGTCTCCCGAAGTTTCGGGACGAGTTTTTTCTGAAAGAAAAAGTATCGAGAATAAGTTTTTTGATATTGAAATTCTTGTTTTCGATACAATTTTTCCAGTTGATAAACTGGAAAAACCACTCTAACTGACGAATTCTAATCAAAATGCAATACGGCTTAAATTAGTGGCATTTTACGTATCAGTTGCGTCTGATGGTTCCAGAAACACCACCACTTGTATCCACTTTTTCAGGATTGCCACTGTATTTAATATTTGCGCCACTACTGGCATTGGCAGATAATTCTTTAGAGGTATTTACCGAAATGTTTGATCCACTTGAAGCTTCTACACGGCACACTTGAGCTTCCAAGTCAGAGGCTGTTATATAGCTTCCGCTAGAAGCTTCAACTGTTAATACTTTGGTACTGCCTGTTAGCGATAGACTTGAACCACTTGATGACTCGCAATGCAACCTGTCTGTGTTCACACTTAAATCCATGTTACTGCCACTTGAGCTTTCAAGTTTTAGTTTTTCGGTTTTTATGCTGTTTTCTGCATAAACACTTGCACCGCTTGTGGTGAAAATGCCGTTAATGTTATTTACGGTAACAAATACCTTTTTTGCCGTTGCCGATTTAATGTTTTCATCTGTAGAAACTCTTAATACGTTATTGTCAGAATCCACTTCAGTAGTTATGATTTCGTGTAGGTTTTCGTCGGCTTCTACTGTGACTGATGTTGCTTCCCCAACTGTGAGGTGCACTTCGATGCCACGGCTAACTTTAATATTATTGAAATCGGCATCAATATTACGTTCTTTGGTAATTACGTTTCCGTTTCCTTCAACACCTGGTCCAAAATTGATGTTAAAGTTGCAGGACGTCATAAGTATGGAAACTATTGTTGCGGTGATTATTCTAACTAAGCTTGTCATGATTTTTTGTTTTTTGATTGAATATTTAGGTATGCTATTGATCGGTTTTTTTAGCAACGTGATTGTAACTTATAACACGTTTTAATTTCCATTTTTCATTTTCTATAACCCATAAATGCGAAAACAGGGCATAGTTGTCACTTTCTGTATAACTCGTTGTTTTGGAAGGTGAAAAAAAATGCTTGCCGTTTTGCAGTGCGCCATACAGTTTTCCGTTGTTATACATTGGATACACTTGCATACTTTCTTCAACCAAGAAACGGTATATTTTTTCAGGATTATTGCGCTTGCAAAGTCCGTTTTTCATTTGCGATACAAATTCAGATTTGGAGTTTGTAATACCGCTTTTATCGTGGTAGAATTCCAAATCGTCAGACATTAGTGCCGCACTTTGGTCAATTTTACACTGGTCAAAACCTATTTTAAAAAGTATACTGTCATTCGCTTTTATGGTTTTGTAAAGCGCATCAATTTTAGCTACTTGCGCTAATGCAATATCGGATCCGAGTACAAACCCGATACTGCATAGCAGAAGTAACCTTAAAGCCTTAAACGGCTTGGATTTAATTGATTGGTTTTTGATTGATTGGTTCATTTTGATTTGATTGATGTTTTGATTGTTCAAATATCAGTTGAGGTCTTATTTTTTACTAATCTCATGTTCTCAACTGTTGATTTATATAGTTGAATTGTAATTTATCTTCTAACAAAATTCAGTCGTTGTCTTTTTCAGTTGTTATTTCAATACCATCTTCGCCGATGTTGACATTGACTTCCTTGGAATTTGCCTTCATCCCTTCTGAATCAATATTTACTACATTGGCATCTGCTTTTATTTTAATACCATCTTTGTCAATCTGGATTCCATTTTTGCCGTCGTCGTCATCGTTATTATCATCGTCATCACAGGTTGTGCAAATAACATCGTCTTCAGCAATTATTAAATATTCTTCTTCCATTCCATTATTAAGTATGTCATTATACGCTGGTGAATTTCTGTGGTAGCGGTATGTGTTATCATCAGCATACAATGTAGTTCCTTCAGGTAAATAAATGATTAACTGTACGCTTTGGTCACTAAACTTGTTTGAGGCATCAGTAGTCAAATATCTGTCTAACTCTAAAACATTATTATTGAGCTTGTAATTGTATTGAATATTCTCGGCGCGTTCTGTAGCGTTGTCATAGCTATTGCCATGTGCTTTTTTAGAAACTTCAATTTTGGCAATACTGTCTTTGGTTGACCTAACAATGAATTTTACATCACGGTCTGCTATTATTTTTTTACCGTTTTTAGATCTGTAAACTTTTGTCCTTCCGTTATTAATGTAAGGCCTGTTTTTAATGATGGTATTATCTACCATTTTGATTTTTAAAGTATCCGTCGCTTTTATTGGCAGTACTGCATTTGAAGTGTCGTAGGCGTTATAGCTAAATTCTGTTGCCTGCCGAACACCAATTACACTCAAACCAATTATTGATAATATCCATAAGCCTAAAAGGGTGAATTTTGCTACGTTACCGATGGACTTTAAGTTGTTGATCAGGATTTTAAGCCCGATGTAAAAAATGAAGAAAAACGGAATTCCAAATGCCAACAAAATACTGGTAGCCATCATCCATTTGGGGACGTTAGCTACATTGGCCAGCTCAAAAAAGTCAACTCCCGGAAAGTTTACCACATTAGCAACACCTACTGAAAAGTATGCCACAATTAATACTAACAAGGCACTTATGCCCGTAATAATTAGAACGACACCAAAAAACTTTGCAAAAACCTTTAAGAAGAACATTAGGATGTCTCCAATAGTTTCAAAAAAGTTTCTAGATTTTGTTCTTATGTGATTGCCTTGCTTTTCAAAATCTACATTTTTAACAGATTCTGAAATGTTATCAGCTACATTTTCAAAACCCTCTTTAATGCTCTCGCCATGTTTTTTGAAATCAACGTTTTTTACCTTTTCTGTAACTGTATCAATACCGTCTTTAATTTTTTTTTCGATATTACTGATGTTTACAGGTTCGCCTGTCATAGTTAGTTTTTCGGCCGTGGTTTTGGCTTCGGGTACTAATGCCCAGAACAATAGGTAAATAATAATGAACGAACCGCCAGATAGAAATGTGAATAAAATCCACAATAATCTTACCCAAACCATGTCTATACCCAAATAATGACTTAATCCAGCAGAAACACCACCAATATAAGAGTTGTCCGTGTCACGGTAGAGTTTTTTGGTTGGTCCGCTTTTGTATGTACGTCGTTGTTGGTATTGAGGTTCGTCTTCAAAAATTTCGTCATCCACCAAATAGTCTTCGGGTTGCCCCATTATGGTAATGACTTCATCAACGAGTTTGATACCTACGACTTGTTTTTCGTTTTGAATTCGCTCGCTAAAGAGTTCGGCAATTCGTGCCTCTATATCTGCAATGATTTCTGATCTGCCTTGAGAGTCTGTAAATGAACGTTTTATAGCCTCAAGATAGCGTGATAATTTAAGATATGCATCTTCGTCTATATGGAAGAATATACCTGCTAAATTTATATTGACTGTTTTATTCATTTTTTTGTTGTTTTTGTACGTGTTACGAGGTTAACGGCATTTTGTAATTCACTCCAAGTTGTGGTTAGCTCTTTTAAGAACAGTTTTCCTGTTTCTGTAAGTCCATAGTATTTTCTTGGTGGTCCGGATGTGGATTCTTCCCAACGGTAGTTGAGCAATCCAGCATTTTTAAGTCGTGTTAACAAAGGATATATTGTTCCTTCCACAACTAGCATTTTTGCGTCTTTTAACGTGCCTAAAATTTCTGCTACATACGCATCTTCGTCTTTGAGGATGGACAGTATGCAGTATTCCAGAACACCTTTACGCATTTGTGCTTTTGTGTTTTCTATCTTCATAATGTGATTTTAATGCGATTAAACTGTTCGTTTTTTAATTGATGATTGATTGATGATTGTTTTATATGCTAATCCATTACTTTAAAAAATTTATGGTCAACGGATAATGGTAGTTTTTTCCATCTCGTGCAGACAAACTGGCTTTCACTATAAGTGCCAGTTCAATTAGAAAGCCAAGAAATGCCAAAACACCCAATCCGCCAGTGATGTAGAGTAGTGGTGAAGGCTTGCCTATATTAATATGAAAATCGTAAAACCCGTTAAAGTCTATAAAATCTATACCATTAAATACTTTGAAAATAAAAAACGGAATACTTATAGTACCAATAATAAGTGCATATAATAGGATGCTAATTTGAAAGTTTATGGCTTGCTTTCCATGCTGGTCTACAAAATCTGATTTTTCCTTATTGGCTACCCATAATACAATTGGGCCAATAAAATTGCCAAACGGAATTAAAAACCTTGAAAAGGTAGATAAATGAATAAATGTTGCTAAGTTTTTGTGATGATCGGTTACCATTTTTTAAAAGTATATAATAGTTTCTTATACAAATATATGTCTAAAAAAAGGTAGTATGTTACACATAGTACTAAAAATTAACTTTTTGTTAACATTTGGTGTCAAGACATAAATTTGAAAAAATGATGTTATTTATAAGGAAAACTTAGTGAAGTAGAACTTGTTGCTATTGGATAATACAACCGCATGTTCCCGCTATGCCGTAAGTACATTGGTCAATACTTGGTAGTAAGTAATAAAGAATAAATTCATACATAGGTACAGTTGCAAAAATAATGACCAGTATAAAGGCAATAGTTTTAAGGCAAACCGAAACCTTTTTGGTTTTGGTATATTCTAGATTGATAATATTTACCTCTTGTTTCATACCTAAAGATAACAATAAATATGGTAGTTTTAGTTTTTATCAATTTGGTGCGCAATTACCGTCAGAATAATAAAAAACAAAGAACATCCTAATGCCGAAAACCAAAAAAACCAGCCAAGCAATAAGCTCAGTAATGCTCTGATGTAAATATTTTTAAGGAGTTTCATAAAATAAAGATAGCAAAACCCTAATGCTAAATATCTAATCCTTTTTTGCTTTTCCGATTAACAATGTAATAGATATTAGTAATAGTATTGAAAAGACTAACCACCTTTCTTTGTTCATTTGTATTAAAAACAAATGATGTAACCAGAGTGAAAAGAAGATTGGACATAGACTAAAAATAGCCCATTTCACGTTACGTGCTTTCAAAAATTTGAAAAAGATAATCCCTGCAAATACTGGATTGATAAACTTAGCTATTGAAATTATCAATATGCCACAGATAAAATCATTCCAACAAAAGAAATCGATAAAAAAACCAATAATATTCCTGAAAGGAATAATTATTAAAGCACTACTCGAAAAACCTAATGAAAAACACACTGAAACATATAATGAGACGACAACATTTAATAGACAGAGCACTTTTGCTTTCATAAATGGCAAACGCCATTAAATATAAAGAATTGTAATAATTTGAAAGTAAAAGAAGTATGGGTTAATTTTAAACTAGAATAATAGTTGCTACCGATAATTAATTCAACAAATAAAGTGCCAATCCCAAACTTAGTATAGTTGTTATTACTGATGAAATGATTAGCGTCTTCCTTCTTTGAGACTTTAATTTTTTGCGAATCTCACACTTTATCAAAGCTAATTCTTCAGACGAAACTTCCTTAAACATGGGCTTGTCCTTTGAATATCGGGTTGCATAAAGCTTTTTCAAATCTTTGTACTTCCTCTTATTCAGTTGTCCTCTATTGAATTTTAAACTGGCATTTGCCATGCCCATTGAACCACCGCCACCCATAATTATTGTATTTATTGTTGTATTATATAAGTACTAAAATAGAATGAAATGTTACCGAGTTAAGCGCTATTGGTCTAAAACAGATTTCGTGAAAAATAGCATATCAAAACAAATAGTATCGCAATTGACACTATTGTATAGATTCTGTTTTTTTGTTCCTCTTGCTTAGCTCTTTCTCGTATTCTTAATTTTATTTTATGAAGTTCTTTTTCGGAAACTCTTTTGTATCCTATTTTTTTAGGATAGGTATTGTGTAATTTTATTGTATCCGTAATACCGTTGATTCTTTCTCTGTTACGCCTGTTTCTTGAACGATTCTGCTTCATTCTATTAACCATATCAACCGCATAAGAAAAACCCATTGTACTGAAATTGTGTATTCATTATATTGGTATCGAAAGCAGATATGTTGTTACATAAAAATTTGGGCTATCTTAGGCACTGTTATTTTTAATCCATTATTTCAAATACTGTTGAAATTGGATTCCATACTGTGTTTATTGTAAAATAGTCTTATAATCAATGAAAATTTCACCTTCAAAGCTTAATAAATTTCTGTTGTTCAAATTGCCATCGGCCTATTTTTGCGGTGTACGCACCACCTATTTAGACCATGAAAAATGTACGGTTAGCGTGAAGCACCGATGGATAAACCAAAACCCATTCAACTCTATGTTTTGGGCTGTACAAGGTATGGCTGCCGAGTTAACAACGGGTGCTTTGGTAATGCAAAAAATTAGGGAAAGTGGCAAAAAAATCTCCATGTTGGTAGCCAATAACAATGCATCGTTTTCCAAAAAGGCCACAGGAAGAATAACCTTTGAATGTTCTGAAGGCGCAAAAATTGATAGTGCCATTAAGGCCACGATTGAAACTGGCGAAGGTCAAACCGTTTGGCTTAATGCCAAAGGTGTAAATGAAGATGGTATTGAAGTTTCTAATTTTAATTTTGAATGGACGTTAAAAGTAAAATCTTAGATTTTACTTTAGTGCACAGTATGTAGTTTTCAGTTTTAATAATAAGCTTCAGTTTGTAACAAAATTGAATTTGATTCAACTAATAATTAATCAACCACAAAATAGTATATAACATGGAACGACTCCCAGATTTTACAAATAGAAACGCTCACGAAATAGATTACCGTATTTATGGTGAAGAAATGCAGTATGTTGAAATTGAACTAGATCCGGATGAAGCTGTCATTGCCGAATCTGGTAGTTTTATGATGATGGACAATGGCATAAAAATGGATACCATATTTGGTGACGGTTCAGAAAAAGACAAAGGATTTCTAGGGAAAATTTTGGGTGCTGGTAAGCGCATACTAACTGGCGAAAGTTTATTTATGACTGCGTTTTATAATCAGTTAGAAGGCAAGCGTACCATTTCTTTTGCTTCGCCGTATCCGGGAAAAATTGTCCCTATTGATCTTACTGAATTTGGTGGCAAGTTTATCTGCCAAAAAGATGCCTTTTTATGTGCCGCAAAAGGCGTTAGTGTTGGTATTGAATTTTCAAAAAAATTGGGTCGTGGCTTGTTTGGAGGCGAAGGTTTTATAATGCAAAAACTAGAAGGCGACGGCATGGCTTTTGTACACGCAGGTGGTACCATGGCTGAGCGTATTCTGCAACCAGGAGAAGTTTTGAAAGTTGACACAGGTTGCATTGTAGGTTTTGAGCAAACCGTTGATTATGATATTGAATTTATCGGTGGTATTAAAAACTCGATTTTCGGTGGCGAAGGATTATTCTTCGCTAGGTTAGAAGGTCCTGGTAAAGTTTATGTTCAATCCTTGCCGTTTAGCAGATTGGCCAATCGTATTATTGCATCGGCACCTCGTGCTGGTGGAAAAGATAGAGGAGAAGGCAGTATTCTTGGTGGTCTGGGCGATTTGTTGGATGGCGACAACAGGTTTTAATTGGCGCTTTATTTCACTTTTAACATAACAAGCTGTTAAAATCAATTCAACATAAAATAAGTTTTTACTAAATTAGGGTTCACAAAAAATAGGCTTATATAAAAAACTACGTTTTCGTTTAACTTAAAATTCTAATTAAATATGGCGAGAGCAATGTTTGAGTACACTAAAGTTGTACTGAATAAGGTAAGCTTTGATGTTACACTTTTCTGCAGGGAAGTTGAAAAAGCCGTCAAACGCTTATTACCTTACGAGTTAGATGAGTTAAGGATTTTCATCCAAAAGTTATGTCAAGAAAATCCGGAGTTAAATCAAAGTTTAATTTATTTAAAAACCTAAAAATAAAAGCGACTAAAAAGTCGCTTTTTTTAGTTTCACATTTTATTTTTGTTGAAAATAGTTACCTCTGAAAAAGCTCACGGTTTTTATTATTTTCATTGCCTTTTCATTACGTCCTATATTTTTTGTGGGTAACGTTTTGTATTACCAGTTGAATATTGATTATATAATTGAAACCTATTGTGTTAATAAGGACAGGCCTCAGTTACAATGTAATGGAAAGTGCCACCTTGTAAAGGAGTTAAGTACTTTAAATACACAGACAGATACCGATAAAACAGAAACCAGTTTTCTGTACGAAGCGTTTTACCCACTTTTTTTTCATGTTCATTCAAAAGACTATCGGTTGAGTGCCAAAGTTCTTCTTGGTTCAAATAATTGGAATGTAAAGCATATCCTTAAATTTCAATTGTCTTATTCTTGTTTTCATCCTCCAGAATTTCTTGTATAGTTTCCTCGATAGGCTATAAAAGCCTTAAAATCACTCTAAATTAAATTTTAATTTCATTAAAAACTATACAATGAAAAAACTTTTTAGTGCCATGTTTTTTATGGCATCAGTAGCACTTTGTGCTCAAATTGAAGAAGAAAACACCAATGACAATTGGTCTGGGAACAGACCTGATGGCCATGCCCCAATTTCTGTTATGGGAGACCACATGCATAGTGAAGGTGGCTGGATGTTATCTTACCGTTACATGTACATGAATATGACTGACTTAAAACGTGGCAATAATGATGAAGATTTTGCTGATGTTTTAGCGCCCAATGGTGGCCAATACATGGTAACGCCAACAGAAATGCCAATGAATATGCACATGTTAGGAGCTATGTATGCACCAAGTGATAAATGGACATTAATGGTAATGTTCAATTATCTCGATATGGAAATGGATCATTTAACAGGCATGGGAGGCACATTTAGAACCACATCAAGTGACTTTGGAGATGTTGCTATTTCTGGTCTATACCGTTTTTTTAATAAAAACCGACAGCAGTTACATGGACAAATAGGTTTGTCAGTACCAACAGGTACTATTAACAATGAAGATGTAACACCGGCTTCCGGTGGTATGGATGTTATTCTGCCTTACCCAATGCAGATAGGCAGCGGTACTTTTGACCCTATACTTGCATTAACATATTTAAAGCAAGGTAATACCGTTTCGTTTGGATCTCAATTGCGCGGTGTTCTTAGAATTGGTGAAAATAGTAATGATTACAGATTAGGTAACCGTTACAGTTTAAATAATTGGTTTGCTGTTAAGGCCTCTAACTGGCTTAGCTTTTCTGCACGTATTGAAGGTTTAGTAGTCGGTGAGATTAGTGGTGCAAATCCTGTTTTAAACCCAAACATGCTTATAACTGCGGATACTGCTAATTCTGGAGGTACATTTATAAACTCAGGATTAGGATTTAATCTGTATGCACCCGAAGGCGCATTGGAAAATTTTCGATTTGGTTTTGAATTTGCTACACCTTTGTTCCAGGATGTTAACGGTGTACAACTTGAAACTAAAGAGACACTAACTTTCGGCGTTCAATATGCTTTTTAAGTAATAATTGTTTCACATTGAATTGAATAGCGCTTCTGTATTTTACAGGGCGCTATTATTTTGCCAAAGGGCTAATTATTTTTACGTTACTAAATGCTATGGCACCTCTTATAATACCAGAAATCTCATTGTACATAGCATCAATGATTTGCATTTTCAGCTCGCTTTTATGATAGATTATACTGACTTCACGCGCTGGAGTTGGTTCTGTGAAATGACGTAGATTTGGGCTTAATTTTTCCCTAAAATCTAAGGTGTGCAAATAAGGTAGTAGTGTCATGCCTAAACCTTCGTTGGACAGTTTTATTAAGGTTTCAATACTGCCGCTTTCTAATTGAAAATTATCCTCATCATGGTTTTTGAATGTTTTGCATAGGTTAATTACGCCATCTCTAAAGCAATGGCCATCTTCCAGTAACAGCATATCTTCAATATCAAGGTCTTCAACTTCAATGGTCTTTTTGTCTCTTAACCTATGGTTTGTTGGGATGTAAGCCACAAAAGGCTCGTAATATAAAACACGCTCTTTAATGCTCTCATTTTCCAAAGGTGTAGCAGCAATAGCAGCGTCTAAGTGACCATCATTCAAACGTGTTAGTATTTCTTCAGTTGTAAGCTCTTCAATTATGAGTTTTACCTTGGGATATTTTTTAATAAAATTCTTTAAAAACATTGGTAACAAAGTTGGCATTACCGTGGGTATGATACCTAGTTTAAATTCGCCACCAATAAAGCCTTTTTGTTGATCTACAATATCTTGAATTCGTCCAGCTTCATTAACAATATTTCGTGCTTGGTACACAATTTTTTGACCAACATCGGTGAGTTCAATTGGTTTTTTTCCACGGTCAAAAATTATAACATCCAGTTCATCTTCAAGTTTTTGTATTTGTGTACTTAGCGTTGGTTGGGTTACAAAACACTTTTCGGCGGCTTTGGTAAAGTTTTTATGTTCTGCAATGGCAAGAACATATTTTAGTTGGGTGATGGTCATTGAAATTGATTTAGACTATAAATCTAAAGAATACAATTAATACTACCTATAATTATACAAAAAGAAACTGTCTCAAAGCATATTTATTTATCAAGTTGTCACATTGAGCGCAGTCGAAATGTCTTTAATGTCAACACTTTAAGATTCTTCGACTGCGCTCAGAATGACATATAATAGTTTTTTGAGAGAGTTTCTAATTTGATTGATGATTAAAGCTTTCTTAAAACCGGATATTCAGCTTTAAGTCTTTATCCGAAACAATAAACTTTGCATCTTCATATTCTGGTGGTCCAAAGTTCATGACATTATTTGACGCCCCAAAATTTTCAAGAGGCATGCCATTGGCTCTGTAATCCATTCGGTTGTTTTCGTTTTCGTCATGTAAAACCAATATGGCGTATTCTCCTGGCTGTACATTTTTAAAAGTTACTGTTGCTGTTTTTCCTTCAATTTTACTTTCAGCTACCATAATGCCTTGTTGTTTCATAAAGGTGGCTTTGGTGTGCAACGCAAATGATACTTTACCATTGGTATTGGTAACATTGTCAACGGTTACAGTAATACTTTGTCCGTCTTGTCCAAAACTAATGAGGTTGAATAATACGATGGTTAGAGATAAAATTAAATTTTTCATAATATTTGGTATTAAGTGTTAGACTATTTTGATGCTTCAAATATCTTCCAATTTATTGTTACCATATAAAAGTAGTTGCCGAATTGTTGTTTTCTAAGGATGGGTTGTTTTGAATAATGGTTTTAGCTAAAAATTTGATGAAAACTTTAAATACCGCCTACGAGGTTCTTCTTGATAATTTACGAGATTTGCTCATTATTTTTATGTGTATGACGTGGTTTAAGTCTGTCGTTTTTTTAGTGCTTTTGAATATTTCTTTTTGTTGCGCTCAAAAGAATATTGAAACACAGAGTTTGGTATGGTATGGCTATAGTCTTAAGTTTAAATTGAACGATAATTGGACTTTAGAACATAATTTAGACAATAGGCAGTTTTGGTTTCCTGGAAGACAGCATCAGTTTATAGCGCATATAAAAGGGTATTATGATTTTGGAAATGGCTTGAAAATTACTCCCGGATTTACATTTTTTCAAATTACTCTACCACAAGATCCGTTTGAGGATTTTGCGTATACGGTTTCTGAATTAAGACCACATATCGAAATAGGTTATATTTTTGATATTTCGCCCAAGTTAAATCTCCATAACCGCGCCATGTTTGAATGGCGCTACTTTGAAAACTCTGATAGGGAGTTTGCTTTCAGAAACTACAGGTACCGGCATAGAATTCAACTAAGTTATAGGTTTAATAAGCGATTTGGATTTAGGGTTTATGACGAATTAATTTTAAATCTTGGCAAGCGTATCATTAACAATACGTTTGACCAAAACCGTTTCGGGATTGCTCCTAAATTTTATTTTGATAATGGATTGAGTTTTGAAATAGGATATCTCAATTGGTACCAGCAACAAGCCTCAGGAAACGATTTTTTTAATAGGCACATTCTACAGATACAGGTTTCCAAAATCTTGGATTTTTCTAAAACTGCCCCAAAACTATTACAATAGACCTCTGGCTTTTATCTCCAGGTACTTATTAATAGTATTAATTGTGAGATCTTTTGGAGGTGTAAGTATGCTTTGTATACCGTGTTTTTGAAGTTCCTTTATCATCAGGCGTTTTTCAAAAGCAAACTTTTCTGCAATTGTTTTATGGTAAATGGACTGCAAGTCCTCGGCATTTTCGTTTATAATTTTATCAAGCTCGGTATTTTCAAATAAAACTACAACTAACATATGCTTTTTAGAAATGGCCATTAAAAAGGGGAGTTGTCTTTTTAATGCGCTGAGGTGTTCAAAATTGGTGTACAAAAGCAATAGGCTGCGGTGTGTGACCTTACGTTTTAGTTGCGCGTAAAGCAAACTATAATCGCTATCAGTAAATTGTGTATCAATATTATAAAGCGTGTCCAATATTTTATTGAGATATGTAATTTTATGAACCGCTGGCAAAAAGGTATCGATGGTTTTTGAAAAGGAAACCAGACCTACTTTGTCGTGTTTCTTTAAGGCGACATTGCTAAATGCCAAAGTAGAATTTATAGCATAATCCAATAGTTTTAAACCGTCAAACGGCATTTTCATGACACGTCCGGTATCAATAATGGAATAGATGGGCTGGGATTTTTCATCTTGAAACTGGTTGACCATTAACTGCGCCCGTTTTGCGGTAGCTTTCCAGTTTACGGTTCTAAAATCATCGCCTTGCACGTATTCCTTTATTTGTTCAAACTCTGAAGTATGGCCAATTCGGCGTATTTTTTTTAGCCCCATTTGGGTTAAATTGTTGCTTATGGCCAGAAAGTCGTATTTCTGCATTTGAATAATAGATGGATATACCATAACCATTTGCCTATTCTGAAATCGGTATTTCCGCTTTATTATTTTCAGTATGGAAGACGCATACACATTTAAATGCCCAAAGTAATACTCGCCACGCTCCACAGGTCTTACCAAATATTCAAAATCGTGAACGCTTTTAGGAGTTAAACTACATTTATATGAGAAGTCCCGTTTTTGAAATTGTACGGGCAACTCGTCTATAACATCTATAAATATATTTATACCATAATCACTTTTTAGAGTTATTGGTACAGGATTGTTATCGCTGTTTGAGAATTTTTCAGGTAATAGGCGTCTCGCATTTATGGCATTTTTTGAGCCGTAAAGCAACACGATATCAAACAGAAAAAGTACGGAAAGTCCAATAACCAAAACCCATGCAAAACTGTAAAAGCTAGGAAACCAATAGCCCAATAAAAAGCAAGTGGCAACCACAGCCATGTAGATGTAAAATTGTTTATGGATGTATAAGGACTTTATAAATTTCATTCTTCCTCTTCAGTAGTTACAAGTTGGGCTTTAGTGTAAACTGTTTCAAGTTGTGTTTCCAATCCTGAAATTCGTTTTACAATAAGTATAACCATTGCGGCTTCAATGATTTGCAAAGCATCTGTAAACAAGGTTAACTCAGAGCTTGCAATAAGCTCATCAATAGTTTCGTCTTTAAATACCGACCTTAGCAAAATACGACCAACCAAGTTTGAAAATATAAAAAGTGCCCACCAGATGTACAATAAGTACTTATCCGTTCTTGGTATAAATTCTGATTTGAACTTTTTGATATGATATTGCGTTTGGTCCCAAATATCGCTCATAATCTGGTATGGCCAGAAATAGCAAACAATAGGGATTATAAAAGACCAAACAGCCAAAGACTCTGAATGTCTTAGGGTTTTGTCGCCAATTCTGTGAAGGTTTCCGTAGGCTCGCCTAAACCAGTTGAGAAATACCACTGCTGAGGTAATAAACAAACCCAATTGCAAAATACCGATGATTTGTTGGCGTGTATCATTGGCATTAGCTTCTTCTTCAGTAACATAATAGCCGTTTTTAACATCTTCTAGTAAAGCAATTTCAAGATATCCTGAGGCAATCCCAATGAGATTAAAGACAATCAGTACCCAGAATATAATCACAACGAGATCAGCTCTTTTTTGGTTGTTTTTTATGGGGAAATTTGAAATGGTTGAGGTCATGTTTTTTTGAGGTAATAATTATCGTGGTACTTCCACTGTTTGTGCAATCATTTCAATAACATTTTCCGTGGTCATGCCTTCCATTTCGCGCTCAGGTGTTAAAATAACACGGTGGTTTAAAACAGGATTCAATGCTTTTTTTACATCTTCCGGAATTACAAAATCACGACCGTTTATAGCAGCAAATGCTTTTGCAGTATTTAAAATGGCTATGGATGCACGTGGTGATCCACCAAGGTATAAATGCGGATGGTTTCGAGTATTGCTTACAATTTCGGCAATGTATTTTATAATTTTTTCCTCAACGATAATGGCTTGTGTTTTGGATTTGTAATCCGCTAGCGATGGCACATCTAAAACAGCGTTGATGGATTCTTGTGGTGCATTGCCTTTGCGTTGGTGGTGAGAGGCAATGATTTCCACTTCTTCTTCAAGTGACGGATAGTCTACTTTTATTTTGAAGATAAACCTGTCCAGTTGTGCTTCTGGTAAGGCATAAGTGCCTTCTTGCTCTATGGGGTTTTGTGTTGCCAAAACCATAAACGGATCTTCAAATGGATAGGTTTTTCCATCAATTGTGGCTTGGCGTTCTTCCATAACTTCAAATAAAGCGGCTTGGGTTTTTGCAGGTGCACGGTTTATTTCGTCTATTAAAACAATGTTTGAAAAGATAGGTCCGGATTTAAACTCAAAGTCCGATGTTTTCATATTAAGAACAGACGTTCCCAAAACATCACTTGGCATTAAATCTGGTGTGAACTGAATACGGCTAAACTCAGTTTTGAGCACTTTTGCAAAAAGCTTCGCGGTTACGGTTTTTGCAATGCCTGGTACGCCTTCAATAAGTACGTGCCCATCGGCAAGTAAGCCAACTATGAGCAGTTCAATAAATTGGTCTTGTCCAACAATAACTTTTCTCAATTCGTTTTTTATATTGCTAACGGCATTTTTTAAACCTTCAAGTGGTATTCGGTTTTCAAAATTTATGTTGTCCTGTTCTTCTGGGTTTATGGCTTCGTTTTCCATTTGCTGTTGGATTTAAAAGTTTCTATTAAGGTGTTTAACCTTTCTAATTCTGATTTGTCTAATTTGTTTTGTTTTTGCAGCTTGGCAATATAGCTGAACAATTGCTGGGTATCTTCAATGGTATTGTTACTTCTTGCCGATAGATTTTTTATAAACGTATCGTTAATTTCTGAAGTACCGAGATATAAGTGACTGCGGATATGCTCCATAAAATGCTGTATCAGATGCTCTGAAACCGCTTTGTGCTTACTGCCTTCGTAATACATATTTGCAATGGTACGCGTAAATACAACTGTTTGATTTTTTAGCGGTTTTATAATGGGAATGGCGCGTTGTTTGCGTTTGCCTTCAAACAAAATATAAATCAATACCGCAATTAAAACCGTGTAGTATGCCCATTTTAAGCTTTTGGTACTTAAAAACAGGTACATTGGAGACGTGTATGTCTTTTTTCCGTTTTTATAGTAAGTATCCATGTATATTGGGCGTTCCGTATCTATATAGGACAACAAGCCAGAAGTATAATCCTGATTTGGTGAATTTAAAATAAAGTAGTTGGTAAAAGCCTGCGGAAAGGCGCTTAAAATAATATTGCCGTTACCAAAGGGTTGCTTTATAGCGTTTATAAGTGGTTTGGGCGTTTCGTCTTCATCACGTGGTTTATCAATTAAACCAATGGCTTTGGTGTTTAGCGTGTCAATTTTGGTAAAGTGGAACAGTGTGTTGGCTCTGTCAAATTTATACCGTTGTTTTTTAAAAGCTGGGTTTGTTAATTGTACAATAAATTCATTGTTGAAATTGTTGAAGATATCTATGGCACGTGTGTCGAGTTGCAAAGTATCCAGCAGTTTTTCTTCAAAATTCACAGCAGATACTACCAATGTATTGCCTTTTGCTGTCCATTTTAAAAGTTCTTCCAACTCATCGTCTCCAAATTGGATGCCACCATTATAGAACAGGTAAGTGCCGTTAACCTTATTTTTATTGAGAAACTCAAATGGTGGTTGCTCTATGGTAATTACGGTGTCTACGTAACGTTTTAGTTGCTCTTTAAATACCAAACTCCCAAAAGGTAATTTATGGTGCAAGGCGTAAGATGGAAACCAATTGACCTTTTTAGGTTTTGTCATCTCAATGACTACTATTGAAAGAATAGCAAAAACAACCAATGCAATATATATCTTACCTTTTTTACCCATTTTTAGAAGATGTGCTTATAGTGTTAAAGGGTAGTTTTAGGCTTTCGAATTTTAAAGCATCCACATCAAATTCGCCATACCAAACGTAATCGTATATGCGGGTAATGTTCTCAAAATTGAGCTTTAGGTTTTGTTCTTTTATTTCGTTAATGTAGTCTACATTGGTCTTTTGTGGTTGCCAGTCAATGGTGTTGGAATCGCCCAGATATTTTAAAGCCCTTAAATAGTAATACCTTATGGCCAAACGGTAGTTTTTTTGAGCTACGGCTTCTTTTATCAAGGCATCAATATCTTCATTTTTAATAATGTGTTCTTCTTCAGATAAGGTTATTTGTCCTTTTTGTTGGGTGTTGCCTACTATGGCATTTGAATTGACCTTTAGGAAAAAGCGAATGAGCAAATAGAATAAACCCGCCAACAGCAACCAAGGTAAAATCCTGAACACGAAATAAATGAAGCCCGATGCGGTATCGGTACCGAATATGCTTTCCCAAAACCTGATGAGTATATTGGTTAGCCAACGCTTAAACCTATCCATGAAATTTTCTTCCGCTTCCGTTTCGGTGTAGTCAAAGTTTTCATCTGTTTTATAGGTTTCAAGATCGGTTTCGCTAATCGATTTTTTTTCAATACGCGATTGGTCATAATAGTCTGGAATCTCAGTCTCCTGAGAAAACCCAAACAGCGACATGCATAAGATAAAAATGAGTACCGCGTACAATCGCATTTACTGTTCTATTTTTCCTATGTTACTGATGCGCTCGTATGTGCCCGTAAAATTTCGTTTTTCATTAAGGTGAAAGTAAACCATTGCGCTAGCTACGACTAGCATGATATTAAGCAATATTTGAAACAGCGTGCTTAAAACATTTAGGATAATGTACACAGGATCTACAATTTCTCCCATATTAGCCGGATCAAATTCCCCTGAAAAAATTCCCATTTTTGCATAGGTATAAATTATGGCTGGTACAGAAAACACCATGCTTAGCACATAAAGTAAAATACCGAGTATAAACATGGTGCCTATTGTTACCCAAAAATCTTCGTTAACGAGGCTAAAGCTATAGCTGTATGAATTCATGGTGCCTTGCTTTGGTTCAAAAATATAAATACAGAACACAATAAACATGGGCACCATTGCATAGAGTACAGGAACAAGGCAAAGCATCATGGCGAAAATTAGCGTTATCCATTTCAAAATACCGAGCCCTAAATAGCCCCAAAATGTTTTGTAAACATTGTTTTTGACATCTTCAAAATTTGCCTCGCCATTATTCTCTATATATGATTTAATGTAATGCAATGCTGTTGAGGCCGTAAATATGTATGCCAATAGCAACGAAATAACATAGACTAGGGCAGCTGCAACTATTAAGAGTGGATTTGAAAACTCGTTACCATTGGTAACGTAAAAGTCAAAACTTAAACTGTCGCCAACGGTGTAGTTGTAAAAAGCAAAACTGATAATAAACAATACCATTGCAGGTCCAGAAATAGTGAAGATAGCTTTCATTAAAGGTTTAAATTCACTACGGATGAATGCAAACGTATCGGACAGGAATAATCCAAAATCCCTTTGTTTCTTAAATTCTATATATGGTTTTGTCATGTTGTTTAATTAATTCTTAGTTTGAAAGGCTACTTTTTAGTGCCAGTATTTCTTTTTGCTTTTATGAAGTTGAATAGGGTAGATGACGTAATAAAAAATGATCAATGCCAATGAACTGCCAATAATAAAAATGGCAAGCCAGTCGGGCATTTCGGTATGACGGGTTACAAACCCTTCTAAAAAACCGGCTACTATGAAAAATGGAATTGTGCTCATTAAAATTTTTAGTCCGTTTTTAACACCGCGTTTAAAGGCTTCCAAACGTGTGTGCGTCCCTGTAAACAGCATGCCGTTGCCCAAAACCAAACCTGCAGTTCCGGCAATGATAATAACTGAAATCTCAATGGTACCGTGTATCCAAATGGTTCTTGCTGACTCCCAAAGTAAATCTTGTTGGTAAAAAAAGTATTGAAAACTACCTAGCATTATGGCATTTCGCATCATAAAGTATAAACTGCCGACACCCAAAAAAATACCATAACCAAAAGCAAAAAGCGCCACTTTAATATTATTGAGTGTAATGCCCAAAAACATATTGAACTCGCCCATTTTTTTGTAAACAGCCATGGGATCGCCTTTTTCAATATTTTCCAAAGTCATGTTTACATAGGCATCGCTAAGGCCAAAGGCTCTCACAAAATCTTCATCAGTTGCGGTTGAATACGCACCAACAAACGTGAAAAAGGCAAATACCAAAAAGGTAATGAGCAGTTCCCTTTGATGGTTGTAAAATAGCAGCGGAAATTCAGTTTTAAAAAAAGATACGATACGGTTTTTAGGTTCTTTTTTGGTTTTGTAAATAAACTGGTGCGCCGTTGACGCCAACCTGTTTAAATATTTTTCGGTGTTGCTGTTGCTGTAAAATGTTTTGGCGTAGCTGAGGTCATCGGTAACTTCAATATATACATCTGAAAGTAGATCTGGATCTAGTTGGGTTTTATTTAAAAGAACCTTTTCAAATCTTAACCATTTATCTTTATTTTGCTTAACAAAAGCCGCCTCGCGCATGAAGTCTTTTTTTAGACTTCCAAAGAAAAGAAAATATGAATGAATTTCAAATCGAAACTGCCCAAAATGTAGGTATTCAGCAAAACGCTGCAAATATTGGCGATCGTATGTTTGCGTACCTTATTGATAGTGCTATAATTTTTATTTATATCGTACTTTCAATTTATATTTTGGTCTCCTTGAATTTAGATATGGGCGACTCTTGGGCCATTTATCTTTTAATTAACTTACCCGCATTTTTATACTATGTTTTGTTAGAAACCTTTTGGGACGGAAAAACAGTTGGCAAAAGTCTTTTGGGAACTCGCGTTGTCAAGCTAGACGGTTCAAAACCTAGTTTCGCCAATTATTTTGTGCGTTGGATTTTAAGAGTAATTGATGTTGTTATTACGTTTGGAGGTTTGGCCGCACTGACCATTTTAATAAGAGGCAACGGGCAACGTTTGGGCGATATTGCAGCTGGTACAACCGTAATTAGCGAAAAGCAGAGAATATCTATTGAAGATACTATTGTAAAAGAGTTGCCTTTGGATTATGTACCAACATATCCTCAAGTGACCATGTTAACCGATAAAGATGTACAGACCGTAAAAACCATTTATGAAGAAGCCGTTTTAAAAGGAAACCATAATGTTGTATTAAACGTTAGTACACGCTTACAAAAGGTTATGCAAGTAGAACCAAAGCAAAACCCCATAGATTTTGTGGCCACTGTTATAAAGGACTATAACTACTACACCCAACACATGTAATGTTTATACAAACACTTGATATACTTGGAACTGTAGCCTTTGCCATTTCTGGTGTTTTGGCTGCAATGAGCAAAAAGCTTGATCCGTTTGGTGTTTTTATCATTGTATTTGTCACCGCTGTTGGTGGTGGTACTTTACGTGATGTACTTATAGGGGAAACCCCAGTATTTTGGATGCAGAATATGACTTTTATTTCTGTTATTGCAGTAGCCACGATTCTCTCCATTGTATTCCGGAACCATCTTAAGCATTTAAGGCGTTCCTTGTTTTTGTTTGATACTATTGGTATTGGCCTTTATACGGTAATAGGTATTGAAAAAGGGTTATTGGCAGATTTGCATCCAGTAATATGTATTGCGTTAGGTACGATGTCTGCCTGTTTTGGTGGCGTGATACGTGACATCCTTTGTAATGAAATCCCCGTTATTTTTAGAAAAGAAGTTTATGCAACCGCATGTATTGTTGGTGGTGTTTTATATTTTGTTTTGGCACCCATTATAAATGACACCAATATTTTATTTATAGTTGCCGGTAGCGTAGTAATAGCCATTAGGCTTTTGGCGGTTGTTTTTAAGATTACCTTGCCTAGTATTTATCCGAAAGACTAAATGAAAAGGTTTACACAAAACGGATTTTATACTTAGAATCCAAATATACCAAGCCAAATAAAAACAGCCCTGAAAGTACAAATGTTATAAGGTTGAAACCAACTGAGTATTTGTTTTTACGGGAAATGCTCACTACTAGAAATAGTAAAATTGCCACGACTACTGCAGATATTCCGTATAGGTTAAGGCCTAAATCCAAACTTATTCTGCCTTCATCATTGGGTTTAAACTGGTTTGCCCAAGTAGTACCAAGCCTCATAATAAAAGGAATGAATAAAAAGGGATACAAAAGAATTGTTTTGCGCTTTTTCAAAACAATATAGAAAATGATAGCCTGTATCAAAGTAAATAACGGACCGCTACCACTAGCTATAATACGCTCAGTTTTAGATAGCTGTATTGAACTGTCCTTTAACGAAGCACCGTTTAGAGTAAAACCTGCATCGTAACCCAAAAGTTCATAAGCCAGCCAATGACTCATTTCATGAAAGAAAAACGTTAAAAATGTAGCAACCGCAATTACTATGATGTACAAGGTGTATTTTTTTAGTTTCATTTTTTTAGGTTTCCATCATCACAAATAAATTCGAATTGATACGTTTGGTGTAAAATTTGACCTCCAATATCTTTAAATGTCCCAAATTGTCCACGCCAATCTTCAAAATCAGATTCTTTAGGATTATCCCAGCGAATCATACCATAAAAGTTGGGTTTATCCAATTCTGATTTAACTACTACTCCGAACTCTCCATTTAGATAAACTTTCATTCCGATTTTAAAACTATCGTTCATTTTTTTTTAGCTTGTTAACAACGGTTTGGGTATGGTTTCCATACGTATCGGTAAATGTGTGTGATCCTACCTATACAACCGCACTTTAGGGATTGACGTAAACAAGATGAGCTCTGTATACCGAAACTGTTGGCCTAATAAACTATTCACGTTGTTAGGTAGTTTTTCATATTCTTATCATTGTTTCGATTTTTGTACAAGAATCCATCTCGTCAGAACTTAAACAACCCCATTTACCACCATTCAGTTTTATATTGAGATCACTCTCGCAATTTTTACAAGTAACAGAACCTATGTTAATTTTCAATCCGTTTTTGAACTTTGTCAACTTGACAGCTGTTTTTACAGCATTTCTATTGGTGCTTCCCAATAAGATTAACTGACTTTTATTGTTTTTATGATCATTTATATTTGTTATTTCAAGTTTTGTTATCCGTGCGTCAATTTCCTCACTTTCTTGAATTCGTTGGTTCCATTGATTAGTTATATCCTCGACCGAAATTGGCTTATTCTCAAAGTTGTATAGAGAAATCGAGTTCAAGTCAGATTTAGTGAAGTCAGTATCCACAGTTTTACAGGAAATTATAGAAATAAACACTAATAAAATCAAGATTATTTTTTTCATAATTTAATATTTATTGATGATTGGTGTATATGTAAATATCTATAAACAAGTATAGTATTTTAAATTTAAGTAATTTATTATATTTATATTGTTTACCTAACAGATAAATACAAAAGAAAAATATAGTGGCTGGAGTTAAGATCAGAAATTCAGACCTGTCTACAGAAATGCGGGCGTAATGAACTATACCGTTGTTACCTGTTGGCTTTTTTGTTAGGTCTTATCTTCTTTTCTGATATTGACATAACAATACTTCTTGGTTGAGAATTCTTTTTGGTCAATGCATTATTCAACTTTTCAGAAATTCCAACTGCTTCCCAAATCATGTGTTTTATTTCCTCTTTTGGGAAAGATTGAAAGTCCTTGACGGAAATGTGCCGAATTAATTTTCCTTTCCCATTCAGTTTGATGTTTGTTTTTGATAATTCTGCTCCACGATTAAATCCAAAATTCACGTGTCCAGAATAAACTGCAATATGACAAAAGGCGTCTTTTAGTTTTTCTGATTTAGAGTATGCCATGGCAACTGCATTATAATTATCCCAAATTAATTCGTTTGATTCTGGAATTAAATCAGTTAAAAAATTTCTCAACTCCAAAGTTAAATTTTGAATTCGTTCATCATAAGGTTCTAAGAATGTTCTGAGTTGTGGATTTGGTTTCATTTTTTGTTTTTAACCGTAATTGCGCATAATACAATCCATAAGGTAAATATTAATTCCACCATTCTTTGAGTCAATCCTGAATAATTAGAATCTGCGTTAAAGAATAAAAGTACTACGAATAATAATCCAATTACACCAAGCACCAATGATTGCTTTGGAAAGGTTTTAGATTCGTGCTTTTTTACTCCGAAACCAATTAGGATTAAAGATATTGGAACGAAAATATAGGTTAATGCACCTATTAAATTATGAATCACTTGCGATGTACTTGGATTAATTAGCGCTCTGTTACATCCACTATCACATGGGAAAATAGAAACAACAATAGTGGCCAGTCCATAAAATACTCCGACTCCAAAAAACCCTATTCTACTCCATTTAGAATTATCAAAATGTTGTTCTGAAAAAATACAGAATAAGGCTAACAAAATACCACTTGGAATAAAACCGACGAGTCTCAAAATCAATCCATGTTCAGTATCAATAGCATAAGTTTCACTGATAAACTGTCTAAAAATATCATAATCGTCAATAAGAAACCCACCAATAAGTGAAGTAATAACGAATAAAAATGCTCCGAGTATCCCAATAAAGAAAACAAGTTTAGTTTTCATTCGTGGTTTTTTTTGTTTGTTGCCAACGCTACGCTATGTGCAGTTGCGTGGGTTAACAGTTAACTTTTCAAGCCTGCCTGCCGGCAGGCAGGTTCACACCAAACTGAAAATCCGTGAGGATTTTTCAGAAGTAGGGGAGAACAAGCAATTACTTATAGCCATTGTTAGGCATAGTTATTTTTTTGATTTGTATATCGCTCCATAGTAAACAATTCCTTTCGGACTTTTCGACTTGTAAACGTATCCGTCGTTATCTAAAAGTTTTAGAATTTCAACTTCGATTTTTTTTCCAATTAAAGTTTTTAGGTTATCATCAGACATTCTTTTGTAAGTCAAAGTATATGTAGAATTCGATGTCCAGTTAATGCTATAAATCTGTCTACTTTTAAAGCTTTTTTCTTTTTGTATTCTTTTCCTGCGCTTAATTTTTGTTTCTTTATGATTTATGTGATGATAGCTATAATTTCCTAGTCTAAATTTTGAACATTCCTTTATCTCATTTTCATTTAATTTCAAATTTTCAAATTCAGGATTTATAAAAGAGAAAGTCAGATTTCCACATCTACCAATCAAAGGACCATCCTTAGGGTAATCAAAGGTTTTTATATAATCAACAAGTTGGTCAATATTAGATTGATTCTTATGAGTTGTTTTTTTTTCAATCCACTTTACGTTTGTTATTCAATTTATACTATCTGCACAGATTTCAAGTGTCACATAATCGACAATATCCACACCATCAATAAAGTATCTAGTCATTATTTGAGAATGTATATAGACAGAAAATAAGAAAATTCCAAGTAGTAATATTTTATTCAATTCGTGGTTTGTTTTAATTATGCACAACGCAGGGCTATGTGAAGCCACGTTTTGGATTTTAAATTTAGGCAATTTATTGCTATAAATTTATAAATACAGAGTAAACGTGGACAAATTGAGCGGAACGAGATTTATGAGCACTTGCTCAATAGACATATGGCGACTACTTTGTATTTAGCGTTGATATGTATGGCCTGCATACTGGTAGGTTTTCCACGATGGTATCTAAAGGTAATGGTTGGCTTTGTACCTAGCTTATCCTCCACAGGCGTATTCGACAGTATTGGTTTAGTGTATGATTTTTCACTTTAACATAAAGATAGCAAATTACAATTAATTCCGATTAATTCCTGACGCTTCGGAACAGCTGAATGAGTAATACAGGTTGTTGCAATTTCGTTCTTTTTAAGGTTGATTAAACCCTATTTAGATCTTCACTATAAAATACAATTCTAAAATCAATTAATATTTTAGTTTTTTTAATATCAAAATCAGCTTTTTATATAAACTTTAATAATCAGATACATAGGATATAATACTGATTCCAAAAGGTTTAGATTTTTTAGAGGTTAGTTTTGCCCATTTACCCTGACTATTGTCTCTATAGTAGGTAGGAAACTTTCTTCCTTTGGACTTTGCATTGGCAAGTACAGACAACGACCCAATTGGTATTTTTTCATAATTTTCTATTGTTACTAAAAAGTCTGATTCTATATTTATGTTATAGTCTGTTAAGTCTATCACAGGAAAAGCTAAGGCTTGTGCTTTGGTTAATGAGATATAAACTGGTTGTTGCAAAACATTCTCGATTCTGTTTTCTGAAATAGCATATATATTCAATCTAAATTTCAACTTTTCAAGATAACATTCAGCGAAATTAATTTGTACACTGTCTAACTTTACAGCATTGGTATTGGTGAAGCGTGTGCCAATTTCGTGAGTAGAATTCTTTTGTGGAAACGCTACTTTTGTACTCACTTTTCTAAACAAGGGAATTGGGTAACAATATTTACGTTTTAGACCTAATTGTAAAGCTTCTTTTATGTTGTTACTAACAATAATTTCTTTCAGTTGAATGGCTTCTTCATCTAAAAAAATAGTTTTCGGCAATGGCTTAATTCTTATATTGGCAATACTATAATTTTTAGTTTTATAGCCAATTGCCGAGATTCTTAAAGTATCAGTGTTCAAAGCATTAGCCAAAAAAAGCTGAAAATTCCCTAAAGCGTCTGAAACTGTTCCTATATTCCTTCCAACTATTCCAATATTTACATACTGAATTGGTAATTGCGTTTTGGAATTTTTTATTTCCGAAGAAATATTCTGACTAAGAACAGAAGTAAAAGAACCAAAAAGAATTAATGTGAAAATTAGAATTCTCATTCTTTTAGTCTTTAATTACAACAAATTCTTCATCTTTTGTATCAAGAATCAAGATACTTTCGTTAAACGGTTGATTGCCCAACCAGCCATCAATTTTTGTAAAAGGCGTTACCAAAGGTTGAAATACAGTGTACATATCTACGTAGCTGACTCGTTTAAGACTCAATTCAGTATTACCAATGCTAAATTTTTGGTTACTTTTTTTACTGGTAATTGGTATACTGCTTTTCCAGCTTTTAGCACTGTAGGCAATAGCTTCAGTGCTTTTGTCGCTGTATTTTTCAAATCTATTTTTAGTAGTGATCAGTCCAAATGCGCTACAGCCAGAATCGTATAGTAGCTCATAGTTTTCACCATCAATAGTTGCAGGTAGCATAATACGCCTTCCTTTATAGTCAAAAGGTTTAAATTCAGGTAAATCTTCCATCCATTGTGGGCGTTGATGGAATAGTTCTAGTGTTTGATTTTTAAAATCAATTGCGCTAATTCGGTTCGATATAAAATCACTACCAATGGTGCCTATTCCTATTTTAGAAATGGTGTCATTTACACTAAAGGTGTGTCCATAATTGGCTAGAATTTTAATCATTGAAACTTTAATATGGTTTTCATCCATCATAAAGTCTAACTGCTTTACAAAACGTTCTTCACCTTTTTTGACTTCCTTAATATCCACTCCAATTGAACGTAAGGATTTTAAATCATTTTCATAGATAAAGGAATGTGGTGCGCCAGTATCAAACTGCATATGAAATTTATGTGCTAAACCTTCAATTTTAACAGGAAATGTAATTGCAACTTGAGGCTCATGGTAGCTATCTGACCCTTTAGAACTTGCAACCCAATCAAAATGAATGGGTTTAGTTTCAAAAGTATATTCTAGGTATGCTGATTTTTCTTTAAAAAAAGAAGTATTAAACTTTCTTATAAAACAAAACCCGACAGAGATTATTAGTGTTAGAACAATTAGTAAGGTATAACCTAGTTTTTTCTTCATGATTGCGTGGTTTTGATATGATGAAATAATCATGAGTTATTGATAAACCCATCACACAAATTAAGAGGAAAGCAATTAAAAGAATAGTTGTTTTATACCGCCAATTTTACGTCAATTATATAATTCAAACTTATAAAAAGCGAACCGGAAGATTTAGAAACTTATAATTATTATGTTTTAGTTTGATTGCTGTAATACATACAATAATAATATTTAGTGTATATCCTAGAAATAGAATGTAAAAAATAATTTGAGCATTGTCCAAAAATTTTCGGCTAATAAAAGGCGACACACAAAGCATTAATGAAAGTACAATCCACCAGAGAATTTGAAAATTGATAATCCGTCTGCCAACTTCATCAACAAACTTTGATTTACGATTTTTATACCAAAGAATGAAAGGAAAAATAAGGTTTCCAAAAGGAATTCCTACAAAAGAAATAATTGATAAATTAATGAATTGAATTGTAGTCTTTTCTGATTTTTTGGTTTTACCAAAATAAATAAACTTTTCTTGAAGTAGCTTAGGTTCAATATTAAAAACATTTGACAGCGCTATTAATGTATGTCCCTTAGGCTCTTTATTATTAGATTCTAAACGCTGTATGGTTCTTAAAGACAAACCTGACTGCTTGGCCAATTCAGCTTGGGTATAACCAAACTCTTCTCTTATGTTTTTTATAATGTTCATTTTTTCGCAATGAATGGCAACGCTACGCTATGTGCAGTTGCGTGGGTTAACAGTTAACTTTTCAAGCCTGCCTGCCGGCAGGCAGGTACACAACAAACTGAAAATCCGTAAGTCCCGATGCTTCGGGATTAAAAAGTAGCCGAGAATAAACAATTGCTTTCAGCCATTGTTGGTAACAGCTATTTTTTAATTCCTTTGAATTGTTTCGTTCCCCGCGAGAGTAATAATCTTATTTCACCAGAATCAGAAATTTGGAACTCTACTTTTGCAGGAAAATCCTTTACTCTAAATGTTGTTTCTGAAGTCGAAGCCAACTCGTTAGCTGGTTGATTATCAACTTCAACAAACAAGGTGTTTTCATTTCTCGTCACCACAACTTCAAATCCTGGTTCCATTTGATACGTGCCTACGTAGGTATCAAGTAAGGATGTTTCAAGAACAACTACAGCGTCTTCGTATACTATTGATGCAAGGTCAAATGCAATATCATTTGTGTTTATGGTGTTTATATCGCTAATATTCGAAAACACAAGAATTAGTAAGTCGTCTTTTGGAAAATAGAGATCAGAAGTAGAATAGCCAAAAATAAATCCATTATGGAATATAGAAGGTTGACCAAATTTTTCATCATTGTAAAAACCGAATCCGTATTCAGATTTTGCCCCTTCGTTTAATGTGTATGAGCTCCAAGCTTTATCGAGAGACTCTTTTGAAATAATTTTATAATTGGCAAGTCCGTCGTACCATTTGACTAAATCCATTGCAGTTGTATGAATACCACCTGGACCTTTAGCCTGGGTATAGGAATGTGGTCGCGCGATGACAAGTTCAGATTCTTTCACTTCATACCCTATGGGTTTTTCTGGATAGGTTTTCCCATCTTCTGGGAAGAAGGTATCATTCATTCCCAAAGGTTCAAAAATGTACTCATCGAGGTAGGTTTCATATGACTTGTTTGAGACAGATTCAATTATACTACTGAGCATTAAATAGTTCATGTTGGCATATGAATGCAATCCGCCAGGATTAAAGTTTAGAGAGTCTTTTTTGTAATACCTAATCACTTCATTTATTGAATCAAACTGTTTGTTAGCTTCATTTTCAGCCCACTCCATATCCATATAGCGCTTAATTCCTGAGGTGTGGCTTAACAAGTGTTCTATCTTGATAGTGTTGTATTGATTTGGCAAGCCTTGGATGTACTTTGTAATTGTATCGTCTACATTTAATTTGCCTTTTTCAGCTAATTGTAAAATCGCAATAGCAGTAAATTCTTTACTAACGCTGGCGATATTGAAGACAGAATTGATATTCAGGTCTTGATTGGATTTTAAGTCAGATTTTCCAAATGCTTTGTGATAGAGTACGTTAGTATCTTTTTTCACAAATACTTCAATACCTGGTTTATTTGACAAGTCAAGTTGGCTTAATTGCCTATCAATTTTGTCCTCTAAACTAACCTCTCCTTTGTCACATGATGTTATAAATAGACTTACAAAAAATAATCTCAGGATTTGTCTCATAATATTTTATTTCTAATTGTTGCCAACGGTTTAGTGTATGATTTCATTGCGTGATTAAGCATTAAAGTTAGCAAATAAATCACAGATAAAAAGTCCGCTAGCCCAGACGCTTCGGGATTCAGAAGTAGGCGAGAACGGCGCCATTAGTTATAGCCATTGTTGGCAGTAGTTTTTATTTCATTTGTTTAATTAATATTGGATAGAATTCATCAAAAGTTTTGTACTTCGTTCTATTTAGTTCATAATCTTTTAGAATGTCCAAAACTTCTTCGACCAACCCAAATCCAATTGATTTTTCAAAATCCAGTAATTTTTCAGCTTTTTCTTTTCCAAATTTTTGTTTGGTGATATGAATTGTTGTTGCTCTTAAAAGAAGCTCATTGAAAACATGTTTCCATTTACTGTAACCTTGATTCTTTGCATTTTCTTTTAATTCGTTACTGTAATATTTTGAATTCAAGGCCTCAACTTCTTTGCTGTACTTCTCGATTAACGGATTAACAAATAAATGACCAAATTCGTGAAGAATTAAATCCGTTTCTATAAAATCCTTATCAAAATATGGGACGAAACCAATTTCTCCATTTGGACCTAAAAGTGCATAGGCTTCTCTTTCTCCTTTTTCATTTATTATTTCCGAATTAAAACCTCCTGCATGAATTAATGGTGAGAGTATAAGATTGTATGAGTCTAATTTTTTTCCGTAATACTCCTCTAAAAATGATGGTAATTTGTCAATAGTTTCAGAATTTTTCACTTGTGAAATCACTTTTTTGTTTAAAGGTTTAATAGCTGTTAAGTATTTTTGAAAAAGTGTATCTTGATTAAATTTAATCAGTTCTTTTTCAAATTCTTTGAGTAAGTATTTCTTGTTTTCCGGAACAGTTGAGTAATCATCTGCTTTTTCTTTAATTTTTTGAAATTCAGGAAAATTTGAAAATTGAAGTATCCACTCTACGGTTCTATAATATGAAAAATTATATTTTGTAGATAAGCTGTCAAAAAGTTGAACAGCTTTATGTTCTTTTAATACCTGCAATTTATTTTTTAAAGTGTTTTTATAAAGGTTTTCGTGCTTATTAAGCAAAAAATAATCATTAAAATATGCTACTGAGTATAAAGTCTCAATTCTCTCGTCTATTGTGATATTCAGTTTTGATTCTTGCCCAAACAATTCAAAGAAGTTATTAAAAATAAGATTTGTATTGTTATTTTATTCATGCAGCTTGTTTACAGATAAAGATACTTTTTTGTTTAGTTTGTTACAGTTCAAATTATAGGCAACGGCCATGCAGGTAAGCTGAGTTATGTTATTTATTCATAAATAGAAGCAATAGCAACTTGTAGACATTCCTATTAGAGGTTTTGGCCATGGTTTTGTTACATCACACTGCGCGAGAGATGGTGAGTTAACGTTTGGGTGAGCGAGTATCATTCCGCTGACACGAGTAGGTAGTGAGAACTGGCGTCAGCAATTTCGGCCGTAATGAACTTTAGCTGTTGTTGTGTACAGTTTTTATTTATTCTTTTAATGGAATTCCATATGCTCCGTTTTTCGAAATTCCTTTAGAATAGGATATTTTGGTTTCCAAATCCATTTTTAAGTATTCAATTCCTTTTATAAAAATTCGGATAATATTGTGTTTCCAGTCAATTTTAATATCACTTCCAACAAGGTCGTTTATAATAGAGTACTCATTTTTATATTCACTTAATAATGGTGGTGCATAACCTTGGTTGTGATTTATAAAGGCTTCAATTTCGTTACTATCATCAATTAAAGTCCCACGAGAACATATAAATCCGTCAAATTCTATTTCATCTTTATTGTCAGTTATGTCAATCACGTATGCCCAAACTGAATGAATGTCGCCTTGAACGAGAACACATTTTTTCATTTCGTAATCGTACTTGGATTCAAATAATGCTTCCATATAGTTTTTAATTCAGTAATTTATGGAACTATTATTTCAAGAACTTTTGCTTCGCCAACTTTTCTTGGTCCTTCGTGAATCCACCAAATTTTTCCGTTAATAAGATTTTCTTCTAATTTTTGATGCCTTATAAACGTAACTTTTACGATTTCGGTTTCTCCAGGATATATGCGGTCTTTATCAAAGTCAATTTGTCCAATATAGGTAGTAGGAAAGTCATTCGAATTTGGTAAATATTCCAATACATGATTTGGTCTGTAACCTGTTCCGATTCCATGCTCTTTTCCACCATTTTCTTTTGAGTATAAATGCAATTCCGCTTGTATTTCTATGTTTATTAATTCTTTACTCAAGTGTTTGTCTTAAATTATGTACAACGGGTTAGTGTGTGATATTGTTACGTGGTTTATGCACTAAAGTTAGCAAATAATCACGGATAGAAAATTCCAGCAGACACGAGCGAAGCGAACTGGCGCTAACAATTTTCGTAAGTAAGCCTTTACCAGCAATGAATTATACACATTGTTACCTGCTGGCTTTTTTTCCAATTATGTATAAATAATCTCCCAACTCATTTTCATAGGATTTTATTGTTTTTTCAATTTTTCCGCTGTCTATATCTTTTCTTAATTTCGATAACCCATTTTCTACTTCCGTTCGGTTTGATAAGGATGAAAATGAAGAAATTCCATGTCTAATTTGCTCGTCAAAATAAAGTTCAGGATTTTGTTTTCCACAATACAAAAATTGGTCTTCCAAGTCGTATTTAATAAAATACTCGTGCGTATCCAAGAATTCAATTCCACCAAATTTCATAGCCTTTTGTACTTTTTCTAAAGTTGGCATTTGAACAATTGAGTCGGAAAGCATTTTTGGGAAATAATGATTGAGCCAATAACCTTTCATTTGTTCAGGTGTCGATGTGAAAATCACAATTCTGCCATTTGGTTTTAAAACTCTATTTAATTCTGAAAATCCTTTGTTCAAATCAGTCCAATGATGTATTGTTAGTGAGCCGATTATTCCGTCCACAAAATTTTCTGGAAGTTCAGTGTTTTCTGCGTAACCGACTTTCCAATGGATTTCGTTGTTTTTAACCTTTGCTTTCTCCAACATTAATTCGGAAGGGTCAATACCAATAAAATCAAATCCTTTTTTTTGAAGTTCGCTTGTATAATTTCCTGTTCCGCAACCTATATCCAAGTATTTTCCTTTTTTTGTCGGTTGTAAATGATGAAGTAATTGTTCGGTCAAATATTTATCCGCTTTTCGGGTAAGATTGTAATCAATTCCTATTTTATCGTATTTTATTTCCATCGTTTTGTTCACCTTTAGGTGAATTGTACATCATCGTTCGCGGCTATGAACAGTTGCGTGGGTTAGCACGAACTTTTGCAAGTACACGACAAGCT
>CAYSVY010000019.1:0-60456 GCA_964434705.1 uncultured Flavobacteriaceae bacterium
GACCGTTTAGGTCGTGGAAGTTCGAGTCTTCTCGTACGCACTTTAATTCCTTGCAAAAATTCAAAGTTTTATTTTTTATTTATTTTATGTTAAATTAAGTGGTTTTCGTGTTGAAAAACTTATTTTTGTTTAAACATTTATGTAAATAGATGAACAATTTAAAGAATAGATTTAGTATTAAGGACCTAGAAAATCTTACAGGTATAAAAGCTCATACCATAAGGATTTGGGAAAAGCGCTACAATTTGTTAGCACCAAAACGTACTGAAACTAATATCCGCTATTACGATTTAGCTAGTTTTCAAAAGCTATTAAACGTAAGCTACCTCAACAACAATGGTTATAAAATATCAAAAATTGCAACTTTAAGTGCAAAAGAAATCCCAACTTTAGTGAGGGAAATTGCATCTCAATCCAATCTAGAAAGCCATGCGATAAATTCTTTTAAGCTTTCAATGCTGAACTTTGACAAACAATTATTTTTCAACACTTATGAGGCTTTGCTCAAAGAAAAGCCTTTTCATGATGTTTTCTATGATATTTTTATTCCGCTTTTAACCGAAATAGGTTTATTGTGGCAAACAGATACTATAACTCCTGCTCACGAGCATTTTTTAACAACCCTCATAAGACAAAAAATATTGATTAACACTGAGATTATTCAGTCCAAAATAGTCCCAAAATCAAAAAAAACTTTTGTCCTATATCTACCAGATAATGAAATTCATGAGTTAGGACTTATGTTTCTACACCATGAAATAATTGCGAACGGCTATTACAGTATTTTTCTAGGTCAAAGTGTGCCGTTAGATAGCCTAAAAGACATACTGAATTATTATGACGATCTTGTTTTTCTTTCATATTTTACTATAAAACCTGTAAAGGACGAAATTGAAGATTACATCAAAAAATTTAATAATACTTTACTTAAAGACACGAATGCTGAATTTTGGATACTAGGTCAAATGCTTAATAGCCTAGACTTGGAAAATTTACCAAAAAAAATAACTGCATTTAAATCCATAAAAGAAGTTGTAGCCAAACTGTAATATTAAATGAAGAAAGTTTCAATTATAGGATCAGGTTTTTCGTCTTTATCGGCTGCATGTTACCTGGCAAAATATGGGTTTGATGTTACCATATTTGAAAAAAATGATACCGTTGGCGGTAGAGCCAGACAATTAAAAAAAGAAGGGTTTACTTTCGATATAGGACCGAGCTGGTATTGGATGCCAGATATTTTTGAAAAATTCTTCAGCGATTTTGGAAAATCTACTAAAGATTATTATAAGCTAGACAAACTTAGCCCAGCCTATAAAATCTTCTTTTCAGATGATACCATGACCATTGGCGATACAATGGATAAAATATGTAATGAATTTGAGCGTATAGAAAAAGGTAGCTCAAAACCTTTGAGAAAATTTATTGCAAAAGCACAAGACAACTATGATATTGCAATAAACAAAATTGTACTCAAACCTGGAATATCGCCGCTAGAACTAGTTACAAAAGACACTGTAACACGTGTTGATCAGTTTTTTAAGACCATTAGTAATGAGGTTAGAAAAAACTTTAAAAATCCAAAACTCATCTCAACTTTAGAATTTCCAGTCCTATTCTTAGGTGCTAAACCTAGTAAAACCCCATCATTTTACAGCTTTATGAATTTTGCCGATTTTGGCTTAGGCACTTGGCATCCAAAAGGTGGCATGTATGAAGTTATAAAAGCAATGGAGAGTTTGGCTTTAGAATTAGGTGTCAAAATACATACGAATTCAAACGTAGAAAAAATAAACGTTGAAGATAATAAAGCCCAAAGTATTATAGTAAATGGTAAAGAAGTAATATCGGATTACACATTAAGTGGTGCTGACTACAACCACTCAGAAAGTCTATTGGATAAAGAGTATAGACAATACAGCGATGACTATTGGGACAAGAAAACCTTTGCGCCTTCATCCTTGTTATTTTATGTTGGTTTTGACAAGAAAATAAATAATGTAGAACATCATAACTTATTTTTTGATACAGATTTTGAAACCCATGCAGAAGATATTTATGATAATCCAAAGTGGCCCGATGAACCACTTTTTTACGTCAACTTCCCATCTAAAACAGACAAAAGCATGGCGCCTGAAGGTTGCGATGCAGGTTTCTTTTTAATTCCTATCGCCCCAGATTTAGAAGATACTGAAGCTTTGAGGTCACAATATTTTGACATTATTATTGATAGGCTTGAAAAGAACACCAATCAATCCGTAAAAAATAATATTATCTTTAAGGAATCATTTTGTGTAAAAGACTTTAAAGAACAATACAATTCATATAAAGGAAATGCCTACGGAATGGCCAATACATTAATGCAAACTGCATTTCTAAGACCAAGGCTAAAAAGTAAAAAAGTGAAACATCTCTATTTTACTGGTCAGCTAACAGTACCAGGTCCTGGAGTACCACCATCATTGATTTCAGGAAAACTGACTGCAGACTTAATAAATAAAGAATTTTAAATTAAAATTGCTATGAAATCTATTTTTGACAACGTTTCAAAGGAATGCAGTAAACTAGTAACAACTTCATATAGCACCTCATTTTCAATGGCTACGAAAATGTTGTCAGAAAGTATAAGGCAAGACATCTACAACATCTATGGATTTGTACGTTTTGCAGATGAGATAGTGGATACTTTTCACGATTATGATAAAGAAAGACTTTTTGCAAAGTTTTCTGAAGATTTAGAGGATGCTCTTGAAATGAAAATTAGTCTTAACCCTATTTTAAATTCTTTTCAAGAAACATATCATAAATATAATTTAGAAAAGCACATGGTTGACGCATTCATGAAAAGTATGCGCCAAGATCTTTACAAACAAGAATACCTTACAGATGAAGAATACAAACAATACATATATGGTTCTGCAGATGTAGTTGGTTTAATGTGCCTAAAAGTCTTTGTAAAAGGCGATAACTATAAGTACAATCAGTTGAAGGAATCTGCAATGAGCTTAGGTTCTGCTTTTCAGAAAGTAAATTTTTTACGCGATTTAAAAGCAGATTTTGAAGATTTGAGCCGTACTTATTTTCCAAATACGGATTTGAACCATTTAGATGAAAATTCAAAAAAATCAATAATTAAAGATATCGAGAATGATTTTGCCAAAGGACTCGTAGGCATAAAACAGTTGCCCATGGATGCAAGATTTGGAGTGTTTATGGCATATAGGTACTACAGTAAATTATTGGATAAACTTAAAAAAACACCAGCTCTTGAGATAAAGTCAACCCGTATCAGGGTTCCTGATTACAAGAAAGTAGAATTACTCACTAGAAGCTACGTCAAATACCAGTTAAATTTACTTTAATTTTCTTCTAAAGAATTATGCAAACATTTTTTTGGATACTCATTTTTTTGCTGACCTTTTTGATTATGGAGTTCAACGCTTGGTTTACTCATAAGTATATCATGCACGGCTTTTTGTGGAGCTTACACAAAGATCATCATAAAAAAGACCACAATAGTTGGTTTGAACGCAACGATGCTTTTTTCATTTTTTATGCTTTGGTTTCTGGTGCGTGCTGGATTCTTTGGGGCGAATTCAATATGTGGTATTTTCTACCCATCGGAATTGGAATAATGGCTTACGGACTTGCCTATTTTATAGTTCACGATATTTTTATACACCAAAGATTTAAATGGTTACGAAACATAGATAATAAGTACGCAAGAGGCGTAAGGAGAGCACATAAAATTCATCACAAACACCTTGGAAAACACAAGGGCGAAAACTTTGGAATGCTCATAGTTCCTTTTAAATACTTCAAGTAATAATTAAAAACCTGCAGTTTTATTTTTAATAACACTACAGGTTTTTTTCAAAACTAGTTTCTATTTACGGTTATCGAATTTGATAAATCGAAGTTTCCTGATAAGTCACTAACAGTATTGCCAACTGTATTTCCTGTTAAAGCACCTTCAAATCGCATATACCAAATCAAACAAACTCCTACTCCTGCTCCATCAAAATTCACGCCTTCCAAAGCAGATAAATCTCCGGGAAGCCCAAGTATTTCAGGGTCTGTAGCATTATCTGTGACCACCCAAGTACTATTAGATCCAAATTGATTTCCATCTAAAGTAATTCCAGATACCATATCTGCCATACCATCAACCGTAAAGTTAAATGGACCACCAGAGATGGATCCTGCATCAATACGCGTTACTGCAATTGAGTTAGAAAGGTCAAAATTTCCCGTTAGTTGACTTACCATATTATTAACAGCAGCACCACCTAAAGAACCATCGTGTCTTAAATACCATATAAGGCATTCACCAGAACCTGCGCCATCGAAATCCACACCTTCAAGATCCATAAGCGTTCCTGGCAGTCCCAATATTGTTGGGTCTGTAGCATTATCCGTAACTACCCAAGAACTTGCCACACCTTGCTGGTTACCGTCTAATGAAATTCCAGATACCATATCTGGTGTGCCATCAACAGCAAAGGTAAATGGTCCTCCAGTAATTGTACCGGCTTCTGGCACTATAACAGCAACTTCATCATCGCTACAAGATGAAATTATACTTCCTAGTACCATTAAAATGAAAATAGATTTTTTAATCATCGGTTTAAGATTTAAAGTATTAATAATTTGTTTCTACAAAATTATTTCTCGCTTAAATCTTAAAGTGTTAGCTAGCTAACATTAAATGGCTTTTTTCAGAAATCTAATTTGATTTCTATTAAAATCAATGATATTGTTTTCTTTGAAATCGTTTAAAAGTGTATTTAATGTAGGTCTGGATACCCCTATTAATGAAGCTATGTCTTTTTGTGTATATGGATGCTTTATTATAACATCTCCCGTTTTTTCACAGTTATAACCATATTCAGTACACAGTTCATCTATAAATTCTCGCAACCTTGTTTTGGCATCTTTGAATAACAACAGTTGTAATCTTCTTTCTAATCGTCTTAGTTTTAAGCCCACAAACTTATAAATCTTAAAGCTGAATGCTTGATTATCCCGCATAAGATCATGCATTTTATCTACAGAAATCGGGCATATTGATGTCTTATTATCTAGTGATCGCGCAAACTCATCTCTGGCTTTTTCACCAAAAATGGCCTTTTCACCAAATAGTTCACCACGTCTTAATATGGCTTTGGTAACCTCTTTACCGTCATCATTATAATAGCCTATTTTTACCTTTCCCTTTTCTATTAAGTATACCTTGTTTGCAGAGTCAGATTCAAAGTATATATAATCACTTTTTCGGTAGTTACTGAATTTGTGCTGGCTTTTGTAAGCTTTAAATTTATGCGGACAAAGCATGTTAAAAAAGCTTAACATCCTCAAATAACCAAATTGAACTCATATTTATTATCGACTAAACCTCAACAATATAATTAGTTCGCAATATTTCGGAAAGCCTTACAAAAAAGTCCCAATTAAATTAATAATTGAGACTTTCAATATATTATAAAAGAATGTTATAGACCAAATGATAACGTAAGTATCACATCCGTAAAAGTGCTGTCTAAGTTGGCGACATTGTCAAAAGTTGGCGCATCAGAATAGAGAAACTCAGTTGTTTCGCGTTGCGCTTGAGAAAATGCCAAGTCTACGGCAAAATCACCAAATCGGTATCCTAACCCAAGTGAAAACGCTGTTAAATCTCCCATAAACGAGTCATCAATATAAGGACTTTCCTCAATACGATAGCCACCTCTAAAACTCAATTGATTCAATCTGTATTCACCACCAAAACGATACGTATTTGCTACACCGAGAAGATTGGATATTTGATTGTTTTGAAACTGGAAAAAAGGATCATTTGTAGGCCTAAATTCCATATTCCCAAAGTCACGTCTGGAATAATCAAAACTCAAAATACCTTTATCACCAAACACATATGCCAAGCTTCCGGTTACTTTACTTGGAGTACGCAACCTGTACTCAGGAAATATATTAATAACGTTAGGTGCAATTACTATTGGAAAATCCTGTGTATCTCCATTAGTTTGTAAAAATTGTGAATTCTCCTCGGAAATACGCATCCATGTGGGCGAATTATAGGTTACTCCCAAACGGAGCGCTTCTGTTACTTTAAATATAGAACCTAATTGAAATGAAATACCAGCACCTGTAGTTCTTAAATTATTGTCAAAACCAACATTTGTAACTAAAGAGTTTTGATCTGCATTACTTTCGTCGAAAACCGTAGTTCTTTCATAATTTAGAAAATGTGCATTAATATTTAAGCCCAAACTCAACTTTTCGTCATACTGAGTAGAAAAATTAAATGCCATTTTACCATTATAGCCTGTAGATGCATATTGGTATAATTGATTAAAGTTTTCACCTGCCACATTACTCACATAAGCAAGGTTATCATCCGCATCTACTAATGGGTCTATCAAAAAGGACTCAAACCCTAAAAAACCTTGTTGATTCTCATACCCAAAAGCGGCACCTATATCAGCGTATGCACCATTTAGAGTTTCACCCGGAAATGCAGAGATTTCATCAAGTCTTAAACCGTCTGCATAACCACGAAAATACTCGGCTATTGAAACATTTGCATTTGTTGCACTTGCAAACCAATTATCATTATAATCATTGGTTCTATCATAAGCTACACCCAAAGAAAACTTATTCCATTTGTTATTAGCATTGGCGTTTTCATAAACAAAAACCGCACCACCTTGCGCTAGATTAACATTGTCATCATTAGAGTTAGAAAATCCGTTAAAATAGTTTACATCATTGGCTCTATCTCCATATCCTAATGAAAATGAAGCCTTACTGGTGTTGAATATAACAGAACTTGCCGGGTTAATATTGATGGCAGATATATCACCACCTAGAGCTCCGAATGCGCCTCCCATTGCTCTAAACCTTGCTGTTCCTTGAATTTCATCCATACCATACCTAACAGCATCCGTAACGTCTTGGGCTTTAATATTTGAGCAAAAGAATACTAGTATGAAAAGTAATATCGTTTTTTTCATATCGTGAGAATTGAATTTTTTTGAACTTTAAAATAGTATTAACCTCTACGTCCACCACCACGTGAACCACCTCGAGATCCTCCTGAAGATCTTGAACCTCCTCCAGACCTCATTGACCCTGAAGACCTTGATCCGCCACGGGACGATCTTATTCCAGACGATCTAGATGAACCACCTCTTCTTATAGAAGTACCAGAACTTCTTCTACTAGATGATGAGCGTGTTGCCCTAGTTCCTCTTGAAGTCCCTGAGTTTGGCCTTACTCTAGTAGATGTATTTCCACGGCGTACACGCGTTCCAGAATTTGATCGCCTAATTGTACCGTTTGAATTTCTCCTAACCCTTGTAGATGTTGAACTGTTTCTGATAGAACGAGAATTTCCACGTCTCAAGGTATTACTGGCCAATGCATTTCTTCTAGCTAGTGTATTACTTCTTCTACTTACGCCTGCAAGCGACCTGTTATTAAACGCACCGTTTCTACCATACAAAGCACCTCTTCGTCCTCTGTTAAATGCTAAAGAATTGCCATAGAAGCCATTGTTCCAACCCCAGTTGTTCCAGCCCCAACCGGCATTCCAGCCCCAGCCCCAGTTGTTCCAGCCCCAGCCAAAGCCGCCATTCCAAGCCCAAGGATTATTCCAGCCCCAGCCCCAATTGTTCCAACCCCAACCCCAATTGTTCCAGCCCCAACCAAAACCGCCATTCCATAACCATGGGTTGTTCCAGCCCCAACCCCAGTTGTTCCAGCCATTGTCATAGACATTAATCACAACTTGGTCATTAACTTGACCCCAACCGGCATTGTTACTTTGGACTTCAGTACCATCACTAGCAACTCCGTTATTACCGCTACTGTAAGAGTCTATATCGGTAAATACTTCATTATCTTCAATAATCGCTGCAATTTCCTCAGCCTCCTGGCTGAAGTAATTGGTATAATAATCATCATTAGTCCTTGAGTTTGTAGCTTCTTCTACCTCAACAACAACCACTTCTCTAGCTTCGCCGTTAGTATAAATACCATCATTATCGTAACCGACATATTGGTACGAACCACATGATGACAGGAATAATAGACCTAATAATAATGAATAAATTGAGAGATTGTTTTGGTGTTTAATGGTAAATCGCATAACTCTTGGGATTTAATTGTTGAACAATACAAAAATAGTTAGTTTTGCCAGACTATTTTTACTATTTAACATTCGCACAACATTTGTGCCAAATTATTGGAAATGAGCAAAAAACTCACAAAAAGATCTGAAGATTACTCAAAATGGTATAACGAGCTTGTAGTTAAGGCAGATTTAGCAGAAAACTCAGCCGTTAGAGGTTGTATGGTTATTAAGCCTTATGGCTTCGCAATCTGGGAAAAGATGCAAGCCCAACTTGATAAAATGTTTAAGGCAACCGGTCACCAAAATGCCTATTTCCCATTATTTGTACCTAAAAGTCTTTTTGAAGCTGAAGAAAAAAATGCAGAAGGTTTTGCAAAAGAGTGTGCCGTAGTCACCCATTACAGACTACAAAATGATCCTGAAAATAAAGGAAAGTTAAGAGTAGACCCAAATGCTAAGCTCGAAGAAGAATTGGTTGTACGGCCAACTAGTGAAGCCATAATATGGAATACCTATAAAAACTGGATACAAAGTTATAGAGATCTACCTATTCTAATCAATCAATGGGCAAATGTGGTTCGTTGGGAAATGCGTACACGACTTTTCTTAAGAACTGCTGAATTTTTATGGCAAGAAGGGCATACTGCCCATGCCACTAAAGAGGAAGCTGTTAAGGAAACTGAGTTGATGAATTCAGTTTATGCTGATTTTGCTGAAAATTTCATGGCTATCCCAGTAATTAAAGGCGTTAAAACCGAAAGTGAACGGTTTGCTGGTGCAGTTGACACACAATGTATTGAAGCCCTAATGCAAGATGGAAAAGCACTACAAGCCGGGACATCTCACTTTCTTGGGCAAAATTTTGCTAAGGCATTTGATGTGAAATTTACTAATAAAGAAGGAAAACAAGACTATGTTTGGGCAACGTCTTGGGGAGTTTCAACACGTTTAATGGGTGCTTTGATAATGACGCACAGTGATGACAATGGACTGGTACTGCCTCCAAATTTAGCACCTATTCAAGTGGTGATAGTCCCTATTTACAAAAATCAAGAACAGCTAGATGCCATCTCAGAAGTTGCCAATAGCTTAAAAGAAAAACTTGAGGCCAATAATGTCACCGTTAAATTTGATGACAGAGATACCTTCAGACCAGGTGCAAAATTTGCACAACACGAGCTTCAAGGTGTACCGCTTCGTATTGCCATTGGCCCAAAGGATTTGGAAAACGGCACTATTGAATTAGCCAGAAGAGATACTTTGACAAAAAGTATAGAGCCTATTGAAACTGTTGACAAAACCATAATTGAAACGTTGGGTAAAATTCAAAAGGAACTCTTTGATAAAGCTTCACAGTTTAGGGATGAGCATATCACCGAAGTAAATTCTTTTGATGAGTTTAAATCAACACTAGAAACAAAAGGTGGTTTTATTTCAGCACATTGGGATGGCTCTCCAGAAACCGAAAACAAAATAAAGGAATTAACAAAAGCTACTATTAGGTGCATTCCTTACAGTTCAAAAATAGAAGAAGGTGAATGTGTTTTAACTGGTAAACCTTCAAAGCAACGCGTACTATTTGCTAAGGCTTATTAAATTTTTTAAAAAATATTAATTTGAAGTTGCAACATTTAAAAATAGTTGTATTTTTGCATCCGCAATGGAAACATTGTTTAGTTCATTAAAATGAATTGAAACTAATGGCCCGTTCGTCTATCGGCTAGGACGCCAGGTTTTCATCCTGGTAAGAGGGGTTCGATTCCCCTACGGGCTACAATTTTATAAATAAAGAAATGGCAAATCATAAGTCAGCATTAAAAAGAATTAGAAGTAACGAAAAAAGACGTGTACTTAACAGGTATCAGCATAAAACTACGCGTAATGCGATAAAGAAATTACGCGAGTTAACTGACGCTAAAGAAGCTCAAGCTTCTTTACCTTCTGTAATAAGTATGATTGATAAATTAGCGAAGAAAAACGTTATTCACACAAACAAAGCGAGTAACTTAAAATCCAATTTAACAAAACACGTTGCTTCATTGTAAAACACAATTGCATCACCATAAAAAAAGCCTTTCAATTATGAAAGGCTTTTTTTAATTCTCACCATATTCAAAACAAAAAAAGACCTTGATTGAAAATAATCAAGGTCTTTTATATTCAGGAGCCTAAATGATTTTAGGCATTCTGCTTTTTGATTAAATTTAAAGCTGAACCTTCTTTAAACCATTCAATTTGAGCATCATTATAGGTATGGTTCAGGGCAATTACATCTTTGCTTCCGTCGGAATGTACAACTTCAACATGCAAAGGTTTTTCTGGAGCAAATTCGTTTAAATCTAAAAAGTTGAATGTATCGTCTTCTTGAATTAAATCGTAATCAGACTCATTTGCAAAAGTCAACCCAAGCATACCTTGCTTTTTCAAATTGGTTTCATGAATACGCGCAAAAGATTTTACGATAACCGCTACTACACCTAAGTGGCGAGGTTGCATCGCTGCATGCTCTCTTGATGAGCCTTCTCCATAATTGTGATCACCAACTACAACAGACCAAATGCCATTTTTCTTGTATTCACGTTGTGTATCTGGAACGCCACCATATTCACCTGTTAGTTGATTTTTAACAAAGTTTGTTTGTTTGTTAAAAGCATTCACGGCTCCTATTAGAGTATTATTAGCAATATTATCTAAGTGCCCTCTATATCTCAACCAAGGACCAGCCATGGATATATGATCCGTAGTACACTTACCAAATGCCTTTATCAACAGTTTTGCTCCTGTAACATTATTACCTATTGGTTCAAAAGGCGTCAAAAGCTGTAGACGCTCTGAAGTTGGATTTACATTTACCTCAACACCACTGCCATCTGCAACAGGCTCCAAATATCCATTTTCTTTAACATCAAAACCTTTTGGTGGTAATTCCCATCCTGTAGGTTCGTCCAACTTTACTTCTTCACCGTTTTCGTTAATGAGTGTATCGGTAATTGGGTTAAAGTCTAATCGGCCAGCAATAGCTATCGCAGCCGTAATTTCTGGTGATGCTACAAATGCGTGAGTATTTGGATTACCATCTGCACGCTTGGCAAAGTTTCTGTTAAATGAATGTACGATACTATTTTTAGGCGCATTTTTTGGATCACTGTAACGTGCCCATTGCCCTATACAAGGTCCGCAAGCATTGGTGAAAATTGTTGCGTCTAATTTTTCAAATATCTGTAAAATACCATCACGCTCTGCCGTATATCGCACTTGTTCAGAACCTGGATTTATACCAAATTCGGCTTTAGTTTTTAATCCTTTGTCCAAGGCTTGCTGTGCAATTGATGATGCTCTTGATAAATCCTCATAAGACGAGTTGGTACATGAGCCTATCAATCCCCATTCAACTTGCATTGGCCACTCATTTTCCTGTGCTTTATCGGTCATTTCACGACCAACATTTGTAGAAAGATCTGGCGTAAAAGGTCCGTTTAAAAGTGGTCCAAGTTCTGAAAGGTTAATATCAATTACTTGATCGAAATAGTTTTCTGGATTGGCATAAACCTCAGCATCTGCAGTTAAGTATTCTTTTATTTTATTAGCTTCATCAGCAACATCTTCTCTATCTGTAGCTCTTAAATAACGCTCCATAGAGTCGTCATAACCAAAGGTTGATGTGGTTGCGCCTATTTCTGCACCCATGTTACAAATTGTACCTTTACCAGTACAAGACATGGATAATGCTCCTGGGCCAAAATATTCAACAATAGCTCCAGTACCACCTTTAACAGTTAGAATTTCAGCTACTTTCAAAATGACATCCTTTGGAGCTGTCCAACCAGATAACTTACCTGTAAGTCTAACACCTATTAATTTAGGGAACTTTAATTCCCAAGGCATGCCCGCCATAACATCTACCGCATCAGCACCACCTACTCCAATAGCCACCATTCCCAATCCGCCTGCATTAACAGTATGGGAATCTGTACCAATCATCATACCACCAGGGAATGCGTAATTTTCCAAAACGACCTGATGTATAATTCCTGCACCTGGTTTCCAAAAACCAATACCATATTTATTTGAAACAGATTCTAAAAAGTTAAATACTTCACTACTGGTGTCATTAGCGTGCTTTAAATCGATTTCAGCACCACTTTTTGCTTGTATTAAATGATCACAGTGAACTGTTGTAGGCACAGCAACTTTAGGCTTACCTGCTTGCATAAATTGCAATAAGGCCATTTGGGCAGTTGCATCTTGACATGCTACACGATCTGGCGCAAAATCCACATAATCCTTTCCTCTTGAAAAGGCTTTGGTTGGCTTACCATCCCAGAGGTGTGCGTATAGTATTTTTTCCGAAAGCGTTAAGGGTTTACCAACAATACTTCGAGCTTCATCAACACGTTCAGCCATAGTTGCATAAACCTTTTTAATCATGTCAATATCAAATGCCATATAGTAAAAAATTAAAGGTTATAAAGTTATTTTAAAAGTAGTGCAAAAGTACAAAATTCATTAGATTTTTAAAAATATGTAACGCTACTGAAAGATTACTAATAATTTTTCAATAAAATCTAAATTTTAATCTATAATTTTAAGTAAAACGCATTTTTATGGTTAATTCAATAATAATTTAACAATCAACAACAATCGATTTGAAAAATATTGTCAAGCTTTGGGGAGTTTTCTATCCCTAAAATTTAAAAAGGGACGTTCAACTAAACGATATAATAGTTCCGCCAACATTAAGCTCGCCACTAAAAAAACAAACACCAATACTAGTGACGGTTTAAAATAATGTTGCAACATCAGAAGCACTATTGAATAATTGACTAAATAAATAGCATAAGACCGTTTACTAATATATTTTACAACTACTCTTAAATATGTCCATTGTTTCATACAAATAAACCAAGGAAAAGTAAAAGCTATACTTAAACTAATTAATGGTAAATAAAATATGCTATAAAACAAATGGTTGGTTTGAGGAAGCACTTCAAATTGAACAACAATAATATGAAGCAATACAAATAAAACAACACCTAATAAGAACAATTGGTTTTTATAATTTTTTATACGATTGTAATTTGTATAAAAATATACCAGCAGAAATCCATAATAAATAGCATCTAACCTGTATATAACAACTTTTCTAAATCCTGCGCTCCACTGTTTATAACTCTCAATCTCGATATTGAAATAAAAATAGATTTTGAAAAGAAATAATACTATAATGGTACTTAACGTTGTCCATAAAAACAACTTAGAAATATCATATTTTTTCCAACTATTTATAACAAAGTAAATTAGAGCTGGTAAAATGAGATAAGCATATTCTTCAATGGATAAGCTCCACGCTTCTGTAAAAAAGTTTGGATGAGGATTGTATAGGTTTTGAATGAATAAAAAATAAGTCCAATAATCAAATTCTACTTTACCATCAAATAATATTATTATGCCGATATTGATAACAAGTACAATGAAATAATTTGGCAATGTCCTTAACCAACGGCGTTTCTAAAAGTGAAATAAATCATCTTTTTTGGTTTTATTTTTTTGAATATTATTTAGAATTATGCCTCCAATGAGATAACCACTTAGTACAAAAAATATATCAACACCTGTTGCCCCTAACAATCTAATTGCATCAATAACTTGACCATTGAATTGTGGTAATGCAAACGTACAATGCGAAACAACAACGAGTAAGATTGCAGTAGCTCTAATAAAGTCTAAACCAAAATTCCTGTTGTGATTAATATGCATAGTCAATAGTAAAACTATGCTAATTTAACTAGAATAAGCTTTTAATGATAGCTTCGTCTGTAATACCTTCGGCTTCAGCCTTGTAATTTTTGATAATTCGATGGCGTAAAATTGAAGTAGCTACAGCTTGAACATTTTCTGCGTCAGGTGAAAATTTACCAAGGGAAGCCGCATGGGTTTTGGCCGCTAATATTAGATTTTGAGAAGCTCTTGGTCCTGCTCCCCAATCTACATATTCTTTTACCAAATCTGCTGCTGTTTCACTATTTGGTCTTGTTTTACCTACCATTGATACAGCATATTCGATAACATTATCTGCAACAGGAATACGCCTGATTACCTTTTGAAAATCAATAATTTCTTGAGCTGTGAATAATGAATTAACACTGACTTGATGGTCCGTTGTTGTGGATTTCACAACTTGAACCTCTTCGTTAAATGTAGGATATCTTAAATTGATAGCAAACATAAAGCGATCCAGTTGTGCTTCTGGTAAAGGATAGGTACCTTCTTGTTCAATGGGGTTTTGGGTTGCAAGTACAAAATAAGGCTGGCTTAATTTGTATTGATGTCCGGCAACAGTTACTGCTCGTTCCTGCATAGCTTCTAACAAAGCCGCTTGAGTTTTGGGAGGCGTTCTATTTATTTCATCTGCAAGAATGATATTGGCAAATATTGGGCCTTTAATAAATTTGAACCTTCGGTCTTCATCTAAAATTTCGCTACCTAAAATATCACTTGGCATCAGATCTGGAGTAAACTGAATGCGTTTAAAATCCAAACCTAAAGCTTGCGCAATGGTATTGACCATTAATGTTTTTGCAAGTCCTGGAACACCAATTAAAAGCGAGTGACCTCCAGAAAAAATTGAAATTAAAATTTGGTCTACAACATCTTCTTGACCAACTATTACTTTTCCAATCTCAGTTTTTAGCGCTTTGTATTTCTCTACAAAATTGTTGATAGTAGATACATCTGACATTTACTATTGATTTTTTAACCAGTTACCATTAAAATCACAATCGCGGTACTCGCCGTTGATTTTAATGTATGTGGACATGATGGTTTCTTTTTGCCATTCTCCAATAATATCAGAGTGCTTATCTTGTAAGGCCAACCTTTTTATTTTAAGGTAATCACGAGCAAAATCTGCTTCATGCTCATCGACACGGTTGGTAACCATCATAATCTTAAACTTTATTGGGTTTACACGATCCTCGTCACGAAGTATTTCACTGACTTCACCATCTTTCAGGTTTTGAATCTGTGCATATATTTCAGGATCCATCTTTGTAAGTTCAAAGTTAAAATCTTGAGTTATGGGGTTTGTAATTTTACCACCTTCATACTTTGTTTCCTTTTCATCACTGAACTCTCTTGCCGCTTCTGCAAATGTTAACGTCCCGTCTACTATGCTTTTTCGTACTTTTTCAATTTCTTCGCGAGCTTTATCTACCGCTTCTTGTGTAATTTCGGGTCTGATTAGTATGTGCCTTACATCATACTCTTGTCCTCTAACTTTTTCAAGTAGTATGATGTGGTACCCAAAATCTGTCTTAAAAGGTTCTGATATTTGGCCTTCTTGAAGTGAAAATGCTACGTCCCTAAATTCTTTTACCATCCTAGGGCGTTTTCTGTTCAATGTATATTTACCACCTGTGGATTTTGAACCCGAATCTTCTGTGTAAAATAAAACCTTTGTGGTAAAGCTTGCTCCATTTTCTTCAACATCCTTTTTAAAGCCTTTTAATTTATCAATTGCGGCTTTTTTGGCTTCTTCGGTTACTTCAGGAATTACAACAATATTGGCCACCTGTAATTCGGTACCGAATACCGGGAGTTCATCTTTTTTTAGTTCATTATAAAATTGTCGTACTTCTTCTGGGGTAATCTCTACCTCAGAGATTACCTTCTGAATCATTTGCTGTTTCAGAAAGGCATTCTTGTTAATATCGTACATCGCTTCCCTGAGGTCATCTTCGGTTTCCTTACCGTAAAGCTGTAAAAGTTTGTCAATTGAACCTTGAGTTTCAGCTAAAAATGCTTGTATCTGTTGGTCTATTTGACCTCTAATTTGAAGTTCGTTGACAATAATACTATCCTGAATGGCTTGATGCGCATACAGTTTATCTTCTAAGATACTGCCAAAAATCTCGCATCGTGTTACACCACCAAGATCTCCACCTTGTGATTCTATTTGCGCAATTCGTCTGTCTAAATCAGAGTCTAATACAATGAAATCACCAACCACGGCTGCAACGCCGTCTGCTTTTAATCTTTTGGTGTTTTTTGGTGCTTTTTTGATGTCCTCTTTTTTGTCATCTTCCTTAATAATTTCTTGAGCATTACCATATAAAAAGAAAAGAAAAGCCAGCGTAAAAATGGATAGCTCACCTATAGATTTGAAATTGATTTTCCCTAATTGCATCTTTTGTAATATCATTTTCAATTTGCTGTATTAATTCTAATTTACGCTTATTGAATATTATCTTTTTTAAGGTTGGTTTAACGTATTCTATTGGCGCATAATCGTTGCGCAATAATACATCTTTTATTTGAATCAAATATAGGTTTAATGAGTCTTTAAGCTGTATAAAATTAGTTTTTTTTAACAGTTGGTTTTTGTTCTCATCTGTGATTACTGAAATCTTTTCCTGTACTTGGCTAGACTTTACCCAAAGTGAGTCGTTTAAGGAATAGGATTGAAACTGAACGGATATAGAGTCTAAGTATTTCTTATCTTTATTGTTAAAGCGTTTAAAGCGCGTTTTGATTTCTTCAAGATCAATAGCATTTTGGGGCAAACTAACATACCGTAGCTTTAATAGCTCGTCATTAAGCTTGAAGGATTCTTTATTTTTGGTGTAGACCGCTAATTGCTGATCATAAGTAATCAATGTATCTACCATGCGCTCGGCAACAGCGTCCAGATAAGCTTTAGTAAATAAATCAACTTCATATTGTGCAACCAAATTTTTAAAATTTTCTTGTTTATCTTCTTTTAGGTTTAATTTAGCCTTGTCCATTAACAAAATACCACTAGCCCAATTGTTAATGTAGGTATTTACCATAAGAATACTATCCGCTTTAGACGTCCCACTTGGTACTAAATTTTCAATATCGTCTAAATAAAGATACTTGTCACCTACTCTTGCTACTGCATTTTCCGTGTCATTTTTAGCAAAAAAGCTACAGGAATTTAGCAGCAATCCTATTATAAGTAATAAGCAGGTTTGTTTTATCACTTTTTTGTTTTGATTTTTTCCTTTAGTTCTTCAAGAATTTTTTCATCCACGCTAACCTTGTACTTTTTTCGGAGTGCGCTTACCCAATTTTCTTCTATAAAATTTTGGTAGTCACTTGTAACCTTGCCTTGAGCTTCTTTAAATGTTTTTGGTGCAGATGGTAAAACCTCTTTAATGTGAAATACATGGTAGCTTTCGTTATGCTCATAAATATCAGAGACGCCTTTTTTAGCTTCAAGATTTTTGGGAAGCTTAGTGCTAGTGAGTTCAAAAATACCGTTTGTAAACAATACTGAATTCTTGTTTTCCTTGCCAAATGCTTCTTTTATGCCTTCAACAGTTTTATCGTCATTTAGCATTGCTTTTACTTTTTGCAAGTCTTTCTTTGATTTAGATGTTGCAAAAGTGACATCTACCCTATCTTCCCAATTGTAGGATGAAGCATTTTTATTGTAAAATGATTGTAGCCCAAGTGTATCTATACTTGCTTTGTTCCATATTTCTTTTTCCATAAGGTCAAAAAGCAAAAGCCCATCTTTATATTCTTTTAATATGTCTGCAAATTCCTGATTTTCGTTTTCAAGATTCTGCTCTCTATAATTCAATAAGGATTGGTCATAAAAGGCTTTCAGTTCTTTATCTATTAATGCATTAACACTAATTTTATTAGCCATATAACGACGTTGCTTTGACTTTAAAAACTGTACAAATTCATTATTGTTAAAAGCCTGACCATTGATGGTAATAACAGGATCATTGCCCTTATAGCCTACTGGTAGTTCGAATTTTCCAGAAAAATAATCGTCCGAAATAGCATTTTTAAAATACGTTCTTGTGTTTGGATTTAACTTAACGTCATAGGTCTCAAACAGTTTTTTGGCCATTGTACTGTTTATAAGCTTTGAGCGCGAATCTCTTTTTACCCTAACTTTTAATGATGGCTCAAGTGTTTCAAAATCTTGCGCTGGTTGTAATTCTAATAATTTAATAATGTGCCATCCAAACTCGGTTTGAATGGGTTTTGTGTAAGCTCCAACCTTTTTTATACCAAAGGTAGCATCCTCAAAAACTGTTGAACTTAGTTGACCGCTTTTAAAAGGTTTTAGCTTGCCACCATTTCTGGCTGAGCTTTTGTCGTCAGAAAACTGTTTTGCCAAGGCCTCAAAACTTTCGCCTTGTTGGAGTTTTTGGTAAATTTCATTAATCCTTGTTTCGGGGTTTATAGTTGAGTCATTTTGTTTTGAAGCTACCATAATATGTGCTGCGGTTGCCGTACCTCTTGACGGTCTTTTGTCATAGACTTTGACCACATGGTATCCGAAATCTGTTTTAAAGGGCATAGACACTGTTCCCGGTGTTGTATTGTAAGCTGCGGTTTCAAAATCATAAACCATTTTAAAGGCCGAAAAGTAACCCAAATCTTCTACCACAATAGTTTTACCATTATGAAATTTTTGTCTCGCAACATCAAAGTCTTGCTCATCTAAAACCTTTCTGTAATCCATTAATTTATTGTATGCCCGCAATGTGTCTTCACCAACAGCGCTATTCATTATTAATATATGTGATGCTTTTACGTCATAACTGGAACGCTCATAGGCTTCTTTAACCAAGGCATCTGTAACTTCAGAATCGGCCAAATAATTTTTTGTGAGTTGCTTTCTGTAATTTGAAAGCTCTTTTATATACTTCTCTTCTTTATCGAGCCCAAGTTGTTTAGCTTCTTGGAGTTTTAATTTATAATCGACAAAGAGTTGCAGATAATTATCTATTTCTTTCTGGGAACTGTCTTTTACCAAGTCTAAATTTTTATTGTATAATTTTAGAAACTCACTCACGGTTACACTTTCATCTTCTATAGTTAAAAGCGTCCTTTTATCTTGCCCCATTATCAAAAAGTTAAGTAATAGGAAAAAAAATGAAAAATTAATTTTTAAGTTCATGTTGTTTACTTTTTTTGACAGGAAAACAAAAATAATACAAATACTAAATTAACTAACACAAATCGCACACCAATAAGACCTTATAGCACGTTAGATTTTGTTATTTATTTCTTAAAAAGAAGTTTTACTCTTTTTTTGTTAACACGAAAACGTTTTCGTATATTAGATTCTCTGAAAGAAAAGTTTTATTTTTTACTTTTATCAAAAATTAAGCTTATGAGAACAAAACTACTTTTACTTTTTTTACTTACATTTTCTTTGGGATATGCCCAAATGACGACATCAACAAGTGGTGACGTTGTAACATTTACCTTTGATGACAGTACGCCTGGAGATGATTGGGACGTTAACGGAAACCCAATTAACTTATATGTCTTTGTTCTGCCTGCTGATGCTGGCAACGGCATGGGTGAAGAACTCGCTGGCGGTTGGCCTGGTACTGCGATGACAAATGTTGGTGGTTCAATTTACGAGCTATCTGTCGACCTGTCAAATGCTTACCCACCGGGAACGTCCATTGCTGATATTAGCTACATCTACAATAACAGCCCAATGACAGACCAAAATCCTTCAGGGTTTGGTAATCAATTTAGTGCTGTAGACAGAGCAGGTTTTACACCTTTAACGACATTATCAGACGAAAACTTTGGCTTAAATTCTGAGGCATTTAGAGCTTATGTTAACAATAGAACTCTAAATATCAATTCTCCTGTAGGCTTAACAAGCCTCAATTTATATAGTATTTTAGGACAACGTGTATTAACAAGAAACTACAACGGAATTTCAAACGTTCAATTAGATTTGAACGCACAACCAAAGGGTATTTATGTATTAAAGGTTGGTACGGAACAGCAACAAAAAACACTTAAAATCGTACTGAATTAACATAAAAGATTTTACATTTAAGATATAATTAAAGCATCTGTATAACCGGATGCTTTTTTATTGATACATTACTATGGAGCAGATAAAATTAATATGGGACTTTAGAGGACCTAGGAGTCAAAAAACCGCAGAGCATCATTTGGTTCATCTCAAGGAATATATTTCAATCCAAAAATTAGACGTTTCAACTACCGGAACTGAGACCTACAATGAAATGCACAGTATTGCATACATGGTTGTAAAAAAGGTTGATATGATTACTGTGAGAGATGCTTTAAAACCGCACCGAGGACAAGTTTGGCAAGACTGAAGTATTTTAAATTAATCTTCTAAAAACAGCCTTAATGAACGGCAATGGCGGTACCGAACTCATTATTTTTATATCTTCTGCCAAGTTGCTTTCTTCGTCCAAAAATCTAAATATAGTCTTCAATTTTGAATTTTTAAACAAGCTCGAAAATAGCTTGGCACCAAAGGCATTATTTTTTGCTAATACATCTAACATCAATAAATCGTAAAACCAAAATTTAGAGGTTTTATGAAAACGCGATAAGTCTTCTGAATGCTTGAGGTATTCAATCAGACGTTTGGTTTTCTTTGAAGTGTTCATAAACGTATAGCCTGTGCTTGCTTTTGTCCAACCACCTGCGCTACCCATATGAAGTATATTTTCAGTGTTATGCCTATGGAATTTATACGAAGTCATTGGAATAGAACCTTTTTCAGTTTCAACAATTGTATAATTTTTAATTCCCATTTTAGATAAATACAGCTCGATCGCATCTTCATATTCTGTAATTTTCAGCAAATCTTTTGAAAAAAGTGTATATTCAAATAAGGCTTCTTTTTTGCTCGTTGGCAATATGTACATAAAGCGCGTATTATCATTTTGTGGAATATCAAAATCCATAAAAGTGGCTACATTAGCATCAAAAACAGCATCATCAGTATGAATAAACCAGCCCACAAAATGTTGTTGTAAAACAGGATACTTACTTTGTTGCTTGTAGGAATTATCTAAAGGCAGACTGTTAAACAGCTTGCTTGCAATAAGCAATTCTTTATCCGTAATAATATGAACATCATTTGCTTTCTGCACAATTTCATCAACCTCAGCTTTTATAAATGATATATTCGATTTTGTATTAATAACATGCCAAAGCTTCTTATAATAGGCTTCGCTACGTATCATTTTATAACTGTATGGCGTAATTTCAATTTCTTTAGAAAACCACTTGCTTCCAAAATAAATGCTATCCCAGGTTTTATGGACTATATCATCCCATTCGCCCGTGCCATTTTCCCAAAAACACCAAGTTCTGTCATTGCCTTTATCCGCTTCCCTATCAACAATAACTATTTTTTTATCATCGAAATAAGAATCTAGAGCCATTCTGTAAGCCAACTGTAATCCCGATGCTCCTGCACCCAATATGACATAGTCTGATGTAATCATTTAAAAGAATAGGAATACTGCAAAGAAGACCGTTATTGATATTAATATATGATATGAAACAAACGCGTTACTTTTTACATTGAATGATTGGTAACCCAAATGTGCTATGAAAGCAGTAACAAACCAACCCAAATAGTTTTGCAAGGGAACATGACCGTTTTCAAACTCCCAAAAGTCAAATCTCGGTGCAGAAACTTCTATAATTACATCTAAACCTGTCATTAAGGCCGCACCAATAATTGACCTTAAAATTACATATTTTGAAAACAACTTGGCAACATCAGCGGTAACCGCAGTTAATAAAGCCCAGTTGATACATATCATTATAGGCACTCCCCAAACTTTATAGCCTAGGTTTTTGCCATAGGTATAATCCCCGAAAATGAGACCATAATTTACCCCAAGTGCTTCCGTAACAAAACCAAGCAAAAAGGGAATACTTAACGCTAAAAGTACTGACCATTTAAATTCCTTTAAATTGACCAAAAGGATTACAAATGTAAGAGAAAGGTTTACTGGCGTTAAGCCTAAAAACCAATCTGTATATTCAGGATTTAAGATGCCAATAACTCCAGATATGGTGAATAACCAAATAAGAAAAACTGAGAAATACAGTATAAATTTTTTATCCATCTATCTATTTTAATTTACCACCAATTCCGATACAATTTTACCAGATAACAAACACAATGGGATACCACCACCAGGATGTACGCTACCGCCACAAAAATAAAGATTCTTAATGCTTTGCTTAAAATTAGGATGCCTTAAAAAAGCCGCAAACTTATTGTTACTTGAAGCACCGTAAAGTGCACCTTGATAACTTTGGGTTTTAGATTCTATAGTTCGTGGATCTAGAATTGCTTCAAATTCTATTAATTCTGAAATATCGGTTTTTAACAATCGGCTTACCTTTTCAATAATGTTTTGTCTTGTTTTTTCAATAATACTATCCCAATCTTGACCTGTATTGCTTGGCACATTAACCATTGTAAACCAATTTTCGGAACCTTTAGGGGCGTCATTGGGTTCTTCTTTGGAGGTAATGTTTATATAAACGGTTGGGTCATTGCAAACATCTTTCTTATTAAAAATATAATCGAACTCGGTTTTGTAATCGTTTGAAAAGAAAATATTGTGAAGGTCTAGCTCTGGAAATGTTTTGGTAATACCCCAGTAAAATATCAAGGCCGAACTGCTTCTTGGTTGTTGCAGTACTTTTTCTGGTGCTTTATGCTCTGATAGTAAATGACGATACGTTGGCACTACATCTGAATTTGAAACAATAATATCTGCATTAATTGAAGTTCCGTCAACAATAATACCTGTTGCTTTTTTCTCTTCAGTGATTATTTTTTCAACCTTTTTATTGAAGTTAAACGCCACGCCAATATCTTGAGCCAATTGGTATAACGACATTGTTATAGAATGCATACCACCTTTTGGAAAGTAGGTACCAAAGTGTTGCTCCAAATGCGGAATCATGGACATAATGCCTGGTGTTTTAAATGGCGAACTGCCATTATAGGTTGCGAAACGGTTAAAGAATTGCACCAAACGTTCATCCTCAAAAACCGAGGTGTTGTAATCGTTTAAGCTTGAATTGATATCCAAACTATTGATATTCAAAATGGCCTTTACCGTATCTTTATTGATATATGTAGAAACTTTATGTAAAGATTTTTCTAAGAATAGTGATGCTGTTAAATCGTACTTCTTTTTACTCTTTTTGAAATAGTCTAAAAGAGCATCTTCGGAAACGTTAAAAGTATTTGAAGCATTTTGAGCAAAGGTTTTTTCATCAGCATTAGCAGAAAACTTTGTGCCATCTTCATAAAAATAATTGCAAACAACAGACTTTGCTTTGTATTTAAAATAATCTTTAGTTTTCTTTCCTGCTACTTCAAACAGTTCCTCAACAAATTGAGGCATAGTAAATAGTGATGGTCCCATATCAAAACGGTAACCTTTTTCCGAGAAAGCTGTAAGCTTACCACCAGGATAATCATTGGCTTCATAAACCGAAACTTTGAAACCCTTGGATTGCAATCTAATGGCAGTTGCAATACCTGCAATTCCAGCACCTACGATAATTGCGCTTTTGTTGTTCATAGCGATGTAAAGATAAAGCTTAAAAGCACAAAGGCCTCACAAGTGTAAACTAGTAAGGCCTTTTTTAAACATTTTTTATGATTTACCTCGAATAATTAGGAGCTTCCTTTGTTATAGTTACATCATGTGGGTGGCTTTCGTTAATACCGCTAGAGGTAATTTTCACAAAACGACCAGTTTCTTGTAATGTTGGAATATCTTTTGCGCCACAATAGCCCATTCCTGCTCTTAGCCCACCTATAAACTGATGGATACTTTCGTTAAGTTCGCCTTTGTAAGGTACACGACCAACAATACCTTCTGGAACCAATTTTTTGATATCATCTTCCACATCTTGGAAATAACGGTCTTTACTACCTTGCTTCATAGCTTCAACCGAACCCATACCGCGGTAACTTTTAAACTTTCTTCCTTCATAAATAATAGTTTCGCCAGGGCTTTCTTTTGTCCCAGCCAATAGCGATCCTAACATTACCGTATCTGCACCTGCCGCGATGGCCTTCGGAATATCTCCTGTATAACGGATACCACCATCTGCAATTACAGGAACACCTGAACCTTTAACAGCATTAGCAACTTCGAGTACCGCAGAAAACTGTGGAAACCCGACACCCGCAACGACTCTCGTTGTACAAATTGAACCTGGGCCAATTCCAACTTTCACTGCATCTGCACCAGCTTCGACCAAATATTTTGCCGCTTCTGCCGTGGCAATGTTGCCGACGATAACATCCAATTCGGGGAATTTAGCTTTGACTTCTTTTAAAACACCAACAACACCTTTGGTATGGCCATGCGCCGTATCAATAACAATAGCATCTACTCCAGATTTTACCAAGGCCTCAACACGATCAACAGCGTCACTTGTAACACCGACAGCAGCTGCCACACGCAAACGACCATAAGTATCTTTATTGGCAATTGGCTTTTGGGTCACTTTAGTAATATCCCGAAACGTAATTAAACCAGCTAACTTATAATTATCTTCTACTATTAGTAATTTTTCAATCTTATTGGCTTGCAGTATAGCTTCAGCATCCTTTAACGATGTTCCAACTGGAGCTGTTACTAAGTTTTCGCTAGTCATTACCTCAACAATTGGTCTAGTGTCATTATGCTCAAAACGCAAATCTCTATTAGTGACTATACCTTTCAGCATACCATTATCATCAACAATGGGAATTCCACCAATACGGTGCTCTCTCATGGCATTGTTAGCATCTTGAACAATAGCAGTCAATGGTAAGGTTACAGGGTCTATAATCATTCCGCTTTCGGCACGTTTAACACGTCTTACCTTATCCGCTTGCTGCTCAATCGTCATATTTTTATGAAGTACGCCAATACCACCTTCGCGCGCCATGGCTATGGCCATTTTACTTTCGGTAACCGTATCCATAGCTGCCGAAACAATCGGTACATTGATGGTAATGTTACGCGTAAGTTTGGATTTTATGCTTACCTCGCGCGGTAAGACTTCTGAAAATGCGGGAACTAATAGGACGTCATCATAGGTAAGACCTTCACCTAGGATTTTGTTTTCGTGTGCTGTCATTGTGCAATTAAGATATAATTGCGTGCAAATATACGACTTTATTAAAACATTAATAGAATACTTTAAGCCTTAGATGAAAGTCAAACTTTATAATACTACAGACAATAGTTTCATTAATAACAATCCATTTTAAGCTGTTCATTGTTTTCGAAATAGCTTAACGGCTTGTTGAATTTGTCTTTAACCAATTGATTTAAAATGTCCAATACACCGTTTTGCATGGCTATTGCACCACAAATCATAATTACACCGTTGTTTTTAAGCACATTAGAAAACAAGGTTTTATGCTCAAGAATGAGATCTTGCACGTATTTTTTCTCATCTTTCCCTTGGGAAAACGCAGGATAAAAGCCATCCAACAATCCCGAATCTAATGCGCTTTTTAAGTAATCTTTATACAGTTTTAATGATGCCTTAGTACGTCCGCCCCAAAATAAGTACTTTTTAGAATTGTGCTGCGCATCATTTATCATTCCTAAAAACGGTGCAATTCCTGTTCCGTTAGAAATCATTATAACTTCATTGACATCATTAGGCAGATGAAAATCTAAATTACGCTTTACTTTGGCTTTAATTATTGCATTTTCATCCAAATTGTTTAGTAATTTAGAACATACTCCAAACTCATGTTGCTTGACGCTTAAAAAAATTTGATTGTCTATTTTAGCAATGGAATACAAACGCTCTACTTTATCTTCGTCCGGATACACCGCTAGTAAATCTCCAGAAGCAAATTTCATTTTTTTGTGTGGCTTAAGCCCAATAGTAAAGGTGTTATCCAAATTTAAATCTGTCTTTTTTACTACTGTGAATAATTTGAGTTTTTTTATTTTTTTAGGTACAACCTCAATTTTAAGCTCTAAAGAATTTGATATACTCCATTTTGACACCCATGTTTCAAAGGCTTCGGCAGATTGATTGTCTATTTTAAAGACAGGCATTAATGGCGTAAAGTTTTGATGTTGTTGCAAAACACTATCAACAACTATGGCATATTTACAATAGTCTGGATACATTAACGAACCAAAACCCAAAACCGAATATTTCAAAGTATTTGGTTGTTTAATTACTTGTAGTTTTTTTTCAAATTTTTTGCTGTTTGAAGGTGCATCACCTTCGCCATAGGTTGACGTAAATACAACTAATTGTTTGGCTTTTTCATAAGTTGTATAGTTGTCCAAGCTATCTACAAAAACTGAATTCTCTGCTTTAACCAAAGCTTCGGCAAACATTTTGGCAAAACCAAAAGTGTTCCCAGTTTCGGAACCTACTAAAACAATTATTTCCGCTTTGTCTTTAGATTCTATATTCTGAAAGGTTTTAGAATCCGCTCGCCTTTTTAAGGTCATTACAAAGCCTGAATACATAAAAAAGAATATCGCCAAACATGATAATCCTAAAACAACTGACCAAATAATACTACCACGACCTGTGTGTAAAAACAAACTCCAGTTTAACACTGAACTCAATACTGGGATATTTGAATTGCTAACTATTGCTCCAGTATATTGATGTATATAAACTTCACTGTCTTTTAGCTTTAGAACAAAAAAGTCTTCTTCATCCTCTGAAAAAGGAAATTCAACACTCACTAAATCCTCTAGCTTAGTTTCTTTAAAAATCGAAAATTCTGAAACTGGTAGTTTCTGTTTGGAAATATTTACAGTTTCAATCTTATGTTTTGGTTTATGATTTGGGAGTACCGAAAAACGCTCAAGAGACAAAAACACGCCTGTTAATGTGATAATTACAATGGGGACAAGTGCGTATCTTCCAATAACCACATGATAGTATTGCTGAAAATTTTCGTTTACAACTTTTGAAAACCAACGCTTAAAACCACCTTGGCGTTTTGCAATTAGAATTACACCCGTTGTAGCTATAAGGAATAATAAAAAGGAAAATACACCAACTAAAAAACGCCCAGTGGATTTTAAGAATAAAGAGCGATGCAAGTTGGTGGCAAACTCATAAATGGGCTTCTTTTTGGAAACTTCTCCTAAAATTTTACCACTAACAGGATTTATATAAAAATCGCCTGTTTCAAAATCTTTTGTTACTACCGAAGCTTTTACAAAGTTATTTTCGTCAATTTCAAAACTTACAACCTCATCAAAAGCAGTTTCCAAAACGGAAATAGTTTTGGCAATTGTTTGGTTTTGGGCATTCTCTACAGCATAAGGCTGTAATTTTTTTTCAATAGGTTCAAAAGCCAAAACAACTCCCGTGACAGATGCCAGAAAAATGAAAACAGCCGAAATCAAGGCCAACAACAAATGGCTGTAGCGCCATATAGATAGCGTCATACTTTTATGCTATTTTGGAAGCATTCGGACATAACGAATAAACCCTGAACCTTCATGCTTACCTTTTACCGAAGCTGAAGTGAGCTCAAATTCAACATCTTGTGTATAGTATTCTTGATCTTCAACTGCGGTTTCAAAACGAATTTTATAGCCTGTATCTATTTTATCGTCATCAATTTGTATGACCGAAATAGAACGTTCGCCACCGCTTATTGTAGCTCCGGTAACAGCATCAATATCTGCTCGTACTTTTCCCTGAAATTTCCACCATTCTGTAATATCGAAATACCATTCGTCATCATCGCCCAAAACATAAAGGGTTTTTTCGTATTTGCCTTCGGGATTGATTAATGAAATAACCACATAAGCGCCTTCGCCGGTGTAATTGGTTAACTGTATCATACATTTATATGCTGATGAAGATTTTACCGAAGTAAACCCAACAAGCGAGAACACAGATATTAATAGTATTAAAACGGGAATGGTATGTCTCAGTCCTTTTTTCATATTTACATTCTTATTTACTTCAAGAAATTTAGGTCTACTCCATTTTTGGCGAGCAGTTCGTTCTCTTTGGCTAAATGGTAAACGGACTCTTCAAAATCGGTTTTTAGATTTTTATTGGCACCAATAGATATAAGGTATTCCATTATACTTTTATCGGTTGCCTTCATTGCCGCTAAATGCAATGCCGTGATTCCATCGTTATTTTTGCTATTAACATTTATGTCGAAATCTTTAATGTGTTTTACCAAATCTAGATTTCCTTTTTCAACAGCAATATGATAGAGTGTATTTCCATTACCTTGAATACCAGAAATATTAACGCCATGTTTTTTGAGTAATGAAATTTTTTGGCTGAACGCTTCTGTATCCGAGCTTTTATATGTATTCATGGCATAATACATAAGGTTGTTACCGTCTTTATCTTTTATGCTTGCGTCAGCTCCTTTTTCCAATAATAACCTTACAACTTCAATAGAGTTTCTATTTACGGCCATGGTCAATGCCGAACGTCCTTTTTTATCAACTTTATTAATACTCTTTACATGTTTACTTAAAAATGAAACCACATCTAAATTATTACTGTTACAAGCCAACATGAAAGGTGAAATGCCTTCTTCATTTTGAAAACTAACATCAACTCCTTTTTGAATAAAAAAGTTTAACAACGCTATATTCTTAGTCTTTGAGGCAATAGTATGAAGTGGGTTTCTTCCTTTGTGGTCAACAGCATTTACCGCAAAACCCTGTTTTTCTAAAAACTCATAAAGCTCCAAAGTGTTTTGATGACCTCTTGTGCCCAAACTTGCCATGACCATAGTACTACTATTTTTAGCTTTTTTGGATTGCTTGGCCAAACCCTTATCCATTAATAGTTTTAGCATTTCAATATTTCCACCTTTAGTGGCATAGTTAAAAATACCATTACCATTATTGTCAGTTGCGTTAAGGTCTGCACCTTTAGATATAAAATATTCAACTAACCCAATGTCCTTTAAAAATGGAGCAACTAATAACAAGGCATTGGCACCATCATGGTTTTTTTCGGTTTTAATATCAGCGCCATGTTCAAAAATAAAGTCGTACAATTTGGTGTTTGTTTGACCAGTTGTTGCCGCAAAATTCAATACCGAATAACCATGACTATCAACAATATCGGTTTTTGCACCACGAGCAACCAAGTATTGCATCATTTCAAGATTGTCTTTGTAGGCAGCCCAAAAAATGTAAGTTCTGCCATCGTGCGTTAGTTTGTTGACACCATTACCATCTTTGGATAACAGATCCTTAACAGTTTCATTATCTGTCTTTTCAATAAGCGCCCATGTTACGGCATCAAAAGCATTGGCATTTAAGGCAGAAATGTTATGACCCTTTTCAATATATTCTTCAATAGTAGCTATGGATGGATTTTGTTTCCAAAAATTCCTGTCATGAAAAATATTTTTGGTCTGGGCACAGAATGTCTCCGTTGCAATAAAGCTTAGAAGAATAAAGAGCCGAATTTTCATATTGTGAATTATTTTTTAACGAAAGCTTCAATTGTTGAATTAATTTCTGCCTCGGCAGTCATTTCTTCATCAAAAAGATGCTTGTGTAAAACTTTATTATCCACTTTAGCCTCAAGGTTTAAATCTTTATTACGTCCGTAAACTTCATCCCATTTTGAACGCACCATAGCCCATTTATCAAAGTTTTCTTTCCACCAATCTTGGGCAGCTTGACAACGGGAATCGTCAACCTTTTTATATGTATTGTATCCTTTCTCTTCGGCTAGGATCACATCCTGTTTTCCAGCTTCACGAATAACCTTTTTGTTGTCTTGGTCATGTACCCAACCAAAGTCTGTAAGCTCATGACGGTTGCCACGCATGGTAATATTGTAATCGCTGCGCTTGGTGTACTCGCGCCTAGGTAGTGGTGCTGGTGTAGTATTCTCCCAATAGCTTTTCCCGTCAACATGCACCCAAGTTCCCGAACCTTCGTAACGCGGGCTGTCATCTACTTGATATACTTTTTGGGTCCATTGTCCATTGACATCATCTCCAGATTTTGTTTCGTACAACCATTGGTTATCGCCATTGTACATATAAAAATCGGTATTTTGAAATAACCAATCTTGGCGCCAATGCTTGACAATTATAGGTTTATCTGGACGACCAACTTGCAAGATATGCTGTATGGATACCTTATTGTTTTCATCAACAACCAATTGTCCCCATTCCAAACCTTTATCAACTTTTGTTTTTGAAGGTTTGTACAAAGAATCTTGGCTGTAATGGAAAGTTTCGGTAAAATTAAAGGTAACCTCAAAACAACCGCACATGGCTTTAATAGCTTCACGGTCTTGTTGAATTTTTTCTTGGGCATTCAAAAAAGTTAAACCGAATACTAAGCACACGGTTAAAGTGGTAAGTGATTTCATCTTCTAATTATTTATATCTGAAAAATTATTAAACTTATTTAGACTGATTTAAAATAACATTATATATTTGCGACAAAATTAATCAAGAATGAGTCTAAATAAAAATAATTTAGCTATTTATTTTTTCATTTTTTTTACCTCATTAACCTTTTCGCAACAAAAAAAAGCTAAGGAGAAAAAAACCGACTCCACTTCTGTTGAAGCCTTAGATGAAGTACTAATTACTGCCACAAGAACATTAAGACAACTCTCGTCCGTTCCGTTACCAACACAAATCATTTCCAAAAAGGAAATTCAATCGGTTAACTCCATTAGGCTTTCGGATATTTTAGAAGAGCAAACTGGCCTAATAACAGTTCCGGACTTTGGTGGTGGCGAAGGCATACAAATGCAAGGTTTGGACTCTCAATATATATTGATTCTCATTGATGGTGTTCCTTTGGTTGGTCGTTCTGCAGGTACATTTGACCTCAATCGGTTAAGTGTTGGCAATATTAAACAGATAGAAATTGTAAAAGGTGCATCATCAAGCCTTTATGGTAATGAAGCGCTAGGTGGCGTTATTAATATCATTACCGAAGACCCAAAGAGTGGATTTTCAGGTGATGTAAACTACAGAGGTGGTTCTTTTAATACGCACGATAGTGGCTTAAACTTGAACTACAAAAAACAAAAATTTGGCATCACGGCTTTCGCCAACAGAAATAGTAGCGGTGGCTATGACTTGGATGAATCCACCGTGGCCAATACTGTTGACCCTTTTACCAGTTATACATTGAGCAGTAACATTAATTATGAGCTATCTGAAAAAACCGATCTTATACTATCCGGACGCTATTATTATCAGTTTCAGGATGAACTGACGCTCAGTGAGGAATTTACTGGTGAGAATTCACTCAATGAGTGGAATATCAACCTACGTTTTGAACATGAATTCAATGACAAATGGAAAAGCTTTCTGGAGCTTTATGGTAGTCAATACATAACGGATGAAATAACAACAAGCGATATTTCTGGTGACGTACAGCGTAACGATTTTGACCAACGCTTTTTAAGACCTGAGTTGCGTACCACTTATAACCCAAACGATAAAAGCGAATTCATTTTAGGTTTTGGCCTTACCAATGAACGCTTAGAACGTACGCTTTTCAGCACTACACCAGAGTTTAATGCCCCATATGTTTACGCACAATACGACGGGAATATTTCCGATAAATTCAATGTGATATTGGGTGCACGTTACGATGCCCATAATGTATATGAATCACAATTTAGCCCCAAAGCTGCCTTACAATATCAAATAAATGAAAAAATATCCGTCAAAGGTTCTGTTGGCTACGGTTATAAAGCACCAGACTTTAGGCAACTGTACCTGGATTTTACAAATGCCGCTGCAGGAGGCTATACCGTTTTAGGGTTTAATGAAGTACCGCGACGCTTACAAGAATTATTAGAGCAAGATTTACTCTTGTTTACACCACAAGGTTTCGATCAAAACGGAGATAGAATAGAGTTTTCATTTGAAGAAAAGCTACAAGAAATAAACACTATCACATCTAATTTTAATGGTGATTTAAAACCAGAAAGTTCCGTCAGTTTTAATCTTGGCTTTGATGTAAAAGTCAATAACGACATAAAATTTAGTATTAACGGTTTTAGGAATAACATTACCAATCTTATTGATGTATTCGCATTGCAATCTGAAGGTTTAGGAACGGTAACAGACAGACCACAACTTTTAGGTCGTAATACAGGACAAAATATTTTTACCTACCGCAATTTTGCAGAGGTATACACACAAGGAATTGAATTGGACGCTCGCTGGAAAATTACACAAGACCTGACTATATCTGGTGGCTACCAATTACTCTATGCGTTTGACCGCGAAGCGGAACAAGCCTTTGAAGATGGCAGTATTTTTGCTCGTGACCCAGCAACACAGGTCGATTTCAGATTAGAAAGAAGCGACTATTTTGGGTTATTCAATAGGTCTCGGCACAATGCTAATCTAAAACTGTTCTACGAAATTCCGGATTGGGGCTTAAACAGTAATATTAGGACTACTTACAGAAGTAAATTTGGACTCGGCGATAGTAATGGCAATGGCTACTTAGATCGTTTTGATCAGTTTATTGATTCGCAGACCATTGTAGATGTTGCCATAAATAAAACCTTTTACAAGAACTATACGCTTGGTGTTGGTGTTGATAACCTTTTTGACCTAACGGATAATCAAACACCAAATATTCCTGGCTGCATCTTATACACTACTCTAAATATTAATTTTTAACTATACATAAATACCTATGAAAACCTTTAAATTTTTATCTATTATAGCTTTATTAGCTATTGGCTTTACATCTTGCAGTGACGATGACGGACCTAATTTAGTACCAATAGAGTCAGAACAAGTATCTAACCTTTTTGCTCCAACTACCAGTATTAACGGACCTATGGGGCCAACTCCAGATGGTGGTGTATTTACTAAATTTAGTTTTCAAACAGGACAAGTAACCTCTAGCGATACAGATTGGGATATAGCTTTTAGAAGTACAGCTGTTATTATAAATGGTGGTGTTTCTTCTGGTGCAGCGGAAGAACCAGCGCGTAATGGTAATGCTGGTGTATATTTTATTGATGAAACATTTAGAGATGTAACTTCTGTTGACACATCGTTATTTGAACAAGACTCACAATCAGGCTATGCCATTATACGTCAATCAGATCAAGGTTGGTATAACTATTCTGGTTTTGTGACTAACTTAATTACACCTGTTCCAGGAAGAACTTTTGTTTTTAGAACCAGAGACGGACGCTTTGCTAAGGTGCAATTCATTTCTTATTACGAAGGTGCACCTACAAGTCCAGACTCTACAGTTGATAATGCACGTTACTATACATTTAATTACATTTACCAACCAAACGAAGGTGTAACGACATTTGAGTAAATCATTTATTTTAGTGATACACTGAAAACACTTTAGTGGCTTCATTATAAGCACTTTCAAAGCGCATAGCATTTAAGTTATGCGCTTTTTGTTGTGTAAAATATGAGAGCATTTTTTCGGTTGGCATATTGCCCGTAAGTTCATCCTTTGCCATTGGACAACCACCAAAACCTTGTATGGCACCATCAAAACGTCTGCACCCGGCTTTGTAAGCCGCATCAATTTTTTCATACCACGTGGTTGGTGTTGTATGTAAGTGTGCGCCAAATTCTATTTGTGGATATGCCGGAATCAGATTTGAAAACAAATAGTTAATATTTTCAGCGTTTGAGCTTCCAATGGTATCACTAAGTGATAGGATTTTTACGCCCATGTTCGATAATCTTTCGGTCCACTCGCCTACTATATCCACATTCCAAGGATCGCCATACGGATTGCCAAATCCCATGGAAATGTACACCACAACTTCTTTATTGGTTTTAGAAGCAATTTCTAAAATTTCGTTTAGGGTAATAACAGATTGTGCAATGGTCTTATGCGTGTTTCGCATTTGAAAGTTTTCAGAAATGGAAAACGGGAATCCTAAATAATCAATTTGTTCATGTTGTGAGGCATCATTGGCACCACGGGTATTTGCAATGATGGCCAATAGTTTACTTTTGGTTTTACTCAAATCTAATTGCGTTAAGACATCTGCCGTATCTACCATTTGCGGGATGGCTTTTGGCGATACAAAACTGCCGAAGTCAATAGTATCAAAACCGACGCCCAACAAAGACTGAATGTATTGTACTTTTCTTTTCGTGGGAATGAATGTTTTGATGCCTTGCATCGCATCTCTCGGGCATTCAATTATTTTGACTTGGCTTTTCATTAACCACAAAAATACAATTAGTTAAATAATACTTTACCCAAATACCCAAACCAAATAATAAAGCCTGATATACCACCAATTAATCCAGCTATAATAAAAGAAAACCTATACTTTACAGGAATAATTTTGAAAACCACATAGAAAGAAATCAGTAAACTAACAATGAAAGTTAATGTTGGGATGGACCACTCGTTATAGCCCAAATATCTTGAAATTCTGAACTCATCGCCATTAAAATTAGATTTACCGTAAAACACAAAACTGAACAAAGCAGTCAAAAAATTAAATACCTCTCGTAAGCAGAATAAGGTAAGGAAAACAGCAAGCCAGTCAACAATTTTAAACTTCAATCGTAATTTTTTTCGCCTGAAATGTAATATGAGTAAACCTGCAATGGATGTTAAAAACGTTTGTGCAGGTCCACCAATAACAATCCATAAATCGTGCGTAATATTTCTAGGGAATTGAAGTCTTATTATTTCGTACACTGCATCATATTCCGCTTTGGCATTTTCATTTAAGTCTTTATTACTATTGGCATCATACTTGTCATTAAGTTTCTCCAAAGCTTTGTATGCTTCGCTTTCCAAAAAAACCTTTTGAAAATAGATCATGCTTCCATAGCTCAGTTTGGTTTCATATCCGAAATATCTAGCAACCGCAATATGACCATATTCGTGACTGAGCGTACCTATAACAGTAAAAACTATAAACGCAAAAACAGCGACCAAACAAAACCTAGGCAGTATTGTAAATTTCAACATTACATCAAGTTAAAATAAATATAGCTATACCTATAAAAACAACAATCTGTAACCATTTAAAAACTAATCCAGATTTACGTTGACGCAGTGGAAATTGTTTGATTTGCCCAGCCAAAAGTGCAATTGCGGCAAAAATCAAAAAAGACACCAGCATAAATAAACCACCCAATATGTAAAATTGAACCACCGTATTAAGGCTATCACTAAACAAAAAACCAGGGAAAAAAGCCAAGAAAAAAATAGTGACTTTAGGGTTGAGGACATTCATAAAAAAGCCTTGAACAAATAACTGCTTCAAACTTTTTTTGGGAACCGAGTCTCCTTCCAAAGTTATGGCATCATCAGCCTTGTATACTTTATATGCTAAGTACAAAAGATAAATTGCTCCTGATAACTTAATTGCAAAAAAGATGTTTTCATTGGCTTTAATGAGTGCCGAAACCCCAAAGGCCAATAAGGTTGTGTGGATAATACAGCCTGTGATTAAACCACAAACGGTAGCAATACCGTAGGATTTTCCATTGGTTATGCTCTGTACCAAGACGTAAATATTATCTGGACCTGGCGATATAGCCAAAGCCGCAGTTGCACCAACAAAAGAAAAAAGTGTTACAAAATCCAACGCAATGTGTGTTAGCTTATTAAATATTGAACGACAATATAGAAAAACTTACCATGATGATTAAAAAACTACTGCCACTATTACTACCACTAAGCCTCTTTGCCCAATCTACAGCAACGTACAATATTGAAGTCACTACGATCTGGAACACAGCAGAGCATTCATGGATTCCTTCGTTTGCACATTGGAGCGATTTAATTGGTGCGACACATAGTACCGAAAATCAGTTTATGGAAGTTGGGCAATTGGCTAGCACTGGTATCAAAGACGTTGCCGAAATTGGTGTAAATACTGCCATTACCAATGAAATCAATACCGCCATTTCCAACAATCTTGCAGATCAATTATTACAAGATGTTTTTGACCCATTTGTTGGCAACGACTCCAAAGCAGGATTTACAAATGTAACCGTTGATGAAGCATTTCCTTTAGTTACATTGGTATCCATGGTTGCGCCGAGTCCAGATTGGTTTATAGCAATCAATAGCGTTGATTTGAGAAGTGGTAATCCTTCGGTAAACAATGGCTGGAAAGATACCTTTACAATGGATGTTTTTGTTTACGATGCCGGAACGGATAGTGGCGCAGATTATATTGCTGACAACCAAATTACCACACCAAGTTTTGAGCCTATTGAAATGGCAACGGGTTATCCAACTAATGGAAATCGGATGGCAACGATTACCTTTACCTTTTTATCATCAGTGCTCAGCAACGAAGACTTTAGCCCTATATCTGTGACACAACTTTATCCTAATCCTGTGTCTTCAAATGAGGTATTGATTTCGAACGCTACCCATTTAAAAACTGTAAACATCTACAATAGCTTAGGAAAACGCGTTAAGACTGTTGCTGTAAACAGTGGCAATACGTCTTATGAAATGGATGTTACGGATTTGAGAAATGGCATATACTTATTAAAGCTTACCGATAATGAAGACAGATGGGCAAATAAAAATCTAGTGATCAACCGTTAGCTTGCATTAAAATAGACTTGTTTATGCGCTTGACGAGGTTTGGACCTTCGTATACAAAACCCGTGTAAACCTGAACCAAACTTGCACCTGCATTTAGTTTTTCAATAGCATCATTTTCAGAGTGGATACCACCTACTCCAATTATGGGAAAACTGTTTTGGCTTTTATCAGACAGGTATTTTATGACCCTTGTGGATTTGTCTTTTATGGGTTGTCCGCTTAAGCCGCCATTACCAATAGCTTCAATTTGGTCTGGCGTAGCCTTTAAATTGTTTCGGTCAACCGAGGTATTACTGGCAATAACACCATCGAGTTTTGTTTCTTGAACCAGCTCCACAATTTCATCTAATTGACCATCGTTTAAATCTGGAGCAATTTTTAGCAGGATTGGTTTTTGCGTTGTAAATGCATTATTTGCTTTTTGAACAGCTGCAATTAACTCCAACAAATAATCCTTATCATTTAACTTGGCATGGCTTCCCACATTGGGGCAACTCACATTTAACACAAAATAATCTACATAAGCATGCAAACCGTTAAAACACTCTAAATAATCTGCCGTATAATCTTCGGGAAGTGTTTGGGTGTTTTTTCCAATATTACCACCAATAACTACACGCCCTTTATTCTTTTTTAGTTGTGAAATAGCAGCTTCAAGGCCTTCGTTATTGAAGCCCATTCTGTTGATGATACCTTTATCGGCCTTCAACCTAAACAAGCGTTTTTTAGGATTGCCCTCTTGCCCTTTTGGGGTAACCGTACCAATTTCAATAAAGCCAAAACCAAAGTTTGCCAGCTCGTTATACAGCACAGCATTTTTATCAAAACCTGCAGCGAGACCAACAGGGTTTTTGAATGTTATACCGAAAAGCTCACGCTCCAAACGCTTATCTTCAATACAGTACAAATTACGAAACAGCCATTGAAAACCTGAAATTTTAGACACCGTTTTAACTAAGGAAAATGTGAAATGATGAACGCTTTCAGGATCAAAGAAAAACAGAATGGGTCTAATGAGGCTTTTGTACATGGCACTAAATTCTTTGCAAAAATAAGAATCTTATTCATTATAATTCATCTTGCCAAATTCTATTTTCATTGCGGGCAACCTGCCAAAAATCATAGTTTTTGAGTAACGATTTTAGTATTTTTGAATCAACTTAAAAATCAATCGCAATGAAACGTATTATTATACCTGTAGACTTCACAAAATATTCTGAATATGCCTTGGAAACGGCAGCATCACTCGCAAAATCTTACAACTCAGAGCTTATAGTAATGCACATGCTGGAGCTTTCGGAATCCATTTTTTCAACCAGTAGCAACAATAGAAATGCTGAAACTGTCTTTAACCTCAAGTTGGCCAACCAACGGTTTGAAGCTTTTTTAGACAAGCCTTATTTAGAAGATATCACGGTAACACCAATGATCAAAAACCGTAAGGTGTTTAAAGAACTGGATGCCATTACAAAAGAACTCGATGTAGACTTGATTGTTATAGGCTCACGTGGCCACAACGACTATGATGGTGTATTTACAGGATCTAATACCGAAAAGGTTGTACGTTATAGCAATACGCCTGTGCTTGTCGTAAAATCAAAACCAGCCCATATTGACTTCGGTAACATTGTATTGGCTACTGATTTTGCCCAAGATAGTAAAGATGCCACTAAGAAAGCCGTAAAACTTTTCCAAGACCTCAACGCCGATATAACCTTATTGCATATAAACTTACCCAACCTAAAATTTGCAAGCACAGATGAAATTGAAGAGAAAGTAGATGCCTTTTTAAAGGATATCGGCCATAAAGACCTAAAGGATAGTATTGTTTACATTGCAGATTACAATGTGGAAAATGCCATTTTTAGTTACACCAAAAAATACGATACCAATGCTATTGCTGTAATAACACAAGGTAGAAAAGGGCTTAGCCACTTGTTTGGCGGTAGTATATCTGAAGATGTAGTAAATCATGCTAAACTTCCTGTTATTACCTTTAAAAAATAAAAACTAGAGTAAAACTTATGCAACATATTATCGATCGCTTTATAAGCTATGTCACTATTGATACCGAATCTGATCCAAATTCCGATACCACACCAAGTACCGCGAAACAATGGGACTTGGCTAATAAATTGGTGGAAGAACTCAAAGCCATTGGACTAAGCGACGTTTCTATTGATGAGAATGCTTACATCATGGCAACCTTGCCTAGCAATGTAGATCATGACGTGCCAACCATTGGGTTTATCTCGCATTTTGATACTTCGCCAGATTTTACAGGTGCTAATGTAAAACCCCAAATTATAGAAAATTACGATGGTAAAGACATTGTCTTAAACAAAGAAGAGAACATTGTTCTGTCTCCCGATTATTTTGAAGACCTATTGCTATACAAAGGTCAAACCCTAATTACAACTGACGGCACTACCCTTCTGGGTGCCGATGACAAAGCCGGTATTACAGAAATTGTAACGGCAATGGAATACCTCATCAATAACCCACAGATAAAACACGGCACTATAAAAGTTGGCTTTACACCAGATGAAGAAATTGGACGAGGCGCACACAAATTTAATGTGGAAAAGTTTGGAGCAGATTGGGCTTATACCATGGATGGCAGCCAAATTGGAGAATTGGAATATGAAAACTTTAACGCAGCTGGAGCAAAAATAAAGGTAAACGGTAAAATAGTACATCCAGGTTATGCCAAAGGTAAAATGGTGAACAGTATGTACTATGCGACTGAGTTTATCAACGCCTTGCCAAGATTGGAAACACCAGAACATACCGAAGGCTACGAAGGGTTTTTCCACCTGACAGGAATCAATGGCAAAGTTGAAGAAACCCACTTACAATATATTATAAGAGATCACGATAAAGCCAAGTTTGAAGCCCGAAAAGCATTGGTTCAAAAGGTTGCAGACGAATTAAATACAAAATACGGCAAAACTGTTTTTGAGATAGATATTAAAGATCAATACTTCAATATGAAAGAAAAGGTAGAACCTGTAATGCATATTGTAGATATTGCCGAAGATGCCATGAAACAATTGGGCATTACACCATTAATCAAACCCATACGTGGCGGCACTGACGGTTCGCAACTCAGTTATATGGGCTTGCCATGTCCTAATATTTTTGCCGGTGGGCATAACTTTCACGGACGTTATGAGTATGTCCCAGTTGAAAGTATGCAAAAAGCCACAGAGGTTATCTGTAAAATTGCAGAGTTGACTGCGGAGAAGTATGCGTAAGTTTTTGTTAAATTTATTAATGTGCAAAACTTCATAAAAAAAGAATTATACTGGCTAATTGGTACAGTTACCTTAATTCTTTTTGTAATAGTTGGGGTTTTTGGAATCAATGGTTTTAAACCTGATTCAACGACTGACATAAATGTTCACGATACTTATTATGTTATTTCAACTACACACGCAATCGTCTTAATAACACCGCTAATTTTCTTTAGTATTTATCTAATCCGAATATTTTATCAAAAATTTAAAAATCCAGTTTCAAATACTGTGTTTATGTTTTCTGATATAATTTTGATTTTTATTTTCACCTTCCTAATTTCATTTGCTGGTTCAATTAGAGAAACACCCGGAACAACAATTTATCCACCATTGAGCGGCATAGATAATAAAGTTCATGACGGGAACATTTGGAATGATGTATATTATATTTTACTGATTTTTCAATTATTTTTTATAATTCTGTTGGCAATAAGTGCTGTCTTAACAGGCTATAACTACAGATTGATTAAAAAAGAACCAAAAAATTAAGTTTTATAAATTAAAGATGAACATAAAGATCAGGAAGTGGCAACTGTCGGATATTGATAGTCTTATTCAATTTGCCAACAATAAAAATATCTCCGATAATTTGGCCGATGCATTTCCTTTTCCATATACCCGAGAATTTGGTTTAGATTTTATTAAAAAAGTATCAAATGAAACACCAACTAAGGTTTTTGCAATATCACATAACAATGAAGCCATTGGCTCAATAGGTATATTTCCAGATCAAGATATTTACAGAAAAAATGCTGCCATTGCATATTGGATTGCTGAACCCTATTGGGGAAAAGGTATCGCAAAGTCGGCCATTAATCAGATTTTAAAGTATGGTTTTGATAAACTTGGGGTAGCCAGGATTTATGCCAAGCCCTTTGGAACTAATACGAATTCTCAACACGTCCTTGTAAAAGCAGGTTTTAAATTGGAGGCAACAATTTCAAACGCAGTTTTTAAAAATAATATGTTTTTAGATGAAAAAATCTATGGTATAAGAAAAATGGAACATATTAAAAATAACGATGAACTTCGGTAATTATTAGTACCTTTCGGTTACTAACTAAATCACGATCACATGTTTAAAAATTTAAAAACCGAAATTAAATGGGCCTTTATTTTTATTGGTACATTATTAGTTTGGATGACTTTAGAGCGTCTGTTTGGCCTTCACGATAAGCATATTGCGTATCATCCCATGGTCAGTTTTGCGTTTATGATTCCGGCCATTATTGTTTTTGTGTTGGCATTGAAAGACAAAAAGAAATCTGATTACAATGGCAATGTTACTTACCTACAGCTTTTTAAATCAGGTATTATAATTTCGGTTATAATTGCGCTTTTGACCCCATTGACACAATGGTTTATTTCAAACGTTATCACACCAGATTATTTCGAAAACGCCATTAATTATTCGGTAGAAAGTGGTAATGTTTCACTTGAAGAAGCAGAAGCCTATTTCAATTATAAAAATTACGTTATTGAAGGTAGCATTTTCGCTATAATTTCAGGAGTTGTTACCACTGCTATTATTGCGCTATTCCTTAGAACAAAAGCCAAGTAGTTTTGAAAAAAGTGTACTCGGTTGAAGAATATATTGAAACCAATGCCCATTGGCAAAAGGAGTTTGAACTGTTGCGCAACATCATTTTAAAAACTGAACTGAATGAGGCTATAAAATGGTCAGCTCCGGTATATGACTTAAATGGCAAAAATGTGTTAGGCCTTGGCGCATTTAAAAATCATTTTTGTATTTGGTTTTTTAACGGTGTATTTCTTAAAGATGAACATAATATACTTGCAAATGCCCAAGAGGGAAAAACAAAGGCACTGAGGCAAATGCGATTTCAAAATATAGAAGACGTTAACCAAGCCATGGTTTTGGATTATGTTAAGGAAGCTATTGCCAACCAAAAGGCGGGCAAGGAATTAAAGGTTGAACGAAAGTCAAAATCCATTGAGATTCCAAAATTTCTTCAACTAGCTTTAAAAGATAATAAAGAATTAAAGAAAGCATTTGACAGTTTGACTCCAGGACGTCAGCGCGAATACTCTATACATATTTCAAGCGCAAAACGAGACGCTACCAAAGCATCGCGTTTGGAAAAAATCACACCTTTAATTTTAGCGGGCAAAGGACTACACGACAAGTATAAAAACTGCTAAATCGAATTGTTTTTCAACTCAACGGTTCGTATTGGGAATGGTATAGTGATATTATTTTGGTCAAACAGCGCTTTTATCTCCATAATGGCAATATGTTGTAGTTCAAGCTCCTCAGGTTTACTTAAAGCATTTGCCCAAAACCTAACCATAAAATTGATAGAGCTTTCCCCAAACTCTTCATAAAAGAATTCAACTTCTTCCCCGAAGTTCTGTGGAAAGAGTTCGCCTAAACGCTTTTTGGTGATTTCCATTACATGTTTTAAATCACTATTGTAGCCAACACCACATTTTATGGTTACTCGGGTTCTAGTGGTTAAACTGTAATTGGTAAATGGATTTTCTAATATTTGACTGTTTGGCACCATAACTAAGTTATTGTCAGGTCTCAAAATTTGTACGCTTCTCAGTGATATTTCAGAAATGGTACCTTCTAAACCTTCGGTTTCAACCCAGTCGCCTATTTTTAGTTTAGGCAAAAAGCTAAGGATTACACCAGAAAACGTATTGTTCAAAACACCTTGAATGGCCAAACCAACGGCTAAACTTGCCACACCTGCCAAACCTAAAATTGAAGTCATAATTACGCCTAGATCTAAAATGACCAGAAAGACCAAAAATCCTAAGCTCCATATTACGGTTCGGTATATTTTTACAACAATTTGCTTTATGGATTCTTGCTTTACCGAGCGCTTCATGACTCTGTACAAAAGCCTTCCCGTGAACTTGGCAAAAAGCACAAAGATTAAAAACACTAAAAACCCTATGAGGATATTCGGAAGTTTTAAAAGAAATAGATCCCACCATTTTAAAAACTTCATCATCATAAGCTCATAGACATGTTCCCACGTGAAATTTTCGTCCACGGTGGCTCTTTTGATTTTTTCTCCTATGGTTAAATCTTCAGGCTTTTTGGTAAGGAAATCTTGAAATGGCATATTTTAGGGTTTGGAAACATGTAAAAATAAAAAAAGCCACTCATTTTTCGAGTGGCTTTACTTTTATATATGTAATACTTATTTTGTGACAGGCTTATTGAGCTTTTTGCTCATTTCCATGGAAATTGCAGATCTATCAAACTTAATTTTTCCAGCCATGGTCTCAATAACACAACTGTTATCTTTGTCATTGAGTTCAAAAACTTTTCCGTGCATCCCACTTTTAGTAATTACACGATCGCCACGTTTCAATTCGCTAGCAAATTTCTTTTCTTGCTTGGCACGTTTCATCTGTGGAGCAATCATAAAGAAATAGACGATAGCGAACATCGCTACAATCATTAAAATATTAGAATCCAAAATCTATATAAATTTAAATGGATTAGTATTATTAGTCGTGGTTATGACCTTCGTGACCTGGGCGCGTACTAGATTTCTGCGTTGCTGGTTGTTGTGAAAGTAAAGTTGGTGTTTTGGCCGCAGGCGTTTTTGCATTTGGATCTGCCTCAACAAAAGCAGTAATTTTCACTTGCTCGTTACCTTTTTCGGTATTTGTTGTTAACGTAACGGCTTTTGTTACTTTATTTCCGTTACCCTTACCATTGAACTTTACCGTAAACTCACCAGTTTCTCCAGGAGCAACCTCTTTAGTCCAGTTTTTTGGCACAGTACATCCGCATGTACTTTTAATATTGCTTACCACCAACATTGAGTTTCCGGTGTTTGTATATTTAAATACCGTTTCAACTGGTGTACCGTTTTCAATAGTACCAAAGTCATGCATTTCTTTGTCAAAAGAAATAGCTGGTAAATTACCAACATTAGCATCTCTTTCTGCTGCAATAGCTACATTATCAGCGTTGATTTTACTTGTTGCATCTTCTTTACAAGATGTCATTGCAATCATACATAAGGCTCCTAAACCTAAAATAACTTTTTTCATTGCTATATTTTTAATTAATAACGTTTTAATTATCGAGTTCAAATGTAATGATATTTTATGCTATTTAAAACTTTTTCAATAGGCTTTAACAGAATTCTACAAACCATATTAAATAGCTTAACGGCTTGTTTACATGAGACCACGGCCAATTTTGGGATGTAAATTTTGGGATTTGTACTCTTTGGTAATCTTATCTAAAATACCATTTATAAATATGCTACTCTTTGGCGTGGAGTACTCCTTAGCTATTTCCAAATATTCGTTTATTGTAACTTTAACGGGTATAGATGGAAATTTTTGAAACTCACAGATAGCCATTTGCAATAAAATACCATCTAGGCTAGCAAGTCTTTCTGAATCCCAGTTTTTGGTCTTCGCGCTTATTTCGCTGATAAATTTACTACGGTTTAAAAGTGTTTTGTTGAAAAGCTCTTTTGCAAAAACCCTATCGTCGGTATCTTTATATAAATTAGGCAATAAAAACTCTTCGGGTTTTGAGGGCTTAAATCTTTTAAAAAGCCTTGTTATAGCTGTATTTACAACAGGTAAATCATCTGTCCAAGTGATATTTTTATCCTGCAAATAATCGTAAAGCTTATCATTAGTAGCTATGACTTCTGAATACAAATCTATAATAACAAATTTATCTTCATTGTTATCTTGTGCTTCATTACCCATGTAATTCTTGTAAATGGAACTATTGGTTATGGCTTTGTAGAGCAGATCTACATATTCAAAATCAAGATCCCAATAATCTAGTTTTTTTGAATTGATCGCATCTTTTAATTGTTGATTGTTGGATATATACATCAGCAAGCTATTATCCACAAACTTTTTATTTGGATTTCTATCAGCTTCTGTAGCTAAATGTTTCTTTTGAGAAAGTTCTAGTTTTTCGTTTGCCTTGTTGTGTATTTTAGCAAGGAGCGCAAGCAGTACAAGATAGAGGTCATACATTTTATCCATACTATGAAAAAGGAATTTTTCATCTTTAGAAAAATCATCGCCTTCATTGCCGTTAAATGCAAAAAGGGTTTGCATTACTTTAATACGGATGTGTCTCCTATTTAATAACATAACAAAGAACTTTTAAAAAATAAAGGGCAAATTGTTTCAATTTACCCTGCAAAAATACTATTAATTTAAAACCTGAAACTATTTATTTTTTGTTTTCCTGTTTACGTGCCTCAATGCGTTGTTTTGCAATATTCAAGGCTGCATTATTAGTAGTTAATCCGTTTAACTTTGCGTTTTCTAATATCTCTAAAGTGGTATTATAGATATTTTCCGTTTTGCGCATTATCTCTTGTCTATCGTAATTTTCCAATTCTGCATAAACGTTTATAATGCCTCCTGCATTGATTAGAAAATCTGGCGCATACACGATTTGACGTTCTTGCAACAATTGCCCATGCTTGAATTCATCTGCAAGCTGATTATTTGCCGCACCAGCAATTATTGCTGCTTTAAGTTTATATATAGTGTCATTGTTGACCGTAGCTCCAAGTGCACAAGGTGCATAAATATCCATTTGTTCGCTGTAAATATCATTGCCAGAGTAAACAGAAACACCATATTTAGTACGAACCTCTTCAAGACGTTCTTGATTGATATCAGAAATAAAAACGTTTGCACCTTCATTTACCAAATGCTCTACAAGCGCTTCACCCACGCTACCAATACCTTGTACATAAATTGTTTTGTCCTCTAATATGTCTGAGCCGTATTTAAACTTCGCAGCGGCTTTCATTCCCATAAACACACCGTAAGCAGTAATTGGAGATGGATTGCCCGCGCCACCTATTTCTTGAGATATCCCAGTGACATAAGGCGTAACTTCCCTAACGGTATCCATATCTTCAGTTTCCATACCAACATCTTCAGCAGTTATGTATTTACCTCCTAAAGAATGTACAAATTCACCAAACTTACGCATTAATTCAGGTGTTTTTTGTGTTTTGGCATCACCAATTATTACTGCTTTTCCACCACCTAAATTTAAACCGGTAATTGCAGATTTAAATGTCATGCCGCGGGACAAACGTAACACGTCATTAAGTGCTTCCCATTCACTATTGTATTGCCACATCCTAGTACCGCCTAAGGCTGGTCCTAAAACAGTATTGTGCACGCCAATTATTGCCTTTAATCCAGTATCTTTGTCGTTGCAAAAAACCACTTGTTCGTGATTATCAAAAGACGACTGGCCAAAAACGGGATCTGCTTTTGAGATCTCCTTTGTTTGAAAAAATTCTGTTGTCATTGTTCGGTTTATAAAAACAGCTGTTTGCAAGATTATGAAAAAACAGCGTGCAAAAATAAATTATAATTAAAGGATTAGCAAAATATTAACTGTAAAATACGATTATCGCAATAGATTTGCTTGCACATATAATTTGAAATGAAAGCCCTAAAACATTTAAATAAATATTTTTTAAAATACAGATATAGGCTTATAATTGGTATTTGCATTACCATTTTGGCCAAGGTATTTACCGTTTTTATTCCTGGGCTTATTGCAGATTCTGTAAATGAAGTGGAAAAGCATTTTGAAACCAACGCTTCAAATGAAGTCCTTTTTCAAGCTTTATTAAATAACTCATTATACTTGATCGGTGCCGCTATTCTCGGTGGGCTATTCACATTTTTAATGCGCCAAACCATTATAAACGTATCAAGGTTTATTGAGTTTGATCTTAAAAATGAAATTTACAAACACTACCAAGTACTGTCTTTACAATTCTATAAATCTAACCGGACTGGAGATTTAATGAACCGCATTAGTGAAGATGTCAGCAAAGTAAGAATGTATGCCGGACCAGCAATAATGTATACTATAAATACTTTGACACTTTTTGTAGTGGCCTTTGTTTTTATGTATCGTGAGTCACCAGAACTGACATTTTACACCTTAGTACCATTGCCAATTCTATCTTTTATAATTTACAAACTTAGCCGGCTGATTAATTTAAGGAGTAAAATTGTTCAGGAGTCGCTTTCAACGCTTTCCGCATACACCCAAGAGGTATTTAGTGGTATTTCAGTGGTTAAGTCTTATGGCATTGAACCAAGAACAAATGATAAGTTTGAAGTGCTTTCTACGGAAAATAAGACCAAACAAATTGACCTCACCAAAGTACAGGCGTTTTTCTTTCCCATGATGATTTTACTCATTGGGCTGAGTAACATTATAGTTACCTACATTGGCGGTAATTTATACATCAAAGGTGAAATTGAAGACATAGGTACCATACTAGAGTTTTTAATCTACGTGAATATGTTAACATGGCCAGTTGCCACGGTTGGTTGGGTAACTTCTATTGTGCAGCAAGCGGAAGCATCACAAAAACGCATAAACGAGTTTTTAAAACAAGAACCACATATCAAAAACAACGTCAAAGAACCAACATTTATAAAAGGCGCTATACGCTTTGATAATGTGTCGTTCACCTATCCTGACACGAATATTACGGCATTGAACAAAGTAAGTTTTAATATTGAAGCTGGACAAAAATTGGCTATTATTGGAATGACAGGTTCAGGAAAATCCACGATTTTAGATTTGATTGGACGACTTTATGACACCAAAGAAGGCACTATTTTAATTGATGGCAAGGACATAAAACAAGTCAATCTTAATAGTCTTAGAGAAATTATAGGCTATGTACCGCAAGATGCCTTTTTGTTCTCAGATAGCATTAAAAACAATATTCGTTTTGGAAAAGAAGATGCCACTGATGAGGACGTCATAAACGCGGCCAAAAACGCCAAAGTCCATAAAAACATAATAGGTTTTAAAAATGGCTATGATACTATTTTAGGCGAAAGAGGCATTACGTTATCTGGAGGTCAAAAACAGCGTATATCCATAGCAAGAGCAATTATTAAATCACCCGAAATACTTTTGTTTGATGATTGCCTATCTGCCGTTGATACTGAGACCGAAGAACAAATATTAAACAATTTAGAGCGTGTCTCAAAACATAAAACTACAATCATTGTTAGCCATAGAATTTCGTCCGTGAAAAATGCCGATAAAATCATTGTTATTGAAAAAGGTAAAATTACCGAGGTTGGCAACCACAGTTCACTAATTGAAAAAGAAGGCTATTACAGGGATTTATACCTCAACCAACGCTCAGAAAAAGATTTGTAACTAATTGTTGCATACTAATCTTTTTTTTTTGATTTTTGAGACCATTATAAAAATCTAACACAATCTAGCTATGAGCGATTATCAAATGATGGACAAAGAAGAAATCTACTCTAAAGTTTTAAGAGCTGGGCGCAGAACCTATTTTTTTGATGTACGCGCCACCAAAGCAGGAGATTACTACCTAACCATAACCGAAAGCAAAAAATTTACCAACGACGACGGCTCCTTTCATTATAAGAAGCACAAAATCTATTTATACAAAGAAGATTTTTCCGAATTCAGGGAAATCCTTGCTGAAATGACCGATTATATTATTAATGAAAAGGGCGAAGAAGTTATTAGCGAACGTCATCAAAAAGACTTCAAACGCGAAGACAATTCTTTTGTAGCCCAAGAGGCAAAAACACCAGAAGACACAAAAAGTACGGATAGCTTTACCGATATTAGCTTTGACGACATTTAATAGATTTAACCTGTTAAAATCTTTTTAATTGAACCGTTGCATCAGCAACGGTTTTTTATTTTTATAACCATTAGTATCTCTTTTCTAACACATACAACATGATGCGTACTTGCTTACTTTTACTTTTATGTTTTCAAAACCTATTTACCCAAACAGAATTTGATTTAGACTATTATTTACCAAATGATATCAGTTATAACCAGAACATACCAACACCAGAAAATATTATTGGTCACCACGTTGGCAAATGGCATGTAACACATGATAAGTTAGTGCAGTATATGTACGCTTTGGCAGAAGCTTCAGATAGGATTACCATTGAAAATCGTGGTAAAACATTTGAAGATAGACCATTGCTCCTACTTACAATAACATCTGAGGATAACCATAAAAACCTTGAGATCATTCGCAAAAGACACCTCAAAGAAACCGATAAAGATGGCTTTACTTCAAATAGACCAATAGTCATTTACCAAGGGTATTCCATACATGGCAACGAACCCAGTGGGGCAAACGCCGCTCTATTGGTTGCCTATTATTTGGCTGCCGCCGAAGGTCCAAAAATTGAGGAACTGTTACGTAATACTGTAATTTTATTAGACCCGTCATTAAATCCTGACGGCCTGCAACGCTTCGCTTATTGGGCAAATACTAATAAAAGCCAAAACTTAAATCCAGACTCCAATGACCGTGAATTTAGAGAGGTTTGGCCAGGCGGACGCACCAATCATTATTGGTTTGACATGAACCGCGATTGGTTACCTGTGCAGATGCCTGAGTCTCAAGTAAGAATAGAATCCTATCACAAATGGTTGCCAAACATCTTGACAGATCATCACGAAATGGGCACAAACTCCACGTTCTTTTTTCAGCCAGGTGTACAATCGCGGACTCATCCACTTACACCAAAATTAAACCAAACCTTAACCAAAAAAATTGGCAATTACCACGCCAAGGCATTGGACAAAATTGGTTCGCTTTATTATTCCGAAGAACGTTTTGACGATTTCTATTACGGAAAAGGCTCAACATTTCCTGACATCAATGGCGGTATTGGTATTTTGTTTGAACAAGCCAGCTCACGAGGACACCTTCAAGAAAGTGTCAATGGACTATTAAGCTTTCCATTTACCATAAAAAACCAATTTACCACAACGCTTTCCACCTTAAATGCCGCAACTGAAATGCGGGAAGAACTTTTAAAGTACCAATACCATTTTTATAAGAATGCACGTGAAGAAGCAAAAAAATACGGCAATAACGCTATTGTTTTTGGAGACGAAAAAGATGCTACTAAAACCTACCACTTAGCCGAAATATTAAAACGGCACCATATTGAATTTTACGATATCAAAAAGGATTTTTCAGTTGAAAACAAACGCTATAAAAAGAATTATGCCTACATAGTCCCGAAAAACCAAAAGAATATTCGCCTTATCAACGCGATGTTTGAAAAACGAACAAAATTCCAAGACAGCTTGTTTTATGACGTATCGGCTTGGTCTTTTCCATTGGCCTTTAATCTTGACCATACCGAAACTACAATGAGTAATGCTGGAAACATTATTACCGATTTAAAATTTAATTCTGGCGGTACTGACAATAAGAGTGCTTATGCATATTTAGTTACTTGGCACGAATACTATACGCCAAAATTTTTAAATATATTGCTAAAAAAGGGTGTCCGTGTAAAATCTAGCCAAAAGCAGTTTAATGCTAATGATAAGCTTTATGATTACGGAACATTAATGATACCTGTTCAAAATCAAAAGCTTTCAAAAGATGAACTCTATCAATTGATAAACAGTACAGCCAAGGCCTGCCATATTACTGTAGACGCTGTTTCCACAGGTTTAAATAACGGAATTGATTTAGGCAGCAATAATTTTAGCCCTGTAGAATTACCAAAGGTTGCCGTACTTGTTGGAGATGGCATTAGATCTTATGACTCTGGCGAAATATGGCATTTGTTGGACACCAGATTTGATATGGCCGTAACCAAATTAGATGTCCGTAATTTTTCAAGAGCAAATATTGGGCGCTACAACTGTATTATTTTGCCAAGTACAAATTCAGGGTTAAACAGTTCCAATACTGAAAAACTTAAAAACTGGGTAAAAAATGGCGGTACGCTAATTGCATACAGAGATGCCCTAAAATATTTAAATACCAAAAAAATATTGCCCATCAATTTTAAAAAATCCAAGCATATTGCAAAAGGCATTAGCCGTGAACAAAAGGATAATTTTAAAGGTGCACAGGTTATTGGCGGTGCTATTTTTGAAGCTGAAATTGACAGGTCTCATCCTATAAATTTTGGTTATAAAAATGAAACCATCCCATTATTTAGAAACACGACGCTTTTTGTAAAACCAAACAAAAATAGTTACGATAACCCCATAAGATACACTAAAGACCCATTGCTGAGCGGCTATATTTCCAAACAAAATTTAGACAGTCTTCAAGGTACAGTGCCTTTAAAAATAGGCCGATTGGAAAAAGGTAAAGTCGTTGCGTTTACGGACAATACCAATTTTAGGGCATTTTGGTATGGCACCAATAAGCTTTTGATGAATGCTATATTTTTTAGAAAAGACTTATAGATAAAACATCAACTAACTGTTGTGCCATTTTTAACTTTTTTTTCTGGATTTAACAAAACCACGTCATTGGTTTTTACCGCACCAAGCACCAAGCATTCGCTCATAAAATTGGCAATTTGTTTTTTAGGAAAATTTACTACGGCAACAATCTGCTTATTTAGCAAATCGTCCTTGGAATATAATGTTGTAATTTGAGCAGAAGATTTTTTTATGCCTAGTGTGCCGAAATCAATGGTCAGTTGGTAGGCAGGCTTTTTGGCTTTTTCAAAATCGATAACTTCAATAATGGTACCCACACGCAAGTCTACTTTTGAAAATTCTTCAAATGTTATTATATTTTCCATAGTATAAAACTAGTAAAATAATTATCAAACCATGGCTCTAACTCCATCCAATATGTTGCCTTTAGGTACTTCTGCTCCATCTTTCAATTTAATAGACACAAAAGATGGTGCTACAAAATCGCTAGACACTTTAAAGGGTAAAACTGGTACTTTAGTTATGTTCATTTGCAACCACTGCCCTTTTGTAATCCACGTTAATATAGCACTGGTTAAACTGGCCAATGATTACAAAAGTAACGGCATCAATTGCATTGCTATTTCAAGCAATGATGCGGTTAGCTATCCGCAAGATGGACCGGAACGCATGAAAGAACACGCTGAGATTAATCAATACCCATTTCCGTATTTATATGACGAAACCCAAGAGATAGCTAAAGCTTATGATGCCGCTTGCACTCCTGACTTTTTTCTGTTTGATGCCAATTTAAAACTGGTCTATGCCGGGCAGTTGGATGATTCACGACCTGGAAATGGCAAACCCATTACTGGTAAAGATTTACGATTGGCCACGAACGCGCTTATAAACAAAACACCCATGCCTGAAAATCAAAAACCAAGTATGGGCTGTAATATTAAATGGAAATAAAAAAACCCTAATTAATCTGAGTGGTGGTTGCAACCTTCTTTAATGGAAGTAATAGCACTCAGTAATTAGGGTTTTTCAAACTAATTTGAACAACCAATCAATATATTTTTAGTTTTCTCGTAATTGGAAATTAATTGGGATACTATACGGTACGCCTACGGGTTTATTACGTTGTTTACCGGGTTCCATTTTAGGAAGCAAACCTATAATACGCTCCGCTTCAGTTTCTAACATTTTATCGGGACCTCTACTTTTTATTTTAGAGACTCTACCGTTTTTGTCTATTAAAAAGAATACATAAACTTTACCTTTGATGCCCAATTCTTCTGCAACCTCTGGATATCTAAAGTTTTTTTGAAGGTGCTCAGTCATTTTGGCTTGGAAACACACTTTTAACTGATCGTTATTACCTGTACATCCAGGGAAAACGGGTATTTTTTCAATAACGGTAAAAGGCACCTCTATGTCTTCTTCAACTTCTTCTACCACTACTTCTTCAACAGATACTACGCGCTCTTCAATAACGTCATCTTGGCCTATTTCTGTACTCTCCACAACAGTTTCTTCAATATCCGCTACGTCTTCTACAACAGTAATAGCCTCAGTAACCACAGGTTTTGGCGGTGGCGGTGGCGGTGGCATTTCAATAGTGGTTATCGGTATGTCTTCTTCTAACTGCTCGCTCAACATTAAAATCTCTGACTGTGTCAAAGTTTTATCATAGGTCTTGTACTCTAACCCGAAATACGTTAAGAGTAACATTACATTTAAACCAACAGCAAAGAATAGACTGCTGTTTCGTCCTACATCGGCTTTTGGGTTCTTTTTTACTTCCATGATTTCTAAAAATTTTATAGTATAAAGTTAACCACTACATTCTGCAAAAAGCATGATAAAAGTCATGTTTACTTCTAGAAATCAATAAATTAGAATTACAAAACGCTCAAGAAGCCCAGTATAACTAACAAATGTTAGTTTTAAAAAATTATAAATTGTTTAATTGATTGTCTGTTCCTTTTTCACTAATAGTCCAGAAAAACCCAAGGACAAAAAACTGATCGTTTGCAGGTGTTAATGCTCTACGGTTAAAATTACCGCTTGCATTTGGCGTATTGGCATATTGGTAACCATTAATATTTCTGAACCCTAAAATGTTATTTATGCCAAAGTATAAGATTTTTTGCTGGGTCATTAAGTATGCCCAATTGAAGCTTACATTGTTAAAAGGTTTGGTGCGCTCGGCAAGAAAACCGTTTCTGTTAGGATCTGTGTAAGGTCTGCCAGAAGCGAAGGCATAAGTTAGCCCTACTTGACTTTTCCATTTATCAATCCAATAACGGCTTACAATTGAAAAATTATGCTTTATGGCGAAATTGGGTTGCGCAAGCCCTGGAAAATTTCTGTGGTCACGTTGCGTATCTAAATAGGAGTAGCTTACCCAATAATCTAAATTTTTAATGCTGGTGTTGTCTCTAAAAAACAAATCTATACCTTGGGCATAACCACTTCCGTTAGAAGCAAAGTTGCTGTCAAACTGTTCAAAAGCGGTATCAAACTTCACTAGGTTGTCATAATCTTTTCTAAACAGCTCTGTTATAAAAGTGCGACCATTATTATCAAACCTGTAATTCAATATATAATGTTGGGTACGCTGTGGTTTTAAATTCTGCTCAAACTTCAAAGCGTTTGCGTTTGGGTTTTGAAAAAAGTTACCATACGCCAGAGATACCTGACCATTTTTGGAGGTTTTGTATGCCAATGCTAACCTAGGTGCAATATCTGTACTTTGAAAAAGCGCACTATAATCTGTACGTAATCCAGCTTTTAGAGCCAATTTTTTTGAAAAAGAAATGTCTGCCTCAACAAATGTTGCTGTAATGTTGTTTTCAAATCCGTAAGTTTCAGAAATGTCAGTGTTAGAAAAATCTTCTTCAAAATCAGTGATAAACTGCTCTAAACCAAAATTTAGCTTAAAACGGCTGTTGAATCGTTTTTTGAGCTTTAGCTTGGCATGAAACGAGTTTTCGGTATTATCTATATTGTTTTGTTCAATGCCAGTGTTGTTTTTAGCAAAGGTGTAGCTTAATCCAGTTGATACACTCCAATTATTTCCAAGTGTACCTTTGTACGACGTATTGGTATAAAAGTTGCCGTTTTTTAATTTGAACCGAATGCCTTCTGGCGTATTGATATCGTCTTGGGTCAGTTCAAAATTTGTGGTATCAAAGGCCGCATAAAACTTGAGTAAACCTGTATTGAATTTTTGACGAAATACGGCTTCGCCCTGAATGGTCTCGAATGGTTTTTCGAAATCGTTACGGGTTTCAAAAACGGCAAAATACGGTGCTAAATTGGTATATGACGCATTAACGCTCAACGATGTTTTGTCCCATTTTTGAGTATTGCCCACGCCAGCACCGACGCTTAAGATGCCTATTTCGGTTTTTTCTTGGTCTGGCTCATCTATTGTGTTTAGTAGCAGGACACTTGATAACGCCTGCCCATATTCTGCCGAGTAGCCACCTGTTGAAAAGGTAATACCATCAAATAGAAATGGCGAATAGCGCGCCCGAGTAGGGAAATTGTTAGTCGTTGGGGTAAATGGTGTAAATACACGGATGCCGTCTACAAATATCTGGGTTTCGCCAGCATCGCCACCGCGAACAAAGAGTCGGCCATCTTCTGCCACGTTAGATGTCCCTGGCAGTGTTTGTAGCGCACCAACAAAATCGCCCAAAGCACTTGCGGTTGTTACAACATCTAACGGTTTTAATACTGATACCCTACTATTTTCGTTGGCTTCAAAGCTTCCTGCCGAGAGTATTACGGCATCTAAGGTATTGACGTCTTCACGGAGCTTTATGGTTAGCCCAGAAAGCAATGTAACATCTTGGGCAAAGGTTTGTGTTTCATAAGACAAAATGGAAACCACTAAGGTTTGTTTGCCTTGTTCATCTGTTTTAAAAGTGAATTTGCCGTCTTGGTCTGTTGTAGCGCCATCGTAAGTACCGTCTAAATAGACATTGGCACCTATAATTGGATTTCCTTTGGTATCTGTAACCTTACCCGAAATGGTGTTGCCCTGGGCATTTAATAAAATACCGCTTAAATAAACTAGTATTATAAAAACTGTTTTCATGATGGTTGGTTTTTCTGTTTGTTTTTGTTTGATGATGGTACAAACTTCATATATACCTATGCCATTGCAAATTGCTTTTTACCGAACTGTAATTTTTTTAAGATGAGTTGCGTTAGCGGTTGTAACGGCATCCTTTTTATGCGTTTATAGTGCATTTATTTTGTGTTTCACTTGAAGAAGTATGGATATAGTGCACTATTGCTTTTGAAAACGGCATAAAAAGATATAGAGGAAAACGCGATCCAGACGGCAAGCGTCTGGGTAACGCCCAAAAAAAACCGCCACAGAATGTAACTTCTTTTTATATATTGCTACTTATTGGATAACTAACCGAAAAATAGCATTGAACAAGGAACTTGAACATAGTTTTGTAGAACAATTGCAAAAGCACCAAAACATTGTGCATAAAGTGTGTAGGCTTTATACCAATAACCAGGATGCGCACAACGATCTGTTTCAGGAAATAACCATACAGTTATGGCGTGCTTACCCCAAATTTAGGGGCGATAGCAAGTTTAGTACCTGGATGTACCGCGTGGGACTGAACACGGCAATTACACTATACCGAAAGTCTAAACGCCGTATACAAACGGATGCTTTTGATGCTTTTGAATTTAAGATTAAATCTGAAGAATATGACGATACCGAGGAACAGCAACTTAAGCTTTTGTACAAAGCCGTACACCAGCTCAACGATATTGAAAAAGCCTTGGTGTTTTTGTATTTGGAAGACAAAGATTATAGAGAAATAAGCGAAACCCTTGGTATTACCGAGGTAAATGCACGTGTAAAAATGAACCGTGTAAAAAAGAAATTAAGAACCATACTAAATCCGTAGCCTTATGGATGAACTAGAATTATTAAAAAAAGATTGGCAACGGGACAACGTTACGTACCCGGAACTGTCTTACGACGATATTTATAAAATGAGCCACGCAAAATCATCTAGCATTGTGAAGTGGATATTTTACATCTGCCTTTTGGAATTTGCCTTTTGGTTTGTTATTGCTATTGGCCTTAAAAGTTTTGGTTTTGGCAACGAAATACAAGAGTTGGAATCCAGTACCCTTTTTATTGTATTAGGCTTTATAAGCAATGGTGTACTGCTTTATTTTTTGTACCGTTTTTATAAAAATTACAAAACTATTTCTACGGACGACAACGCGCGACGTTTGATGAAAAACATCTTAAAGACAAGACGCACCGTTAAGCATTACGTTTATTTTAACCTTATTTTTTTAGTCGTTGCCACTTTTTACGGCGTGTTTTATGTGATTCAGAATGATGAAGCCACTAAAACATTAGTAGATGACGCTGCTGCAAATGGTGGTGTTTTTAAGTTGTATTTGGGTATTATATTTACCACGTTTGTACTTTTAATTATAGCTATTGGGATTTTATTGCTGTTTTACTGGCTTATTTATGGTATTTTACTGAAACGCCTTAACAGAAATTACAGAGAGCTAAAAAAACTGGAAGTTTAGGTTTTGGAGTTTGGGTTTTCCGTGTTTAAATTCTTGTTTTTCGATACAATTTTTCCAGTAAACAACTGGAAAAACCACTCTAAATGACGAATTTAAATCAAAATGCACTACAGGTTTTATTAGTTGTTTGCCCAGTTGCGGAGTTCTTTGTTAAGCCTTTCTTTTTCCTCTAATTCTTCTTGCGGAATTACTTTTAGGAATGATGGATGTTGTTCTATGGCATATTCTATCTTTTCTACTATATCAGCAATAGTTTCATTCTCATAATCAATATCCAATGGTTGTTTTATTTCCATGGATTGGTAAATGTTTTTCTTTTTAATTCGCAATCCTTTTTTATCAAAAGAGCGCCTAAAACCATCAATAACAATTGGCACTACAATGGGTTTGTATTGCTTTATGATGTGTGCTGTACCTTTTCTGATGGGTTTAAATGGTGTTGTAGTCCCTTGCGGAAAGGTTATAACCCAACCATCATCTAGCGCTTTTTTAATGTTGCTGATATCGCTCATTTTTACCTGGCGGTTTACGTCTTGCCCTTTGGCACGCCATGTACGCTCTATACTAATGGAACCTGTGTAGGCAAATATTTTGGGCAACAATCCGGATTTCATAGTTTCCTTTGCTGCAACATAATAGATATTGAGTTTTGGATTCCAGAGGTAACCTACATTTTTTATACTGTCCAGACGCCCGCTTAAACTTGCATTGAATACATGTAACATGGCAATAACATCTGCAAAATAGGTTTGGTGGTTTGAAATAAACAGCACATTGGTATCTGGCAACTGTTTTATTATTTCGGAACCTTCGATCTGTAAATCATTAAAGCCTCTAAACCGTCTGTGCGTTAACGTGCCCAAAATACGGATGAGCCATTTTTTTATGAATAATATATGCCCAAAAGGATTGGTTTTGAATAAACCCATATAGATTATTAAGGATAGTTAGTTTAGGCAAATGTAACAAATAAGGCTTTTAAAGGGCTTGTTTTAACAACTCTTTAATTTCGGACAGCATCATGGCTGTAGCTCCCCAAACCACATGGCCATTAAGCATAAAGGCAGGCACATTAACCTCAACATTATAGCTGGTTGCAACTTTAGTGGTAATTAGGTTTTTTGGGTTTAAAAAAGCAGACAAGGTGACTTCAATAACGTCCTGTACTTCGGCTTCTTCTTTTTGGAAACGCGGTGTTTTTTCCAGATATCCCATATATGGATATACCATAAAGTTACTTGGCGGAATATATAGTGGTGTTAGGGTTTTAATGACTTTGATATCAGTTTTAGGTATCCCAATTTCTTCTTCGGTTTCACGCAAAGCAGTCTGCAACAGATCATTATTATCTTGTTGCTCCAATTTCCCGCCAGGAAAACCAACCTGTGCAGAGTGTACGCCTTTGTAGGTATTGCGCAAAATAAGAGCCACACAGGTGTCATTATTTTTATTTGGGTAAAACAGTGCCATAACTCCAGCTTTGGCGGCATGCTTTTGCTTTTCTTTATACTTTTCGGCAAGTTTTAGCCTAAATGGCGGCGAGAGTTTTGCATGCGCGGTTTCACCCAAAAGGTCTTTATGTTTTATATTTACGGTTGTTTTTAAAAATGTGTCAAAATTCATCTATGCGTTTTACAGTGCTCCTTTTTGTTATCCTTTTTTGCAGTTGTGAAGGTAAGCAAACTTCAAAACAAAATAATGTTCCACAAACAGATTCCACAAAAGTAGAGGCTAATACCGCAACATCAAAAACACAAAAAAAAACATATCCTAAACTTACGGATGATAACGCTATGGCGTTTTTTTTGGAATACGATAAGGCGCACAAAGAAAACAAAGTGCGTATTGTTACCGATTTTGGAAATATTGACATATTACTTTACGACAAAACCAAATTCCACAGATCCAATTTTATTTACCTCGCCAAGCAAAAGTATTTTGATAATACCCAGTTTTACAGAGTTGTCCCCAATTTTGTAATACAAGGTGGCAGTAGCGACGGTATTGAAATTATGAAACGTCGTCGCAAAATCGGTAAGTACCTTTTGCCACCAGATACCAAACGTGGCTATACCCACAAACGCGGTGCAGTTTCCATGCCTAGTAGTGAAATTGAAAACCCTTATAAACTGGCATCGCCGTACCAATTTTTCATAGTCAACCGCATAGGTGGCGCGCCTTTTTTAGATGGCGATTATACCATTTTTGGAGAAGTCATTGCAGGTATGGATGTGGTTGACCAAATTAATGCTGTTGAAACGGATGAAGGCGAATGGCCTATTAAAAACGTGTACATTCGTACTGTGGAAATTTTGGAGTAAGTCAAATCAGTTTAATTAATTAATGTCACATTGCCTCTTTTGACTGTAGCTTAAGATTGGTTAAAGTTTGTTGCAAGATGGTTTTTAATCTTAAGTCCAAATAGGTCTCGACTCCGCTATACATAACACGGAATTTTAACTTAACAAACCTTGTTCTCGATACTTTTTCTTTTCAGAAAAAAACTCGAACTGACGGTTATTTGGAATCAATCATTAATCCCAATGAGTTATATTACTATTTACAAGGTATCCAACGGACTTACAATTTTAGACTTACTACGTGGCGTTACTTTAGTGTAAACTTGGGTGGTTTTAATGGAATGGTGCCCCAACAACTCTTGAATAAAACGCATATCTGCGCCACTTTCCAACAAGTGTGTGGCGTATGAATGTCTTAGCCCATGAATACCAATCTGTTTTTTTATACCGGCTTTGTACATGGCTTTTTTAAAAACCTGTTGCAAACTAGATTTGGCAAAAGCACCACCATAATGCCCTTCTAATAAAAAGGTTTTTGGTTTGTACTTTTTGTAATACACCCTTAACTCTGGCAAAAGCGACACTGGCAAAGGCACGTACCTATCCTTTTTTCCTTTAGCGCCTTTAACATGTACAACCATTCGTTTGCTATCAATATCCAAAAGTTTTAAATTTACCACTTCAGACACGCGCAAGCCCATACCGTAAGCCAACTGCAATGCAATTCTATGCTTAATGTTTGTGGTGACCCGAAATATTTTTTTTACTTCAGACTTACTTAACATTTTGGGCAACGTCTGTGGTTTCTTTGGTCGCGGTATATCAAAGAACATTTTGGGTCTGTTGAGCACTTGTTCAAAATAAAACTTTACGGCATTTATTTTACCGTTAAGCTTACGTTCGCCCATTTTTTCAACTTTAATACAATAGAGGAAATAATCCTTTAAACGTTTAGGCGACAAATCCGCTACATCAAAATCGTCCAATAAGTTGAGCAAGTGGTAAAACTCGCTAAGATAGATGCGTTTTGTATTGCTACTGTATTGCTTTAAGGTGAGTTGCATATTGAGCTCTAAATAAGCACGCTGGTTTATGGGATGAATTTTTAAAGCTTTGTGCTTAGCATTATTTTTTGGTGATAGTTGTAACGCTTCTCTTATTTTTGGCAAGTCTGGTAGATACCATGACTTTTTTGTAGCGCTCCATTTAGCAGATGGAAAGCGTTTTCTGAGGTCTGAAATTAGAGCATGATTGTACGGAAAAGCAATACGAATAATGTTTTTCTGCTTATGGGTATCAAATGAAAAACTGTAACTGTTAAAATTCATACATGCATTTTGTATATCAGATGGTGTAAAAATACGAATTTTGATATACAAAATGCACGACTATTAAAAATATATTAGGCCAATGTTCATAAAGGTTACAGAAAAAAAGCTATATTAGTAAAAAGAACGTAAAATACAGACATATATACGTGATGATGTACAATTCACCTAAAGGTGAACTCAAGTTGCTACATTGTCGCAAAGCT
>CAYSVY010000020.1:0-60110 GCA_964434705.1 uncultured Flavobacteriaceae bacterium
TTTTTACTCTAAAGGCTAAAATACCCAAAAAAACCCAATCAATTCTAAAACCTACTACTTTAGGAGAGCACATACGAAAAGAACGTCTAAAACGTAATCAAGCACAAGGTTATGTCTCTAAATTATTGAAAATTAACCAAATGTATTTATCATCTTGGGAACTCAACCAAAAAGCACCACACCCAAAACACCTGAAAAACATCATTGGTTATCTTGGTTATGTACCAACTATAAGCTCAAATATTGAACGGCTTGGAATGCGAACCAAACTTTATCGAATGAAATATAATATTTCCCTACATGAGTTCTGTCAGATGGGCAACATAGATAGTGATGTGGTAATCAAACTTGAAACTAGACGGTTTTGTAAGCTATCAAAAGAAGATACAAGAACTATAAAAAAGGCACTAAAACTCAACCTTATTTCTTTCTCTGAAGCGATTGGGCAATTATCTTAGTAATAGATGACGTGTTGGCATTTGGTTGAGAGCTGTAACTCGTCTTTACGCGATAGCCTTTTATACGTTTTTCAACTACTTTTTCTTTTGGAGATATGGCAATTAACAGTTCTGAGAATGAACTTGAATTAATGAAATGTAACTGCTTGTGTTGTTTTTTGGAGATTTCAGCACGAGCCTTTTCTTTGATGTTGTACAGGTGCGTTTCATTGTCGCACACCATTACAACAAAATTGTATTTTGCATCCAAACACTTCTTGATATTCTGAACCTCATAGCCTATGCTGTTGGTCACAGATATCTCGATAGCGATATTCACTTTGTCTCTTGTTAGCGAGACATCAACCCGACTCTCATTATCAAGCGCATGTTCAATGACGGTCTTATAACCCTGCTGAATGGCAATGGTCTTAATGTAGTTTTGTAACGAACTATGTTTACGTTCAACTTGCTTTTTCTGTTCGGTCTCTAAATAATCCTGTTTTTGTTTTTCAAAATCCGAGGATTCGATAATTGGTTCTTCCACAACCGTATTGTTTGAGACCTCGGTAGGTTGTGGTGGTTTTACCAATGGCTCTATCTCAGTTGGTACTGTATTAAGCGGTTTAGTAACCTTAGTTTTCTTAGGTTTTTTATTTCGTTGCGGTAGCAAAAGTTCCAATAACGCTTCGACGTCTTCACATTTTGTTCCATATTGCTCTTGGGTTTGTTTTACGATCTGTGTACGCTTTGATTGAGCATTTTTTACATCAATGGTGTCAAGGGCTTTGGTTCCTAAGTTAAAATCGTTATTGCTACTTCCGATGCGTACTATGGCTTCGCCAATGCCCAAACTCTGTAAATCTGACTGCTCAAAGTATGAAAATCCACTTTCTAGGCGTTTGGCATCGACATCGCCCAAACGAAAACAAATGCGAACGTAAGGATTGGACAATACCGAATTCAACACCTTGGCATCATCAATTTGTGCGAGTTCTTGATGGGCAAGTATTAAGCCTAAACCATATTTTCTGGCACTGCTCAATATTGTGGTTATCGAGTTCGTCACAAAATTTTGAAACTCATCACAGTAAATGTAGAAGGGATGACGCTCGGATTTTGGTAACGATTGTCTGCCAAGTGCTACTTGGTTGAATTTTGACAAGAACAGTGAGCCTAGTAGAAAGCTGTTGTCTTCGCCAATCAAACCTTGTGAGAGCTTGATCAAAACAATTTTCTTATCTTCAATACAGGCTCTAAAATCAACACCTCCAGTTTGTGCCAACATATACCGAACAGTTTTAGGACGTAAAAAGGTATCTATTCTCGTCAATAAGGGCGCAATACCTCTTTTGACCATACTGTATTCGTGTTCCCAGTAGTAGTGAATACTTGGGTCATCTACGCTTTGTAAAAATTCAGCTCTGTATCTATCCTCCAAAAGAAACCGCTTTAGCTCAATGAGCGTGCCACCTCTCGAACTTTCCAGAAAGGTGTTAACTGCCTGTTGCAATACTGCCGACATGTTATCGCCCCAAGCAGTGGCATAGCGTTTAAATGCCGAAACCAGATCAGAGGATAGCACAATCTTTTCCGCTTCCGTAGTGGCGTGCAACAGATTAAATCCTGTCGGATAGTCAAGATTGGCTGGATCAATCAATACCACATCATCAAGTCTATGCTCTGGCACACGCGCCAATACATCTTCAACAATATCACCATGAGGATCAAATAAGGCACAACCGTTACCGTGACGCATATCCTCAATTATCATATTGGCTATTAAAGTTGATTTTCCTACGCCGGTGGCACCGATAATTTGGGTATGGCGTAAACGTGCTTGGTCGTTCAAACCAACCGTATGTTCATTTCCATTATGGGAATTGATACCAAACGCATATTTTTCATTTACAAATTCCTGCGACACTCGTTTTGTTTTCCCAAATTGCAATCCTAGTTTTTGCGATACAATCGTTCTGTTGGGAAAGTGAACGAAGGTGTTGAGCTCTTTGGAATTTAATATAAATCCTAAGCGATTGCTCAAACGGTTGTTGAGATTGAAAAAATGAAAATCGTAATTATAGCCTTCATTTGATAAGGGAATCAGTTTGTTGTATTCAGAACTTGAAACTGCGCTGATGCTTCGGGTTAATTCTTGGGCAAGATACTGACTTCGCTGGTTGTCCTGACCTTGTGTTGCAATACGCATAACCACTGAAAACAATGGATTTGATATTTTATGCCTTGCACATCCTGGCATTTCTGGGGCATCGGAAAAGAATGAACCACCTGTGCCATCACCGACAGCATGTGTTATGTCTTTAGCAAGCGGAGAAGCAATACCCTTGAATATTGTTTGAAATACCACAATGTCCTCAGGCCTTAGGTTATCCATTGTCGCAATAACTGAAGTCAAAGGATCTATTTCAAAACTATCCGTGGTTGCAACTGGTCTGACAAATTCGTCATTGATACCAAAATCGGCAATTGCTACATCTCTACTGTTGTCAAAACCAAAATCGGATTGATCTATGTCTTTTACAATAACGGTTGGGAAATACGCTTTGATGTGCGACTCAATGCGCTCTCTATCACTTTTATCGAAAACCAATTGAATCGTTATGCTTTCAGAATTACCAACGATTTCAAATGATATGGGATATTCCGAATATGACAGCATATTCAAAAATTCAGTGTTGATTCTCGGCAGGATATCTTGCTCTTTTGGAAAGCTTATAGAAAAGCCGATAAGTTCAGGTGCATTTTCGGGTAATAGATATCGGGGTTTGAGTTCTTCCAATTCATATGATTCTTCTTTTTTTGGACTGGGATTGAGAAGCTTGCCAATAGATTGAAAAATTGATGGTACCCGACCATCATCTTCAATTGGCACATTGGAATAGTTTTGATGTTTAAAAGGAAGATAGGGAACTTCAATATCGACAGGAGTATCAAAGTGGTAATAGCCTCGATGTCGGTATTCCCAATGGTAAAAGTTTAAAGTTGCACGTTCACTTGCGGTCATGCGAACTAACGAATAAATATGTCATTCAATATGGGTTTCTTCTCGGTTTCTGTTAAGGCTCGTACACCTTTGTTGTTTGTGATATCATCAATCACTTTTAATACCGAGGATTGTGCATAGGACATGAACATACTCGCGGTATCGATTTTATAATATGTTACCGGATACAGTTTCCTAGCTAGCCATCCTCCAATAAATGGTATTTTGGAAACAATGATTTGTCCCAAAGAACTTTTGTACAACAACCACCAAGATACAAAAAAGCCTTTACCGAAAGGTGCGGCGCAAATGTCGTATTGGTAATCTTTCCACGATGCTCTTAAATAGGTGCGCTTTGCCGAAAAGGCATTTCCTTCTTTTAAGCTGACGTTCTTTATTTCTATTCTGCTTATGCCTTGATTATGGAGCTCTTCTTTTAACAATGTGTAGAACTCTAAAGTTGAAAAATTAAATCCGTCTAAAAGCGTATTCCATCTGGAATGGTACATTTTCAATGAAGCACTAAAAATGAATATAAGGATGATAATAAGAAGAATTAAATAAATGAGGTATGTACTGTAGAATAAGATGTAGCGAAGAATATTGTCCATTTTAATAGTTTTAAGTTATTTTTTGATGAAGAGTTGTGACCAAACTTTTTGGGCAGACTTGATATGGAGTAGATAAATGCCAGTTGTGAGCTGGCTCACATCTAGTTGAACAATTCCATTCTTTATTTTGGAAGCGTGATCCGTTATGACACGCCCATTAATGTCGTACAGCGATACTTTTGATTCGTTTGCATCAAAACCCTTCGGTAATTGTACATTTAAGTTATTTTCTGTTGGGTTGGGGTAAATCGTAATGGTATTTTGTAAAGTCTCGGACTCGATACTCAAGCTTTGGATATTCAGCTGAATCCGATTGCCTAAATTGTCATAGGTGTAATTCTTAGTTGCACCATCGTTAAAAACAACCTGAACCAAACGGTTTAGGTTGTCATAACTGTATGTTATTGTTTCTTGCACTAATTGGGCATTTGCTGAAATGCCGATTATGAGAAATATGTATTTAATTGTTGTTTTCATTTTATTCTTTATTTATTACTCCAAATAAGTATTTAAAAAATCTCCAAATACTCAAAATTATAATCAAAGGAATTGAAAATATAATTGCTTCAATATGATTTTCTAGGTCAACTATTTTTGATATGAAGTCTTTATTTTTAGTTTTGTATTGCTTTTTTTGCATGTTTATATCTTCTATAAAGTTCGTATGAAAACTTTATATTTAAACCTAATTTAGTTCTCATATCAACTAACTTTAAAACACCTGTCTTTCCTATTATTTTAGTGACCTTTTTAGTATTAATATTTCTAGCTATCGCAAATGCATTAGCAGTTTTTTTATAAGTATCAGGTTTCCATAGAGAAGTAAATATAATGCCTGCCGATGCCCCAAATGTTGATTTTCCTTGTAAATAATTTTTAGTATACAAATCATCATAATAATTAAAAGCTTCTTCAACTTGACCTGTACCAACATATCTGCCTTCATCAACATACTTTACTTTTGAATAAGCCGATTCAATCTGTTCCAAAGTAAGATTATTTGCTATAACAGATCCGACCTTATCATAAATAATATCTTCGAAAGTTGTTCCACTAGGATCAACCCTGCTAATCGGATTATTATCAGCATACGGATACAAATTGGTATGCCAAATAGGGTCTTCAGAGAGGAAACGCCCCAAGGTCGGTTTATAATACCGAGCTCGCATATAGTACAAATCCTCTAGCTCGTACTCTACACCATAAATCCCCACATATCGGAAATAATTTTCATCATTATCGGGTTCTGTGAAATTGGTTATGTTACCAAAATCGTCATAACGGTACTGATGGGTGATGTTGGCAGATGCATCCGTTAGCATTACGACGCTCCCACGGATATCACCATGGTAATAGTGTAAATCGCCATTGGGTTTTATGCGCGCCAACAGCATCCCATTCGGACTGTAAATATTGTAATGTAAAGGCGTATTGTTGCCATTTAACGCAACGAGTATATTGTCTAAATGCACATCACGAACATACTTGGTGACCGTTCCGTTTCTTGTAGCCTCTACCCGTTGGTTGTACGCATTATATTTAAAAGCGAGCGTATTGTCAACATCTGTGTAGTCTACCAAACGGTCTTCGACATCAAAATTGAAAGCAACAGCACTACCAATACCGGAGGTATTGCCATCGTCGTCAACATTATAGTTTATGCCATTATAAGTTAGGGTATAGTTGGTGTCATTGTAAGTGCCGTTTTGGTTTTCAGAACTACTCGGCGTTGGGTTACCGTTTACGATTGGCCTGAAATACGCATTGCTAGTCGTTATATTACCTCTATTGTCCAAAACATGAGCACCGGTATAAAGTACCCGATCGGAAGCCACATTAAGATTTTCGTGCTGGATAAAACGTTGCCTACCAGCATCATCATAATCGTAATTGATCCGCACGTTATTGCCCAGATCGATCCATTTTATCCGATCATCGTCATAATATTCGTATTCCGCTATTGTATTGTTTCCAATACTGATAGTACTGTTGAGCGTCACTCTGGACACCCTGTTTTTATTGTCATAATCATAGTTCACCTCGAAATCGATGCCATCTAATGTCGGGTAAGTCAGATCCTCTACTTGGTTGGTGTCCGAATAATCATACTCGACCCTAAGATTATGAACGGTCGTCAGCCTTTCCAAAAGGTTTAGGTTATCATACCTGAAACGCATTGTACCCGTTCCATTGGTAATACTTGTCACCAAGTTTCTGCTGTTGTAGTCAATATCTGTAATCGTTTCCGTCTCTTCCAAGCGTCCTTCGTTATCATATTCAAAATCCATCCTTGCACCTGAAGGTTTGGTGATCTCTTCAAGATAACCTTCATCGCCATAATCGAACTGTGTCACCAAATTCCCGAACTGCTGTTGTATAACACGGTCTTGGTCATCATAGACAAAAGATGTGGCAGTAGCATTGGCATTGGTGATTCGTGATAGATTATCGTTAGCATCATAATTATATGTTGTTACAAAACCTCCAGAGTTTATAATCTTTGTGATGTTATCATTATCGTCATATTCGTAGGACGTTATCAGGCCATTGTCGTTTTGCTCGGTCAATCGGTTAACCCCATCATAACCGTAAGAACTGTTGATATTCTCTGGTGCGGACATAGAGGCCAAAGCACCATCATTTTCATACGAGTAGTTGACCGTAATGCCTTCCTGATTGGTTCTTGAGATGAGTTGCCCATGGGTATCATAGGTGAACACTATGGAATAGTTATACGCATCTTCTATTTCCGTTAAGTTTTCGTCGTTGTCATAAGAGAATTTGGTCGTGTTGCCCTCACCATCAGTATATTCGATAAGGTTATTATCGCTGTCGTATTCAAATTCCTCTACGATATCCCCATTTTCCTTATCGATCTTAGTGACATTACCTTGGGAATCGTATTCATATTCAATTTCAACCCCATTGGACGTTATATCGGTAGGTCGCATCACATTTATACCAGTGTTTGGATAACTTATTTGAACGTTATCGGCATCACTAACGTAATTAGTGATCAGACCATTATCATTAAATTGGTATGCCGCTACGAAAGGACTGCTCGAACCGGGAACAGGGATTTCCACCGTGGATGAGATATCATTAGTGTCGTAATCAAAATTGGTGTCGATTGTAATTGGGTCATCATTATTGATCTGCAACTCCTCAAGTTTTCTATTGCCGTCATACTTGGCCTCGATTTCATTGCCCCTTGGCAGATCTATTCGCTTGAGCAGATGTTGCTCAGTATCATCGTTGATATTGTACTGATACGTAGTGGTATTGCCCTTGGCATCTTCAAAGGTGACCAAAGTATCGTAAAAGCCTTGCCATAAATCGGAATACTCAAAAAACAACTCACGGCCAATGGGGTCTTCTACTTTTTCAACGAGGTCGCTGTCATCCTCATAGGAAAACTCCAAGCGCTTACCAGAAGGAGCTTCAACATATTCGATACGTCGTGTATCGGCTTCTTCGGCAGATTCATATTCAATGTTGATAGAGTTACCATTAGTATCCCTGATTTCGATTAGATACCAAATATCCCTGTCGTTATCGAGTTGTTCAAAGTAATAGCGCATCTGGTTCTTCTTGGTTATGCGCAAATCACCAGAGGACAGCTCGTCAAAATCATCATAAACGCCAATACTCTCGTAGCTGTCATCATCCTCATTAAAAATATGGATCGTGCCGTCGGGCCAGACAATGTAGAAGTAATTCATGCCATCAGGACCAACATTACTGGCTTTGGTGACATAGCTATTATAGGTGTGAGACCAGCCACGACCTAAGGGATTTATAGCATAGTAGCTTTCAGGCACTTCTACCATAAATGAGCTGTAAAAGTGTGAAAAGTTGAGATTGAGCTTTCTATCGGGAATTACAAAACTGTTTTTTGCATAGTGGCTAAAAACGCCCTGTTCCATACCACGGTTAAAACTCAGGGTATTGGGCATATAGATTCCCGTTGTGAAATAATTGACCTCATTATTCAACTGTGATTGGGTCGGTGTGGTTACATTGCCCGTATTGCTTAAAAACGTAATATAATCCTGTACAGTAATTATATCTATACCATTAAACGGAAATAGGTTTGTCGAAGGCGTTAACATGCCAATATCGTATGCTGTTAAAATGTGCTCGTAATACAATGTAGAACTGTCGACATCGTTGTATGGTAAGTTAGCCCCAGTGGTAACAAGAGGCACGTTCCATGCTTCGATAAGTGCCTTGATAACACTTGTGTGAAACGGTATCTGACCGATATTAAACACAGGATTATCTCGCCATAACACGGGAATGCCGTCCTGAAACTCTAAGTAGCCTAGATGCTTCGCTTTTTTCTCGAAAGTAGAACCTTCAACCAAATCGCTATAAATAGTCGGATAATTGGATGCTGGGTAATCGTCGGGATTTGCAGAACTGCCATATAGGGCATCAAAGATCAAATTAGTGAGTTGTCCTTTAGTAATGGATTGAGATTGCAGGGAATTTTCTATGGATATAAAAAGACATAACACGAGTAAAAATGACTTCATAAGCAAAAGATTTAAGGGTAAATACTCCTGTAATATTAGAAATTACACATCAAAAAAATCTAGTTTTTATAGGGTATTTGTCTCGGTTACAGCATTATTACCCCTAGGGGTAACTGTTTTTATTAGGCAACTGCTTTCTGGAACGTTTTTCTGTACCAAAGCAACACAATGAGGCTTGTAAAAATAAAGGCTAAAGCGACGCCTTGAACTCTAACAAGGCCTTATTGTAAATGGTAACTGAAGTGAATTTATCGATAGTGCCCAACGTACCGTCATAGGCCTTTAGTTTTTTGTAAAGCTTATTGCGCCGTTTCTTAATGGCACCTTCGGTTACGGTTTCCAAAGTCTGTGCAATCTCAGCTTCCGAGAAGCCCTGCACTTGATAATTCCAAAATTCTATCAACGTTTTAGAGATGTCGAACTTTGAAGCCAAAAAAGCATCAAAACGTACTTTGTTCTGCTTGTCCAAGACAGCATCTGAGGTATTGAAAATGTTTGCTTTAGCTACTTTTAGTTCGTCAATGCTCAATTGTAATTCTGTGGCTTTTTGTTGTTTTTTCCTAGCATAAAAATAAAACACTGCACTTAAACCAATTAAGATAACGGCCAATGCTAAAATGGTATATAAACGCGTAAGGCTGATGGAGCGTTGCTCTGCTATGAGACTGTCTTTTTCATCGAGTTCGTGCTTGATGCGGTAAAAACTCTCAGCATATTTTTTATCGACCAGCTCCAGACTGTCCCTGACATGGACATACGATTTGAATTTGGAAGTGACCCTTTCGTCACTATACAGTTCAGCCATAAGTTCTAAAGACGATAAGTAATCCCGATATTTTTTGGTACGTTTTGCAATGCTCTCCGCTTTTTCAATATAGCCAATGGCTTTATCAATATTCTTATTTTGAAAATACTCGGCAAGATGAATGTAGCTCATGATACAGCCATGGTCATCGTCCGCTGTATGTCTCAATGCCAAGGCATATTCTAGGTGTTCCAAAATAGTTGAACCGTTTCCGGCCATAAAATGGGTATGCGCGCTATTGTCGAGCAGTGTTGCCTTGGTCTTAGGATAACGGTTTAAGATACTGTCATTGAAGGATAACCCTTTTTTAAAGTAAAACTGGGCTTTTTGATAATCATTTCGGTCCTTATAGGATTTTCCAATGTTATTTAAGGATTGGATGGTGTATATTGGATTGGTTTTGAGCTGTTTCCTTAAATTCAGGGCTTTTTGATGATATAGGATTGCACTTTCATAATCTTTAAGATTGTTATAAATAATACCGAGATTGTTGTAAACGGACGCTATACGTCTCAACTGCTTTGTCGATTCCAAAAACTCTAAGGCCTTAAACGAAGAAATCTCGCTACCTTTATAATCATGTACATTCTTTTGAATGATGGCGATATTCAGCAAAGCCTTTCCAGCATTCAGGGAATCCTTAAGACGCTCAGCTCCTTTATAACTTTTGAAATAGTAATAAAATGCGCTGTCGATACTGTGCTGTCTTCTGTAAAAAGCGGCACGGTATTCAAACGCTTTTACAAGTGCGGCGCTGTCTTTTATAGTCTGTAAATGGTGGATGTATTTTTGATTGGATGTCAAAAAACGTAACGAATCTTTCAACTTATAATACAAGTAGTTGTACTGCTTTAAGGTAAATCCATATAAGGTATCTCTCTTGTTAGACTTTAAGGCATGGGAAAGCCTGTGATTGTAATCTAAACGCTCCTCGAAACTTATGGTCTTGTCCTTTGTGGACTTATAAAAATGATGTATCGTATCCGTAGGTTTAACCTCTTGCGCAAGACTTTTTAAGTTCAGGCTCAAAATTATCCCTATGAGCAGGTGAAGATGTTTACATTTTATGATCAAAGTATGCTCTTATCTTTTGTCACCAAAGATAAAAATGTTGTAGCTTTAAGCATAAAAAATCCCTGACGAATCAGGGATTTAAAATCGAAGATAGCTTAGTTATCTTCATCGGGTTCCGTATGGTCGTCAATTTCATCACCTCCAGTGGCATAGGCCGGTGATTCTTTTGGCGTGTTTTCAGTTTCCAGTTCCTCGGGGTTACAAGAATAGAAGCTGATGCCCATACAGAACAGAACTAGTAATAACGTTACATTTTTCATAAGTGAAAATGGTTATTAAGCTGTTCCTTATCCGGATGTTTGGTTGCCACAAAACGAACGTTAAACATTAGAGACAACTCCTTTTGCGCAAAGGCTACTTCAACACAACTTTGAAGTACGTAGCAAATATGAATAGTATGCGAAGAGCGGGCATATTATACGATAAGGTCTGTCGAAATATGTTGAAATATGCTGGTTAACGCCAAAAAGTGTCAATAAATGTTTAAAGAATTATACAGAGAATACCTCGAAGCAAAGTCAGATCATCAGCTTGCATGGCTAAATAATCCTACGCCTTCAAATTTAAAAAATTGTTTGATTGATTTCGTGAATTCAACATCCTTGACCTCAGAACAAGAAGGGAAAATAAGAGCATATATCGGAAAAACAGACCCCAAAACAAATTTAAAAAAAGAAGTTAGCGACATAGAAACTACTCATTTTAGAACTATGAGCGACTTCTTAAAAGGCATCAACAAAACAGCGAAAAGTACACATGGTGCCGGTGAAGTCATCCGTTTGCTCATTGATTTTGAAATCGAAAAACATCGCTCTGGTGAAAAGATCTTGGGTGAACAGGAGGTAGATTCCAAAAAGGCGCAATCTGCTATTTCAGAAGAGACGCATACATCGAAACTATCCGAGGAAAAAATAAACGTGACCATAAACAATGAATTTTCGCCAAAAAACCTTGTTGATTATGAAAAATCGTCTAATCACACCTTGAAATGGGTATTGGTAGTATTGTCAATAGTTGTTTTCTTGTTTTTGGTGTTTCAAAACGATTTGGTAAAAAGTATTTTGAAACAAGGAGATAAGCCACCAATTAGCATAAATCTTCAGATTTTGAATGCATCTGATCGTACATATCCAGATGATGACACCCAGTTCTTTGATGCGGAAGGACAATCTTTAATATGGTATTCGAACTACCAAGGCGATTGGGAGTTTTATAATAAAAACGGCCTGCATCCCAAAACCCAAGAACCGCTTAAGCCCATTTCAAAGGAAATCATTGAAACAGTTATTGTAGAAAAAGAACCGGTCCCGACTGTTGATACTATCCAATTGCCCAAAGCAACTACTAAAATTGACAAGTCCAAAACACTTCTAAACACAGACATTATCAATACACCAAATACAAAAGAGCTTTCTGTTTATGTCTTTGACAGTAAAGTCTTGGATAACGCATTGACCTCTAGGGTAAAAATACTATTGAAAACGGATTACCAAATAACAGCTGACATCGTACCGCCTTCTGAACTCTCCGATTCAGTGATTACTGTGTTAAAATCCAAAAATCTTAACTTCTTTAGAGGACAACTTAAAAACCATATTGATTATTTGGCTGTTGGTAATGTCCATTATACATACAGCCCAAGTAAACTAATGCCTAATAGAATAGTTTGTGAATTAAGCTTTGAGATGCAGATCATCGATGTAGAAAATGGTAGTGTCATCGATAGTCACATAAAGACCATTAGTGCCAATGCCAACTCGGAGCGTAAGTCTAAAACTAACGCCATTGAAAAATTAACACTGTAAAACCCATTCCTATGAAGAATTCTCTGTACCTATCGTTTTTTGTTTATTGCATTTGTTTTCAATTCTCGCAATCGCAAGATGAAACCATATATGACCGTGAGATGCTTCAATTGGCCACCAAGGTGGCGAATAGGGTAAAAGAAAATACAAAACTCAATGTAGCGGTTTGGTTTTTCCATGATACCAAAGGGAAGCGAACGGATTTAGGCGATTATGTGGGACGTGATTTTTCTGTGCATTTTACCAACGTAAGCAAAGGGTTTCAGGTGTTTGACCGAGATCAAATGGAACAATTGGCAAGCGAAGAAGCATGGCAGACAGAAGGATTTATCAATCCCGCAACTGCGAAGAAAATCAATATGAAAACAGCCGCTGACGCCATAGTAACTGGAACCGTAGACTATACCTTACGTACCCTTAGGTTCAGGTTGAAGATTATCGATACAGAATCCGGGAAACAACTCGCCGCGGTTATCGGCAATGTTAGGCCCGATGAAGCCTTGAAATATATTTTAGACGATTATTTCAAGGACAATACAAAACATGTCGATAAGAACAAGCGCAGGCTGAAACGTGGCGAACGTTATGGTAGCCCTGAATATGTAGATGCCAATTGCGAAGCGTTAAACATTGGTGATTACTGTTTTGAAAACAATACCAGTAAAAATTATAAGGTAACACTATATATAAAAAGCAATCCAGATAGTCCATTGACTCAAGCGTTTAGGGTATTGGATATTGTTCCAGGCCAAAGCGCATGCTTTACTGACCTTAAGGTCAACACTTATAATTATGAAATGGTTGAATATGAAAAAAATAAATACAGGACACTTTCAGGCAGTAACAAGTTTGGTCAATTGAAAACAGAACGTTGCAAATCCATTGTTTACACGATTTCAAATAATTAAACACCGATTACTTACCCAAAACTCTTAAGTAAAACCCTAGCCTGTAAGTAGTAACGCCCAGTCCTAAAATTCTTCTTTTTCTCGAAATGAAGATTGATGATCTCGCCAAATTTGGTGTCCTGTTCCAATTTATATATCAGTTTGTTGATAGCATTGTATTCGCCTTCTAGAACAAACTGATAGGTATAGACAATAAGGCCATTATTTTCAAATACATGCGGTTCTAAAAAACTGACCACTTTCAAATCGTTTTTTTCGGCAAAAAAATTGATGGTTTTAAGTAGGTTATTTTGAAGAGAAGAATCATCCAATTGATATTTAGCCAACAGGGAATCGTAGTATGCCTCTTTTTGGTTTAATATGGACAACTGCCTTGGGCTATTCTCAAAAATTTCAGATTCTAGCTTAAGGTCGTTGTACCGCTGTTTTTGCTCCAGTGTATTCGATATGGCAAAACGATAACAAATAATTAGAGCCAACAAAAAGCCAGCAACCAACACTATGTTTTTTTGCTTCTTAGTCATTGCCTAAAGTTATTTTAATCTCAAACTGGGAAATACGCGTTGTTTCGGTACCATAATCCAAAATGGAAATACTTTTTACCCAATCCAATTTCTCTAACTCGCTGATCCATTCTGAAAACACTTCACTATCGTTTGAGGTTCCAGATATGCTGATCATATTTAAATTTAGCTCTATCGGTTTTTCTTTATTGATGCGCTTGGACAAAGGTTGGTAATTCAATTCGGACAACAGGATACTGTTCGGTAGGCTTCCAACAATTTTATCTGTGTACAAAGAGGTTTGGGAGGAGCTACCTTTAAGGATATCATCGACCATTTTTTCTTTTTTGGAAACGGACTCGTCAAGCTTTATGATCTTGGCTTTAGTTGATTGGTTCAATTCTGAAATCTGGCTAAGTCCATTAGCTTTATTGAAGTAGTGGTTAAAGAGAAAAAAGTTGACCAATAGAAGCGTTAGTATAAAAAGCCCTGCAAACTTTAAAAACTGATTGAAAAACCGGGTTTGTTTGAAGTCATCTAATAGCTTTTCCTTTCTTTCCGAAGAATTTGATATTGTGACTTCTTTGCCAATTACAGACTCAATTGCACCTGAAAGGGACAACAGGTTTTCATTTTTGACCTTGAGTCCATTTATGGAATACCTTTCGTTGTCAGGATTTACTTTCTCGATTGATAGTATTTTATTATCCTTCAGTGAAATCCTAGAGTCGGAACTGTATATGTTGTCCTGTTCTATGTAATCCGTTATTGATCCGATTACAGAATGCCCTAATGAAAAACCAATCACATTAAGTTTATTGACCTCAAAATCTGCTATAAGGTTTTCAACGTAGTCCTTTCTGCATAAGGCTATAAAGTGTCTTATGCCTTGGGATAATATGTCGTAGTAAAATTGATCAATCTTAATATTCGGAAACGTCTTGTAAATCAGTTTTATGGGGTCTTTCAGCTGACTGTCTATAGTTTTGACCAATACCTTTTCGGTATTGATTATTAAATGGATGTGCTGTTGTTTTGGTAGAGTAACGGCAAGCTCCTCAATACCATGCTCCTCGGCAGTCCTATTTTCAACCAGTTCGGTTTTGGTCTTTTCGAGTACGGTAGCCCTAAAAATCGTTTTGCCATTTTCAGATGCATATTCCACACCGCAGAATGTATTGCCAAAGGTCAGGTATTTTAGCAATCCATCCAACATTCTAGTAGATTACCGTGGGCTTTATGAGAACCGTAAGCTTGGCTTTTCTACCTTCTCTTATGCGTTTACTAAACAGCCATTTGATTACAGGTATCCTAGCCAAAAAAGGAACGCCAGAGCCAGAGTTGTTTGTGGATTGCTCTTCCAAGCCTCCCAATACCACAATATCTTGGTCTTTGACTCGTATAATGGAACTGAACTCACGAGAATTGATGTCTGGTGGTGCATCTTCCGAAATACGATTTCCGAAATTGGACTGGACCACAAAAATATCCAATGTAACCTGTCCGTCTCCAGATACCAATGGCTTTATGGTAATACCCAATTCTGCATCGATAGGCACAAAGTTCACAGCGGTTTGCGTTACGGGATTGTCCGAACCAATGACTGCTTGATCGGTAACAGTAAAATAAGAGGTTTGTCCATTGGAAAACGTAGCACGATGGCCATTTAATGTGGACAGCTTGGGCGTTGAACGAATCTTCAGATCGCCGTTGCTTTCCATGGCTTTGATGGTCGCAAAGAAGTTGGGAACTACACGACCGATATTCAAAGAACCAAAATTATCAAAGCCTCCAATAATACGGTTAACGGTTTGCGCTCCGAGCGTGAGATCTGTTTCGGGAAATATAGAGCCTTGTGTCGTAGTAGGCGAGTTACCGATGCCCCAAGTGACTCCAGCCTCTAATGTTGATGTACGGTTGATCTCCAATATCATCACCTCAATAAGGACTACAGGGACAGGCTTGTCTATCTTCTCAATAAAGGTTTTGAAGCGTTCTATATTGGTACTCGGGCCATTTACGTAAAAACTATTGAGCTCGTAATCCACCTTGATATCCAGATCCTGCTTGACTTCATCAGGTAATATATTGACCAAAGCTTCTGCCTGATTTGAAAACGAATTGAAATTTCCTGTACTATTAGTATTGAGTTGACTTCTATTTTGATTCGTAGTGTTGAAGTTTTGGTTTCGGTTAAATTGGTTCTGGTTAAATCCGTTTTGATTGCCAAAACCAGAATTAAAGCTTCGTCCCGCGCTTCTTCGGTTTTGTCCGCCTTGTGGGTCTGCCAATAGTTCCACAGAACGGTGTTGTAAATGTACTATGGCAACGTCACGCACACTCAATTGGCCTTCCAGTCCGAAAAAATAGATGTTATCTTCCTTCTTAAACGTAAATTTTTTTGAGCTATTTATATTCGATATTGTGTTATTAACATTCTCTCTACTATTTAAATTAGCAGGAGATGAGCTAGCGGTTGTGGCTTGGGTTTCAAATAGCTTTGTCAATAAATTGTCAAAATGAATAGATTTTGCCTTAAAGGTAGCTGTGCCTGCTTCTTCCAACGGCGTTGCCGTAAATATGTCGATATTGAGTTTATTGCCAATATAATTGATAATATCTGCTATTGGGGTGTTTACAAAGTCCACCTCCAACAACTGTTCTTCAATATCCGTGACATCAAAAAAGAAATTCGAATTTCTGCGTCTTATTGGTCTTTGCCGAGGCTGGTTTGTTGTTGTACTATTGGGATTATTGGCGACTGTAGATGTGTTGCTTTCAAAATAATAAAAGCCTTCCTTGGACTGCTCAACGAATAGATCATTTGCAAAGGCCAGATTATCCATGGCTGTTTTAAAAGGTGTTGCTTTTATGTAGGCCGTTATTTTTTTGTTCTCAAGCCCAGGTGTCCATGTGAGGTTCTTTCCAGATTCATCCATGATACGCCTAAAGATATCGTATAGATTGTCATTTTTGGCATCAATGGAAATAGTGCTATCCGTTGGGTTATAAACAACAGGGATATGACGTTGTTCTGGCTCTTTAGGAGTTTCCACATAGTGTTTTACGGACATGATCGTCCCCGTAAAATCAATGGTCAAATCGTATTCTTTACACAAAAAGACCAACAAATCCGAAACCACAACGTCTGGAAAACTTGGTGATATGGTAATATTACTTAGATCTTGTGCTGGGTTGATATTAAGTTTATGAACATCCGCCACCGCTAATAAGAGATTGGACACCGTGAGGTTATTGGCCTTTATCTCTGTCTTGAAAACTTCGGTCAAACCATTCACTTCTGTCGCTAAAATTTCAAGCTCGGTCTTGAGTTTTGCGATACGGTCTGTTTCGACCTGCTGTGCAAATCCAACATGACCAAATGTGATGAGCAGTATTAAAAGTAATTTTTTCATATTTATGTGCTAAACAAACCCTGAATTCTAATCGCTTAATAGGGCATAAACTTCGTCAACGGATGTAATTCCTTCCTTTATGAGCTGTATCGCATTGGATTTTAGCGTTGCTATTTTATTGTTGTTTAAATAATCGTCTATTTCAAGATCATTTTGTTTGATATGGTTGACCAAGGCTTTTGTAATAGGAATGATTTCATATATAGCTTTTCGCCCTTGATAACCTGTAAAATGGCATTTATGGCAACCCTTTGGTACAAAGTGTGTAGTCATCTGCTTTGGAACCTCAAAACCAGAAGGGAACAGGCCTTCTGAAATAGGCCCTTCTTTTTTACAGTGCGGGCATAGTTTCCTAACCAAACGTTGCGCGACACTGACATTAAGCGTACTGGCTATCAAAAAAGACGGGATTCCCATATCTATCAATCTTGAAATAGTTGCCCATGCTGAGTTGGTATGAATGGTTGATAATACTAAGTGACCAGTTAATGCTGCACGGATGGCCATATTTGCTGTTTTGATATCGCGTATCTCTCCGACCATGATGATATCAGGGTCTTGCCGTAAAAACGTCCTAAGAGTACTTGCGAAATCCAGACCTATATTTTCCTTTAATTGAACCTGATTGACACCTTCTAAAGTATATTCAATAGGATCTTCTATGGTAAGGATATTAGTGTCGTCATTATTCAACAGTTTCAATGTGGCATAAAGCGTTGTGGTCTTTCCAGATCCAGTAGGTCCGGATATTAAAATGATACCGTTGGGCTTGCGAACCGTTTCCTTGTAAGTCTTTAGTTCTTGCATTGTGAAGCCCAACTCGTCCAGGTTAATGGTATTGGCATCCTTGCTCAGTATTCTGAGCACTATTTTTTCACCGTGTAATGTCGGTAGGGAAGACACGCGGATATCAAATTCATCTGTATTGGTCTTTACCGTAATGCGTCCGTCTTGTGGTAAGCGCTTCTCCGAGATATCAAGCCCTGCTTGTATTTTTAGTTTGTTGACTATTATAGGATATTCTTGCAGGGAGATGATAAACTGCTCTTTTAATTTTCCATCCAACCGAAAGCGTACACGGCATTTTGTCTCGTAGGGCTCAAAATGAATATCGCTACTGCCTATCTCTTTGGCGGAGAGCAGAAGCTTTTCCAAAAAATCGTTACTGTAACTTAAATCTTCCAAAGTGTTGGATTGACGTTGCCTAAAATTAACACTAAGGTACTGCTGTATATCTTCCGAGGGTGTGCCAATAAGTTCAATGTGCCTGTTCAGTACGATTTCCAATTCTTGCTTCAAGGCTTCGGAAACCTGATCGGTTTTGAGTTCCAAGGTGCCATTATATGCCATTATTGGTACAATGCGGTAATGGTAGGCTTGCTCACTGGTAATGAGCTGTGTTAAAACGGTCTCTATGTGGTAGCTTTGTTCCAAGAGAAATTACAAAATGTATAGTGTTGGAAGATAGCCTATCCAGTGTGATGTGTAGGCTATTGCAAAAAATAGGCTCATATAGCCCGCTAATGGTACAGTTTTGTGCTTTGACCTGTTCTTGAGCAACAGATACAACAACAATGAGAACACCAATCCAAAAACAAACAGCACGATAAAAGAAACACTGGCAAAGGTAAATGCCAAGGCGATGAACAACAACAGGTCGCCGAGACCAAATGTTTCAGAAAGTTGGGCTTTCAATTTGTATTTCGAATACATAAAGACAAAAGCTATCAAAAAAGCAACAAAAATCATATTTGTACTGATGGTGATTAAAAAATAATCTTCATATATGTTTTTAAAGCTCAAAATACCCGATAGGATAGCAACCATCGGAAACAGAAACCAGAAGACTTTTCTGTCTTTTATGTCTTGATATAAAATCAATATGAAAATACTTATTAAAATAATCTTTATGAACAGCACATTAATCCTTTACGATTTGCTTTGGCGCACCATCTTGGTCAATTTCCCAAACGTTAAAAACCCCATCACCGTCAAAATCTGTAATAGCGGTTGCTCTTGCCTTAAAACTGTTGTTGGTGGCACTCAAAACTTCATATTGGTAATTCGATTGTCCATTTTCATTAACGGTTTTAGGAGCTTCAAAATCCAATTGTGCTATATCTAAAGAATACTTGGAATGCATGTAACGGTGCATAGTCTGTGCATTATATAAGGCTTTTAATTGTAATTGTGCCTCGGTACTTTTGGCCTTGCTAATCAATGGCATAAGGTTAGGCAATGCCAACAACAATAAAATCCCGATGATAACCAGTACCACCAATACTTCCTGTAAATTATATGCGCCAACTCTCATGAACTATTGATTTAATTTCAATTTACAAATAAATGTAACGTAAAAAAAACAATCTATGATATTTGTCATATCTCAATGTTTTTTTTGAGGTTAGTTTAGTAAGATGATTTATTTATGAATTATAATATCACAAACAATATTTAAGGAAAATACTTTAGTTATCCTTGAATCAAATCACAGTTACTATCACATAATCTAAAAGTTTATGAAAAAATATCTCCATCTAACATTAATCGGCTTATTGCTTACATTTTCCTGTTTTTCAATTGCCCAGAACACAAGCAATGGTACGGCACAGGAACTCCCTGAAATAGTACCGCCGTCTCCCACGGTAGCTAACCTCATGAAATTTGAAGAAGTCCCTGTGAGTTATTATACGGGTCAACCCAACATTGCAATTCCCCTGTATTCAAAAGCTATTAACTCTGAACTCAAAGTGAATGTAAGTTTGAGTTACAGTACACAAGGCGTAAAAATGGATAACGTCTCTGGGTGGACAGGTACAGGTTGGTCCTTAAATGCCGGTGGTTCAATTTCAAGGACTGTGCGAGGTTTTCCCGATGAAATTCTTCCTTCACAAAGCCTTAAGCGAAAGGTTGGGATGCACCACCTAACGCCCTATTGGTCTTACACAAACTATACACATGCACCAAACAGAAGGGAACATAATTTTAGGGTTTTGGCGGGTGCCGATGATCAGGACAAGCACGACAGTGCCCCTGATCTATACCAATTTAGTTTTATGGGGTATTCGGGAAGGTTTCTTGTGTTCAGAAATGGAAGTCAACTGGAAGCGAAGTTCATTACAAAAGCGCATAAGTTTAAAGTTGAGATATCTCATAATTCCGATTACGTAATCAATGAATTTAAAATTACCGACCCCAAGGGCTATAAATATACGTTTGATGCTATAGAAACTTCTAATGTTATCCCATATTCCGTTGGAAGTCAACAAGGTTCAGGTGGTACATTTAATGTGCAGTTGGATAATTACTTTGCCAATACCGCTTGGCATCTAAAAAAAGTTCAATTAAGCAATGATGAAGAACTCTTATCTATTGCATATACTGTTGTAAATGAAAGTTATCAATCTGCTCCATCGGTACTAGAGAGTACAATAGTAGACTATGGAGGATCGTTAAACGATCTTGTTCAAGATCCTTACAACCAAGGCGTTTTAGAGCCAGCACAAATAATTTCATACAATGCTATCAATTCAAATACCCAAAAAATCACTTCGATTACTTTCACTAGGGACAACACGCAAATAGTGTTTGCAACTGATAGTTTTAATCACCCAAATACAAACGGTAAAGTGCTGAGAAGTGTTTCAGTAAAAAATGGAGTCGTTACAAATAAAACATTTCATTTAAATTACCAAGACATTATAGGAGATCCATCTTCAAGCATCCTAGGTCGCCTTTGGCTTACCAATGTTAGGGAGACGGCTGATAACATTAATAAGGACTATAATTTATATTATCATTACAAGGAAAACCTTCCGGACCCTATCCCTAACGTTAACAATCCCAACCATACTTATTACTATCAAATGGAAGACGATTGGGGCTATTTTAGTGGCATTAACGTAAATCAGACGTATTGTAACAACATAGCTTTTGACGAAAACTCAATAAAAACAGGTTTGTTGACTGCTATTGAATATCCTAGTGGTGGCGTTAAGGAATTTGAATTTGAGCACAATACCTATACCTACTACCAAGATCAGGCCATGCCGTTTACAGATTATATCCAAAATCCCAGAAATTCCACTCAGAATAGTGCTGGCAATATAGGCTTTAGCCATACCTATGACCAATCTTCAAATTCTGCACTGCTTTTTGGTAATGTTGTACTGGATTACGAGCAGGATATTTACCTATCCTCCACAGGTGTTTCAGGTTCAGGGACGTCTGGGAGCCTACAAGATTATTTTATTAGAATTCACGGAGTAACTAATGGTTTTAGCCTAAACGTTGAAACCCTGAACAACAACTGTGTCGTCGTCAAAAACCTACCTCAAGGAACCTATGAATTCTATCTAGAACGGTATGGGGTATATCCAAGGGGCTCGTTTACCGTAATCGGGGATTTCCAAGTTTTTTATCGTAACACCATAACCAATCCTAGACAAGAAATGATCGGTGGTGGCGTTAGGATCAAATCCATAAAATTTAAAGATAGCCTAACCGCTACAACCAATGAAAAGCAACTAAACTACAGCTACAACGACAAGGACAATACTGACTTATCGTCAGGTGTTGTCGATTCCCAATCCGACAAACTGATTAAAAACTACGTCAAGAACACGACGAAGGCACTGTACGCTAATTTGGGTACGGGTTGCAGTAGTTTTGGTGATATAAATGTTAAATATAACGTCAGGGCCAAATTGGCCAATGTGGCACTTACCCAAGGCAATTATATTGGGTATAGACAGGTAAAAGTATTTGAACAGAACAATGGTTTTAAAACCTATGCCTATACCTCTCCATACGACTATCCTAGTCATCCCGATAGTTTTGATTTTGATTATCCCAAACCACGGGCGAATATTGATTATAAACGAGGCTTGTTACTAGAGGAAAAAATATATAATGAGTCTGGTGATATTTTAAAAGAGGTCAGTTATAAAGATGTTAATGGTAACCCAAACTACACCTTTGACGAAGCTTTCCTCTTCAATGACCTCAACCATTTTTTACCCAATGATTGTAGCCTAACACAGTTTTACGACAGGTACGATTATTATGCTAACGGAACCCTAATAATGGGGCCGTGTCTGAGTGGCGGTAGTGGCACGCCTTATTCCTGTGGCTATCTCGATCCTATTAACACCCATTTCAACTCTGGCTGGGCCAAGCTCAACGGCAATACTACCAAGGAATATTTCTACGACAGCCAAGGAACGCAGACCGTAAAACAGTACCGGCAAATAAACACCTACAATACAGAAAATTATCAGTTGGCCGAGCAAAACACCTATTATGCTGTAAGAAACACCGAAGAGCATTTAACATCTAAGTATTATTATCCTGTGGGGACAAACCTTGGCAGCAATACACCAGCGGTTGTTAATGCCATGGTCACAGACAACAAGGTAAACGAAGTTCTGGAATCGCAGTCCTTTAGAAACGGCACAAAAACCAACGAAACCCATAATATCTATTTTGATGCGGACAATTCAACTAAATCTTTAATGATGCCCCACAAAATAGAAGTGGGTAAGGGAAGCAGTGTGCCAGAAACACGCATTGAATTCCTTAAATATGACAAATATGGCAATCCGCTTGAAGTCAAAAAGGCCAATGGCACTACCATAGTCTATATCTATGGATTTAACGGAACGGTTCCGGTTGCTAAGATTGTAAATGCAGAATATGGCGATGTTAGTGCCGTTTCGGGGATAGACCTTACACCGTCGGGAAATTTGTTGACAGCCCATGAAAATAGTATCAGAACAGCACTGCCTAACGCACAGGTCAGTTTCTATCGCTACGATGTTCTAAAAGGCCTTCTGAGCATCTCGGACGAGCGCGGCTATACGTCCAGTTTTGAATATGACGCCTTCAACCGCCTTAAGTACGTCAAGGACGAAGACGGCAACATCCTATCCGAGAACGAATACAAGTACAGAACCCAAAACTAAGAAGCGGCATGAGAACCCTATTATATACAGCAATACTACTTTTGGCCTGCAATACCGTTTTTGGGCAGAGCACCAACGAAAACTACGTAAAGACCACCACCTACCAGGTGGAGACCACCGACGGCGTCCACAAGGCGTCCACCTCACAGGACCTTGAGGAAAACGACAGATTGACCCGCATTGGCTATTTTGACGGACTGGGAAGGAGCAAACAAAATATAGCGCTCCGTGCAGGTGGCCAAGCCAGCCTTGAGCTGGCCAACGAACTGACCTATGACTGGGAAGAGGGCGACTATACCACGCCGTTCTTTTACAGGTACGGGTCGGTAACAGAGAACGAGATCATAACGGGCACCACGCCCTATGGCGATACGGACCTTGTCTGGGAATGCCACAATGAGGACGACAACACGGTACCCGCCAACAGGGCGGACGGTGGCTGGAACACTGCATGGTTCCCAATAGACAAGACCGTGGGCTACCGCTATACCGTCTGGGTAAAGCGCTCCGGCGGTTCCATTTCCGACGGAAGGACCTACCACGGTACTCGTAACGTGAGCAACCTCAGCAACGAACCACAGTCCAACCCCTACTTTTGGCATGGTTTCTTGCCACAGCTGGACACCTGGTACTTTATGGTAGGGGTCATCCACCCGCAGGGTTATACAGGTACCGACACGGGCGAAAGTGGCGTGTATGACATGCAGGGCAACAAGGTGCTGAACGGTACGGAGTTTAAGTGGAACAAGACCTCGTCCACCTCGCGCTTTAGGGACTACCTCTACTTTGCCGAGGGCACCGACGTGAAGCAGTACTTTTACAAACCGCTACTGGAAACTTTAGATGGCAGTGAGCTTCCTGTGGCTACGCTTATCGAAAACACAGTGATAAAGGATATTGTGACGCCCGTAACCTACGACGCTTACGGCAGGCAGGACAAAGAGTATCTGCCGGATGCCAGGGTAAGCGCTGGCCTGTTTACGGACAACGCCACGGTAATAAGCAACCTAAGCGATTACTATGCCAATGCCTATACGGAGGACACCTTCCAGGATGGGAGCATCAATGCCTATAGCGAAAAGGAATTCGAGGCCTCGCCGTTGAACCGCGTACTCAAGCAGGCGGCACCGGGCGCAGACTGGGCCATGGGCAACGACCATGAAATGGAAACAGATTACCTTACCAATGTGGGTGGTGAAGTAAGGCATTTTACCGTAAGCCTTACTTTTAGTAACAATACCTACACGCCAAGCCTTGTGGATAATGGTGATTACCTTTCTGGACAAGTCTATAAATCCATAGCTAGGGACGAGAACCATACGGATAATACACAGAACAACAACACCGTGGAGGAATTTAAGGATGCCGAAGGCAGGGTTATATTAAAACGTACCTACGAAAACAACATAGAACACGATACCTATTATGTGTATGATGATCATGGAAACTTGAGCTACGTGTTGCCACCGCTAATGAACGCAGGCACAGAAACATTGGCCAATATACAGGCTAAAATGGATGACCTTGCCTACCAATATGTCTACGACCACAGGAACCGCTTGGTGGAAAAGAAACTGCCGGGCAAGGGCTGGGAATACATCGTATATAATCTTTTGGATCAGCCCGTCATGACGCAGGACCAAAACCTAAAAGCCCAAGATAAGTGGCTGTTTACCAAATATGACGCTTTTGGCCGTGTAGTTTACACTGGTTTCAAAAGTTCTACTGGCTCAAGACTAACGTTCCAAAACTTTATAAACGATAACCCCAATGTTCCGCAATACGAGTCCAAGGTAACAAGTGGAACAGGCGCAATGAACACTTATTACACGAGCGATGCCGTACCCGCAACCGTTACAGAAATCTATACCATCAACTATTACGACGACTATGCCTTTGACCTTAGCAATGGTACCAGCGAAACCGCTTATGGTGTTACGCCTACCGACAGGACCAAAAGCTTGGCAACGGGCACTAAGGTACGGGTATTGGATACCAACCATTGGATCACTACCGTCACCTATTACGATGCCAAGGCAAGGCCTATTTACGTTTACAGCCATAATCCGTACCTTGGTACTACGGACAAGCTAAAGAGCCAACTGGCCTTTAACGGCACGGTTATTGAAACCACTAAGGAACATGCGCGTACTAATTTTAATACCATAACCACCGTAGATGCCTTTGAATACGACCATATGAACCGTTTGACCAAACAGACACAGACCATAGATGGCATGAGCGAGGTAATCGTGCAGAACAGCTACGACCAGTTTGGCCGTGTGGAGAGCAAGGGCGTCGGCGGTCTGGAAGGCCAGCCAAGGCTACAGGACGTTGACTACCGTTATAACATAAGGGGCTGGCTAAAACAGATAAACGATATTGATGACATTGACGTGGACCTCTTTGCCTTTGAGATCAATTATAACCATAAGGAAATGGGTTCTGACAACAGTAATCTTTACAATGGCAACATCAGCGAGACCGTCTGGAAAACGGCAAACGACCCCGCAAACACCATAAGAGGCTATGCCTATAAATATGATGCGCTGAACCGTATAACCTATGCCGACCACGGTATAAAAACCACAGGTAACTTTAACTTTAACAAGGGTTACGATATGGAGGTCATAAGCTATGACAAGAATGGCAATATCGAACAGCTGAGAAGATACATGGCCCCTGGGGACATGATTGATAAAATCATCTACGATTATGATAGTTCCGATCAGAGCAATAGACTAATGAGTGCCACCGACCTTGCAACATCTAGCAATGCTCATGAGGGCTTTAAGGATGGTACAAATACCGGAAACGACTATACCTATGACGCCAATGGCAATATGACCTCTGATGCCAATAAACAAATTAACAACATCTTATACAATCACTTAAACCTACCAACACAAGTTGAAATTGACGATGATAATGGGTATGCTGGGGTCATAAAATATACATACGATGCCTTAGGCACAAAGTTGGCTAAAACGGTTGAAGATGATAATTCTGGGAATATAACCACAACTCAGTATGCGGGCAACTATATTTATAAGGATACGGGCTCTGGTGCGGTTTTGGAGTTTTTCTCGCATCCAGAAGGTTATGCAGAACCCAATGGCAGTAATTATGAGTATGTGTACCAATACAAAGACCATTTGGGGAATATAAGATTAAGCTATAAGGATATTAACCGCAATATTGGCGGTGGTATAAGCTTGCAGGTACAAGAGGAAAACAACTACTATCCCTTTGGCTTAAAACATAAGGGTTACAACAACACACCCATTGGGCCAGACCACCCGTATGGGTACAATGGAAAAGAGGAAAACGATGAGCTTGGATTGGAGTGGTTGGACTTTGGCGCGAGGAATTATGATGCCTCTATTGGTAGATGGATGAACTTAGATCCCTTAGCTGAAAAATACTATGAATATTCAAGTTATATTTATACTATGAATAATCCTATATTTTTTATCGATCCAGATGGGAAAGAAGTGAAAAATGGAGAAACAGCTAGAAGAAAACGCCATGAAAAAACTGTAGCGTCAGGTGAGAAGCTCTTTAAAAAGGAATATAATGGAAATGAAAACATGAAAAGAAGAAATTTTGAAGGAGATGATGGGGCTTGGAAAACTTATAAAACAAGAAGAAGCAATTTAAAGAAAGCAAGAAAAAATTTGAAAAAATCTATAAAAAAGGAGGCTAAGATAGATAAGGCAATTAACGATTTTAAAAATACAGATCCTCTTGGTTTTTTTGTAGCAGATAATTTGACTTATGTAGATAGCAAAGGTAACACTCAGGACTTACATGTTACAATTTATTCAGAAGCTAGTTCAGTTGTTGGAAATATACCTCTTTCAAATGATGGTGGAGCAATAACTGAACTTTCACAGAACGCTGATACCGGTATTTTTGAAGTTCAAACTACAATTAATTTTAATAATATTAAGCTTCCTTCAAACAAACTAGCTCACGAATTAGGGCATGCATTTACTTATTCAAAGGATCCCGTTAAGGCATCATTGCTCATAGATGAAACTCATGATTGTCAACTTCGCAAAAACAGAAACTCTTATCAATCCAAGGATGCTATCGATTGGCAGGAAAGATACGATCGTAACAGGAAGTTATATCCTAACGGAAACCCACTTTTTTTTCTTTTACTCTTTTAAAATTAAGTTTTTATGAAAAAGTTTTTTATATACATTCTAACAATATCTAGTTTACAATATGCAATCTATCCGCAAGAGGACAATTCTTATTTAGAAAAGAAAATTATAATGCAATTATATGAAGATAATGTTTTTAAGTTTGTAGATCATATGGGCAATATTATTAGGGATTTTTCTCTTTTAAATGAAGTAAAAATTAATTATACCTATATGGAGTATGAATCAGATCAATATAGAGATTTTGATTTCTATTTTTTCGAACTCAACAGTGACAATCTAACTTCTAAAAATGAATCTGTGAGTATATCCATTTTAAAAACATATCCAGAGTGTCATAATTTTATCTTAGCACATAATATCAATAACTTTTCAAGAAATATTTATAGACTAAGTGGTTTTTCATCCAATGATTTAATTTATCTGTTACATGATATATCTATAGCTGAAAAGGAAGGAATGAAAACGAAAAAAATAATGAAAGAAATGGATAATACTTTCAAAGATTTAGATATAAGATGTATGTATGAATCTATTATGAAATTAGATTTTAGCTCAGGATGTTTTAAATCAGGATGTTTTAGAAAAAGACCTTATTCTTTTTCGCTTCATTGAAGTAAATAATTTTAAACTATTGAAAGCCAGTAATTAACTTAAAAAATAATTACTGGTTTTTAGGGTTTATTGATAAAGTTAAATTTTAGGGATAGTAATTACTAATTTAAGATTCTTAATAAAAGCGAATGTTCTTTAAAAATATTGTAATAAAAGCAAGAGACTGGTTTTGTTTTTTAGTAAAACAGCAAAAAAATGAAGATAAACCCATCTATTTTAATTGTTATTATACTCCTATTCAGTTGCAAAACTCATAAGAATCTAGTAAATCAAGAAAATATTTCTGGGGAATATATATCAAAAAGTACCAATGAGTTATCTGACGGTAATTTTAATATTGTTAATGAGAACGTGCACCATCTTATTTTAAATAATGACAATACATTTAAATATAGTAATAAGATTATTTCAAAATCAGATGTCATTACTGAGGATGAACTTTCTTGGGGTGGAGGTAACTGGATCTTTAATAATGGTTATTTAGTTCTAAACTCTAGAGAATATTTTCCAAATATTAAAATTGATGAAATCGAAAAACCCAATGAATTGAATGTCAAATTGATAGTCGATGATTTTTTAAATGAGATAGATTCAAATGACTTCAGAATTTATGTATGTAAAGACGATAATGATTGTGTACAGTTAAAGAGTAATTCTCCCATAAATTATGGAGAAAAGTCGTTATTTATTAAAATAATACCAAATTATGATTCTGTACAACAGCACTGGATATTAAATAATAAAGAACTAAAAACTGGAAATATAAATTTTCCGTTTAGTAAAACAGGCTTAAATATTACTGTAAACATTGATTATAAAGATTTTATATTTTCTAGTTTCAAAAATAAAAAAGTAAAAATCTCTAACGAATTTTTAATATTCGATAAAAAAAAGCTCTTTAAAATTAGTAATAACACAAAACGGTAGTGTAGTAAAATAGTGTATACAAATAAAATACACCCTAAGCAATTGAAAAACAGTTTCAGTACCGACTGCCCGCTCAACGACTAGAAATAATTTGACATCGATAACGTATGTAACTCTTTCTGGTCAAGGAATTCATCCTCAAGTTTTAAGATACGCTGCTCAGAGACGTGTAAGTGTATTACATTTTGAAGCCTATTATAGAATATATGAAGGGCAATTTCAGGTTATTTTTGGAAGAGGCTTGTTTAATTTGACAAATTATGGGGTCGCTCCAGCTATATTAGATTAGTTTTATGAGTGCAATTAGATTATCTATTTATATTATAATATCAATAATGATTCAAGAAAAATATACTTTAATACAAACAGAATCCTCAGAATTTGATGAACTTATCGAGAGTGCAGAGTTTGTTGAAGTATGTTTATTTAATTCTGCGTCTATTTTCAAAGTTTATGATAATAAATTTTTGTTGACATCAAAAGTGGCTAGTAAATATGCCATACTCTATAATTCTCGAGAGGCGTTGGATTACCATATCCAAATTAAATCTTTTCCAGTACCTGAGGACGATAATATATATAGAAGCGAAAGTAACTTTTTCAAGAATATATCGGATTCGATTTACTTATATGAGAGTCATATAAATAAGAAATTTGGATTTGTTTTTGACAACAAAAAAACAACTTATAACAATATTTGTGATTTAAACAGGATTCTTCAACAGGAAAAAAATCTTAGTAATTATGATATTATATCGTTAAGTATTTTTATTTCTAACTTAATCGTCAAAAGGCATGATTTGCAATGGAAGTCAAAAATGATATTCACTTTTAACCCCACTTTGTATCCTTTGATTTTCAATAAAAGTAAAAATCTTGAGTTTGATGTATTAGGTACACTATCAGATTTACATAAGGAATCTAGAGAGGCAGATATTAACTACGTATACATTAAAGCAGTAAATTATTTCGAAGAAATAAAAATTAGCTCTAATCAATATTTCGAGAGGTTTAGCCTTCCTGATGATTCTGATATTTAAATTTGATGTTAATATTAGGATATGACTGAATAGTAAAAATAGTAATTAATAGAAGTAGAGATTCCTGTTTCTTTTGAGTTCTTTGATATGGTAATGTAGTAAAACAGTGGATAGAAATAAAACACATTGTAAGTAATTGAAAAACAGTAGTTGGTAGATATACTAGCTATTGTTTTAATACATTCATTGGTATTACTGAATAAAATCTATTAAAACCCTTAAAACAAGGGTTCTTAAAATAGACATGTAGTAAACTCGTGTATGGAAAAAGTATGTTGTCTCTGCTGTGGTGGAAGTTCTGTTAAAAACGGACTTCAGAATAACAAACAACGTTATAGATGCAAGTAATGAGGAAAGTCATTTCAATTATATAGTCACAAAGCCTATCATCACATACACTTTTAAAGCTCAAAATACCCGATAGTATAGCGACCATCGGAAACAGAAACCAGAAGACTTTTCTGTCTTTTATGTCTTGATATAAAATCAATATGAAAATACTTATTAAAATAATCTTTATGAACAGCACATTAATCCTTTACGATTTGCTTTGGCGCACCATCTTGGTCAATTTCCCAAACGTTAAAAACCCCATCACCGTCAAAATCTGTAATAGCGGTTGCTCTTGCCTTAAAACTGTTGTTGGTGGCACTCAAAACTTCATATTGGTAATTCGATTGTCCATTTTCATTAACGGTTTTAGGAGCTTCAAAATCCAATTGTGCTATATCTAAAGAATACTTGGAATGCATGTAACGGTGCATAGTCTGTGCATTATATAAGGCTTTTAATTGTAATTGTGCCTCGGTACTTTTGGCCTTGCTAATCAATGGCATAAGGTTAGGCAATGCCAACAACAATAAAATCCCGATGATAACCAGTACCACCAATACTTCCTGTAAATTATATGCGCCAACTCTCATGAACTATTGATTTAATTTCAATTTGCAAATAAATGTAACGTAAAAAAAACACTCTATGATATTTGTCATGTTGGATTTATTTTTTTGAGATTAATATTGTAAGAATTTAAGATATAAGGACTATCCATTTAAAATACTCTTCTTAATAATCATAAAACCATTTTAAGAAATGCCTATTTCTATTTCCAAATTTAAGACTCTTGCCATATGTTTAGCGGTAATGGGTCTAACAATAATGGCTTATGGCCAATTCCCAACCCAATTTCAAGAGCCCAAAACACCCGAAGCGTATTTGTTTAGCAAATATGGTGATGTAAACATTTCTAAATATAACGGACGGCATAGCACCGTAATTCCATTGCACACCATAAAGTATGGCGATATTGAAATACCGTTAAACATCTCTTATAGTGCCAATGGCATAAGGGTTGACGAGGAAGCCTCTAGGGTAGGATTGGGCTGGTATTTAAATACTGGTATGATTTCGCAGGTCATTCAAGGAAAAGATGACCTTAACCCAAATATAACCCTAAAAATACCGGATTTTTACTGGGCGCCATACCCACAATATGCCATACGCCCTTATCCGGGTTACTATTGGGAAAACCCTACAAATCCAAACGATCCACGCGACCCCTTGCGGTTTGACCTGAGCAGGGCAACACCGGACAAAGATAAATATGCCATGATATTGGCACGTTCCGAAGAACCCGGACCCATCGCTACTACACTCTACTTGCCACATAATTATACCAATGGCAGTTGGATGTCCTCACATCAAGAATACTACCGTTTAGGTAAATCTTGGATGGGAGAAGATGTTGAAAGGGATATTTTTAAGGCGAGCTTTTTTGGCCACGACTTGCTCTTCTATAAAGGTAATGGAGGCATGCGGGTAATGAATAACGACAAGTACAAGATAGATTACCATGGTAATAAATGGGTCATTGTAACCCCATCAGGTATGACCTATGAGTTTCAAGAAGATGTGATTTCTGTGGGGCAGAGTTTGGGGACCAATGGTAATGGAGATCCAGTAATTTACAGACCTTCAATAGTTTCGGGTAATACAACATCATACGAAACATTCCATGATCTTGCAGGAAGTTTAGATTTAACATATTATAAAAATACAACGTCACGTATATGGAAAATAACCAAGGTTATAGACGTGCATGGGAACGAAGTGGTTTTTGAGTATGAAGATTTGGAAACCATAATATCAAGATCCTCAGGCTCGGGACAAACAACTTTTAAGAATACCACCGTAAATTTTACCAGCCCTAATTGGAGTTTGCTAGGAGTTGTGCCAACTCCCAGCAGTTTTGATAAGCCTTTGGATTTAAGCAACTCCAGTTTTAACTCTGGGCTTGTCATAGAAAATATAGAAAACAATAGCCCACTTATAAAACAGGAGGTCTCGGTTTTAAAACGTATCATCTTTGGCGAAGATAAAGTAGAATTCGGTCTGGGAGATCGTTCAGACATTCCTTATGACAAAAACATCACAGATGTTAACGTGTACCATAAGGCACAGGTCGTAAAATCGATCTCGTTATCCCAATCCTACTTTAATCCCAACCATAGCGAGAACACCCAAAAACGTTTAAAATTGGACAGCTTGACCATAGACGGTCGAGTTTATAGATTTAACTATCAGGGTAATTTTATGCCAGACAAAAATTCATCGGCCTATGATTTTTGGGGTTTCTATAATGGAATGGTAAATAACGACGCACGCGTCAACGATCCGTTTCGGCTATACGAAAACTCATCACATATACCCAGTTGGGGCGTCAAAGGCTTGATAAGCCAAATTGACGGTATTGCCAATAGGTCTGCACATCCTACACATGCCCAAGTGGGAATGCTCACAGAAATTATATACCCAACGGGAGGAAAAACAAAGTTCAACTACGAGCTCAATACCTTTGACAATATATATTTTCCAAACCATGATAACAAGCTGAATTTTAATGGCAATACCTATACGACAGATTATGCACAGACCCATAGTCAGGGCAATGGGCTCAGAATAGCAGAGACCGTTAACTATACCGATGATAATACCATAGCCCTAAAAACCAAATACACCTATACTGGAGGTAAGCATTTACAGCCCTATGTGTATAAAAACGATGATAACTTTAGAAAGGTAAAATGGTATTATGATCCAAACATTATAAATAAAATGGTGGAATCTGGCCCCAGCTTAACAAGTTACTTTTCCTCAATATACCAATCCATGTTGCTTGGTAACGGTAATGGTGTTGGCTACGACAGGGTCACCCAAGAGACCATTAGCCCAGTAGATAATAGTAATAACGGCAAGATCGTATCGCACTTTACCAATGTCCCAGATATCGGTCCCAGAAGTGCCTTTGGCCAAGGGTCTTCTGTCCCTTGGGTCTATTATGATCATTTTTCCTATTCTATCCGAGATACGGATGAGGACAATGGGAACCTTATAAAAGAAGAGGTTTTTTTAAAGAATAACACACTGCTAAAAAAGACAGAATATGAATACCAATCCATCGTTCCATTTTCCTCTGAAAACAACGGTCATTATTATCCTTCCTATAATGTCAAGGCTGTAAGTACGGGTCTCTCTGGAGGATTAGTGGCACCAAACAATTGTGGTGGTTGTTACTCAGTATATATGATTAGCTACAGTGATTGGGTACTGTTCTATTACCCCTTAAAACAGACAAAGACCTTGCTAAGCAAGGAAAGGGTAACGAATTACTTTACCAACGGAACTTTCCAGACCATGGAAACGGACTATACATACAACAACAATTATCTAGTGGTCAACAAAAAGGTGAGGGACAAAACCAACACGGTATTGGTAGAGGAAATTACGGATTACCCTTATGATATGGGCATCATAGGAAATAATTATAGTCCATCTAATATATCCGGTGGTGGCACCAATCACATCCTTACAAAACCAGACAAGAAAACAACAAAGGAAAATGGCATCGTAAGCAAACAATACAGCTTTACCTATGCAAACGACTATACATCATTGAGTTCGGTAAGAGAAGCTCTCAAGTTTTCGGTATCTAACGAACAGATGACCGATATTTTTTATGACCGGTACGATACCAATGGCAATCTTTTGGAGTTCCACAAGGAAAATGACATCCATACGGTAATAGTTTGGGGCTACAACAAGAGATATCCTGTAGCTAAAGTTGAAAACGCTCTTCATGCTAATGTAGCACCATATATAGCAAGTATTGAGAATGCGTCCAATTTAGATAACGACAGAACCCTTGGATATGTTGGCAATGAAGGTCAATTGAGGCAGTTGTTGGATAATTTAAGAGTTGTTCTTCCAAAATCCATGGTCACTACCTACACTTACGACCCCATAATAGGCATTACCAGCATAACCGATCCACGAGGCCACACCATATACTACGAATACGATTCACATAACCGTCTCAAGCAGGTCCGCGATTTTGAAGGGAACATCCTTTCGCACAACGAGTACAACTACAAAACCCAAAACAACTAGACATGAGACACATTCTTTGCACAATAGCTATTTTAGTGTGCTGTAACCTTGTTTTGGGGCAGGATGTTTCGGAGAACTACATTAAGACCACCGTACCCCAAGACAGAACAACCGATATAAATACATTACCAGAGGCGAAAAAGATAACCAATATCAATTATTTTGATGGTTTGGGCAGACCAAGCCAAAGTATAGCCGTAAGAGCCGGAGGCACAAACACGGCAAGTTCTGTGAATCATATACTTTACGATTGGGAATCTGGACTATCTACAACACCAGCCTTTAGAGGTATTGGGCAACCCAGTGAAAATCTCATTGTAAACGGCACCACACCTTTTGGAGATCAGGATCTGCTCTGGCAATGTGGCAATGATGCGGAAAGCGATGCCGATGGTGGATGGCATACCTCGCGTTATGGTATTGACAAAACCAAGACATATAGATATAGCGTTTGGGTAAAACGTACAATAAGCGCAACAAATGGCCGTGTATATATTGGTACAAAAAATGTAAGTTCTCTTGATGGTATACCAAACAGCAACCCTTATTTCTGGCATGGTTTTTTACCACAGATAGATACTTGGTATCTTATGGTGGGCATTGTGCATCCTCACGATTATACAGGTAGCGATATAGGAGAAAGTGGTGTTTACGATATTAATGGTAATAAGATAATGGATGGTACTGAGTTTAAGTGGAACGCCGATACTTCAAATACTTATTTCAGGAATTACCTTTATTACTCAACTGATACCAACGTTAGACAATATTTCTGGAGTCCATTATTACAAATCATGGATGGTAATGAGCTAACGCTCATAGAGCTTGGGAGCTTAGAAGATGTACAGATACAAGAACCTGTGACACAAAACAACGTTGACATGATGCACAGTTCAGGTGATATTATTACTCCATTTGAATACGATGAGTACGGTCGACAGACTATTGAATATCTACCTTTTTCAAAAAGCGATAATAACGGCATGTACGTAGAGCAGAACATTGCCCTCTCGTTACAGGAAGATTTTTATTTGGAAAAGTTTTCCGGCGATCTTGATACCAATGCTCCAAATGCCTATTCACAAAACATCATAGAAAACTCTCCCTTAAATAGAATATTGGAAACATGCGCGCCCGGTGAGGACTGGTCTTTCGATTCCAACAATGTTTGGAATATAAATCATAATGAGACTACGGTAGATACCAGTATTCCCCTTCAAATGAATGACCATAGCCAAAGTATAGACCATCAAGATATCGTTAGTACAACTACGGGTGGAGGTAGTACTATTAATATAAGTATAACTTCAAATGTCTTGAGCTTTAGTTGTAGCGCAGGATTCAATCCTGCACCTCTAGACACCGGAGCTCTGGTAGCTGTAACGACATATCCTTATACCATTTATGATATGGATTTGGGGCAACTCAGTGATAATTCTGGGCCAATACCTTACTTTGCCAAAATAGAAGATGGATTTTTCACTATAACTTCAACAAATCCAAGTTACTTGGTTTCTAGTCTGTCTTATTCAACAAGTATTCCAATCGATTATTCTCATTTGGGAAATACCGTAAACTACACAGAACGACAATCAACTAACAATTCAATTCGATTCCAATACCATGGAAATTCCAATAATTTTCCCGGACCAGATTATATAAAAAAGTTTAGTGCTTCGGTTACCCTTGATAGTAATGGAACGTACAGTCCTTCTTTAGTTTACAGTGATCACTATAGTTCGGGGGAATTGCAAAAAACGATTACCAAAGATGAAAACTGGCAACCTACTAAAGGAAAAGACCACACGGTAGAGGAGTATAAAAACAGTCTGGGCCAAGTAGTTTTGAAACGTACGTATTCAGATCAAAGCCCTTTGGATACCTATTACATATATGATGATTACAATAATCTTACTTATGTTCTGCCCCCAAAAATTGACGCAGGTTTTGTAAGCTTACAAGATATTACCAATGATTTGGATGAACTTGGTTATCAATATATTTACGACCACAGGAACAGGTTGGTGGAGAAAAAAATTCCAGGAAAAGGTTGGGAATACATTGTATATGACGATTTAAACAGGCCCGTATTAACTCAGGACGCCATACAGCGTGCCAAAAGCCCTCAAGAATGGCTCTTTACCAAGTATGATACCTTTGGGCGCGTGGCCTATACCGGGCTATACAGGCACAATGAACCCAGATGGGCCGTACAAGGACATGTGGAAAGGCAAACCGGAAACCAAACCGGCTATCTTTACGAAGAATTTTCCAGTTCCGCGACGGCTATATTCAATGACCCGACAACGGTATTGCACTACACAAACCGGACCTTCCCCTATAATCTGCACAGAATATATACCATCAACTATTACGATAATTATGCCTTTGATCTTGGCAACGGCACTACCGAAGATGCCTACGGCGTAACGCCTATTGCCAACGCAAAAGGCCTACCTACCGGAACCAAGGTCAGGGTACTGGAAACAAACCAATGGATAAGTAGCGTAAGTTATTATGATGTTAGGGCTAGGCTTATCTACGCTTATAGCCACAACTCCTATTTAGGTACTACGGACAAGATAAAAAGCCTGCTTGACTTTACGGGAAAGGCATTGGAAACCACATCGGTGCATTCTAAAACAGACCAGCCAACAGATATAACAACTGTTGAAACCAATACCTATGACCATATGGGTAGATTGGTAACTCAATCCCAAAGGATAAATGATGGATCTGAAGAACTTATTGCCAAGAACACCTATGATAATCTAGGGCAACTTGCAACTAAAACTGTTGGAGGAACAGTTGAAAAACAGGCAATATTGGACAACGAAGTCGGGATATCGGTCACAGGTAATGTAATTACAAAGACGGATCCCGACGGCTGGAACTCAGGTTTCTCTACGCAACAAGTCATAACTGGAGACGGTTATATCTCCTACAAGACCAATTCTACTACTCCAGTAGTTATGGTTGGTCTATCATATACTGATGCTGACCAACATTATAGCAGTATCAACTATGCACTTTATAATTCAGGTAACAACGTATATGTTATAGAAAATGGTTATAACCATGGCCATATGCTCACTGCAACGGCAGGAGATACCTTTTCCGTTCGGCGCACCGGCAAAGCTATACAATACCTTAGAAATGATGAAGTGTTCTATACTTCCAGCGTTCCTACAGCAAACCTTCCAATGGTAGGCGATGTATCGATGATGTATACCAACCGCTCCATAGAAGATGTTAAAGTTGCCTCTTACGATGGCCTGCAACAAATAGATTACACCTACAACATACGTGGCTGGCTCAAGCAGATAAACGATGTGGACAATATTGACGTTGATCTCTTTGCCTTTAAGATCAATTACAATAAGCCACAGCTTAACCATACGGTAAACGGTAACACCACACCGCTGTACAACGGTAATATTAGCGAGACCATTTGGAAGACCGCCAATGACGTGGCCAACGTACCAACGGGCATAGACCCCAATACCTATAAAAGAGGCTATACCTATAATTATGATGCACTAAACAGGATAACAAGCGCATGGTTTACCCAACTGGACCAGTACAGTACCATTACACCCGTTGGCAGTAACTTTTTGGATTATTCATTGAACAATGTTAACTACGATAAAAACGGCAATATCGAAAATCTCACCAGAAACGCAAACTATAGCTATAGTCCTATCGATGTGCTTGCATATAATTATGATGATGGCAACAAACTGCTAAAGGTTACGGACAATGCTACGTCCAACAAGAGCGAAGGCTTTAACGACGGCTACGACAGTCCTACTTTGGACGACTATGCTTATGATGCCAATGGTAACATGATTGAAGATAAAAACAAAGGTATGTACGGCATAGACTATAACCACCTTAATTTACCAAAGTACATAAGTTCCATTGGTAATGCTTCTGGTTTTGGCAACATAGTGTACGTCTATGATGCTACGGGTGTTAAGCAAAGAAAAATCGTAAACAACTGGGGCGCTATCAGTACAACTACGACTGATTATGCCGGCAATTACATTTACGAAAATACGGGTTCTGGTGCTGTATTGAAGTTTTTCTCTCATGCGGAAGGTTATGCTGAGCCAGACGTTTCTGGAGGATATAGCTATGTCTATCAATACAAGGACCACCTGGGCAACATACGCTTGGCTTATGCAGACACCGACCGTAACGGAAGCATTGATTCCAACAACGAAATTTTAGAAGAGAATAATTACTATCCCTTGGGCTTAAAACATAAAGGGTATAATAATATCGTGTCAGCTAATAGCAATAGTGTAGCAAGAAACTTTACATATCTTGGACAAGAAGAGCAAAATGAACTTGGTTTAAATTGGTTGACATTTAGATACAGAAACTATATGCCTGATATAGGAAGATTCTTTGGAGTTGACCCAATATCTGAAGAATTTATGTCCATATCCACTTATCAAATTGCTCATAATAACCCAATATGGAAAATTGAAATCGAAGGTTTAGAGGGAGAAACAATACAAGGAGAAGATATTCAGCATAATGAGCCTGTAAAAGTTGAAAAAGCTAGAGGAAATCCGTGGGTGACGATGGCTAGTGAGGGTAAGGTTGTACAAGAAACAGTCAAACAAGTAGTTAAAAAACCTAGCTGGGGAAGTAAGCTCATTAACTTAGGAACAAAAACAGCCGGATTAACAATTGGTGCCTTGTTGAATACTTGGTCACTTGATGAACCTCAGCCAACTGATTTTATGCCTCAAATGCAATTCGATGAAGATGGCGTAATAAGAACTCCAATTGATGAAAATCTACGAGTTGATGATAGGCAACTAAAGGTTGAAGGAGATAATGATAGTCCTGTTATTAGACTTAAAGAATTGGATAAAGTTAGTAGTCCTTGTGATGCTCCAAACGGTTGTGAAGATGTTGCTGATGCATTAGTATCTGAATTGGGAGATGGTGCCCAGTTTTTGCAAATAACCCCTCGAATTGGTAACTTAGTAGGTGATATTGGGGGTGAAAATCCCGGATGGGCTTGGCATGTTGCTGCTACAAAAGATGGTATGGTATATGATAGATTAACTGGAAAAGAAGGAATGAAATTAGATGATTATAAAAAATTATATGATGACAGAGGATTCCTTAATTTTGATATTGTCAACGAAAGAACTTTGAAATAAATAGTCATGATTAATACAGATGAAAAATTAAATGAAATTGTTGATATTTTACTAAGTAATCCTTCAATTTTAATACAAAGCGATACGAATGAAATCTCAAATTATATATCATTTCTTGAAGGTTTCTTTATTAGCTTAAAAGTTAACAATGAAATTGATTATGAAAGGAAGATTTCTAAATGGTATCAAGAGAAGGTCGATTTCAAAGCACCTAATATGAATTGGTTTGCTCAATTTAAGTTAATTAACAAAGAAGAGTCTGAAGAAAAGATGATAAGTGGGTTGCTAAATGAAATAAAATTATTTTTAGCCTAGCCCTATAAATTAACCCTACTATTTTAATAAAGGACTGAAACACTCGTGATTTGCGAGTGTTTTGTTTTTTAGACAATTGTTAGATATAAAAACTTACATTTAAACGATGAGAAAAGTAATTTTTACTGGTTGGAATTTAGGTATGAAGAAAATATCATTTACAAAAATGCTTAAAGCCAATAGTCATTTAAGCCTAAAAGAGGCTAAATCTATTAATGATGGAGTATTAAATGGAGAAATAATTGAAGTTGAATTTGAGAATGCTGAAATAGCACAACTTATTTATAATGAGTCTATTAAACTAGGTGTTAAGTGTCAGTTGTTATAGTTCATAAAGATGCCAAAAATAACAATAGAGTTAATAATTGATGCTCCTAGAGAAATCGTTTTTGATTTAGCTAGGAGTATTGATTTTCATAAAGAATCTACTAAACACACAAAAGAAAAGGCTATTGCTGGTAAAACTTCAGGATTACTAGAACTTGGAGAAAGTGTTACTTGGAGAGCAAAACATTTCGGACTTTGGTTAGAATTAGAAAGTAAAATTACAGAATTCAATAGACCAGATTACTTTGTTGATGAAATGCAAAAAGGTAGCTTCAAATCATTTCGACATGAACATATCTTTAAAGAAAAAGATGGTCAAACTATAATGACCGATATTTTTGATTATAAATCACCATTAGGAATTTTAGGAAAATTTGCTGATTGGCTATTTCTAAAAAAGTATATGAATAACTTTTTATTAAAGAGAAATCAAGAAATTAAAATCCAAGCTGAAAATTCAAATGCATAGAATTATTAATCAAAAACATACTTTAGAAACTCTATTATATTCACTTTCAAGATTATTTGAAAGAGGTTCATATTATGGGCTTAGATCACTTGTTGTTATTTATATGACAAGCGAAGTTTTACAAATGGAAACTTCTGAGGCTATTATGATTTATGGTTGGATTTCTGGAGCATATATTTTTTCACAAATTCTTGGAGCATTACTAGGGGATTTATTAATTGGCAATAAAAGAATAGCAATCATTGGTGGTATTATTCAGGCATTGGGTGCATTTGCATTTTGTATACCTACTGTAACTGGGTTATATGCAGGCTTTACCTTAGTTATCTTAGGCACTGGATTGTACTCTCCAAACCTAATTTCATTGTTCGGTAAATCTTACCTAAATAAGACTAAATTATTAGATGCTGGTTTTACAATTTTTTATCTCGCTATAAATATTGGAAGTTTTGTTGGTATTATATTAATTGGAAATTTTGGTGAAAAATCTTGGAATGTAGGTTTTATCATTGCTGGTGTTTTTATGATTATTTCAGTTTTGATATTGCTGTTTACAAAACAACAAGATTTACCAAAACCTGAAATTAAAACCTCGATGACAGTAAGGGTATTGAAGGTTTTAATCGTACCTACATTAGTTGGATTGTTTTGGGCAGCGTATGAAATATCAAATATCCCAATCTATGATCTTCAAATGAGATTGCATGACACTTTAACACTGGATATACCTAAAAGTATGTGGATTACTAGTAACTCTTACCCTGCACTTCCGCTAAGTCTCATTTTCGCTTTTTTGTGGACGTATTATTACAGTAGTCAATTTGTGAAAATGATTATTGGGTTTCTTTTGGCGGCACTGTCATTTGGAATCTTATTTTTAATCCCAGAAAATCCAGCACAAAATCACGTTTGGATTTATATTTTATCTGTTCTGCTACTTGGCATTGCAGAAATCCACCTTGCTCCTGTTGTAAATTCTGTTCTAACAAAGTATGTCAATCCAAAATATTTGGCAATAGCCATAAGTTTAGCTTTTTTACCCTCAAGACTTTTTAATGTACTAATCGGTTTATTTAACGAAAAACTCGTCGATAACCCTAATATGAGTTTGGCTGTGGGCGTAAGTATAATGGCTATAATAGGGATAGGGTTACTTTTCTATATGATTTTAAATAGTAAGAATGAAAGGAATTTAACAAACACAAATCAGTAAAAGAAATAATGCCTTTACATCCAAAACACATAGAAAACGTTTCAAAACTTAAATCATTTGAACGCTATAAGTATGTCATAAGAAAAATAGCAGACTATGAAGAATTTTGGGCTATTGTAGATAAAAATGGTGATTTAGGGTTGTCCACAATTGAAGATAAAACACTAATTTCAATATGGTCAGAAGAAGATTTTATTGCAGATAGTTTAAATGGCAATTGGAAAAACCATGTGCCTTTTAAAATAACTTTAGATGATTTTGAAAATACGATAGCTTCAATTATCGTAGAAAACGATTATTTACTATCCGTATTTCCACTTAATGGCAAAACAGGTTTTGTAGTTAATGTTGACGAGTTTATTAGAGACTTAAATGAAGAATTAGAACAATATCAATAGATAAAAAATATTTATCTTATTCAAGATAAAACACTCCGCAAAAACGAAGTGTTATAGATTAAATTACTTTTTATCATCAGCTTTCTGGGTATCTTTTTCCAAAACACGCCCATTAAGTTAAATCATATCCTCACGGGTATTCTTCGGATCTTTACCTTTTTTACGTAACAGACGTTGGGTATTGAATAAGGTACGACACTTGATATTGAACTGTGTGTAATTTTCAGGTTCTTGCTTTTTAGCTTTAACCACTTTGGCATAAGCCTCATAAAGCTCGCCATTTTCAATCTCATTATTCTTGGCTTTCATAACAATATCTAAAGCCAAACTCGCTACGGCATTCATGCCACGTTCTGGTTCTGAAAGATCAAAACCAAGTTCCTCAATCTTTTTACGCTGCTTGGCTCAGCCTTACCAGTTTATCGAGTAACTCGTTTTACTATTTCAAGAAGGATGAACTCAAACACACTCCATCCTGCTGGTAGTAAATCAAAAGAAAACATAAAGCCAATCATCAATAAACTTCTTCTACTAAATCCAAAAAGGATTTATACAGATAGGCTGAATATTTATCCGAATTTAATTCCAAGGGAAATTCACAAACGTTTAAAGTATAGCACCAATAAAATCGAGCGGATGAACTTAACTTTGAGGACACATATAAAGCGATTAAATAGGAAGACCATTTGCTTTTCAAAGAACAAGACCTATCTCGAAGCCCATTTAAGGATTTATTTTTGGGGATGATTTGCTTTATTAAAGCACTTTTAAATAAGATGGAATTTATATCAATTTTCAATATTTTGATGGCCTTATAATATCTAAAATTAATAAATCTAACAATTAGATTTCTTTGGATTTTTTGTTTAAATTTAACACTAATTTAATACTTAAATGCGGACAAAATTATTCTTGTTTTTTGTGATTGCAATAACCCTAAGTTGCTCAAACCAAATCATTAGCCCTACAATATATTCTACTGTAGAGCAGTTGCAATTGGGTGAGATTGGCGAAGACAAAAACTATGTACTGGAAAAAAGCTATACACATACGGCCATTCCATCTTACGATCAACCCATAAAAGTAAATGTAAAACAACAAGCGTTCAGTAATTCAAGCTTTAAGGCATTTGAGAAAGCTACAGTACATCAAAATAAAAAAATAGCTGTTAATTACGTGGATTCTTTAGAGACAAAACCAAAGTTTTTAAAGTTACAAATTGCCGACCGAGTTGCGGTAATCAACAACATCAATAATAAAGAAAATGAAGATATTGAGGGTTATTTGCAAAATAAGGCTGAAGCACATTTAATTAGTGAAGTTTCCATGGTGTTCTCTGCCCAACAACAAACTGCGATTCTTCGGGCAGATGAGGTTTTTGTGAAAACCTATGGGGTTAAATCTTATGCTTTGCACTTATATAGAGAAGGTGTTTTGGTAGATACCATTCCATTCTCTGAAGGTATTTCGTTTAAATACGGTACTTCTAATTTCTGCTGGAAAGAGGTGCGCTATTCCACTTGGGAAATCGTTGATCTCGTAGCACAAGATGAACGTTGTCCCAAAGGTACTTTTAGGTTTCCTAAAAAGGATAAAGACGTGAATGACTATTTGAAATTTTAATTTGAACTTATGAAAAAACTTTTTGTGTTAATAGGAATTTTGATTTTTCATTCTTGTGAAGAAATAACGGAGGTTCCAGATATTTCAGATGAGACTTTAACGGTTTTGGCACCAACTGATGGTGTAACGCTATCTACGACATCTGTAACTTTCAATTGGAACGCTGTTGAAGATGCTGATAATTATAGATTGCAAATCGCAACACCCAACTTTACCGAAGCACAACAAATTGTAATAGACTCTTTGACACCAGAATTAAATCTTAATATTACTCTTGAAACTAGCGATTACCAATGGCGCGTAAGAGCCGAGAACTCCGATTTTCAAACAGCATATACCACTCAAAGTTTTACCGTTGAAGAGTAAATTAACCACATACCTTTTGATTGTTGCCACAGCTGGAATTTGGGGAACCATTATTTACAGAGTTGTTAATGGTATCAGCCCAGATGCACCCGAAATATCCAATGCTATTTCCGTTGCAGAGTTTAAGCCCAAAACTATTGCCAAAACGGAGTCGTTTACCATTTCTGATATCGATCGCGATCCGTTTTTAGGAACGCTCAAAACGAAGAAAAACACCACGCCAACAAAAAAAACGATTTCTCAAAAAAATACGGTTAATGTTCCTATCATTACGTTTTCGGGTATTGTGCAACACGATAATGATAGAGTATTCATTTTAACCATCAACGGAAAACAATACTTGATGCGCAAAGGACAATCTGTGAATGATGTTAGGCTGGTATCCGGCAACTCAAAACAAGTGGCCATGAGGTTTAATAATATTAACACAACCATATTAGTTGATTGATATGCTGTTGCAAAAAATAAAAGCAGGTGCATTACAATTAACCTTGCATATCGTCATTATCGTAGGACTTTTGTTGACTGCTTTTGTATTATTGACCCATATACACAATCGTTTTAAACTTCAGGCGTCTTTAGCAAAAGAAACCATTAATAACTGCAATAGAGGTATTCACTTTACTATTAAAAATAACCTAATTTTAAAAGATACCTTAACTATAAATTTAGACGACGAATCCTATAAGTCGCTCAAAGTGCACAGAGGCTTTTGGGGTGCTTTTGAGAAAATTTCGGTCGATTCAAAAATAAAAACACATCGTTTTAAAAAACAGGCATTAGTTGGTTCTAGCCAATTGGAATTGGATAGACCATCTCTCTATTTAGAAGAAACTAAAACACCATTGGTGCTGGTTGGTAATACCAAACTGGATGGTTTGATTTACTTGCCCTTACAAGGTGTTAAGCCAGGCTATATTTCGGGAGAGTCGTATAACGGGACAAAACTCCTTTATGGAAGCTCAAAAGTGATAGATGCCTTTCCGAAACTTTCCAATGACTGGTTCTATTATATAAAGACTGTTCATCTTATAGGGACAAGAGCTGATGACTCTCAATTTTTGCAAATCGAAAATGATCAATTCTATTCAAACTCTTTTTCAAATCCTACTCAAATAGTTTATCAAAGCGGTAAAATTGATCTTGGTTTTATAACCTTGACAGGAAATGTTATCGTTCAGTCCCAAACAGAAATTAGCGTTGACGCCTCTTCAAATCTAAAAGATGTTATTCTCATTGCGCCTAAAATTACCATAAAAGATGGTACTAAAGGAAATTTTCAAGTGATCGCAAGCAAAACCATTACCGTTGGAAATAATGTACGTTTATCATATCCCTCAAGCTTGATTTTGCACGAAACATGTAATTCACAACCGTTAGACTCAGGCAGTCAAATACAGGACATTCCCATTGAAATTGGGAAAAATTCTTGCATTGCAGGTCAAATCATTTTTATTGGTACTCCCAAAACAAATAATTATAATCCACAACTTTATATTTCTGAGAATTCAACAGTAACAGGCGAAGTCTATTGCAACCAAAATCTGGAGCTTTTGGGCACAGTAGATGGCACGGTATTTTCGCATAGCTTTATAGTAAACAATGGCGGTTCTATTTATCAAAATCATTTATATAACGCCAGTATTTCGGTTAAGGAATTACCTAAAGAATATGTTGGCTTACTGATAAAAGATTCGCAAAAAGCAGTAGCAAAATGGCTATATTAAAAATGAAAAACACAATGTTTAGTCCCAATCACCGTGTAAAAGCTTCCACGCTTATGGAAACTTTGGTGGCTACTGTACTGATCGTGATTGTTTTTATGCTGGCCAGTATGATTATGAACAATCTGTTTTCAAACAGTATTAAAAACAACACGAGGTTGATTGATGCACATATTGCTGAACTACATTACTTGTATTCGAATAATAAATTGGAAGTCCCTTATTTGGGAGATTACAAGGATTGGAGTATAGAAATTTACAATACTAAAAGCAACGACCATTCTATTGTAATTTTGGAAGCCTCTAATTCAAAAACAAAGCAAAATTTAAGTAAACCCTTTTTTGAAACTCACTAAGAAAATACAAGCTTTTACATTAAGTGAAATACTCGTGGTATTGATACTCACAGTCATTGTGGTTAGCCTGGCATATTCGGTATTGCAATTGGTGCAAAAACAGATGTACGCCATTCAAGGAAATCTGGAAAAAACTTCAGAAATCAATCGATTGGAACTGGCTCTGAGCTTGGATTTCAACAGATATCAAAATATTAAATATTCTTCATTAGACAATACCCTAAGATTAAGCTCACCAATAGATTCCATTAAGTATTCTTTTGACCAAAACAAAGTGATAAGAGCGAAAGACACGTTCAATATTGCACTCGACAGCAAACGTTTGTTTCTTAAAGGTGAAGAGACGAATAATGGCGATATTGATGCTATTAAACTGGAGACATCAAAGGAAACGCAACAACAGCCCATTTTTGTATTCAAGCAAAATGATGCAGTTCAATTTATGAATACAAATTAGTATATGGGATTTCAGTTAGACAACATACAGACCACTGCTTCTAAAAAGGCCAAAACGTCAAACAAAGAGTCGATTCTAAAAAAGGAAATTACACTTTTTGGCTCGGCATTTTCCAATAAAACAAAAGAAGATTTTTACACCGAGTTGGGCTTGCTATTAAAAGCCGGCATAACGTTGAAAGACGCCTTGGAACTTATTGAGAACGCTCAAAAAAAGCGACAGCAAAAAGCCATATTGCAAAAGATATCTCAAGATATCTTAAAAGGTTCTAGTTTATCGGAAACCTTACAGCCCCAAAAAGAATTTACCGAATACGAGTATTACTCCATAAAAATTGGCGAAGAAACAGGAACGTTACAAGAGGTAGCCGAACAGCTCGGTGCATTTTACAGTCGCAAAAACGAACAGCGCCGAAATATTATCAGTGCTTTGACCTATCCAGGTATTATACTGACAACTGCCGTATTGGTCGTTGCGTTTATGCTGAGTTATGTTGTGCCTATGTTTCAGGATATTTTTAGGCAACAAAATGTGGACTTGCCAAAAATCACCCAATTTATTATTGCTACATCTGAATTCTTTAAAAGCTATGGTTGGCTATTTTTGGCGATTGTTCTCTTTTTAATTGCATCTAGAGGTGTTTTCAATAAAAAAATATGGTACAGGCGTTTTAAAGATAAATTCATTCTTAAACTGCCTTATGTCGGGAATTTCATAAAAACCATATACCTATCACAATTTACACAGGCGGTTTCTTTGTTGACCGCATCAAAAGTGCCTTTGGTGAATAGTATTCAATTGGTAAAGAAAATGATGGGCTTTATGCCCTTACAAGATGCTTTGGAAATTGTGGAATCTGATATTCTAAAAGGAAAATCTTTAAGCCAAAGTCTTAGTAAACACAAGCTCTTTGATGACAAGATGGTCGCATTGGTCAAAGTGGCCGAAGAGACCAACCAAAACGAGTTTATCTTTCAGCGTTTAAACGCCCAATATAACACACAAGTGCAACAGAAATCCAAATTGCTCTCAACAGCTTTAGAGCCTTTCATCATTATGGTCGTCGGTGTTTTGGTCGGTGTTATTCTTATTGCCATGTACCTGCCAATGTTTAGGCTAAGTAGCGCGTTGGGGTAAAAACACCCAGAAACGTTCTGAGTGTTTATTTAAATGATTATTCTTTTTTTAACCAAATTTTTCTAGCCTTATCAAACCCGCACCAACGATGGTTCTCATCATATCCACGAATCGCTAATTCATAACGAATTAACTTTTCAAGTGGAATCTTGGCGTGAATAATAAACCTTAAAAGTTCTCCATCTATTACTGAAAATGTACCTGTCAATTCTTCCAAATATGGAAGCGGGTCATAGTCCATTTTAATATGACGGATTTCATCGTAATTCATATTGGAGTGGTCTTGTGAAGTATCAATAAATGGGATACCCATTTCATCTCTTGTTGCTTCTTCACATACTGCACACTTGTTTTCAGGATGATCAACGACTCCAAAACGAATCTTTGCAATACGGTACTTGAAATTTAACCAGATTGCGTGTTGGGTCGCTTTTTCTTTGTTATTGAATACATCGAGGTAGTTATCTGGTTTCATGATTTCTTTTTTTCTTCTGCTGAAGATTTCAGCACACGACCATTTAAAGAAATGATATCCTGACGCGTGTTCTTAGGGTCTTTTCCTTTTTTACGCAACAAGCGTTGGGTATTAAAAAGGGAACGGCACTTGATATTAAACTCAGTGTAATTTAATGGCTCTTGTTTTTTAGCTTTTACAACTTTCAGATAGGCATCATACAATTTGCCATTCTCCATTTGGTTATCCTTAGCTTTTAAAATGATTTCAAAAACTATTTGAGCTACAGGATTGAGTCCATTGCTTTGTTCAGTAAGTTCAAAACCAAGGTCTTCTATCTTTTTACGCTGAGCATCATCAGCATATTTCAGTAATACTGATAAATCCTTACGATAGCCTTTTAAGCGTTCTGTAATTTCACGTTTGGCTTCTTTTTCTTCTTCAATTTTTACTTCGATATCTTCGAGTAAGCCTTGGTCAGTTTTGATGTTTTCAATAAGAACATCGACAATAGTTGCATTCATAATTTTAAATTTTAATTGTTGTTATTCAGTTAAGTGATCCTCCAAAGCGAATGGATAATAAAATCAGATTTTGGACGTTTGGATTCGATACAAATACGTTCTAATTCTTTTTCAGCCTCATCTTCGGTGTCAAAGAAAAATGAGGGCTGCGTTGTTACAGCATATTTATCTTCATCCTTTACGTCAGAAGTGAAAATAGCATATACGCGTTGGGTCTTTCCACGTTTAAACAAAATGGAATAATAATTACTGACATCGTAACTGTCCCATTCCTCAACTGGCTTATCCCTTAAATAATGAGGGGCAATCTGTATCTCATCAAAAAAACTATGAACTTCTTCTTGGCTTAATATTGGTACAGCATTAATACCCTCTTTCCATTTCTGAATCATATAAGAAAGTACACAGGTATCATCACCAATTAGGTCCAAAAGTTCTGCATCAGTTTTTTCAGTTAGCATACTTCTGTCGTAATTGGTAAATAACCATAAGACTATTTCAATCAACTCTTTTCGTGGAATTAATTGAAGAAATACAGGATCGATTTCTGTTATTTTTCGTGTTTCGGTTTCTTTTGCCAATAGCTCCAAAAAATGAAGTATCAGCTTTCGTTCTTTAATTGTCATGGTCTTCATTTTTAGGTTCACAATGATTTTCAATGGTAGCTAACAGATGATTGTAATCCCCACTTTTAGCTTCTTTTAGGACAGCATCAATTTGTTCTTGTGTCCAGCCTTCACGTTTGGCTTGTCTTTGAAAGACACCCATAATCATAAAAGCATTTCCGTTAACGCCAACCAAATCAAGGTTGACCGTTTTGTTTACTACTTTTTTCATTTGTATTTAGTTTTAGTGGCGAATCGCCACAGATGAATATTTAATTTTGCTTACTGCTTACTGCTTACTGCGAACAGCTCTAGCCAGTTCTTTTCCTAATCTTTCTACAATACCAACCACCAAGGCATTGCCCATAAAAAAGGCACGTTGGATGTCCGTAATCCCATCACATTTTGTAAAATCTTCAGGGAAGCCGTTAAGGCGTTCGAGTTCAATTGGGTGAAGTCGTCTATAGCGTCCGTTTTGGCAGACGACATGTTTTTCTCGGCAGATATAACTACCGCCTTCACGGGTTAAAAGTGTTCGAGAAGGTTTGTCCAATGCATCGGGAAAGGTGACTTTACCTTCACGGTAGATATAAGGTTTACCTGTCTGTTTGCTGATACGGTGAATGGCTTTGGCGCCTTTTACGGTTTCCCATTTCGGTAAATCCTGTTCTGAAATAAAATAAGACTCAGGAATTTGATGCTCATCTAAGAGAATATCACCCAATGTTGTAAACTTTCCTTTAAAATCTGGGGTGATTTTATAGGTGCAATACACACCATCCAATAGCAATCCTGTCTTATCGAAAACAGCCTCTTTATTGGAAAAGGTTTCCAGAGTATCTTCAATCGTATCTGGAAGCATACCCAGTTTTAATTTTCCAAAAGATGCAACAGGAAAGGCTTTAGCGGTAATTCCAGATCTGGTCAACCAATTCAGTGTTTCTGTTTGCCTAACCTTATTGTAAAGTTTTGAACCTTTTTGATACCCTAAAATGAATATACGCCGTCGTCGTTGCGGAAATCCATATTCAGAAGCATTGATGACGCGCCATTCTACGGCATATCCAAGCTCGTTTAAACAGTTCAATATCACGGCAAAGTCACGTCCGGTCTGTTTGGAAGGGGAACGTAATAGGCGGTCTACATTTTCCAAAAGAATATAATTGGGGCGTTTCTTTTTAAGGATTTTGTAGATAGACCACCACAATTTTCCTTTAGAGCCTTCCAATCCTTTATTATGCGAACGATTCGCAATGGAAAAATCTTGGCAAGGGAAGCCACCAACAAGCAAATCGTGTTCAGGGACCTTATCGATATCATTTTCAACACTATTTTCAATATCATCCTCGGAATGATGCGCTTTTGGCCATCGGTTTTTGTAAACCAAATTGGCATGTTGCTTTTTGGTTCGAGGCTCAAACTGATTGCTCCACACAATTTCAAAATCAGAATCTTTCCGTTTTGGATAACCTTCTAAGGCTATTCTAAATCCACCGACACCAGCAAAGAGTTCTACAACTCGGAGAGGCGTTTTACGCATGTTGCCCAATCTTACCTAGCTCGTAATTGGCAGTTAGCACTTCAGTTTTTCGACCTCGTGCTTTGCCTTTAATACCTTTAGTGGCTGATAGACTTTTATTGAAGGATTTGGTGTGCCATCCGTTTTTTTGAATGTATCTGTCCAAAATATCGGATGGGTAACTACTGAGCAGAAACTTACCTTTAACACCTTCAAGGGTTTGTAACAACTTTTCAAAATCAGCTTCGGTATAGCCACTATAAAAGGACTGGCAGGAATTGAAATATGGCGGATCGATATAATGAAAGGCATCTTCGGCATCACGACTGGCAATTACCTTACAAGCATCGTTATGTTCGATCTGGACATGTTGAAGCCGGTTATAAATGTCCTCATTAAAACTGATTTTTTTGTTCAATAGTTTTTTGACCTGCTTCCCATATTTATCGTATCCCCAAGCACCTATCTGAGAAGAAAACCCCATATTCGTGCCGATATAAAATGCCCATGCCTGTTGTAATTTATTAAACAAATGGGGCATTTTATAAACGGTCAATGCTACCTTATAACTTGCTCTTGAAAATGGTGTTTGTTCAATCTTGGCTTTTAGGTTGTCAAAATCCGTTTGTACTGTTTCGTAAAAGTTGACCACCATAGCATTCAAATCATTAATGATTTCAGAATCGCTAGGTGATTTGGCAAAAAAGACAGCACCACCACCAAAAAAAGCTTCAGTATAAATGGTATGTTTAGGAATAAGTGGCAAAATATGTTTGAGCATATTCTGTTTGCCACCATAATAGGAAATAGGTGTTTTGGGCATACATGATGATTAGGGATTAGGATTGGAATAATAAATCAGCCATTTGATGGCTATAGCAAATCCTCTTGGGCAAAAGACAAAAAGGATTCAGAAGTGATAATGATATGGTCTAGTAAAGTCACTTCCATTAATTTTAAAAGACGTTGTAACTTTTTAGTTTCAGAGATATCTTTTTTAGATGGGTTTAAATTACCTGATGGGTGGCAATGACTGGCTATTACGGCACTCGCATTTGAGAGTAAGGTCAACTGTAAAATATATTTGATATTGGTCTGAACACCTCTTGTAGTTCCAGTAGCCACCTCGGAAATCCCCAGAATACGATTGGCATTGGTCATTAAGATGACCCAAAAACTTTCTCGCAAATCCAGTTGTTTGGTATTGACGGTTTGTCTCAAATAATGCACAGCGTCTTCAGCACAAGTAACGTGAACCATACTTTTGAATAGTGGACGCTTGAAATGGAGTTCTACCTCTGGAGCAGATCGTGGAATAGGTGTTGGTAAATCTGTTTTCATTTGTTATTGAATTAAAGGTTATTTTGAAAACAGTATGATGGAAAACAAAAAAGACTGGAGTTCAGCCTTTTGGTCTTGATGCACCAATACGATTTCCGATGGTATCTTTTGTAATAGTTTTGGCAGAGAATGGCCTTGAAGGCTTACCATTGATCATAAGCCTGAGATAAATATGGAAATTTTCTAATTCTACAAAGTCACTCGCTTTAAAAACAGGATAGAATTCCTGTGCCATATATTTGGCATCCAGATAAGAAACCCGAAAACAGATGATGGTTCCAATATTTCCTAAAACAGCGTCCTTGATTTTTAAAGGCAATTGGTTGAGATATTGATGTGCTACGATAAAGCCAATTTTAAACTTTCGCAACTCTGAAAACATGTTAACCAAAGATAAGGTCGTGAAGTTGTGGAACTCATCGAGATAGATAAAAAAGGGAAGCCTGTCTTTTTCGGCAACCGTACTGCGATGAAATCCAGAAGCAGAAAGGGAATTGAGCAATAGCGATCCCAACAAATGTGAGGCATCGGCACCAAGTGTCCCTTTGGAAAGGTTTGCTAAAAGAATTTTCTCATTATCGATAAGCGATTGGATGGACAGTTGCTTTTTATTGTCCACCAGAATTTTTTTGATTATCGGAATCGCCAAAAAACTGCCGACTTTATTCAGAACGGGCAATACATCTGTTTTGGAATACTTGGGAAATTGGTGTGTCCAGAACAAACGGATGTCATCAGATTTTATATTCCGAATGCAATTCTTTCTAAAATTGTCGTCGAGCAGTAACCTCGGAATATCTGAGAAGGTTGTTTTAGGCTGGTCCAAAAGCGTGAGAATGACATTTCGCAGAATGTGCTCCAACTTCAAACCCCAAGACTGTTGTCCCCATAGCTTCTGGAAGGTTTCGATGATGTGGGACGCAATGAGATGCCTATGGTGGTAGGTCACTTTTCGGAGCGGATTGTAGCCCCATTCCAAATTCGGATTAGAGGTGTCCAAATAAATCACATCTGAGGTTCTATATTCAGGGATATCCTTTAAAATTTGCTTTAGCAAATCGCCATTTACATCTAAAAGGCATAAGCCTCTGCCATGGATGATATCCTGATGGATCAGTGTCTTAAGGACGTTGGTCTTTCCGCTTCCAGTTTTTCCAAGCAGATACATGCCGACCAATCGGTCGTGTTGCAAAATGCCAAAGACATCCCTTTGGTCTCGAAAATCGGTTTGTGCAAAATAAGATATGTAGGGATGAAAAGGCTTGGGCATACATCACAGATTAATCTGTTTGGTCTTTTCTTGGAGTTATGCCAAATGGCAACAACAGTACCAAAGGGCATAACTGTAATTTGATATTCAATTAGGTTTTAATTAAAGCATGCTGTGGCTATTGCTAGGCCACATTTTTTCATGCTATGCTAGAACCATCAACAGATAAAAACCATCCATCCTTGCCCTTGGAGACCATCAAAGCTTTGGAAGAGTTGAGCTTGGTACTTTACGATATCCACATAAGAATGAAATCGGACGGATATGAAATACGCGATGGAAAAATCTGTAAGATAGAGTAATGTTATGCCGGATAAAGAACACAACGATACAGTTCATAAAGCCATTGTTAAAGGGACTTATAAAAATGAGTATTTGATCTACAACAGAAAAAGTACCGATGAAGCCAACAACCAAAAAAACTCTATTGCCTATCAAAAGGCGGAAAACATCAAGTTTGCAACAAATGAAGTATTGTCAGTAGCTGATCTGGATATTAAGGGATTTTCTGTTAACGGTATTGTTTCCGAAAGGCACTCTGGTTTTAAGGAAGACGATACTTTGATCATTACTGACGATGGTAAAGTGCAGTACAATATAGAACGACCCAAGTTTCAAAAACTGGTAATGCACCTAAGCAAGGGGCATTTTAAAGGTATCATCTGTTTATGCTGGGACAGGATAAGCCGCAACAAAGGAGACGATACCATCATAAGAAAACTGATGCGCAAAGGAATAGATGTGAGATTTGTATATGCAAACTACGGGAACACCAGTGCAGGTGCTCTGCATATGGATATTGATGGAATGTTTGCCCAGCACCATTCTAGGGTAACCAGTGAAAAGGTGCGCTTGACCACAAAAAATGCTCGAGCAAGGGGCAAGTGTACATATAGGGCACCTATAGGTTATTTAAACATGGGAAATATCGACAGCAAACCTTTTGATCCCAAACGCGCACCGATCATCAAAAAATTATTCGAAAATTATGCACAAGGTGGCTGGAGCCTTTCGAGCTTGGCACACTTTGCAAACGATCAAGGTTTAACTACTCTGCCCATGCGCCGTAAACGGACTACCGAAGAGCTATTGGCGGAAGAAGGTGAAGTGGCACCTATCCCAAAAATAGAACGCCCCATCACCGCTGGTATGGTCAGCAAAATCCTAAAAAACCCTTTTTACACAGGAAAGATAAAAGATATTGATGGTCGTTATATACCTAGCACATCCCATGAGGCTTTGATTACAGATTCGCTCTTCCAACAAGTGCAGACCATATTGCTAAAAAAAAACCGTTAGCGTCCGTTACAACAAAACCAAAGAGTTGCCTTTTAGAGGCCTGCTTCGTTGTGCGGAATGTAAGCGTGTTTACAGCCCTTATACTAAAAAAGGGATTTTATATTTTGGAGCGCGGTGCAAAAAGGGATGTACAAACACCCGCAAAAGCTTGAATTTTGATTTTATTTCAAAAGAATTCAATACCCGAATGCATCAGCTTTACTTCAGCGAGAGCCAACTGGTGGCTATTGAGGCATCCGTTAGCACAAGGATTGCACTTTTTGAAGAAAAACGGCATAAGACTATTGATACCATTAAGCGCAAAAAGGATAAAATTAGGGACGACCTGAAGTATTTAAGATCCAATAAATTGGAATTGCTAAAAACGGGCGTGTACTCTGCTGAGGATTTTATGAATGAAGAGATTAGACTAAACAAAGAACTTGCAGAACTATCCCATAAAGAGACTATTTCTGACGAAGCCATGCACCAAACCGTAAAAGATGTCGTGAAATTTTCCGAACTTCTAAAACACGTTAGTTTATACTATGATTACGCAAAAGCGCTTGAGAAAGACCAAATCGTCAGAATTATCTTTTCCGAACTTTTGATTTCCGATAACAGCGTATTTTTTAAGCTCAACAATGGGTTTGCGGTCTTTGAAAAGCCATTTAATGCCTTGGGTGACCCCACGGGTTGGGTTTCAGAACTCTACAAACAGAAATTTGTAATACTCTCATGTATGAAATTACTAAGAACATTGCTCCCGGATACCAAATAGCGCAACTATTCATCCCATGACATTTAAGGATACTTAGGCTATGCAACATTTTTACCGTTCCACGCAAGTGCCCAACGAAATCTTTGACCAATATCTCCCATACCTTAACCAAGCTCAGTTAAAAGTACTCATGGTGGTCATTAGGCAAACATTGGGCTGGATAGACCCAAAGACAAAGCAACGCAAGCGCAAGGATTGGATTAGTATTTCGTTCTTTTCCAAAAGAACGAGACTTACCCATAAATCTATATCCATGGCGATTTCTGAACTGATTTACAAAGAGCTCATCGTGGCACTGGACAGTCACGAAAGGGAATTGCGACACCCGAAAGATAGACGTGGAAAGAAACGTATTTATTACGCATATGCACCGTATTTTAGAGCTATGAAAAAGAAGAGTATGGTAGATATGTTGGTCGACCTGTTTAGATACCGACCCAATACAAAACAAACACATACAAAAGAAAACGAAACAACTTCAACACATCGTAATTATCGGCAATCCGATGCTCAACGTTATCAAGATATTCTACGTGGTCAACATATCGATCCTGGCAGACATTAGGCGAACCACTTATGCACAGCCTTACCAACATATTTTGGGCGAAAGCGAAATTTTTTGGTACTCCAGTACCAAAAAGCCTAACTCCTGAAGAAGTGATTCTACAGCTAGTATAATAAAAGTCATAGGAGAATTAACCCCTATGACTTTTAAAACCTATATGAACATTATAAGTTATCTTAAACAGTCGCGACGCAATGTTGATTTGACCCTTCAAGATATGGCCTATCTCTTGGACATGGATTTTTCAAATCTGTCCAAATATGAAAAGGGCAAAAAAACACCGCCTACTCGCGTTATCATAGCCTATCACATCATCACAAAAACACCACTCAAAAAGCTATTCAAATATAACCTCTTGGGAATGATGGACTCGTTATCTGCAAAAACAACTTCGCTGATCAGCCAGTTGGAGGAAGAAGTGACGACGCCCAAACTTAAAAAAACGGATTACGGCACTTTATGAAGTACTCAATAATATAGGATGTTTACAGGACACAAGCGAAACCGACCATGGCAACAACTAAACATCAAAAGATTACCTTGGTATTATATCCCAATACCTTCGGTGTAGGTTTTGTAATCTGTGAAGGTCCAAAGGAAATCTTGGACTATGGTATCAAAAAAGTACATCCTATATCGCACCATAAATACATGAAAAAGGTAAAATGGCTAATGGATTATTGCAAGCCCGATATTGTATTGCTCCTGGATTACAAAGCACGCAAAATTTCAAACCGGCAAAAACGGATTATTGATGCTATTATCCAATTAGCACGAGCCAAAAACCTGAACCTAAAAATCTATTCACGTTCTCAGATCAAACAGACTTTTTCGTCTTTCAATGCCAAGACCAAATATGAAATCGCCATGGTAATTTTGAACTGGTATCCTATACTAAAGGATAAAGCACCACATAAACGTCTCCCTTGGATGGCCGAGCATTATCAAATGGGCGTATTTGATGCTTTTGCACTGATGCTAACGCATTATTATTTGGAGTAACACTATTTAGAAAGAAACTTGACTTTTGCAACACTTATAACTACTTTAGACATTCACCCTAAAGAAGTTATAAATGAACAAGCGTGTAGGCATATGGATTCGTGTATCCACAGAAGACCAAAAAAGAGGAGACAGTCCCGAACATCATTTGGACCAAGCCAAAACGTATGCAAAATTACAGAGTTATGATGTTATTGAGATTTATGACCTCACAGGAGTATCGGGCAAAACAGTGAAGGATCATCCCGAATGTCAGCGTATGTTAATGGATATTCATAGAGGACATATTTCAGGACTTATCTTTTCTAAAATCGCACGATTTGCCAGAAATACCATTGAACTATTAGAGTTTGCAAATTTCTTTCAAGAGCATAATGCGGATTTAATTTCGCTTAAAGAGTCTTTTGATACTTCCACACCTGCTGGACGTTTATTTTTTAGAATTATCTCTTCAATGGCAGAATGGGAACGTGAAGAAATAGTAGACCGTATTAATGCATCGGTTGAAACCAGAGCGAAAATGGGAAAAGTCATGGGTGGTATTCCATACGGTTACCAACGTAAGGGTAAAGATGATATCGAGTTACATCCCGAAGAATCTATTGTTAGAAAGAAAATGTATGAATTGTATTTGCAACACCAACGCTACGGAACGGTTGCAAGACTATTAAATGAAGAAGGACATCGCACTAAGCGAGGAAAGAAATTCTCAGACATGGCAATCAAGCGTTTACTTAAAGACCCTATTACTAAAGGTGTCCGTAGAACTCGATTTACCAAAGTAGGTAAGAACGGGCAACCTGAAATGCGTGACAGTAGCGAATGGTATATTCATGAATCACCAGTCATTGTAAGTGAAGAATTATGGCAGGAAGTCAATGATATCATCCATAAATTTGAATCGACCAAGACACAACCTATGAACAAAAAGTTGAAATTGTTTACAGGGTTTTTGAAATGTGCTTGTGGTGGTAAGATGTATGTACCGTCATCCAATCCAAAATACACTTGCAAAAAGTGTAAACGTAAAATCCCAACAGAAGATATTGAAGAAATCTTTAAAAGTCAGTTGAAGCAATTTTTATTATCAAAAGATGATATAGAAGCCTATTACCAAAGTAGCCAAACGGGTATTAAAGATAAAGAAAGGGAACTAACGATTGTTAAAGAAAAAATAGATAAACTAAAAATTAAAATCTCTAAACTTTTTGAGTTACACGAACAAGGTCAGATCGAAACGGAACGATTTAAAGAATTCTATAACGAGCCTAATGAGCAACTTAAACAATTGGAGCGTACGATTCAAACTTTAGAATCTGAAATCAAGATTTTAAAAGAACATGCAAAATCGAGTGATTTTATTTTATCAGAAGCAAAAAGCTTATATGATAATTGGGATAAGCTATCCAATGAAGAAAAGCGAAATGTGGTGGAGACCATCACAAAAGATATCATCGTTGGTGACCAAGAAGTATCAATAAACCTCTACAGCCTAACCCCACCTAAGAAAGATTCCACTTTCTCCAAATTGATAGCAAATGGGCAACATGGACTATAGCCATTGTTGTAAGCCGTTTTATTTATCGTTATGTAATTATTTGTTTTTACTGAACAGTTTCTTAATCCAGCTTGAATTTTTGTTTTCATAAAAAGACTTGTGTCTACTGAATCTATGTATCCAACCTTCTTCGCCAAAGATTTCGCCATGTAAACCGTCAGATAATTCAGCAACGTTTTTATTATCCATGTAAACTTTTAACCCAGTATCTAAATTATCACTTTCTTGAATGGCAAATAGAAAATCATGCATAACACACTCAAGTGTTTCTTCCAAAACGTCTGCAACAACTTGTTTTTGATCTTGGGTTAATTTTGAAAGTTTAACATGTAACTCTTTTGATCCTTTATCCCTCCATGTACCTTTTATAAGACCTTGGAACATATCAATTTGTTTGTCCCTCAATTTTTCGACTATCAGCTTTCCAAATTTATCTAAAGTGTCATTCATTTAATTGATGGTTTTAATGGCTTACAACGGTCTCGGCTATGAGTAGTTGCGTGGTTTAGCGGTTAACTTTGCAAGTACACACCAAACTGAAAATCCGCGAGGATTTTCAGAAGTAGGCGAGAACAAGCAATTACTTATAGCCATTGTTGTGTGTAGTTTTTATTTTTCAGTTCAGTTTTGGCATTGTTTTCCGAATTTGATTTACTCGTCCGTTTTTAATTCCCATTCGTTTAAGTAAATCAATATATTCAGTAAACTGCTTGTTAAATTTCTTGTATTCAATTTGGTTTTCAATGTGAATTTCCCATAGAGCTCCAGCTCCTCCAAATAATTCTCTACTAATAACCAATTTCTTAAATTCCCGCTCATTTTTATTGTCAGCCGCAAGTCGGATTTGAGATAAATAGTCAACATAAAATCCAAGTCCATTGTCAATTAGAGTTTGCCCAAGTAAATCAGATTTCCGAGTCAGTTCAGAAACATTTTGTTCCGAAAAATCAATAGGTAAGTTCTTTTTTTTGGTTAGAAAATCAAATATTCCCATTCTTTTATTCTGACTGTTATAATTTATCGAGTACATCTGTCCAACCCATTTTACCAATTTTGCCAATTCGGTCAATTTTTGGGATTGGTGGTATTGGCGGAATAGGCGTTATTTTAGGAATCTTATTCATCGGTTGCATTTTACTATTTCTCCGAAGAATATAATTTTCATTAACTATTTCTCCAATGTATACTCCATCAGAATTCCAAGCTCTCTTTTCATCATCAATCCAAACTTTATAGTTAGAATCTTTGTCGAAAATTCGGTTATTATAAATAAATCCCCAATAATTTCCGCTCCATTTATAAATAGGTACTTTCATATTTTCTCAAATTACACACAACGCAGGGCTATGTGAAGCCACGTTTTGGATTTTAAATTTACGCA